>NZ_JBIWER010000001.1:0-709320 GCF_044762655.1 Psychrobacillus sp. NPDC096623
TTCATTTCCTCACCCCAATACCAATATCCAATTCTATAATTCTATACCTATCCTCAACAAACCTGCCGCGTTAGTTTAATAAGAAAAAAGGCTTTACTCCTTCTTGAAGTAAAGCACCCGTTAGTTGAATATTCCATTTTAATTCTCCTCAGAATATTCTTGTGTGTAATACTCGACACCTTCTGGGTCCTCGATAATTCTTAATCCTACCTTTTCAAACTCTAACTTAATATTTTCGTTAAGAGTTATATAGTATTTAGAACCATCTGTCTTAATCGTGGCGTCTTTATAAACTTTATTAAATTGTTGGGTAAGTGGAATATTTTCTTTTTCAAGAACTTTATCAATACTGCTTTTTCTGTGACTCTTTCCCCACTGAACATGACTACTTATCCTTATTCCCTCTTCTGATAAAACAATGATTTGATTAGATTTATTTATAAACCCAGAGTTTTCAAAATCTGAGACATATGCTTTTAATTCATCATTCTTGGAACTATCAGTACAAGCAACTAAAAGTAAAACTGAAAACAACATTACCATCAGCTTTTTCATCACAATTCCTCCCTCTAAAATATATACAGATTAAAAAACGGAAAGGTTTCAAAAAATTATGAATTATATGAAATGTGTTCTCCAACTAGGAATTATTGTTAAATTTGAACTTTCAGAAATACCACTTATTAAACTAAACTGCCCCGTTAGTTCAATAAGAAAAAGAGTTACCAATGGCAACCCCATGATTTTTTACTAAAGCACCCGTTAGTGAAATAAGAATAATTACCGTATTAAAATTTCATTTATATTAAAACGATATTCTGATGGTAATTTATCTATCTCACGAGAAACTTCTGCCCTTAGACTATTTCTGCCCTTTATAACAATCTCATTTTTCTTTAATTGTATTTTACCTATACTATAAGGTGCATAATAAATATTTAACTTATCAATAGCTATAATTCCAGTCTTATTACTATTTATTTCTGTTATTCTTAGTTTAAAATCAACCTTTGTAAGATGACTGTGTGGAACATGGTATACGATTTCAACAAGATAATCTTTATTTCGTGCAGTAGAATAAATTATTTCCATATCAATTCCATTTTTACCTATATACTCAATTACACTTTCGATTTTATCTTTTTCTAAATGGTCAAAATCAGCAATCATCCTTAATCCCTCGCACATTGAATTAAACACCATATTTGCTTTCCCTTTGTCATCTGCTTGGTTATACTCAGATAGATTTAATGTGGCGTACGTGTATTTAAAAAATTCGTCAATAGTAATTGATTGTTTTGCTTGTTCTATTGTTTCACCAATACTGAAATATATCTCTTCATAGTCAGGGGATTTTACCTCGGCTCTTCTTAATAAATTACTAAATAGTTCAGAGTATATATAATCGTAAGGTGCTAATGTATTCCTTTCAAAATGGTCGTATAATCTAACACCAATTATTCGTTTCAACAATGGTCTTGGATTAATCTTGCAGGAATATATCAAGCTATCGACACGTTTGACGTTATTTAAATACTCAATCTCTTTGTATTTTTTTGCATAATTTTTTAATTCTTCATCAGTTTGTGGAGCCTTATTAATAATATTATCAAGGTTATATAATAATTTTTCTTTATTAAAATCCAGTTCTTCTTTAACCTCAATTTGTGAAACCATGTTAATTGCTTCTTTAACCTTCGATAGTCCATGTTGAAAATCAGCAATGTTTAACTTCACGTTGTTAGTAAAGTTCCCTTCAGTTTCAACTTCTGCAATTATTTTATAAAGAGTTTTTAATTTAAACTTTTTTGTGTGTGGTGCTTTGTTTACAAAACGAATTAGTATGCTTTCAAATGTTTGTCCATGATAATCTCCAATAAAATGTTCATTTAGGAATGTATTCAGTATACTTAATGATTTATTTTTCTCTTCTTTGGTACTAAAATCTTTATATTCAATCAAAAATCGCATAAGTATCTCCTTAGTAATAAAGTGACTTTATTTGTTATTTTATCAATAACCCTTATTAAACTAAACTGCTACGTTAGTTTAAGTGTAACACTTCACAATGCATTCTGAGTTCTACTCGATGTTTTGGTTATAAAAATAGACCATCGAAATGATGGCCATGATTAGCTAAAGCACCCTTTAGTTTAAGTACATTCTTTCACAAACTTTTTAACTTTAGTGTTACTGCTATCTTTTTTCAATCGCCATACGTAAGTTCGAGATGACTCCAAGGAACAATATTAACGAACAAAACATTTTTTCAAAAGGTGTTCCTAACAATTGTTGTATAAACCCAAAAGACCAAAGTACAACAAAAAGCCAGCATATAACGGTTATTCCTCTTTTATATAGTATATTTCTGCCAACAATTAGAGTAAACACTCCTCCAATAACAGAAATAAAGATACTGATAATAGATATTGGTAGCTGCGTAGCGAAGGATTCGGAGCGTCCGCCATTAACCCATGTGAAAGGAATAATGCCGCTAATAATTAGAACATGGATTAAAATAGTCAATGAGTAAAATATAATCCCCATAAATACAGCAGTTTTCATATTAATTTTTCTAAGTTTCTCTAATATAAAATCACCTCATTTCTTCCTATTATCATTTTATTTAATCTAGTAAGATACTATTCCTATATGATTTTCCATATGGTACCTTTTTTGTGCTCAAACCCTCTCCGCATTTCTAATATATAGGCTTATGTATTCTAGTTAAACTAACCAACCGCGTTAGTTCAATAAGAAAAAAGAGCTGCCTAAGCAACCCATAAACTTTTACTAAAGCACCCGTTAATTGAACAAGGTCGCAGATTTATCCTACCTATTATTAAAACTAACTATGTTTTAACTGGAGCAACACTCCAGTTAATTTTATTAATACCTTTTACATTAATGTTTCCTAAACTCAAAATATGAGGAATGTATGCGAACATCCCAAAGTTAACACCTTTTTTATGTTCATCTGTAAAGTACGCTAAGGTGTCCGATGGCAAGGCTGAACATACTTGATAAAAAATTATATCAATGATTTTAACTTCTTCATCAGGTATATCTGTAGCTGGTCCTTTATAATTTTCTTTATTACAGAAATACACAGCATTTTTATTTTCCACCAATTTTTCCGTTGGTATTTCATAAAACATCAAATCTTTTTTAGTACTTACTCCAAGAGAATGTAAAGCCTCATAGACATAGTAAGGGTGAAGCGGCAGTAAAAAAATTACATCATTCCATAAACAATTTAATTTGGGAATGCTTTTCAATAATAAGCTCGCCCTTTCTGGATGGTTAAAATACTTTCTTGAGTAGGTTTCATAAAGTTCGGGATGCATCAGTTTTATCTCATTAAGGGAAGTAAGAAACTCCCCCTTCATTTCTTTTGGCACCATATGATAAACGTAATCCATCAGAATTCCTCCCCAAATAAGTTTGATTCCCCAAAATGATAATTCCCTATATATCCTTTAATTCCCTTTTCACCACTCATACTACCTAGAAAATTTGAAAATAAACAGACTTATAGTTTATGGAATAAAATGCTATAATTGAATTAACTTAAAAACAGGAAACCGCTAGAGAAGAAGTACATTCTCTAGCGGTTTTATATTGTTCTGCCAACTCGAACTTAAACTAACCTGCTTCTTTAGTTCAATAAGAAAAAGCTACCCTTAAAGGCAGCCTCTTGTTAAACTAAAGCACCCGTTAGTTGAAGAGCTTAATGAACACTTTGTAGAAAACTCAATTTTCTGTCATTAACTTAATATCAATGATAAGATAGTAACGGGAGGTGCTCTATATGGGTATCAGAAATTTAATTTAATTCCTGTAAACGAATAGTTTATTACAGGAGGATATTTTATGAATGATAATTGGGTAAAACCTTTTTACAAAAGACAATTTGAATTTTATCAGGTTCCCTTAGACGATATAAATGATTATAAGAAGGAAGTAGCATTGATTCACGAACAAGTGGGTAAACCCTTTAAGGATGTTCTTGAAATCGGTGCTGGCTCAGGGCTACTTGCAAACACACTTTCACTAACAAATAAGGATATAACTACAGTTGAACTGGTATCAGAATTGGTTGATTACGCTAGAGCTCACTCAAATTCATCTATAAACATTTTATATGACAACTTTTATACGGTAACACTAACTAAACAATATGATTTAGTTCTCTATCTAGATGGTTTTGGCGTAGGAACAGATAAAGATCAACTACTCCTATTACAACGTATTAATGAGTGGCTGAAGCTTGACGGATATGCACTTATTGATATATATCAACCAAACTATTGGCTAAATATTAAGGGACAACAAATGCTTGTCTCTGAGAAAAATCAGATAATGAGAGAGTACGGGTATGATGAAAAAAACTGTCGCATGACGGATACTCTTTGGGAAAGAAGTTCACCTAATGAAACAATTACACAATCGCTAGCTTGCTATTCAACAGATGAAATATATTGTTTATGTCAACAAGCGGGTCTACAAATAATTGCCTTTTACCCAGGTGGAGCACTTAATTTAGATACTTGGAATTTTGAGGAAGTCACTTCGTTATCAAATTGTTTATCTTACCGAATTAAGGTAAAAAAAGTTTAATTCATTTGTTTAAATAATATTTTAGATTCTAACTACTATTTCTTATTCAACTAAACTGCCCCGTTAGTTTAATAAGAAAAAAGCTTTACTCATTCTTGAAGTAAAGCACCCGTTAGCGGAATTAGAAAGCATAGTATGCTCCATAAATGAAAAATAAAAAAAAGCCGCCAAATTGGACGACTCATTGATAAATTCACAAATCTAAAGTTCAATAACTCCTTCTTCTATGATCTTATTGCCATAAAAGTAAATATCATACACAGGGTATTTCGCTTTTTTATTGGCTAAATCTAAAGATATATTATTATACATAGTAAAAATTCTTACTTGATCTTCTGATCTTGTATATTCATATTGGTATGCGATTTCTGGATCATCTTTAAATACAATCTTCTGATACCAACACCCATTTTTATAGTCGTATAAATCTACAAGTATCTCACTATTCTCTATAGATGCTCCTTGATATTCAATTACTTTTGCTATTATTTCTTCAGCCTGTTTTTCATAAAGAAAAAAGTTTAGTTTTATTCCTCCCCACAGCAGCAAAAAAAATAGAAGCATTGAAAATAAAACTATTAATACCTTCTTCATTCTTTACATCGTCCTTTTAGTGTAAATTTACACTTTTTAGTTTAATGTATAAAATGAATATTGGCAAACCTGTTAAACTAGGAACATTTCGTACAACTATACTGCTTCTTTAGTTCAATAAGAAATGGCTTTACTCCTTCTTGAAGTAAAGCACCCGTTAGTTGAAGAAGAAAAAAAGTTTATTTAAGATTCAAAAATAAGGATTACTGTTCTAGATTATCATAAATTTTTTCAATGCATATTCAATACCATCATCACTGGATTTTTTGGTAACGAAATCAGCCACATTTTTCAATGTATCGTTAGCATTTCCCATCGCTATTCCTAACCCTACTAATTCCAACATATCAATATCATTTTCTCCATCTCCAAAAGCGATTGCATCCATTTTGTCTATACCAAAAAATTCTAAAGTTTTTAGGATAGCTAATGACTTGGATACATCCTCCTTCAAAACGTTCAACACATAAGGATGCCATCTCTTGAATGTTAGATGCGGAAATTCATGAATGTACTTGTCAACTGCTTCATCATTGGCAAACAAACACAATAAAAATATATCTTGATTATGTATTAATTTATTAGTTTCAGGATACTCATTCAGAGATAGTGTTTCCTTCAATGCTCTTAAAATTCCATCTTCAGTTACACCATTCATACTAAATTCTTCAGTATAGAAAGATAATCCGTTATTGTGTAATGTGGCAAAATCCATAACATCTTTAACCAGATTTTTATCCATTGGTACACTATGAATCAATTCTTGGTTATGTTTCACATATCCCCCATTAGCTGTAATGAATGTTTCTATACCTAGTTCATGTAATTCATTGCACATTGATAACGGTCTTCCTGTTGCTGCAACAACTTTTATTCCTTTACTCTTCAATGTTTTTATAACTTCAATAGTACTCTGTGGAATGGTGCCATCTTCATGATTTGTAATAGTCCCATCCACATCGAAGAAAACAATTTTATAACCCATAAATATCTCCCTTAAAAATTTCTATAATAGTAACAGCTTATCTAGTATTCGCTTTCCCTACAAAGAATCCTTCTTCAACTAACCTGCCCCGTTAGTTCAATAAGAAAAAAGAGTTACCAAAGCAACCCATTGACCTTTACTAAAGCACCCGTTAGTTAAAAAATCCACTTGGAATATCCCATAAAATATAGTGTTTTGAATATTGTCTGGTTTCTACAACTAAAGTTTCTTCATCTTTTTCAAAGACAAGTCCTGAACCCATTTGCTCCTTAAAATACCATCCCTTTTCATTCATAAAATCTTTTAATACATCGATCGTATCGAGAATTACCTGTATTCACTGATACATAACTATTACTTGTATTTGATTCATAAAATTGTTCATAATTACTATTGGAAAGTTCGATACCCATTATCGAGTTAAGTATAGTTTTATAACAGGAAAGCTGCCCCGTCTTAGAATTACGGTATTTCATTCAAATAGTTGTACGTTTGGTTTCCGCTTAAGAATGTGAACGATCATGGCGTGCAGCTGACCTCGGTGATGGTAAAAATATGCCTGAGTATCCAGCAGCCACTCGTAACGCGAATGGACTGACCCAAAGAAGGAAGTAGTTTCTCTCAATAACTCTGCATCTTCGAGTTCGGCTACACCCTCTCTGAAAAAAGTGTAATTGTCTATCAGTGTTGAAGTTATGGACTTCAGATTCGCCTTTGGTTCTGACTCTTCGTAATAACGATCCATTTCCTCCTCCGATGCCCCCAAACCAATCAGGAAATCTGCTTTGCATATAACCGACATGTGCACGAGCAGTTCACCAATTGACCATTTTTCTTCCGTGGGTTTGATGTTTAGGTCTTCCTCGTTTAACGTATTTATCAGCTTGACTACTGAATCAATTGCCATATCCATCTGATTTATAATTCCTTTACAATACACGTTCATTCTATTATCCCCTTTTTACTTAAATTTTGGGCTACGGACTAAATTCCTTCTTCCACTAACCTGCCGCTTTAGTTCAATAAGAAAAAAGGCGTTACTCCTTCTTGAAGTAAACACCCGTTAGTTAAAAACGAAAGTTTTAACTTCTGTTTGTATCATCAATTTCAGAATTTAAAGTACTCTCCCACCAAATATTCTTATTTCCGTTTAAATAATTCTTTATCAGATTCCTAAATGGGTAGGGTTGTAGGTTTATAGTTTCCAATTCATCAGCATTGCACCAGAAAAAATTAAGATGAGATTCAATTGATTTTGGGTTAAGACTTGTTGTTAATTCATCGTTTGTAATCTCAAATACTTGATTTATTTCACAGTTTAAGATGCCTCTTTTCTCCCATTTATGTTCTACTAACCCAAGTAATCTAACCACTTTGCAGGTTATTCCTAATTCTTCTTCTATCTCTCTCAACAGTGCATCTTTTGCACTTTCACCAAATTCAATGTGACCACCTGGTAAAAATGTATTTTGATATCCGGTTGATTGTGCAAGTAAAACTTTATTATCTTTTATAAAGATTCCCCTTGCTAAATGATGAAATGGATTAGGCAAGAAATCCTCCTCCTAACAATATTTTTTCAAAACTGTATCGGGTACTTATTCTGTATTTCAGTTAAAAAACCTTTAAATTTTGCATGGTTCTTCTTAAACTAAACTGCCGCGTTAGTTCAATAAGAAAAAAGGCTTTACTCCTTCTTGAAGTAAAGCACCCGTTCTTAAATAGTAGTTATAGATTATTAATCGTCGAGAAATGTATTCGATATTGTTTGGGCATATCTTGATTCCCCACGTGTTCCAAATCTAAATCTCTATCAAAGTAGATATCATATGATTTTCCTTTTAGATAACCCTCACTTGGTGGTTTTATTAACATAGTTGTAGAATCTTTAGCTTCTACTATCACACTGACTTTATTTTTATCTTCGTCTAAAACATAAATGGATTTTTCATTAATAATATCCTGATTAATTCCCTTATCGAAAGTAATTACCCAATTGTGATTTAAAGGAATATCAGATTGATTCATACTAGCCATTACTATATTTTCTTGTTTTTCTTTAGTGCTCTGATTATAACTAATTAGACTTCCTACTCCTGCAATGGTAAAAGCAAATAAAACAAGAACTATCTTTTTCATATTATTTCCCCCCTTATTATTCACACTCGAAAGGTTCTTCGCACGAGAAAACTTCATGGAAAAATCCCTTATACGGGATATCTTCTTCGAGGCATTTTATGCTATATGACAACTCCTCATAGCACTTCAACTCTTCTCCGTTGTTCCGCATGACCTCGAATGCATCTATAATATTTTCCATGAGGGTAATTTGGATAAATAAGGACAAATTATTCAACATCGAATCTTCAATTTTGGTCTCAGATGTGTATCCCTCGAGTACTGTTTTGAAATAATCATCCATAAAGTCTTTTCGTTTACCGGCATCTGGTTCGAATTGTATCCAGCCCAATCCGAGCATCCAGACATTTGCCAAGTCATACATATACCAACAGAAACAAGAGTTATCGAAATCAAATACAGTGATTTGTCCGGTATCAAAGTCAATCATATAATTACCATCATTGTAATCAAAATGTACCATACCGAAAGACTCAGAGTTCTTGTCCAATTCTTCTAAGGTTTTAAGAAGCTCTACCATCTTTTCCTTAAGCAGTGGTAACGTACCCGGTATCAGATTATCGATATACTCGACATTATATTTATCAAAGAAACTATATCGGCGATGAACAGGAGCATATAGCCTTTCGACAATTGGTGTAGTTTCCCGAGAACTTTACCGCAGTTATAATAGTATTCCGTAATAGGAACTCCTTCGCGATACTGATAATGATTTTCTACAAGCGTTTTTCCCCTAGCCTTTTCGAACAGGCAGATAAAAAGGGTGTGATTATTATGAGTGATCTCTTCCAGTAAATTTCCCTTCCGGGAGCTGATCACATTCGAGACACTACCGCCATGCTCGAATAAATATTGGATATATTCAACTTCGCCCAACAAATCCCCTCGGCTCCTGTCATTTAAATAGGCGATTCTGAGTATTTTTGCACTAGCGCCCTCCTTCACACAGTTATAAACGACATTTCGCCCTCCGGCATGAGCATTAATTAGACTTGTTTCATAGCCTTCCAACTCGTACAACTCTGATACTAGTGGACTTAAATAAGTTTCGTATATTTCAGCAACTTCATTATGATTCATAACATCTCCTCCAACTAAAGTGAAACTCTTCACATTTTCTAAAATTAGTTATTAAAAAGTTCTGTTAACTCAATTACATTACTATTTTTGTCGTAGAATACTAAATTTGCTGGGAATGGTTGATTTACACTTTTAGGAAGTTGAGAGTATTTTACAAAAACTTCATCCGTACTAACATCTACTTTAAAATTAAATTCGGAAGAGAATAATTTGACTTTAATTTTTTCAATTTTTAGCTCAGGGTTTTTCCCAACTAAAATACCGTATATCCCTTTGTTCGTTTTCACTTTTTGATATTTCACTATATTCGTTCCATATCCAACATTTTCAATCTTTAATCTTCCATTCCACCCCTTTTTATAATGAGCGTACCCAATCTTATTACTGCCTGTTTGAAATAAAACTAGATATGATTTTGTGTCACCTATTCGAAGAAAATCAAGCACATCAGGTTCAATGCCTTTCGTATTACCAGAACTAATCCATATCTCTAAGCTGGATTGTATATCTTCTCTATTATCTTTAATGCGATAATCATTTAGATAAAAGACCATGTAACCTATAAAAATTATCCCAAAAACCAATAGTAAATATGTTAATTTTTTCAATATTATCGCCTTTCTATATTATGTTTGATTGCACTAACTTGCTGCATTAGTTCAAGAAAAAAGTGCCACCCCAAACTTGAAGTAAAACACCCCTTTAGTTCAATAATTTAAATATATTAACTTATTCAACACAATCGCAAAAAAACCTTCTTCTTCAACTAAACTGCTTCTTTAATTCAATAAAAAAAGCTACCCAAAAAGGCAGCTACTTGTTTAACTAAAGCATCCGTTAGTTGAAGAAGAGTTGTAAATAAAAAATTTTTTTTTTATTTAAAGCTAATACAGGCTGTTTGTCGCTATATCTTGAGTAAGTCAACCTTCATTCGAAACATCTGTACAATTCTTATCGGTGCAAGTAAAAATATATGATTCCTTCCCAGTTTGAACCTGGATCTCATAGTTATAAATTGAAGAGGGGTCACTAACATTGAATCTATTTACGACTTGTTTAATAGCTTTAACCGTTTCCCTTGCAGTAATTTCTTGATATTGCTCGTTTTGAAGTACCATTTGTGTCATTTCAGCTAAAAACACTTGGTCATCTCAATTGGGTGTAGTTGTGTTTTTGAGATAACTCGTATTTCCCAAATATAGATTCAGTAGCAAGCTAATGAAAAGTAGTGCGACGATTAACTTTGATTTATTTTTCATTTAAGTACCCCTCCCCCACTTTTTTGCGTTTTTCTAATAAATTTACTAAAAATAAAACATGATAGAATATATTTGTAGCGAGTACGCCTAGTCCCAAAAAATAGAGCATGTTGCGAATGTAAAATATCCCTGGAGGGAATAAAGCAACTCCTACGATTAAACCGAATAATGAGTACATCAATAGACCAAAGACATATGATTTTTTGGGACTCACTTTGTTTGTAACCCAAATGTTCAAATAAGAAAACAAGATGCCCACCGTGAAATAGAATGGAAAACTAAAAAGGCTTCCGATAGTAAATCCTCCTACAAAGTTATCAAAAGCACTAATTTCATAATAATTTTCAATTACGATAAATATTCCGAAACAGACACCAAATAAAAGAGCTGATAGGAATGCCGTAGCAAATAATTTCAAAAATAATTTCAAGTTGATCCTCCTAATTTATTTATTGATATCTCAGTAGGTTCATAGTTTGGAACTTCAATTTATTAACTTTCGGAAGAATTATTGACCAGCTGAAACCAGTCCTAAATGTTTTTTATATCATCCAGTTTAACCTTTGAACGAGTAACTAATTGTTAATACTTATCTTGAGCTAGCTCGTTAAACGAATGAACACTCCTACATCTTCAAATGAACTATACCACCGATAATTATTTCATCGATAATCCGATAATGTTGGTTTATTAGATTTTGCTGCAGTCGTTAATCCCCTTTTGTCTCAATTTCTTTCCACCATACCCTTCCACCCATTGATTTATCTTTAGGTCGTTACCGTTATGTGCAATCGTTTCGATTTTTTCCAATGGCTCGTCCCCTAAAACAGACTGCAATTACATTCGTCCAACCAGATAAAGTCCTGCTTTTTCGATTTGAACAAGTGTTTTCTTGGAGATCTCCATAATTTCAGCCATCTTATCTTGTGAATAAATATTCTCTACCGAATCATTCTCATTTTACTGGAAATTAGCTGAATAACTTGTTGTCTACTTATCACAATACCTTTTAAAAAAGTTACAAATTATATCAATAAGTGTAATTTTACACCTTAAATTCAAAACTTTCAATACTGAAATCTTCAGAATTATAGTATAAAGTCTAAAAAAACCATACGAAGTCTCACTTCGCATGGCTTCTCTTACTTTGCGCTAACCTGCCCCGTTAGTCAAAAAAAGCTACCCTTACAGGCAGCCTTTAACTAAAGCACCCGTTAGTTCAATAGTAAAGTTCTATTCAAACAATGGAACTTTTGGGTCTATCCCATAACAATGAACAAGCATAGAGTGTAATTGTCCTCTGTGATGATAAATATGAGCTACAATCTCTAACAACCATTCATATCGTGAGTATGTAACACCCCAATAAGAAGTAATTTCCTCTTGAAGTTCGACTTCTGTAAAATTCATAAATTTCTCTTCTAAAAATTGATGATTTTTGATCAATGCTTCTTTCAACTCATTTAGACTTTTATATGAAATACTTGAATAAAATTTATTCATCTTGTCTTGGGAAGCCCCGTCCGAAATAAGCGAATCGGCATCACAAATAATAGCGATGTGCTCTAACAGCTCTCCTATGGAATGCTTATTGGGTGTAGGTCTTTTTTGCAAGTCTTCTTCTGCTAACTTTTCAATTATCTCGACAATTGTAGTTACAGCGACTTTAATTTGATGTAATGTACTCTTACAATATGTATTCATATTATCCTCCTTTACTTCAATCCTATATTCATCTAACTTGCTGCGTTAGTTGAAGTGTAAAATTTCACAATGATATCTGAGATGTAATGTTTTGGAAATAAAAATAGACCATCGAAATGATGGCCATATTTTACTAAAGCACCCTTTGGTTTAAGTGGAATCCTTCAAACTCTTCTCCACCTTTATTACTCCAATCCATTAAATATGTTACTTGCAGAATCCGATTGATTTAGAAAAAGACGACTCCCTATTAAGCCCCTTTGTATTAAACTTAAATCCAGGCTCTTAAGCCAACAATCTAGCACGTATCTTAGATCTAATCCTATAAAGAATGAACGGCTATTTCATTAATTTCGTAATATAATATACACAAAGTAAATTAAGTAGGCGGCGATAAGCACTAATCCTTCCAGCTTTCCAACCTTGAAGCTGGTTCTTGAGAAAACCAATAATATAATAGTCAGTACAATCATAATGATGACATCAATAAACATTTTATCATTTACCGCTAATGGAGAAATAGTAGCCGAGGCACCTAGTACAAATAAGATGTTAAAAATATTACTCCCGACAATATTTCCCATCGCGATTTCACTTTCTTTTTTTAGTGCCGCAGAGACGGAGGTGACAAGTTCAGGTAGGGATGTTCCAATTGCAATAATCGTTAACCCCACCAATGTTTCACTCATACCAAGAGAGTATGCAATTTCTTTACCGTTATCTACTACCAGGTCCCCCCCAAATATAATTGCAGCCAATCCTAATATGGTAATTAATATATTTTTACCCCATTTGATGTCCTCAGGAACTGTTTCCCCTGCTGTATCTTTTCTGCTTTTTAGGCCAATCTCAATCACATAGTACATAAAGATGGATAAGAATAATAAAAAGATAAATCCATCACTCCGTGTAAGCAAGTTGCTATTGGTTCCTTGCAATACAATATCACTTATTAGAATTAGCAATGCCGCACTTGCGAGTATCGTAAATGGGATTTCTTTTCTAATGGTTTCACTTTCAACTCTCAAAGGATATAAAAAAGCTGCTACACCTACAACAAGGGTAATGTTAAAAATATTGCTTCCAACTACGTTCCCCAGTGAAACATCTGCACTTCCTTCCAGTGCTGCAATAATACTGACAGTCGCTTCCGGGGAACTTGTTCCAAAAGCCACAATGGTTAACCCGATTAAAATAGTCGGAACCCGGAGCAGTTTAGCAATATTGGAAGACCCATCAACAAAGAGATCTGCTCCTTTTATCAACAATGCAAAGCCAACAATTAATAAAATATAAGCCATAGTTTGTTCTCAACACCCTCATTAAGTTTCTATTACGCTCTATTACTTTCTAATTACTATAAATATACCCCATTATTACGGAATTAAAATAATGAAACTTAATAATATAGCTAAGATTTTTATAATAAATACGATTAATAAAAAAATGTTTAAATGTCACTCTTTCACTAACCTGTCGCGTTAGTTCAACAAGAAAAAGGCTTTACTCCTTCTTGAATTAAAGCACCCGTTAGTTGAAACCGTTAGGTTAGTTGAATAAGAATATTCTAGTTAATCAGGAAGGGGCAAGAACAATGAATAGATTTGTATTGCCACACATGTATTTGTTTTTTGGAATCATATTATTTATTTTGGCAGAGTTCACCTTTCCAGCAGGAGGCTTTTATTGGCTTACATTTTTCATTTCAATGACATGCATTGTTACTGGATTGATATGGAATGTCATTTTATTATTATTTAAAAAGAGAAGTTAATCGAATAGCATAACTTATACCAATGAATTAAACTAACGGGTGCTTTAGTAAAAAAAACGGACTTAAAAATACATTGAGTTTGGATACACATTTCCAAGCTCATTTTTTATGTACTTTTCTATTTTCAATGAAAAACCATTAATAATCTAGTCACTCAAAATGCAACGTCTCTCAGTCTTAACTTATCTGCGGTTTACCAAGTTCCATGAACACTTGCCAAGATATCCCTATGAATGGAGGTAAAAAGTGTTAAATCCAATGCGTTTTAATGTAGGACGTCAAAGGTTTCCCGGTTTTAGACCCCAATTTTTTCCCCGTTTTGAAAACGAAAGGTTTCCCGGTTTCGAAAACCAAATGTTTCCCGGTTTTCCTAGATAAAAAGGAATAGGAGGAAATTTGGTCTACATGAACCTGAATAAACACGAGATCTCTCTCAATTGCTTTAATATCATGTAGGAATCCGATGTTTTCCATATTTCTATCCGTATGATTAATGTCCTTTAACAACCAATCCTTCTTCAACTAACCTGCTGTTTTGTTTAAGTGTAACATTTCACACTCGATCTCCGAAATCTACTTGATGTTTTGGACGTTAAAACAGACCATCGAAATTGATGGTCTTGTTTAACTAAAGCACCTGTTAGTTCAAAAAGAAATATCCGTTAGAAGAAAATTAGAAGTAATGCTCCTACGACGAAACAATAATATGTAAAATAAACCAACTTCCCATTTTTCATAACTCCCTTTAATTCTTTCTCTGGTAACGAGAAAAATGAATCAACTTTATAATTCCCGTTCTCTATTTTTTCTGGAGCATAGGCGAAAGCTGAGATTGAACCATCGGTATTAAGTTAAAAAAACAAGCTGAGATATTTTTTTCATGTTCCCTACAATCTATTTTGTAGGTAGTTTCTCCATGTTTCACATATCAATGCTAATTGAACTAACCTACCGCTTTAGTTAAAGAAGGAATATTAGCATGCTCTATTTACATAGATTAATTTTAGTAATAGTAATAAAATACTGAACGGCTTAACTTGTCAAAACAGCAATACACGAGATTTAAATTGGGGAGTGAAACATGGGGGCTATTAATGGAAAAGATTATATTAACCGATTAAATCAGCTAAATAATGCAATTTGGTACGACGGGGAAAAAATTGAGGGTTTGCTTTCTGAACACCCTGCCTTTAAGGGACTTATTCAGTCAAAAGCGGCTCTTTATGATTTGCAACATGACCCAAAAATAAAAGATGAGATGACTTTTATTTCTCCGGTATCAGGAGAACTTATTGGTCTTTCTTATTTGCAACCAAAAACGAAAGAGGACTTAGTAAGAAGAAGAAAGATGACTGAACATTGGGCTAGGTATTCAGGGGGGATCATGGGAAGAAGCCCAGATTATTTGAACACAGTTTTAATGAGCTTTGCTTCTTCAGTATCCTTTTTAAAAAATAAGGACAAATGTTTTCCAAATAATCTACAAGCATTTTATGAATTGTCCAGGGAAAAAGATCTTTCGTTTACACACACCTTTATTTCTCCTCAAGTAAATCGTTCTCATATATACATTGAAAATACCGAGGAGCCAATCGCCGCAAAAGTAATTGATAAAAATGAAGAAGGAATTATCATTAAAGGTGCCCGTCTACTTGCTACGCAGGGTGGTTTAACAGATGAAATATTAGTATTTAGCGTTGGTAGATTTCTATTTAATGAAGATGAAGCATTTGCTTTTTCTATCCCTTCTAACACGAAAGGAATAAAGTTTATATGTAGGGATACATTCATCGGAGGTCATTCTTCTTTTAATCATCCATTAAGCTCGCGGTTCGAAGAAATGGATTCTATCGTTGTCTTTGACAATGTATTAGTACCTTGGAATAGGGTATTTTATTACAACAATGCGGAAGTAGCCGAAGAATTCCCAATTCAAAGCTCATTCCATCCCTTTACTAAGCACCAAGTATTGACTAGACAGATTGTAAAAACAGAGTTCGTCTTAGGTATTGCTGAGCTTCTCATCGAAACGATTAAAATAAGCGAGTATCAACATATCCAAGAAAAGATGTCAGAAATCATCATTGGTCTAGAAACGATGAAAGCCTTGTTAGAAAAATCGGAAAATAACGCAAAATTAGATGAATGGGGATATATGCGACCAGAAATTTTCCCGCTTCAAGTTGCTGGTAACATTTTCCCTAAAATCTATCCTCGTTTTACTGAAATTATCCAGCTAATCGGGGCTAGTGGAATGATTACATTGCCAACCGAAAAAGCATTTCATTCTATTATTAGAAGTGACTTAGATTTTTATCTTCAAGGAGCAACTAAGACCGCAGAGGAACGAGTAAAAATATTTCGTTTAGCTTGGGATTTAACAATGAGTTCATTTGGAACAAGACAAACCCAATATGAGCGATACTTTTTTGGCGACCCGATTAGATTATCAAGCGATTTATATAAGAAATATCCAAAAAATGAATATGTAAAGGCAATTAGTAATTTCTTAAATCTAAAAAAAGAAGAGTAAAAGAAGTTCAATTATTGACTTAAATGAATACAGGTTTAATAATTCCTTTTTAGGATTAATATACTACGCTCAATCTTTAATACATTGAGCGTTCTTTTATTTTTGCAATGATTCCATACTTTTTTAACTATATTTTGCTTTCTTTATATCCTCTAAATCAACATTAAATGCAATATGTTTTTATGAAACGTGGCAAGGAATTTCTGATCCTTCCCTTCCTATAAACCAATCCAACTCTCTTCTTTAATTCAATAAAGCTGCTTTATTATCTTTTATAAAGTATAAAACCTAATTTTTCATAAAACTCTATTGTTAATTATAATTTTCTTGGTAGTAAAAAATCCCCGTTTTATTCAAATGTCTAATATTATTTAATTTTGTTCTACTATTCTAATCATTGTTCAACTAAATTACTGCTTTAGTTAAATAAGAAAAATGCTTTACTCCTTCTGGAAGTAAAGCACCCGTTAGTTGAAGAAGAAAAGTGAAGCTTATTCAACAATCGGCCCTTTAGTTAGAAGAATACGGTAGGGTTTAAATTTGGAACTTATCATATCTTTTTGTTAATCATCAGTCTTATCGTTTTTTTAATTCAAAAAAGAATTTATTAGTAATAAGGTAACTTGCCGATTGTCGGCACTATTGATCAGAAAGAGATGATACCACAAATCAAGGTTTAGTTATCAAATAAACTTCGAAATTTCAGTAAACAAAAATGTGAAACATTACAATAAGTAATGTTTCACATTTTTGTTTTTATTAGATTTTATATCTATCTTATATCTATTTATTTGACTATTGGTAGCCAGCCAGGTCTAGATTGTATATATTCCCACATAGCATCAGGCAATGCTAAATCTTCTCTGTCTTCCGGATAAATCTCTGTACGGATTGTACTTTCTTTCCCTGTTTTCACCTTTTCAATCCAATCAGGCTCTACAATAAGCTCTCTTCCAATTGCCACAAGTGGAAGATTAAGTTCTTCCAATGCTTCCAATGCATCATCTGGTGTTATTATAGAACCAACTCCAATAATCGGCATCTCAGCTCCAATTTTTTCATTAATAATGTTAATAGTTGGTGTATCACTTTCCTTATTACGAAGCGAACTCTGTGCCACACTACCAACTGAAACATGAATATAATCAAGCCCTTGATTTTTTAATTCCATTAATAGGGACAAGGTATCGTCAAGTGTAATCCCTGGCTCTTCTATCTCTTCTGGAGAAATACGATAACCAAAAATAAAAGGTTTGTCAGCATGTTTTTCGATTGCTGATTTTACAGATTGTACAACAGCAAGTGGGAAGTTCATTCGTTTTTCTAGCGTTCCACCCCAATGATCATTTCTACGATTAGAATGCGGGGAGAAAAATTGTTGAATTAAGTAAGTGTTTGCTCCGTGAATTTCTACCCCATCAAAACCTGCTTGAATAGCTCTTCTAGTCGCCTCACCAAAAGCCTCAATTTTTTCGCGAATTTCTTCCTCTTGTAATGCTCTTGGAGTCTCTGCACCTTCACGAACATGCGGGATATCACTGGCACTTACAGGTTGAACTCCTCTAAGCCAAGACGAAGGAGCCATTCGACCCGCATGGAAAATTTGTAAAATGGCTTTTGTACCTGTACTTTGGATTGTTCTAGCTAGTTTTGCAAGACTTTCAATATACTTATCTGATGAAGCACTCAATGAGCCAGCAAATTTACCATCTTCTGTTACGTGTGCACAAGAAGTAATGACTGCACCAAGACCAGTTGTTCTACGTTTGTAGTAGATATGTTCATCTGTCGTAACCATCCCATTCTCAAAAGCTGAATCAGTTGTCATAGGTGACATGATAATGCGATTATCAATCGTTACACCTGATGCAAAAGTAAACGGTTCAAATAACTTATCGTATTTACTGTTCATTTTTATATCCTCCAATTTTTATATTTGCTTCTTTTTGTATATCGATATATACCGATTAAACGATGATAATACATCGTAAATGAATATGCAAGAAAGAAGCCTTATGGACCTGCTAAGCTATGCGTCTTGACTTATCGTTATATTCCGATATAACATATGCATATGGAACCTATTGATATTTTTAAAGCGCTCTCGAATGAGACAAGGTTAAATATACTGCGATGGTTAAAGGAACCTGAAAAGAATTTTCCAGTACAACAAGCTCACTTGCCAAAGGGGGATAAAATAAAAGGTGGGGTTTGTGTAGGTGACATACAGGAAAAAGTTAATCTTTCTCAATCCACCGTATCTCAGTATCTATCAATGATGCAGAAAGTAGGCTTACTGGAATCGGAACGCTACGAACAGTGGACATACTATAGAAGAAATGAAGAAAAAATTTCTGAGTTAAATAACTTCATGAAAACAGAACTATAATAATTATTTAAATAAGAGTGGTCAAACTAGAGATAGTTGACCACTTTTTCCTGCCATCTTTGTGACAGCAAGGAAGCCACATAAAATGAGTGTCGCCTATAGCAGAGAAAAAATTCCACTTCTCTTTTTGAACTAAACTGCCCCGTTAGTTCAATAAAAAAGCTCCCGTTAAAGGCAGCCACTTGTTTAACTAAAGCATCCGTTAGTTGAATATAAGAAATTTTTAATTCGATTCAATTATCAATAGAATTAGCTATCTGAACTAAAATTTCTGGAGTAATATTTTCAGACATTCTTTTATCCATACTAAACCTATATTGTAAATTATCTTTTTCAAAAACCAATAAGTTTGCACCTCTTATACTCAACAAGTATGCAGTGCTTCCATCCTTGAGCCTAAATTCCTTTATTACTTCTTTATCCAGTATTTCAAATTTTGATTTATCTTTTAATGCTACATTGATCATGAATTTGTTCATAGATGATTGCTCATTTATGTACTCCATTTCAAAAATATCATGACTACCAACATTAGTTCGTGCAAATACGTGAGTAAAGATAACAGGAGGGACTCTCAATGGCAGCTGTAAATCCTGTTTATAATTTTGTGCAAAATCACTTAAAGCTTCCCCGACAGGTTTATATCCAATTTCAAGATAACTTTCTTCAATAGTTCTAGGTTGAAAGTTAGCGTTTGCATCCATTTTTCCGTAATATGCTCCACAAATCACAGTATAAATAAATATAAGTAGAATAAACTTGTTCAGGTAAATCACCCTTTATTGATTTTTGTATTATTTTACCCATGTCTATTCGCACTATCCCTAGTTTAATAATAAAAGGCTTTACCTCTTATTGAAGTAAAGCACACGTTAGTTGAATAACTCTCCTGTTCTTCTTCATTGTTTTAAATCATTTGAAATCCAATTTACTGCGTCTATTAAATTATCCGCTATATAGTCCGGGTCTACCTCTTCCCAATGATTGCGATACTTAGTCAGTGACCCTTCTCCCCATCCTGTTTTTACTAATACGTTTTTCGTTCCTGCTTTGTAGCCAGCTAGCATATCTGAACCACCCGTATCGCCAACAACGTAACATTCTTCAAGTATTAGATTATGTTCTTTTTTAGCTCTTAACAATAATCCAATGTTAGGTTTTTGGCATTCGCAACCATCATCAGGTTTATGAGGACAATAGTATATACCATCTAAAAATGCAGAATGGAATGATAATTCATCTTCCATCCTTTTAAATCCTTCTAATAAATCTTCTTCTGTAAAAAATCCTCTGCCTACTCTTGTTTGGTTTGTAAAAAGAAATACTTTAACTCCTTGTTCATTGAGCAATTTTATAGCTTTAGGAGCAAAATCATACAAAGAAAAATCAAATGGATGCACTCCTCCTCCAGTACCTCCAATTGTTCCATCACGGTCTAGAAAAATAGCTTTCATTTCTGTATCTCCTTCCTCTCAATACCTGTTAAAATATCCACCCTTATTGAACTAACCTGCTGCGTTAGTTCAATAAGAAAAAGAGTTGCCTATGGCAACCCATGATTTTTTACTAAAGCATCCGTTAGTTTAATAAATCATTAACCGTTTTTGCTGAACTTTTTGAAAGGACATAGATGGTATGAGTATCTTTTAAATTCATTATCGTGCCACTTTCTTCACTTATCCAAAGAAAATAGGATTCTTCACCAAATTCAACTTTATACTCAGGGTTACCCATATCAACTATACCTGGCATTTTTTCAGCATTGTTGAACGCCTTTACAAAATCATTAACAACTTTTGAATCTGTAAACGAGGTCAATGAATCTTTTTTGATATCCGAAAAGCTTTCCATTTCGTAAACATCTACTCTTTGAATATTTTTAGTGGAACATCCACCAAGGAAAAACAAAGTAAATACCATAGCTATCAATAACAGAGACAATCTATTCAACGAAGCACCCCCATATAATTAGACATGTTCAAGCAAATAAAGTTACACATTTATCTTCGTTTATTGAACTAACCTGCCGTCTTTAGTTCAATAAAAAAGGCTTTACTCCTTCTTGAATTAAAGCACCCGTTAGTTTAAGTGCAACCCCTCACATTGTTCATATAACAACAAATTCGATATTTGAAAGTTGAGGATACTACCGCAAAAATATTTAATTTAATTCAATCGTAATTGTATCGAAATCAATTCGTTTATTATCGCCTTGACTATTACTTACATGGGCAAATGGATAAAACGTAATGGATCTTGCTTCGGGGTCAAGATCATGGATTGTTGCATCCCATGTAATATCTTCACTCGAGTCACCACCCTCTGTCCCAATCCCCCCGTTATAAGGCACTTTATATTTATTGCCCAAATTGTCAACAGCACTTAATTCCGCTTCTACTGCTATCCAGTTTTCATCCATAGAAGTATCAACATCTTGCAAATAATTAATCGTTAAATTTACTTCCGTTTTGACAGCATCGATTAACTTGACTGTTACACCATCTTGAGTCACCTGTTCATTAATTGCTATTTGTTTTCCTTCTAGCTTATTTAATGAAAATTTAAAATTCCAGTTACCTTTAATTGTTTGTTTGTCTGTAACAATAGCCTTAGGACTCCAATCTAAATTCACCGTATCTTTCTTACCGGGCACAGATAAATTCATCATGCCAACGTAACCAACACCATCCACATAATTTCCACCATAGCCACCTGTACCTAAATTTATTGGTAGAGCCTCGAAATATGGAAATGAATCTAAATCTTCTTTAGTTCGTACTACATATGATAGTGTTACCGTATTTCCATCGAAAAAAGCTTGCTCAATATTTATTTCGATACCATTGCTTTTTTCAACTAAACCAATGTCTGTACTGACGTCCTCATAAGCTTGATAATAGTCTTCTTGAGAAATGAAATAGTCGAATGCGTATCCAATTACCGGAATTTGTGTAACAAAATTAGCAAATGCAGGTGATACGTATGCAGTTGAAATTGTACCAAACGATAGAATCCCGGCTGCTGCCATATATTTAACCATTCGTTTGAAGGGAAATTTCACTTCCTTCTTCTCCTTTTTAAAAGCGTCTGACAAAATAGTATCTAATTCTTTAGAAGGAACAGGAATTTCATTGATTGCCTCTTTAAATCGGTTTTGTTCGTTCATCTAAGTACACTCCTTTTAATGTCTTTTTAATTTTCGCTAATGCTCTCTTACCGTTAGATTTGACTGTACCAATCGGTTCGCCAAGTAACTCTGCAATTTGCTCAAAAGTAAAATCCTCATAATATTTTAAAAGAAGTACTGTTTTATATTTTTCATCTAACCGGTAAATTGCATCGAGTAGATCCAACTTCTCATCAGATGTTGCTATTTCGGTGGAGATGGATTGAAATTTTTGGTTGTCCAGAGAGATCACTTTCTTTTGTTTTTGAAGTACACCAATTGATACATTGATACAAATTTTCATCAGCCATGTCGTGAAATATTTTGGCTCTCGTAACTGATGAATGGATTCAATTGCTAGCAACACTGTTTGCTGGAAGATGTCTAGAGCATCTGCCTGATTACGAACATAACTATAAGCAGTCCTATAAAGTTTCTCTTTTTCTTGTTTAAGTAAAAACAGCAGTGCTTCTTGATCCCCTTCTATTGATAGTTTTACTTTCTTTTCGTTAACCGTCATCTTTTCTCACCATCCTATCTATTAGAGAGCGTACATAAAAAAAAAGATGCACTTTTTTGAAATAAAATAGAACTAATTACTTTTATATAAAAAAGGGGGTACTTTTGTAATATTTATACAAAAGTACCCCCATCTTCTCATTTTTTATAACCTCTATTTTCTTATATTATATTTAAAATTCACTAACAAACCTCGTTTAAATTCAAGGGAACGAGGTTTGTTATATTTTTTTGTACATAAATTTCTTATTTTTTCCCATTCTTTAATTTTCCTTTAATTTTCATTATTTTTCTAACTTTAACAGAACCTTTTAGTTGAACGAGAAACAGAGCGGCATTGTCAAGGTTCTTCAACTAAAGCACCCGTTACTTTAAGTGTAATAGTTCACAAAGACCTTTACCAGCTCTTACGACTACACAAAGAAGTAATATGTGCAAGATGATGTCTACCGTGCCAAGCGTAGATTCCTATATTTTTACCTACTGAAACTTCCCCTGAATCTGGGTGTTTAAATGTCTTTTCCATATCCGCAGGACTTAAACTAAGTAAAAGGTTTGTCCAGCGTTTGTGCAATGCTTCGAGCAGTGATAGTGAAATATCAATTGGCAATTTATAATCAGAAAGTTCCGCCCATTTCGTTTCGTCATAAGGCTTAATTACAGGTTTTTCTTCTGTAAGAGCCAATTTAAAGCGAACGTAGGCATTCATATGGCTATCTGCAAGGTGATGTATTACTTGTCGAACAGTCCACCCTCCTGAACGATAAGGTGTATCAAGCTGTTCATTATCTAAGTCTTTTACAGCATCTTGTAATAAACTTGGTAATTCTTCAATCTCATTTATCCAGTCCATTGTAACACTTTTAGTAATCTCACCATCAAATTGAAATTTTCCAATTGGATATTTCATATCCATCTACTATTCCTCCTATAAAATCCCTTGAAATTTTTTGGGTTAACTAAATGAAATGTATAAAAATATATAATTCTACATCATTTCTTAAAATCCTTTACACCTATATATGTTCTTCAACTAAACTGCCCCGTTAGTTGAAAATGATTCAATTAAGGCGATATTTATACGTAAGTAAAACCAATTGCAAAAATGATTGCCGTCACACTAAAGAATGACCAATTAACAATTCGACTTTCTTTTACTGTAAGAAATTTGGATTCCATAAATCTGAAACTACTTAGAATAAAAATAAGTCCAAACGTTATGAGTCCACGTCCTATGACATCATCTATGATTAAAATGTACCTTATACCAGCAATCATAATTAAGAAAGTACCTATATATCCAATGACAATATAAAAGTAATGGTTCTTTTTCCTATCCACGAACTTCTACTCCCTCTCAATTGCAAACCCTTCTTTAAGTATGCCTTCTTATTCCACTAACCTGCTTCGTTAGTTCAATAAGAAAAATAGTTACCAATGGCAACCCCATGATTTTTACTAAAGCACCCGTTAGTTATAGAAGTTCTGCATACTGAGTTCTATTATTACAAATCAAAGAAATAAAATGAACCTAATATACAGACAAAAGCTATTATCCATAAGATCAAATATGTAGGCTTCTTTAGTTCTCTATCTAATGTTGATATAGATTGAATAACTTTAATAACAACCGCTGCAAACAGAGCTACCATTAATGCTCCAATTAATGTAGGCATGTCGATTATATATTCATCAATTAATCTAAACAGAATAACCGCAAACACTACTGAAACACCAGAAAGAAAATGCTTTAAATTCATTTGAATTTCCCTCTCTCATAACAATTTCCTTTAATTAACCTACCCAATACTTGAATGATTCTCCATAACAAGTACTCCTAGATCTTTTCAAAAAAGCCTGCTTCTTTAACTAAAGAACCCGTTAATTGAGCACTTGATCTATACTTTTTCAGACTTATCCTTTAGAAATAATCCGATTAACGTAAATACAAATCCACCAGTTACAATAAAGAACTCTTTATCACCACGCAATATTCCACCATATTCTTGTATCCAGAAACCTAAAATCATTATTGCAATGCCAAGTAACATTATTTTAGTAGAACGCATTATTCTCCCTCTTTTCTTATTGAACTAACCTGCCCCATTAGTTTAAGTGTAACATTTCACAATGCATTTCTGAGATCAACTTAATGTTTTGGACATAAAAATAGACCATCGTAATGATGGTCTTGTTGAACTAAAGCACCCGTTAGTTTAAGAAGAACAGAGACGCTTCTTTTCTCTTTGCTTATTCAACTAACCTGAACGGTTAGTTGAATAATGCATCATTGTTTTAATACTTTTTTTATCTCTGGAGTTGCTTTGAGTACCCCAAATACTTTTAAAGATTTTATTGTTTTAGTTGCTAATTCCTCGTCAATGTCATCTGCAAGGATCACCATTCCAACTACTTTAATATCTAGTATTTTGTTTTGTTCCTTTACTTTCTCAAGCCGTTCCCTACTGTATAGACTTACTCCCATTAAATATGATTTATCTGTAATTATATTATCAACAACATTTGCATGAACTGATAATTGATTACGGATAGCTGTTTTAATAAAGTCTGTACGATTAGAATAAAACCCTTGTTCAACTAATAAATCAACTTTCCCTAAATCCACAACATTCATGTTGATTGTTATCTTTTCTGTTTCCGCCATCTTCTTACCATCCTCTCACCATCTAATCGTATTGTATGTTATCATACAATAAAAAATACCATCTGTAAAACATCCAAGCGGATGTTTTACAGATGGTATTTTATTTTTATTGTAAAATTCTTATTGAAGTAAAGCACCCACTTCCATTGACGATGCATCAAAAGGGATCAGCATAATGTTTAATATTTCTTTCTCCATTAAAGTAGGGTTTAACAATTCCATTTCATTTTCACGTGGACATAAAATACTCGTTATACAATTTGTTATCTACCATGAGTAAATTCCTTTTTATGCCTTCAATCTCTGATTCACTTTTCTTAAATAAAGCTATACCAGCTTCATTTTCTATAACACACAAAGTTCCAACCTTTAGAATCATGATGTACGATGATAGTATAAACAAAGAGTAAACAATTGAAAAAGGAAATTTTTACTTCTTAACGATAGGTGGCTTATAACCTTTGCATGAATATATACAACTCATTCCATTACTGAACATAGCACTTAAATTTTTCTGTTTACTTATCTTAAACTTAGGCATTGGGGCTATCGGCTTTGTGCCAAGTTTCTTTATCACAGCAATCAACATCAACACTCTGGGTTTAGTATTAGGCTCCGTACTTACATTTATAGGAGAAATTCTTGGAGCGCTTATCGGGTTTCACCTATACCGTTGGGGTTTCTCTAAAATTCGTTCTAAATGGTTAAATAATTCTTTTTTTAAAGTAATGAAAATTAGCTCTCCTAAAAATATATTTATTCTAATTATTCTTTTTCGACTTCTACCGTTTGTTCCATCCGGGTTAGTTACGGCAGGTGCTTCCATGACAACTATCAGTGGAGGACTCTTTATGATTGCTAGCTCTATAGGTAAAATACCTGCAGTAATCCTTGAGGTTGCAGTAGTCTTTGGTGTTCTCCAAAAAGTATCTATGACTTCTTTGAATATCTCTATTATCTTGTTATTAATTATTATTTCACCTATTTGGATAAAAATTAAAAAGAAGACAACTGATTAAGGTTGGTATAGAGCTTAATAGACTTAATATGAAATCATAGTTTTAATGTTGGGTTTGGAAAAAGGATGAATAATACAGCTACAAATGTTGATTCTAATAGTAAGTTACAACCCCTATTCAAAGGGGCTATTTTTAATACAAGTATAGGGCTTATTTGTAATAAAGATTGATTATTTCGGAAAGCGTATATATAACTAAAGTGCAAGTTAGTTGAATATAAAGCATTTAAATATGTAATGATGGATTTTCTTTTTATTTACTCACTAAATGTTTTTTACTCCACTCGCCCATACTTTGCAGTATAGGGATAAAACTTTGTCCCAAAGGTGTTAACGAGTATTCTACTTTAGGAGGAACTTCTTTATATACTTCTCTGTGAACCATTTGGTCTTCTTCCAATTCTCGCAACTGACGTGTCAGTATTCCTTTTGAAATATTAGGTAACAATCTTTGAAGTTCATTAAATCTTCTTGTCTGTATGCTTAAATACCATAGAATGATGATTTTCCATTTCCCTGCAATTATGTCTTGAGCTTGAGTAACTGGACAAACCTCTATTCCCTCAATTTGTTCCTCTGGAGGATCACCGAACCAACTTCGTGCCATAATAAATGCCTCTCTTTCTTAATGGTACTATTTTTGAGACTATGTTATAAAAAAATGACTACTTTTAAATAAATGTCTAACACTATAATATTAGACTAGGCTTAAAAATCAAATAAAAAGATTGGAGAGATAAATAATGAAATTATTAGTAACAGGAGCAACAGGGAAATTCGGCACTAAGGTTGTAGATAAGTTATTGGAGACTGTACCAGCAAGTCAATTAGCTGTCAGTGTGCGTAAACCAGAGAAAGCAGAAGGATTCCGAGCTCGTGGAGTAGAAGTTCGACATGGAGATTTTGATTATCCAGAAACATTGGATTCTGCTTTTGCAGGAATTGATCGCTTATTAATTATTTCTGCTGATGGAGACAATGAAACGCGAATTCGTCAGCATGGCAACGCAGTCAAAGCTGCTGAGTATGCTGGAGTTAAATTTATCGCTTATACAAGTTTGGCAAATATAAGAGAAAGCAAATTATCCCTTGCTGAAGTTCACCGTTTTACAGAAAAAGTAATTTTGAAAACAGGTATTCCATACACTTTTCTACGGAACAACTGGTACTTGGAAAATGAAATTGCAAGTATTCAAGGTGTACTAGCAGGAGCTCCTTGGGTGACATCTGCCGGAATAGGAAAAGTAGGCTGGGCAACTCAACAAGATTATGCAGAAGTTGCTGCTGCAGTACTTTCTGGCAAAGGACACGAAAATACCATATACGAGCTTTGTGGTAAACCATTGACTCAGGAAGAATTAGCATCAGCTGTTGGTGAAGTATTAGGAAAAGAAGTAATAGTTCAACAAGTGGATGACTCCACTTATGCCGATATTATGACAGGTGCTGGTGTACCAGAATTTGTTATTCCAATTCTTGTTGATATACAAAAAAGCATTAGAGAAGGTTCACTTGATTTAGAGAGTAATGATTTAGAAAAAGTTCTTGGTCGTCCAACTACGCCAATCAAAGAGGCACTTACTCAAATTGTAAATGGAATTACCCAAAATAAATAATTGAACTGAACCGACCTTGTTTGTTCTAAATAGGGTCGGTTTTTTATTACTTTTAAAAAAACTAGGGATATATATAATTACCCTAGTTTTATCAACATTATTGTTTGTTGAACTAAACTGCTTCTTTAGTTTAATAAGAAAAAAGGCTTTACCCCTTCTAGAAGTAAAGCACACGTTAGTTGTATAAGGATGTATTAATAAAGCGTCCATTCATAAATTTTATGCATCTCCTCACCCAAAGTGACCCTTGGATAAGAAAGCCTTGGTTATCAAATATTCAATATCGGAAGGACAACTGTCGTTTTAAAACCGTTATTCTATTTTCATATTAGTTTAAATGGGTGAATTAAAAGTTATCGTAATTGAAACCCTAAGAGAAATGTCGAATGGGCTTCCACACTGTTTATAGAAGCCTTTTTGTGTATTATTACATTATTGGATAATTCAGCTCGTAATTTGGGTAGCAATAGTATGGTGGTCTCGGTCCTATTTTTGGCATGGGCCAGGAATCCTCAATATAGACCATCGTTACTTTTTCATTTGAATGGTTTACTAGCAATAGAAATACTTCTGGATTAAATTCGTATCTCAAAATGTTAACCCCCTTCCATTAGGAATGTGTGGATTCTCCCCCATCAACATGAAGAACTTGACCAGTAACAAAACGAGAATCATCAGAAGCAAGATAGACAAAGGTTGGTGCGAGTTCAAATGGATGGGCAACTCGTTCCATTGGATTAAATGCTCCATATACAGCGACTTGGTCTGACGAGAAACTTGCTGCAATTAGTGGGGTCCAAATTCGGCCGGGGGCGACGGCATTGACTCGGATCCCTTGTTTCACGACATTTTTAGCCAAGGCACGTGTCCAACCAACTATTGCGCCTTTTGTGGCCGTATAATCAATCATTTGCTTCTCACCTACATACGTGACCACTGAAGAAGTGCCAATAATTGAGCTGCCTGGTTTTAAATGAGGAAGCGCTGCTCTTGTTGTGTAAAAATGGGAGTATATATTAACTTTGAAGGTGTCCTCGAATTGCTCGTCTGTAATGTCAAGGAGACTTAGTTGTTGGAATTGGATACCAACGTGATTACAAAGAATATCGAGACGCCCAAACGTACTTACTGTTTGTTCTACAATGGAGATGCACTGTTGTTTGTCTCGCAAGTCACCAGGCATTAGAAAACAACGTTGTCCGAGTTGTTCAATCCTCATTTTTGTTCTATTTGCATCCTCATGTTCATCTAAATATGAAATAGCAACATCTGCGCCTTCTTTAGCAAACGCAATTGCTACTGCTGCACCAATACCACTGTCACCCCCTGTAATAAGTGCTACTTTTCCTGTTAACTTTCCACTCCCTTTATAGTTCGGGTTTTCGATAATTGGAAGGGGTACCATAAGTTTTTCCACTCCGGGATGGCGCAGCTGGCGCTGTTCAGGAAGATTTATCGGAATTTCTTCGTACCGTGTTATTTTGCCATAGTTAGGGTACATGGGATAAGGTTGAGTTTGCATGTTCGCTATAAACATTTGTTGCATTTGCTTTATTTGGTCTAACTGAAGACTTTGATCCTTTTGATCCATGGAATCCTCCCATAAAAGTAATTTTCTACAATAGAATGTTTATGTTGTTCACTACAAATATAGTACCCCCCAAAAAGTCAAACAGAAAAACCGGCAAACCACATAATACGATTTGGCCCTATTGCTGAATAACAAAAATTACGTTTTGTATTTACACAAATGCCTTAATTGTTTTTGAAATCCCTAACTGATTTCAGCAAACTTTCTTACTCTCTTTCTCCAAGCTCTTTAAGAAGTAAGCTAATCTCACCATTCCGCTACTTAGTGAAGGGAGGGCTCATAGTTAAAAAGCAATTGACTCCATGTGCTCGCTTTCCGCCGGCGAGCCGGGAGCCTCCTCGGCGCTGCATCTGGAGTAAATCTTCCCAATACCTCTGTTGACATACACATTCAATCCCTTCTTTCTTGTCTATCCTCGAAATTTCTATAAAATGTCCAAAGGCATTTTTCTAGTCGGTTGCGGAAATACTTCATCAAGTCTATTTAAATCCTCTTTTGTTAATTCAATAATAGCGGCTTCCGCATTTGCTAGTACATGTTCTTTCTGAACAGCTTTTGGAATAGCTAGACAATTGTTAGAACGGATTGTCCAAGCGAGAGCGATTTGTAAGGGTTGTACAGCGTATTTTTCTGCAATCTCTAAAATGGTTGGATCCGTTAACAGTTGTCTTCTTAAAGAACCCCCTTGAGCTAGCGGGCTATATGCCATAATAGGCATGTGATGTTCTCGCTGCCATGGTAAGAGATTATACTCTATACCCCTTGAACCAAGATGATATAATACTTGATTAATCATACAATTTTTTCCGTTAGTGGTGTTCCATAACTCTTTCATATCATCGGAATCAAAATTGGAGACTCCCCACCTTACTATTTTTCCTTCCTTGCGTAGATTTTCCATTCCTTCAATGGTTTCTGCTAATGGCACACTTCCTCGCCAGTGTAAAAGGTATAAATCAAGAAGATCGGTTCCCAGCCTTTTTAGACTGTTTTCACACGCTTTGGCAATCATATCTAATCCTGCATGATGAGGATACACCTTTGATACTAAAAAGACGTCATCTCTTCGTCCTTTAATTGCTTCACCTACTAAGCGTTCAGAATCGCCATTACCATACATTTCCGCCGTATCTATTAGTTTCATGCCTAATTCTATTCCGAGTTGTAAAGCTTTGATTTCCCGTTCTCTCATTTGAGGATTTTCTCCCATGTACCAAGTTCCTTGTCCTATTCTTGGCATAGAAGTTCCATCAGGCAATGTAACTACACGACTTTCAAGGGATTTTTTTATTTTTGTTAATTTATTTTCGTCCTGTACACTCATTAAAAATCAACACTTCCTTTTGTATCTTTTTATGTACCTAATAACAAAAAAGGCGGCAATACTCTTTTGCAGTATTGCCACCAGTAAATTACTTAATACTTAACTTATTTCTATTTTAGTTAGAACCCCTGCTTGGCAGGGTGATAAGCTTCCGTTCAACATCCATTTTGGCCATTATACAAAGTGGGCTCCACCATCAATAAGAACAGCCGTACCAGTAGTAAAACCATTTTTAGCAAGGTATACATAGGTTTCAGCTATGTCTTCCGGCTTTGCAATCCGTCCAACAGGGAGCTGTTGTGCAATGCCGTTGAACAGTGCTTGCCTCTGATCATCTGGCATTCCTGCATAGATTGGAGTGTCTACAATTCCAGGTGAAACCACGTTTACCCTAATAGGGGCAAGGTCTACGGAAAGTCCTCGAACCAATCCTTCAATGGCTGAATTGATTGCCGCTAACGTAGTAGCGCCTTGAGGAGGACGAACGCCATATACACCAGAGGTTAAGGTGATTGAGCTCTCATTGTTTAAATATGGAAGTGCTGAACGGACGGTAATATATTGCCCCCAGAACTTACTATCAAACGCCTCTTTAGCACTTGCCACAGGCAATTCGCTAAAGTGCCCCATTGCGCCTTCTCCTGCTGTTACCACAAGGTGGTCAAATTTTCCAACCTTGCTGAAAAATTCTGCTACTTTTTCTTCGCTTCGAAAATCGATTTCATTTCCTTCTACATTACCACCAAGAACTTGTTTTGCCTCATTTAATTTGGAAACAGAACGGCTGGCAATGATCACTTGAGCTGATTGATCGAGAAACGCTTTGGCAGTTGCTAAACCAATACCAGAAGTACCCCCTAAAACAACTACTCTTTTACCATTTAATGACATAATAAAACCCCTTTCTTATTAAAACCTTTTTTGTATTGAAATTCATTGTGAAATATTAATTTCTAAAACGATACTATTGAGTACGTACGCTATTATTCAGCTAATAATTTTAAGGATTCACGATTAAAGGCAGGAATGTCATCCGGAAAACGGCTTGCTACAATATTATTGCTTACCACAACTTCTTCATCTTTGTAGTTAGCACCTGCATTTTTGAGATCATTCCTTATTGATTTGAAACCTGTTATATCGACGCCTTTTAATAGGTCTGTATCAATTAATACTTGTGGGCCATGGCAAATGGCAAAAACAGGTTTACCTTCTTGTATAAATGCTTTTGCGAATTCACCAAAACGGTCGTCTTCACGTAATAAATCGGGAGAGAAGCCGCCAGGGATGAGTAGAGCATCAAAGTCTTGAGGATTAACTTCCCCAATTCCTTTATCTATTTTTACTGCTTCACCTTTTTTACCAGTAATATCTTTTCCAGCCTGTATGTCGATTGTGATCACTTGATGACCAGCATCTTTAAATGCTTGTGCTGGTTCTGTGAATTCTACATCTTCAAATAAGTCTGTTATTAGTGTAGCGATTTTTTTGCTCATTATGATAAGCCCCCTTATAATTGTAAAAGCATCGTTGGGTTTCATCCATATTCAATTCCCTAGAAAAATCAAAAAGGTTTCCTTGCTGATGTCCTCCTTTTTACCTTTCGCTTTTTGTAATTTCTGCCAGAAGCTCGTATGAATGCAGGCGAGCTTTGTGGTCGTAAACTTGGGCAATGGCCATGATTTCATCTGCCTGGCTCTCCTCCAAAAATGTATGCAGCTTGTCCTTTACCGTCTGCTGGCTGCCAACAATCGATGAGCCTAATTGCTGCTCAAGAGCCTTTAATTGGTAGCTGCTGGCCACTTCGGATATGTCATCTACCGGTGGTTGAAGCGGTGTAAGGTTGCCACTCATCAGATTCAAAAATTGCTGCTGTATTGTTGTAAAAAGGCGCTTTGCCTCTTTATCCGTTTCTGCTGTAATGATATTCAATGCCACCATCGCATACGGCTTATCGAGAACATTCGAAGGCTTAAACACCTTGCGATAGATCTGTAGAGCACCCAGAGTGTTAAGTGGCGAGAAATGGGCGGCAAACGCGAATGGCAAACCAAGTTCTCCAGCCAGCTGAGCACTGAAGCCGCTTGAACCCAGCAGCCAGACTGGAATATTCAAACCTTCACCTGGAATCGCTTTTATAGGGTTCCCTTGTGCCAGAGATGGATCAAAGTAACCGCTGAGTTCCGCTAATTGCTCAGGAAAGTCATCTCCGGTACTTCCCAAGTCGCGTCTCAATGCACGAGCGGTCACCTGATCTGTACCGGGTGCCCGCCCCAGACCAAGGTCAATTCGCCCAGGATATAATGATTCAAGAGTGCCAAATTGCTCAGCGATGACGAGCGGTGCATGATTCGGCAGCATGATTCCTCCTGAACCAATCCTGATTTTTGATGTACCGGCTGCCACATGGGACATCACCACAGAAGTGGCGGAACTGGCGATAAACGGCATATTATGATGTTCTGCGAGCCAAAAACGGTTGTAACCAAGTTTTTCAGCAAGCTGTGCGAGTTCCAATGTATGGCGGAAAGAGTCAGCAGGAGTACTTCCGGCTGTTATCGGTGAAAGATCAAGCACCGAGAATGGAATTTCGTTTAGTTTATTTGCATGTTTAGACATAAGTTCATCTTCTTCCCCTATCTAATTTTTTTTTAAAAACTAATCTAATACTGGAATTTCATGAGTCGGAAAGTAAGGCAACACAAACTCTCCAAGCTCCTGGATGACTTCCTCGGGAGGGCGCTTTGAAAAATACAATACAAATGCCAGGTGATTGACACCAATGGATTGAAATTGATATAGAATTTCTAATAACTGTTTACTCCCTACACGAAATCCTAACGGAATCGGAACAGGAAACAAATCGGGATTTTCCGATAAATCGATAAATAATGTCTGAGTGAAAGGTTTAAACACTCCTGGGGCGTGAATTTCCGACAACTCGCGATACTCGTTAATCAATTGAGTTTGTTGTGGGATAATCCTCGGGTACTGGATCCAGCCGTCCCCATTCTGGGCGATCCATTCAATCGATTGATTGCTGAATCCTGTCACCATGGTTGGAATCGAAGAAAAAGGTTTGGGGATCATTCTCATATCCGTTCCATCGATGATGCCTAAATCACTGTTGATTGTCGGATTGTCCTCCTTTAACAGCCGTTCAAGGAATGCATAATTCTTTTTAAACAGCCCTCCACTTTCCAGCTTGGATATTCCCAAAGCTGTGAAATCTTTATCCCGGTCTCCTGAAGCCACTCCCATGATCAGGCGTTCGGGAAACAACCGGTCAATAGATGATGCTTCCTTTGCCACCCGGACAGGATGGCGCAGCGGGAGGACCACACTCGCCGTCCCAAGTGCAATATCCTTGGTATGGGCCGCAAGATAGGTCAAATAAATCCATACATCATACATTTGACCATTATCATCAATATTCAAATTCTGAATCGTAACGTCCCGAAGCCATAATGCCGCGAAACCATGGTCTTCAATTTTGCGAGCAAGCGACAGCTGATTTTCCATATTCGGATATTTGGACATCCTTGCCGTCGGAATCGCGAAACCAAGCGTCATTTTATCCTGTTGGTACAACCTGTTATATGCTCGATGCTGTAATAAACTCACTTCAATTCTCCTTAAATTTTTGAACCAATGTATTTTTCGAACTTTTTAATCGTCTCCTCATTACAGCGATAATACGTCCATTGTCCGATTCGCTTCATTTCAACCCGTACGCTTTGCAGCAGAATCGATAAATACTATGAAGTAGTGGATTGCGAAATCCCAGCCTTGCTTCGGATATCCCCTACGCAAACCCCGCCTTCAAATCTTCATCAGCAATAATATGGGCTTGCGGTGAAAAATGACTGTCGGGATCTTTTAACATTTGAAGAATGCTCACCCTCGTCTGGTTCGACAATGCCTTAAAAATTTCAACGGCTTGTTCATCATTTAAGCGTTCCAATTCCTGCTTGAATGTCATTTGCCTCTTTCTATATCGACTATCACTATCTCACTGTAAGCTGGATAGATGGTCTGAAAGCATCACGTCAAATCGGTAATTCGCGATATTTATATATTAGCCATCTGGTCTGTCAAAATCAAAAGATTTGTTTCGAAGGAGATACGGCGAAAAGCTCCCATCTTAAAAAAGACAACTAAAAAACCTGCATATAACAGGTTTTTTCGACGGTTCCGCCACTCCATCTTTGAACTTATTCCATTATTTTTAGCTTATACACTTCTCTAGTTGAAACAAGGTCTGCAATATTGTTCCTGTATTCCTGATAATGAGCAGACTGAATATGGTGTTCCAGCGCTTCCCCATCCTCCCACACTTCATATAAAACAAAAGTTTGGTCTTCAGATTGGTGCAAGTCATACTTTATACAACCCGCCTCTTCCCTTGATGCCGCTTGTACCTTTTTGAGATCTGATAATAGTTGCCCCTGCAGGCCTTCTTTTGGTTTTAATACAGCAGTAATTACAATATGCTCCATTTTCATCCCCCTTAATAACGAGTAGTTTGTCTTTCTTTTAAAAGTTGGTGGCAGTGGAGTTAATGTCCCTCCCAGCATCGTGTAAAAAATATACCCTTTTTAATCTCTTATCCGCTTTTGTTATGTAAGCTTTTAACTGTTACTCTTTACTTTTTTAGTTAGAGTACTTAGAATTTCACATGTTTTTGTAAAATATGCATACTTCATATCACTATAAAAATTAATTTTACTTACGCCTAGTTGAATCGATTCACCAGTTGAATTCCTTCCGATACGTAAACTTCCACAATCGGTATAACAAACCACATTAAATCTGTTCGTTAAAAGCTCCAGGCTGCTTTTCATATTCTAGCCCAACTTGTGAACTGGGTCAGTACATGTGTAAGTTTGTGCCCAATCACATCTAGTGAGTTTGTAAAACCCAACAAAAATAGTTCGCTGATTAATATATGATATTAATGATCACTGGTCATGACTCATGCTTCATAAATTGGATCTCCGTGAACTGATATTCTGCCTTTTGCTCATAATATTCCTTTAAAGGGACACTCTATAATCAAAATAAACTTCTATAGGTTGGAGGCAGTCAGAATGAAGGTTTTATCAATGATTCAGCCGTGGGCAAGCCTTTTTGTCCTTAGAGAGGCAACATATGAAACAAGGTCATGGAGAACGAATTATCGGGGGCCACTTGCCATTCACACAAGTAAAAAAATAGATAAATACGTCTCTAACCATATAGCCATAATGTCGTTGCTTGGTAAGCATGGATACACACCAGAGAATCTTCCAACTGGCCAGATTATTGCTGTATGCAAACTTGTAGATTGTTTGAAGGTAACTGAAAACAATGGGACATGGGCCATTCTTGAGGATGGCCGAATCGTATCAGGGAATGACTATTTTATGGGTACCTTTATAGTGGGAGGTTATGCTTGGGTAGTTGAGGATATGGAGATGCTGGATGAATTTATTCCAGCAAAGGGAAAGCTAGGATTATGGGAGCATGTTTTAATTTTATAGGAAATTATACATTAATTTCAAATACAGGGGTTTTATTCCAAATATTTACCTCTACAGAAATTTGTATAGAACTGATCTTGAAAAGCGCCTTATGAAATGCGCCTGATTACGGAGATCAAGATAATGATTATTCAACAATATGGCCCTATTGCTAAAAAAGGCACAATTCCTTTTCAAGAATTGCGCCATATTGTGAAACATTATTTCGAATAGTCCTACTTAAAACAAAGCCATCGTTAAATAATAAAATAGCCGATCTTATGAAATCTATATTAAAGAAATTTTAATTTTGTTATAAGTACATCATCTCTGTTTTTTGAAAGCTTCATCCATATTGGCAGCCTACTTTCAGCACTCAGATAATATAATCCAGAAGGTCTTACACGTTCTTTTATATAATTTTCAACCCCGAAAAGATGTTCGTAATTAAAGAACCAAAGTTTTTGCCCACAGCATTGGGTTTGAAGATACAACGGCAAACCGAAGTACCAATCTACTCCTTGTTTCACATTATATAATTGGTGACTAATAGCCCAAAGATTATTCCATTTTCTTTTGGGGTGAATATCTTTCGTGTATCCACATTTGACACATAACAACCGTTTCGATTCATGCCCCAAATATCTAGGTTCATTTTCACCTATTGCTCTATTTGGAGTATAAATTCTCGCACAACTGTTACACCTAGGACACTGAACAAGAAACAAGTCAGAATAGTCTAATAACCTTCCACCTACACCATCTAACATTAGAAATTCTCACCTACAATCAATATTCGTTATCTTAATTGTAATTCATTTTCTTATGTTAAAATACTTACAATCACACAATACCACCTAAATTATTCTCCAGATTTATTTGAGGTGTTACTCAACAATCTGGCCCGATTGTGGAATAAGACATAAAGACGATTCTTAAACTAACCTGCCCGTTAGTTTAAGTGAACACTTTCACAATCTTAAATTTATTTTAACACAAATATCCAGTTCAAAATTTTATTGGGAAACCTGTTCTCCAAAAACATTAAGGATTAATCAACCTTTTCTTTTAACAGGGTCTAATTTACTAACTCCAACATATTTAATCCGTTGAATTTATATATAAAATTCTGTGTCCCTTGGATGTTTTTATAAGTCAATTTAATATATGGATCGTTCCATTCCGTATGAATTTCGCCGGTATATTCATTTTTTGAAATAGCTTTGGTCAGATTTGTTACACTTAAACTACCTCCATTGCTTTTAAACAAAATGACATCTTTATCATTCGACACTATCTCTACTAATCCATCACCATTTAAGTCCTTATACATTGGAGATGACCATAAACTAAGTGTTTGATATCTATCAAGATTTTCATCAAGTAAGATTAATGTAAAATCTTCAATTCGATCAATCAGACCAATTATTTTTAATTTTTCACCAAGCTGTTCATTAACTTTCTGTATGGTAATATTCCCCCCCTCCAGTGAAGTAAGAATATTCAAATCAAAGATCTCATTGCTATCTTTTAAATAGGTCAACATATTCCCATTTTTTCGAACTATTTGTACTTCTAGTCCTTCTCCTAACAACTCAGTATGCAAAATATCTATGAATTCAGCTGAAGTCGAAACCTCTGGTATGAAAACATCGGTTTCTTTATATTCCAGTGATATTGACTTAGGAGCAATAAAAGGTTCGTATTCCTGCCACTTTTCTTCCAGATTTTCATAAACAACAGCTGAGGGCACATCCGTTAAATTAGTTAAATTGACTGAGTGCTTATACTCGACGGGACTATTTCCAATTTCTCGATGGACCAAATCAATACGAAAGCCTGGTTCAGCTTGACTTGGAATAATTGCATCCACTCGAATAGATTCAAAATCAACATTACTGTATCGAGATATTAATGTTTTTAAATCCTCTTCGCTTTCATTGAAAAAAGAGTATTGCTTTAAGCTTTTGAAATCCTTTTCATAAATGCTACTTAAATAACTCTTTAATACGTTTGCTACGTAATCATTGTCAATATCATCATTCACTATGGTATATATGCTATCTAAATTTCCGGTTGGGTCTACAGTTTCTACTATAGATTTTTGAATAGAAGATTGATAAAGAAGATAACTAAAAGCAAATATACAAAGGATTGCCGCTAACGGAAGGAATCTGCTACCTCTTTTACGTTTAGAAGATTTCTTATAGTGCTTACTCTTTCCCTTTACCATTTTTCTTATTAACTCTTCACTTAACCACTGTTCTTCACTGATTAATGTATCAATAGATTTTTTAATTGGAGAATTTTTCATGAAAATAGTCCTCCTCTCCATGGAAATAGTCCCTCAGTAAACCTTTTCCTCTCCTAAGTCTCGTCTTTACTGTATTAGGAGGACATTGTAGTAAGGCCGCAATTTCTTCAATCTGAAATTCCTTATAATAATATAAGACGATTACTTCACGGTATTTCGTTTTGAGATGAAGCACAGACTCAGCGATGACAAGCTTTTCTTTGTTTTTTAGAACTATTTCCTCTGTTGAACTAGATCCTTTAAAGACCTCATGCAGCATATCTAATACCATTGAATTCTTATATGTCCAGCTACGTACATAATCGTGACATTTGTTAATCGTAATACGATATAAATAAGTGCGGTAAGTAGCATCTCCTCGAAATTCTTTCCTCTTCTCAAATGCTTTAATAAAAACATCCTGCACAATATCCTCAGAGACCGTATGATTTTTTACATAGGTAAAAGCTAAACGTAGTAGCTCCTCTCCATACAACCGAATGAGTTCACCGAACAATCGATCCTCATCCCTCTCTTCCATATTAATCCACCTCCAGAAGTAACAGTTAGACGGAATGATAAAAGGTAAAGTTTCATTTTCCTATCAAACAAATTCAAACACAAAATCCCCTCATTCAAGTATGGTAAAGAACAAATCAATTTGAATAACTCCAGCTATACTGAGCACATTAAACTCTAGGAGGTGACTATACATGTCAAATAAAAGCAAACCAAACTTCAAGAAGAAAGAACCAAATTCAAGAAACGACAATCGCGAAGAATTTGCAGAAGACTTTGATTCAAATCAAACTAAAAGTAAAACTGAAAAACAAAATAACCGAAAGAATCGAAAAAGATAATTAACACATTTGCAAATATTGCACGATTTAAATACTTTAGTGATTTCAATTTTTAGAAGGATTCCAATTAGAACTTTATTCTAATTATTTGTAAATTGCCTTAAAAAGAAGACGCATCCCTTAATGGAATGCGTCTTTATATATGAACCTTAATTATGGTAGGAGCATAAAGAATTTTACCTCTGAACATCATTCTTTCTTATTTATCAGATATCAGGAGTTGCTCGTACAATTTGTGATATTGCTGCGAAGAAGATGACCAGCTATAATCCAGATTCATTGCGCGAACAACCAAGTTGTTCCATTTAATAGGTTGGAAGCTATATAGTGCAACTGCTCGCTCAATTGTATAAAGCATTTCGTGGGCATTATAATTAGCAAAGCTGAATCCATTACCTTCTTCGGTTATTTCATTGTAAGGGTTGACCGTATCCTTCAGTCCTCCTGTTTCACGGACAAGTGGTAAGGTTCCATAGCGAAGTGCTAGCAATTGCCCTATACCACATGGCTCAAACTGGGAGGGCATTAGAAAAAGATCCGAACCGGCATAAATTTGTCGAGCCAAAGCTTCGTCAAAATAAAGGTTAGCAGACACTTTACCGGGATAAATTTCTTCAAAATTTCTGAACGACTCTTCATACTGCTGATCGCCTGTACCTAGTAAAACAAATTGGACATCCAAACCAATGATTTCATGAAAGACATGTAAAATTAAATCTATACCCTTTTGATCAACTAGTCTTGTAACCATTGAAATAATTGGAATATCAGCATTAATTGGAAGCCCGAGTGTTTCTTGTAGATGCTTTTTATTGACAGACTTTCCCTTATAATCGTCGAATGGAAGGAATAGATTTTCATCACTTTTAGGATTATAGGAGTCATTATCAATCCCATTCACGATTCCATGAAGATCAGCACCTCTTTTTCGTAAAAACCCATCTAACCTTTCCCCATAATAAGGAGACTGTATTTCGGATGCATAGGTTGAACTTACGGTGGTCACACAATCAGCAAAGGCCAGTCCTCCTTTGAGGTAACTGACATCCCCATAGAACTCTAAGGCATCCATGTGAAAATAATGCTCACTTAAATCCAACAAATCAGAAAGCACGGCTTTAGGATATACGCCTTGGTAGCGTAAATTATGAATTGTAAACATTGTTTTGATACCCTGATAATACGCATTATTTTCATAATTCGCCTTCAAATGAACAGGTATCAATCCTGTTTGCCAATCATGACAATGTATAATATCAGGCCGCTGCTCTAAATAAGGTAAAGCCTCTAGAACAGCTCGAGAAAAGAAAGCGAAACGTTCACCATCATCCCAAAAGCCATAACTGCCATGCCTTTTAAAATAATATTCGTTATCAAGAAAGTATACTGTTATCCCCTGGTACAGCAATTTTTCTATACCACAAAATTGACGTCTCCAGCCTACAGGTACTTCAATGCTTTTGATCCATTGCATTTGTTCTTTAAAATGTAATGGAAGATCGCCATATTTCGGTAATATCACGCTAACGTTTGCTCCCTTTTCATGTAAAGCTTGAGGCAAGGCACCTATAACATCACCTAGTCCCCCAGTCTTTATAAATGGGGCGCACTCTGAGGCTGCAAATAAAACATTCATGCTGGTGTACCTCCAGTTAAACTACTTCTTCTTTTTTAATTACTATTGGTTTATTTCTCGCTGTAATGATTCGATCCCTTGTAATGATTACTTGTTTATCCGTAATCACATTTTCGATATGTGCTCCTTCTTCAATGTCACCCTTTTGCATAATGATACTGTTTTTAACTACTGCACCTTTTTTAACTTTTACTCCTCGAAAAATAATACTATTTTCCACGGTGCCTTCAATAATACATCCATTAGCAATTAAAGAATTAGATACCTTTGATGAATTTGTGAATTCGGCAGGTGCTTCATGTTTAATTTTGGTGAAAACTTCCCATGAATCATAAAAAAAGTTACGAAGAATTTCTGGGTTAAGAAATTCCATATTACTGGCATGGTATGTATCTAGGGAATGAATAAATGGCATATAACCCGTGAACTGATACCCCTGCACTTTCAAATTTACTAAATTTGCTTTAACAATATCTTTCAAAAAATCATACTCATCATACTCAATACAGTTCTTAATCAAATCTATTAATAGTTGTTTTTTAATCACATATGTTTCCAAACATACTTTGTCACCTTTCTTAGGTGACGTATAAAGGTTTATATCAAGGACTTCATCATTTGTATCAAGTGAACATTGATGATAAATTGGTCTTTTAACTGGTACACCATCATAATCCTTATACAGAACTGTAATATCAGCTTCACTACGCTCGTGTTCTTTGATCACATCGTTAAAGTCAATTTTACATATATGATGCCCTGGAGCAATAATTACTGTATCTGCAGTTGCACGTTGGAAAAATTCTAAATGATCATAGAACTGTTGTAAATCTCCTCTAATCTTTTCATCAGGATGAATGGAAGGAAGAATAAATAAACCTTGTGAGCGATGATCAAGATCCCATTCCTTTCCAGAACCTAGATGATCCATTAATGATCTATATTTATCTTTTGTGAAAATGGCAACTTTACTGACGGAGACATTCATAAAGTTTGACATAGTGAAATCGATCATCCGATAGCGGCCGCCAAAGGGTAAGGAGGCAAGGCAACGGTGATGGGTCAATTCTTTTAATATTGGTCTTTCATTTACAAGATTTATAACACCTAATACATTCCTCATATAAACTACCTCCTATTATAAAGCTTGTAGCAAAGCTGTTTTAGATGAAACCATCTGATTTTCACCAATTAATGTAAGTCCTTGTTTTGAGTCAGAGATAATAGCGCCATCTTCGATGATTGTACCAGTACCGATTATTGCCTTTTCAATTATTACATTATTCCCGATTTTCACATTTGGCATAATTACAGAATTTTTTACGATAGAGCCCCTTCCAACTTGGACATTATAGGAAAGAACAGAATGGTTTACCATCCCAAATACCAAACAGCCTTCATTGATCAAAGATTGGGTCACATCAGCATCTTCAGATATATATTGTGGGGGGTGATTGGCATTCCCTGCGTATATTTGCCAGTTTGGGTCTCCAAGCTTGAAATCAGATGATTCTTCCAATAAATCCATATGCGCTTCCCATAAGCTTTCAATAGTACCTACGTCTTTCCAGTAACCTTTAAATCGATACGCTTGTAATTTTGCTTCATCATTAAGCATCTTTGGAATAATATCTTTACCAAAGTCATTGGTGGAACTGCTATCCTGTTCGTCTTCTGTTAAATATTTTTTTAAATGTTTCCAATTAAAGATATACACACCCATCGATGCTAAATTACTTTTTGGATGTTTCGGTTTTTCATCAAATTCAATAATTTGATCTGTTTCGTCGGTATTCATTATGCCAAAGCGATTTGCTTCTTCCCATGGCACCTCTATAACAGCAATGGTCGCATGTGCACCCTTATCAATATGATCTTCAAGCATTTTATTATAATCCATCTTGTAAATATGATCACCTGAGATAACAAGTACATATTCCGGGTCGTTATGATCGATAAAATGGAAATTTTGGTACACTGCATTTGCGGTACCTTTATACCATTCACCTCCATCTTTCCCTTGATAAGGCGGAAGCATAGATACCCCTCCCTTATTACGGTCTAGATCCCACGGGCGACCGTTTCCAATATATGAATTCAAAAGATGCGGGCGATATTGAGTAAGTATGCCGACTGTATCAATACCGGAATGTGTACAGTTGCTTAAGGTAAAATCGATAATCCGATATTTCCCTCCAAATGGTACTGCGGGTTTAGCTAAGTCACTCGTCAATTCCCCCAGCCTTGAACCTTGACCACCTGCTAAAAGCATTGCAACCCATTTCTTAGATGTCATTTGTATTGACTCCCCTTTTTCTTGTTTTTGTTTCTTTCATAAAAATAGCAACCCCTAGCGGTGGCACGGTAATTTCCATACTGCATGGAAGGTTATTATGCGGGATCTTACTGGCCAGTATTGGAGCTGAATTTAACTGTCCCGATCCGCCAAATGCTGTAGCATCGCTATTAAATGCTTCGTAATATTTTCCGATGGACGGAACTCCTATTTGATAGTTATGGTAAACATCGGATGAAAAATTACAAACAACAATGCAATAATCGCCCTTCCGTTTTCCTTTTCTCATAAAGGTAATCACGCTTTGTTTCGCATTGTCCGCATCGATCCATTGAAAGCCGGCTTGCTCATGATCTAGGCGCCAGAGAGAACTGGTTTCCTGATAGAATTTATTTAATTCTTTATAGTATTTAAAAAAAGTAGAGTGAGCATCAAAATCTAATAGCAACCAATCCATTTCTTGCGAGTATTTCCATTCGTCAAACTGACCAAACTCACTGCCCATAAACACAAGTTTTTTCCCAGGATGTACAAACAAATAGCCAAATAAGAGGCGTAAATTCGCAAACTTTTGCCAGTAATCGCCTGGCATTTTGTTTACCAATGACCTTTTTCCATGCACTATTTCATCATGTGAAAATGGAAGGACAAAATTTTCTGAAAATGCATATAAAAATGAAAAAGTTAGTAAGTGATGATGCTCTGGTCGTTGATTAACATCAAGCTTCATATATTTAAGTACGTCATTTGTCCAACCCATATTCCACTTATAATTGAATCCAAGTCCACCTGCAATAGTGGGACTTGTTACCAGCGGCCATTCAGTTGCTTCCTCCGCCATCATGAGGACACCGGGATATTTTCGAAAAATGGTTTCATTTAACTTTTTTAAAAAATCGATTGCCTCAAAATTTTCTTCACCACCATACTGATTTTTCAATTTAACTGGAAGTGGATTATCATGATTCAGATAAATCATAGATGAAACTGCATCAATTCGAATTCCATCAACATGATAGACATCCATCCAAAACATTGCGTTTGAAATTAGAAAGCTTACGACTTCAGGTTTGCTATAGTCAAAGCTATATGTCCCCCAGATTGGTCGCTCGGCTCGCATAGGATCTGTCGATTCGAAGAGAGGTGTTCCATCGAACTGTCCAAGACCATGGACATCTTTACAAAAATGTGCGGGTACCCAATCAAGAATCACACCAATACCCTTTTGATGGCATTGATCTATAAAATACATTAATTGCTCAGGTGTACCGTATCTGCTAGTCGCTGAGTAATATCCTGTTATTTGATAGCCCCATGAACCATCGTAGGGATGCTCCATAACAGGCAGCAACTCAATATGTGTAAAGCCATTTTCAATTGCATAATCGATTAATTCGTCTGCGAGTTCTTGATAATTATAAAATCCACCATCTTCTCTTTGTTTCCAGGAAGCCAAGTGAACTTCGTAAATCGCCATCGGTTTGTGGTAAATATCTTGCTTTACTCGCTGGGCCATCCATTTTTGATCTTGCCATTCAAAGGTATTTAAATTGTAAACAATAGAAGCTGTTGCTGGCCGCATCTCTGAATAAAAGGCATACGGATCTGATTTTAATACCTTCCGTCCATCTACTCCTATAACTTCATATTTATAGATGTCTCCATGCGCTAGCTCAGAAACTAATAATACCCAGAGGCCAGAATGATCTAAGCGTTCCATTAGATGTTGGGTACCATTCCAATTATTAAAATCACCTACGATGGATACCTGTTTTGCATTTGGCGCCCAAACAGCAAAACGCACACCTTGAATATCGCCTTCATCAAGTATATGAGCTCCAAGCATCTTATAACTTTCAAACAGTGTTCCTTCATGAAAAAGGTATACATCAAAATCACTAGGGTATTGCAAGCTATTCGTCTTCAAAATCTCTACCATTTCAACACCTCTTTCAATCTATGAATATTTCATTTTATATATCAGTACTTCTCTTTGATTATTCGCCATCAATTTTAAAACACCTTTTATTATTTAACTTTTCTTAATAATAGATAAATTTCGACAAAAAAAGCCCTCCATTGAATGAAGGACTTTTGAAAATATATTTTGTTCTTGAAAAATAAATAACGGAAATATACTATAGTTGACCACAGACTAGTTATCAGCTGTCCTCCCTATTAAAATGCAATCTTAGAACTCCTGTAAATTAAGATCAGTCATTTCCTGTCAATTGTATAGAAGGTGTAGTAATCCTACGGTTTAAAAATAAATAGGAAAGGGAGACAGACCACGCTAGTGGAGTGTTGCCATTTGGAACATTTTTACCGCCAATATATAATTCAGGTACCTCCCAATTTTCTGGTACGATTCGTTCCGTTTTATTTACATATTCATAAGCCCTATCATGCATGCCAAGTTCAAAATAGCACAATCCTAGCCAAGGTAGTCCGAAGCACCATTCTGCTTCGCTCCCTTCGTTGTAATATTGATCGTTCTCATAACGAATACAGCCATTTGTTCGCTCTAGGCGTTCGGAAACCATCTCGACAATTTTAAGTGCTGTTGTCCTTTCAACAATGCGATATGGATAGATAAGTGAAAGAAGGGATAAATCGGTTTCTTTTGTTTCACTTTCCCTAGGCAATAGAAAACGCAGCGTCTCTTCACCTTTTTGAATCAGTTCATCTTTAACATTTACGAGCATTTTAACCGCACGTAACCCCGCCACACATGCACCTACACTTGAAGCATGCAGTTCCATATTCTCTTCCCACATTCCATTATCCTTTGCCTGCCAGTATTGAAGACACTCTAGATAGTCGACTAGCTTCTGAACAATAGCAAGATCTTTCTCATCACGGATTACTTTATGTCCGTGACTCACTCCAACTCCTACTCCCCATAGGAATGCTCCGATAGCATCGTTCTGAGCATGACCCCATTCTTGGCTCAATTCCTTTAAATCTGTAGAATATCGTGAATGAATATATTCAAATAGATAAACCGGTTTTTTTTCTCGGTGAATGTCGATTTTCCATTCATAGGTTTTAAATAGTTCAAATAAAGCATGATATGCTTTTTCATACCTATCAGATTGGCTTTGCAAAAAAGGCAAAACTGTGTATACGACATCACGTATCCAAACAAAATGATAGTCTTTTGAAACACTGGCAGTGTAAGCGCCGTTCTGTAGGCGCATCCGATCTAATACTTCAATTGCATTGTTGATATTCATATACGAGACCTCCCTTAAATAATACCTTTACAGTGATTGTTAACCATTTGCGTTTATTCTAGACAAATCATTCCCCGAAAGCGCTTCCTTTTTATAATAAAGAGATTTAACTCAATTTCATAAAAGAGTATTTTGTAGGAAAACCGAACAAATTTGATTTCCGCTTCAGGCGGCTGTTCCGCTGGAGTCGCTGACTTATAAGTACAGTCAACTATATCTACCTATAAAGCAATTACCGAATGTAGAATCACGTTAACGTTCATTTTTTATTGATATAAGTAATTAAAAATTGACTCATTTAAATACTTATATTTTATGTAGGATTCTGTTATTTGGAAAAGCAATAGACCCAATACACAAAAATGTTTATTTGCGTTGGAAAAATGCCAAAAATTCCATTTGGTTAACAGTGTAAGTATCTTTTATTGCTAATACCCCTAAGATATAAATTCAAATCACCTTTTGACATTTATTCCTCGAATAATGTTTACTAACCCATATTGACATATCTTCTTTATGTAATACCAACTTATTAAGAAAAAAAACATAACGATGCCCTTTAAGGGTTACGTCATGTTTCGTTTAAATCCAAATATTTAAAGTTGATCTACGGCTTCCTTCAATATTTCATACGAGCGTCTTCTAGCTTCCTGATCGAAAACATATGTAACAGCCATCAATTCATCTACTTGAAATGCTCCTAAGAATGAATTTAATTGCTCGGTGATTTTATTTCGGTCGCCTTTAAAATTATAAGCCGACATTCTACGGACCGCATTTTCTTCTAAATGATTCCACTGACCTTCCATGCTATCAACTGGAGGCTGTAATAGGTCCTTTTTCCCAGTAACTACATTTAAATAAAAAAGATCACTAGTTGTAGATAGCTTTTCCGCTTTCTCATTTGTATCTGCTGCTATTACATTTACACAAATTATCACGTATGGTGCAGCTAAATACTCAGAAGGAACAAACTTACTTCTGTAAATTTCTATTGCAATTTCCATTTGCTGAGGGGCAAAATGTGCAGCGAATGCATAAGGTAGCCCTAATCGAGCAGCCAATTCTGCACTTGAGGTACTTGAGCCAAGGATATAAATTGGTACATTGGCACCTACACCTGGAAATGCACGAACTCCACTTTGGTAATTTAATGATTTAAAGTAATTTTGCAATTCCACCACATCCTGTGGGAAAGAGAAAGAAGTTTCCTGTGTCGTTCTTCGTAGAGCATGAGCCGTTTGCATATCCGTTCCTGGAGCGCGACCAAGTCCTAAATCTAGTCTATTTGGATAAAGGCTTTCTAGTGTACCAAACTGCTCTGCAACAACAAGTGGTGCATGATTTGGCAACATAATTCCACCTGAACCTACTTTAATAGTTTCTGTTTTTTCCAACACATGCCCGATTAAAATGGAAGTAGCGGAGCTAATCACATTCGGTGCATTGTGATGTTCCGTTAGCCAATATCGATTGTATCCTAGTTTTTCTGCATATTGTGCAAGACTAACCATATCTTTAAAAGCTTCTTTATTTGTCTGACCTTCTTTTACGGCCACTAAGTCCAAAACAGATACAGGAATGGACTGAAGTTTTCTATTCATATTTTTTCTCTCCTTCGGTATTCAAACATCTCCATTTGATAATAGAGCCAAGTAAAAGTTTCTTCAAGGTATCTGCTTCATAGTGACAGAAACTAAAACTGTCATATCGCATAGAAATATTTGTTGAACTTTTTGATTGGAATTTAATTTCTATGTAGATTTCTCATATTAAAAAGCCCATCCTCAAAGGATGAGCCTCCATCGCTTCCTATACTTTTAAAAGTTTTACCTATCATCAACAAAAATATTATCTCATTCCCCTAGAATTCTTTTGCTATTTCCTTAACAATTTCATCAATCGTAGTGGAAGCACCTGATTTGTTTTGGACTAAAACACTAAAAATATAAGACTGTCCACTACTTGCTTCTAAATAACCACTTAGTGTACTAACACCCGTTAATGATCCTGTTTTTGCATAGACTTTTCCAGCTGTTAATGGGTCCTTTAAGCGATTCCTTAACGTACCACCTATCATTCGATCTGTATTTGCAGCTACTGGTAAGCTAGTAAAATAGGTAGTAAACCATTCTTCACCTTGCACTTTAAATAACAACTCACTCATTGATAAACTCGATACCCTATTTTCATGAGACATTCCAGAACCATCTTCAAATTGCCAATCTGCCATATCAACGTTAATAGAATTTCCATATTCTCTTAAAACTTGTAAACCTGCCTCTGTGCTACCATGATGATTTTTAACTTTACCCATTGTTTTCACTAATATATCTGCAATTCCGTTATTACTAAGTTTCATATACGGGATTAGCATTTGCTCTAGTGTCATTGATTGCTTCCTTGCGACGAGTTGAGCACTTTTTGGTGTTGCAGCTTGAAATACTTTGTCTTTTGAATACTCGATTCCTGCTTCTGCTAAAACCGCTTGGAACATTGATAATGTATGTGTAGTTGGATGTTTGACAGTCACCCATTCTCTTTTAGTCTTATCGACAGGAAGATTCCCACTTACGACAATCTTGTTTGTTTCGTATAATCTTTCAATGGTTATTGTATTGGCTTTTCCTGCTTCCACTGTCTGCGCTTCGTTTACTATTTGTAAATCGCCAATATGTGGCGTTATTTTAATAGATGGCAAGTCCCCAACAGTAGTTCCGATTGCTTCAACTATAATCGTACCAGTATCATAATCTGTGTTAGGAGATGTAGTTAAAGCTGAAATAGGTGCAGCATAATAATAAGATTCGTCCCCAACCCAAATTCCTGGTGTCAATAAATCATCATCAAACCATTTGTCATCCCCTACAATCCGCCCATCAACTTTATGAATACCCTCTGCTTTTAACTCTTTTACGAACAGTTGTAAGTCTTCTATAGATAGGGTTGGATCACCTTCACCTTTTAAATAGACATCTCCTTTTAAAACTCCATTAGACATCTTTCCAGAAGTATAGAGGCTCGTACTAAAACGATAATCCTTACCTAGTACATCTAAAGCAGCTGCAGTAGTCAACAGTTTCATATTAGATGCTGGTTTTACGGCTGTAAGCCCATTGTAGCCATATTTTATTTCACCTGAAAACCGGTCTCTTACAGTAATACTTACATCTGCTCCAGCTAGTTTTTCGTCTATAATGTTAGTAATAGAATCACTTAAGGTTTTATCTATTACTTCCTCAGCTTGTGCGCTATTTTGAAAACTAATCATTCCCAAAACCAGTACCCAAGCCATCATCATTGTCATCCATTTTCTCTTCATGTTTTTCCTCCTAATCTGAATTTTAAAAATATTGCTTAGGAGTATATTCATCAAAAAGATAATTTATCCTTTAAAACTATAAAAAATAGGCTTTTCGATCGGGATTGAACGTTTCAAACCACATCGATAAACCTATATTCAATAGAATATTAAGAAGAATAATATTTGTATACTAATTTTTATTCACGATTAGATATTATTCATTCGATCAATTTCCCGCTTCATCTCCATTTCATGTTTTTTCAGTTCTTCTGTAAACATACTTCTAATTCCTTCTTTGTCACCGAACATTAGGATGAAATCACCTTCCTGAAGCTTCGTATTAAGTCTCTTCTTCCGAATGATAATTTCACCACGCTTAATTAATAATACATTTATGTCTTCCACTGAATTTAGTTTTTCTCCCAATTCCTCTCCAATCATCTTAGAGGAACTATGTAGAGGAATTTCCACTAAGTAATCATTTTCTTCCGTTAGAAAGACTTCTTTTATTGTCAAATCCTGAAGATCAAAATTCTTTTCTAGTTCACGTTTGAATAAATCGGATAGTCTGTTCTTTACTTTATTCATTTTCAAAACAAATAGGCACAACACTAATATTCCAGCTGCATAACCTATTTTCATCGTGAAAAATTCATCTGAGAGGATGCTACTAATGGCAGAAATAATTACTGCTAATGAAAATGCTCCAAAAAGGATTAAAAAAGCCCCAAGATTCCTTCGTATGGGATGATCAATAATTAGTTCTGATTCTCCTGTGGTAAATCCAGTTCCTGTAAGCATGGAAATAACCTGAAATCTTGCAATAGGTTTTTTTAGTCCGGTAAAAGTAAAGAGAATGGTAATAATTTCTATGACAACCAAAATAATTGTTAGATAGATAAAAATAAATAAATACCCCATTTGGTTCTACCTCCGATTGTATCTGTGAAATATCACTTAACCTTTAACCTCACCTTCCCATAATCGATCAATTTAAAACATACTAGATTCTGTTTTTTCATAAACAGAGTAAGGAAAATAATTTTAAGGACGATGTTCCTCCAATAAAAAAAGCATTCAACAAATTGTCGAACACCTTAATAGTGAAATTATTTATTTAACATATCCGGATATAATCTTACCCCTGATGAATGCATTCGTTTTGTCCTGGATTTTGAAGAGGTGGTTGTAAAACTGGTATGAAATTATGTTGTCCTACTAAATGGTAATACGGGTTAACACCTGGATTTACAGCTAAAATATTCTCAAGGGTTATATGAAAACGCTGTGCGATTCCCCAATAATGATCACAAGGTTGAACAAAATAGATAAATCTACCATTAGATAAATTATTCTTATGCTTCTACTTTCCTCTCCTATTTATGAGTCGACCAAAAAACTTAGCATATATTTAAATCATGTACATATTATTCCACTCAGTTAAATTAGGTAAGTCATATAAAAAATATAACCAATAGGTTTTATTACATGAGTGAACGCTGCTTCTTTAAAAAGCATTCAACCTTCCTATTCAAAAAGCCCACATACAAAGGCCTGTGGACTCATTTCAATATATCTTTTACTCGTTTCACAAACTCATCCGTGTCATAGGAAAAGTATAACTGGCTTGCAAGTCTGACAGGATCACCAAAGAAAAATCGTTCATATAATGTTTGTCTTGAGCCAAATGGGCTCATCGTTAAGTCCCAAGCTAATCGGAACAGTTTGACACGGTCCTCACCGTTGCCTTCACTGGATTGTAAATAGTGATTTAACTCTTTTCTAACAGCTGATTGAAAAGCATTTTCTGTTGGAATAGACATAAGTCCACTGGCACCTAGGAGCTGAATGATTTCTGTAAACCTCGGATAGATGCGCGGAAATACATTCATTGCAATTTGTAATGTGGCGCGATCTGGTTGCATCCATCCACCTTTATCAACTTTGGCATCAACTTCTGATTTTATTACTAAGGCTTTCATGGTCTCCAAAGCCACTATTATTTCAGATGCCTTTTCTTGAACATGCTGATATTCCTCTATATTAATGGTTTCGATAATGGATTGGACAATCCCCAATATAAACTCAGTTTTCACAATCTGCCTAGATGCTACTTGATGGAGGGTAAATGGTAGGAACGAACTCGACTTCATAAAATTATTTGAAATAGCAATATTGTCATAATAAAATACGCGTTCCCAAGGAACTAAAACATTATCAAACACTACAACACTATCCATTTCTTCATATTTCGAACTTAATGGATAGTTAAATGTAGAATCGCCTCCTACAAATGATTCCCTACAAAGAAACCTTAATCCTTTAGTATTACTAGGTATGGAAAATGCGAAACTATTCTCGTCTTCTACTTTCCCACCCGTGGAGATAACTAGTAGTTCATCCGTTATTCCACCCTGTGTTGCAAGGAGTCGGGCACCTTTTATAATAATTCCTTCATCGTTTCTATCTATTATTTTCGCAGAAATCGGTTCGTTCGAACGTTCAACATACAATGATGTACGATTTACTTGTGGTTCTATAAACGTATGGGTCATGGAGATATCATTTTCTCTTGCATATTCATAAAATGTTTGTAGATTATCTGGAAAACAGTTCTTTTGATCCTGCAAAAAATGGATGGATGAAGCTAGAGCCATTAAGACGGTGTTCATATAATCTGGACTTCTTCCCAATAGCCCATTGTTCAGTTTAGCCCAGTGCTGTACCATTCCACGTCTCAAAACTAAATCCTCTTTTGTCTTTGGCTGTAAGTACGACAGGCCTACCTGCTCTTTTGTAGTTGGTGATTGATATGTTAGGGCTTTATGTTGTTGAAGATCGTACAGGGCTGCCTGACTATTTATTATTCCTTTAAACGCAGGATGCTCCGAGATATTTCCTGTAACTGGCTTACCGTCAATCCAAACGTCCGTTTTCAGTTGGTCAATTCGTTTTATATATTGTCTCCCCGTTATAGCCGGCATATTCTGATCACTCCTAGTGCATCTGACTGTTCTTAGCATTATATTATTGCTATTTAAGTGGAGTTGTGACAAATTCAGAAAGTTGGTAGAACGAAAAAAACCAGCCTCCAAATATAATTTAGGAGGCTGATTGTAGATAACATTTCCTGACATGTTAATATTAAAAAATGATCAGTTTAAGTTACGAATTTTATTTAAAGTGTTCCACCAGAACCACCATCAATATTAATGGATGTTCCAGTTACATATGACGCTGCATCGGATACTAAAAAAGTAATGACATTTGCTGCTTCAGCTGTTTCACCAATTCTATTTAGTGGAATCGAAGGACCTACTACATTTCTAGAATATTCTTCCCAAGTAAGTTCTCGGGCATCCTTTTTCCACATTGATTCGATTTGATTACTTCTGATGAGTCCAATACATACTGTATTCACACGTATATTATCTTTTCCTAAATCTTTACTCATCGCTTTCGTCAATGCCATTCCAGCTGCTCGACTAACCGTCGTTGGTAAAGAATTAGCAGGAGGTGTTTTTCCCAAAACCGCCGTTACGTTAACGATGGCTCCACCGCCAACTTTTCTCATATAAGGAATTGCAGCTTTTGAAGTATGTATCGCTCCAAATAATTTCAAGTCTAAATCCGTTTGCCATAAATCTGTATCAACAGATTCAAAATGATTCGCAGACGAAGTGCCAGCGTTATTAACTAAAATGTCAACATGCCCATAATGATCTACTGTTTTCTGAACGATTTGTTGACACGCTTCCTCTTTAGTAATATCACCAGGCACAACTAATACTTCTGCTCCTGTTTCAGTTTTAATAAATGCTGCAGCCTCCTTTAAGTCTTCTTCACCACGAGCGCAAAGAACTACTTTCGCACCCTCTTTAACTAATTGTAATGCTGTTTGTAAACCTATCCCTTTACTTGAACCAGTAACTATTGCCACTTTTCCTGATATTCCCAATTCCATTATGTTGCCCCCTCTAATTCAGTAATCTTATCCATCTTTTATTATATTACAACTTTATTATTTGTCAGAATTATTGCTCATACAAATACAGCGGATATACTAGATTTATAATTACTTCTTATTTAAAAACAGGTAGAATGATTTCCAGCGAATGACACACTCTAATGTAAAGGAGATGAGATTAAGTTTGAAGAAAATAGTTATTGCACTTGGTATTATTACTCCTACTCTATCTTTCGCAACACATATACCAATAGTTGCTCCTGCACAACAAGAAATACCAGCATATGCTAAATGGGGACAGCTTGCTATAAAAGAAACACAATCCAAATATCCTAATGCGAGAGTTATTGACTATCTTCACGAAGGAAGCGAATCTAGAGAAAATAATACAATAGAGAAATTTAGGCTTTGGTTAAAAGATGATATGAAAGAATTTGGTGTCTCTGTTAAAATAGAATTTAATACTGAAACGCATGAGGTGATCCATATTCAAATTGAAGAAAGCCAATGACTAATCTTGCTAGACATCGGCTTTCTATCAAAGAATCACTCATTTGTTACATTATTTTCAAAAGATTTGCCATTTCGATTGCCGATATTGCTGCATCGTATCCTTTGTTTCCAGCTTTTGTACCTGCTCGTTCAATGGCTTGTTCAATAGATTCTGTTGTAACAATACCGAAAATAACAGGTACTCCAGTTTGTAAACCTACTTGCGCAATTCCTTTTGCCGCTTCATTACATACATAATCATAGTGAGTAGTAGCTCCTCGGATTACTGTCCCTAGCCCAATAACAGCGTCGTACTTTTGTGATTCAGCCATTTTTTTTGCAATAAATGGAACTTCAAATACACCTGGAACCCAAGCTACTTCAATGTTATCATCCGCTATTCCATGACGTTTTAATCCATCAATTGCACCATCTACTAATTTTGCATTGATGAAATCATTAAAACGACCTACGACAATTCCTATTTTCAATTCTGTACCGATTAAGTTTGCCTCTATTGTTTTTACCATTTTGTTCTCTCCTTAGCTAGCTTTAATATTTTGTAAATAAATTGATAATTCTTCTATCGTTACAATTTTCAATTGGAATTGCTTTGCAAATTCCATTAAATCGGGTAACCGTGCCATTGATCCATCGTCTTTCATAATTTCACAAATTACACCAGCTTTTGCCGACCCACAAAGTATTCCAAAATCAACAGTTGCTTCTGTATGACCACGTCTTTCTAATACACCACCAGGCTTTGCAATCAGAGGAAAGACATGTCCAGGTCGCTTAAATTGAAGCGCATTTGCTTGAGGGTTAATAACTTGCAGCATTGTTTCTGAACGATCAAATGCACTAATACCTGTAGATGTTTTCTCATGATCTATAGACACAGTGAATGCAGTTTGATGAACATCCGTATTATGAGAAACCATTGGATGTAACTGTAGCTCCTCTGCGATTTCCTCATGAATCGGCATACAAATCAACCCTCGACCATACTTAGCCATAAAGTTAATATTTTCAGGTGTTGCAAATTCTGCTAGGCAAAGAAAATCCCCTTCGTTTTCGCGATTTTCATCATCTACCAAAATAATTAGCTTTCCTTGTTTTAAATCAGAAATTGCTTCCTCAATTGTATTTAGCATATTCTCATCTCCTTAAAAACCATTCTGTGTTAAAAAGTCTCTTGTAATAGACGATTCTTTTTTATTCGTAGCATACTGATGCACATACTTCCCTAGCATGTCACATTCTAAATTGACTAGTTCACGTTCTTTTTTTTGACCTAAAACTGTTTCTTGATTTGTATGGGGAATCAGTGAAACAGTAACTAAAGACTTCGATATTTCAAATATCGTTAAACTTGTGCCATCAATCGTAATAGATCCTTTCGGAATACAATAATTACTAACATCTTCGGGTATTGTAATATCAATATAAACTGCATTTGCGGTAGGACGCTTCTTCAAAATTGTACCGACACCGTCAACATGTCCTGAAACGAAATGTCCACCGAATCGTCCGTTTGCAGCCATTGCCCTTTCTAGATTTACTGCTGAACCACTGTTTAACAATTTTGTAGTAGTCGCTTGAAACGTTTCTGGCATAACATCTACAGTAAACTCGGATTGTGAAAACGCAATTACTGTTAAACAAACTCCATTCACCGAAATGCTATCACCCAATTTTATATCTTCTAAAATTCTTTCGGCACGGATAACAAGTTGCATACTATTGGCACTTTTTTGAACGCTCTTTATTGTGCCTTTTTCTTCAACTATTCCTGTAAACATTTTATCCTCCTCCTTCAAACAAAAAACTCCGTACACATAGGTGTCGGAGGAAAATTAGGTAGATTCAAATAAGCTTTTAGCCATATTTCTCAAAAAGCATTGTCCTACTCCTTCTCCCATCCAGACTGTAACTGTCGGCTTTGGATTTACACCAAATCATGCGTTTTACCGCTCACAGGCTCTGAGATTTCTCTCTTACTGTCGATTGGGACTTTCACCCGACCCCGAAGGATAAATTATTCAATTAAAAAACGCATCCAAAATGTATCGGATGCGAGAGAAGTCATACTTTAATAAGCCCCTACGTTTCGTTTTTTAGCATAACTAAAAAACCTCTACTATAGGCACCTAATCCTTCTCCCATCCAGACTATAACTGTCGGCTTTGGATTTACACCAAATCATGCGTTTTACAGCTCACAGGCTTTGAGATTTTCTCTCTTACTGTCGATTGGGACTTTCACCCGACCCCGAAGGATAAATTATTCAATTAGAAAAACGCATCCAAAATGTATCGGATGCGAGAGAAGTCATACTTTAATAAGCCATTTCGTTTCAATTTTTAGCATAACTAAAAATCTCTACAATAGGCACCTAATCCTTCTCCCATCCAGACTGTAACTGTCGGCTTTGGATTTACACCAAATCATGCGTTTTACGGCTCACAGGCTTTGAGATTTCTCTCTTACTGTCGATTGGGATTTTCACCCGACCCCGAAGGATAATTTATTTAATTGATTTTAGGATAACAACACTTGAGTTTAATTGCAAGGAAATTTGACTTTTATTCTAAAGACTCCTTATAACTTATTGAAGTTCTATATCTGTCAAACAATCATAAAATATATAGATTCTAAATTATTGAGTAAGGGGAAATGAAAATGTTCGCAGTTCATTTTATGGAGAAAAATATAATCGTTTTAACTCAAGTATTAAGAGATATCCCTGCGGTAGATAGCGATCTAAAAATCAAAGGTCGAAAAGGCAAGGTAGTTAGTGTTCATGAGACAGAAAAAGATGGAATTCATGTGCAGGTTGAGTTTGAAAAAGTAATAGACAAAACTAAAATTTCCATAAAAGATCTTGGGAAGAAAAAAAGAAAATAAAAATTATAGAAACCCGTTGAATGATTGCTTGATTCATTCAACGGGTATTGTGTATTAGTGAATATCTCTTTTCTTGAAGCTACCGCCCCTCACTTCTGCTACATCTGTAATCACAACAAAAGCACTAGGGTCCAATTCCTTAATAATTGTTATTACTTTGTTCTCTTCCATACGAGTTATTACACATGTGGCAATATCTATTTTTTCATGTGAAAAACCACCTCTACCACTGGAAAAGGTAACTCCACGTCCTAAACGATCCTGAATCGCAGAACCAATCTCCAACGAATGTTTACTAACAATACGAACGGATTTCGAGCTTTCCAGTCCGACTTGTATAACATCAATAGCAATTTTAGCTATGTAATAAGTTGTGGCTGAATATAAAGCACTTTCTAATCCATAAATAAACCCTGCACCTATAAAAATAAATGCGTTAATTAATAAAATAATATCTCCTACAGAGAATGGGACTTTTCGGGAAACAAGGACTGCGAGTACTTCAGCTCCATCAAGTGCACCACCGTTACGAAGGACAACCCCAATACCAACGCCTAACATAACACCACCAGAAATTACTACTAATAATGGATCTTTAGCGCTTAAAATCGGTTCAATTTGGTGCATTAAAACCGTTGAAACAGATAATGCTGTTATCCCGATAATACTCATTAGAGCGAAGGTTTTTCCCACTTGTTTATAACCTATATAAACAAAAGGGATATTTAATACAAATAATAATACTCCTAGTGGAATACCAAACAAGTATGTACCCATGATACTAATACCTGTAACTCCTCCATCAATTACAGAGTTAGGTATTAAAACAGCTTCTAGTGCATAACCTGCAATTGCTGCACCTATGACAATCATAATTATTCGACGAATTGTATCCGCTACTTTGTTCGTTTGCATGAATTCGAAAACTCCTTTATGTAAAAGACTAACAAAATTTGTACACTATAATATAACTTTATAGAAAAACTACCCTCCGTAAAAGTTTGAATATGAATTTTATAGAAGAAAAGCCAGTCAGTTTAATATATTTACTGGCTTTCTGCGTATATTTTATTAGGTTCCACAAAATGTTTTATACGGTCCTGAGGTATCTGAGGGCAGGTTAGTATAATCTATATAATCGGAACTATAATCGTAAGGGCTCGTAATTACTTGGAGAAGATTTTCTAATATACTATAATCTTCTCTTTCGATTGCTGCTTCAAGTGCTTCTTCTACCCGGTGATTTCGCGGAATGACCACTGGATTACTTTTTTGCATCAACTGTTGGATGAAATCTTTAGACACATCCTGTTCATCAAGTCTCTGTTGCCATTTTTCATGCCACAGGTCAAAGTCTTTTTTTCCGAACAAATCAGATTCATCTATTTTTCCAAGTGTTAGAAGACGAAATGTATTCGTATAATCTGCTCCGTATTTCTCCATAAGTTGAAGCAACGTATCAATTAACGAAATATCCTCATGTTCTATATTAAAAATCCCTAATTTATTTCCCATTCCTGCAAGCCAATATTCTTCATACTTTTCTGGATATGCTGTCATCGCTTTTTGAGCTAGTTCGACTGCTTGTTCTTGGTCTTCATGTATAAGCGACAATAAACTTTCCGCTAAACGGGCTAAATTCCAAGCACCAATATTCGGTTGATTTTCATAGGCATAACGAGCTTGAATATCGATTGAGCTAAATACCGTCTTGCGGTTATACGTATCCATAAATGCACAGGGGCCATAATCGATTGTTTCGCCACTGATTGTCATATTATCAGTGTTCATCACACCGTGAATGAAACCAACCAGTTGCCATTTGGCTATTAAAGCGGCCTGACGCTCAATCACTTCTTGAAGGAATAAAAGATAACGATTTTCTTTATCCATTAATATTGGATAATGTCTTTCTATAGCATAATCCGCTAATGCTTTAAGATCCTTAGGAGTTCCCCATTTTGCGGCGAATTGGAATGTTCCTACACGTAAGTGACTGGCAGCAATACGAGCCATTACAGCACCTGGTTGGACCATTTCCCTCATAATATCCTCTCCAGTAGTAACTACAGCAAGACTACGTGTTGTTGGTATACCAAGACCATGCATCGCTTCACTAATAATATACTCCCGTAGCATTGGTCCAAGCCCAGCTCGGCCATCCCCTCCTCGCGAATAAGGTGTTCTCCCAGAGCCCTTAAGCTGTACATCAAACAATTCTCCTGAAGGGCTTATATGTTCACCTAGCAACAGAGCTCTTCCATCTCCTAACATAGTGAAATGCCCAAATTGATGCCCAGCGTAAGCCTGTGCTATTGGTATCCCACCTTCTAACGCGCGATTACCAGCAAGCTCTTCCACACTTACTTTACTTTTTAAAGCTGTATAATCGAGTCCAAGTGACTTTGCCAATTTTTCATTGAGTATAATTAATTTGGGGTTATTAACAGGATTAACGTCCATCTCACTAAACATTATATTTGGAAGACTCGTATAAGTATTTTCTAAGTTCCAACCAATTTTTAGATTATTTTCCATCATCGTATCTTCCTTTCTGTATAAGGCTTGCATATTTAAATATTGTTCTATAATTATTATACCCTTACTTGAGCAAGATACGCTTCACTTGATAAAATGGTTGCTTTTATGAACAGGAATCCGAACACTTAAAGCAAAAACACGAGCCACATTGGCCCGTGTTTTTATTTAAACAGATAGTTTTTATATAATGGTCTAATTCCATTCTTCACAATTTTACTCAAAGTGCTATTGCTTCTGGTTTCTTCTTTTCTCGTGTAAACAATTGAATTAATAACAAAATAGCAAAAATTATTAATCCAGCAATATCCGAAAAGCTCTCCGGATAAATTAAAAGCAAACCAGCTCCAATTGCAAATATTCTTTCAATCCATGTTACTTTGCGATACCAGTAGCCAATCATTCCTGCTCCGATTGCAATCATCCCGGTGATTGCTGTAAAGACAACCCATAAAATTTCCCATAGGTTCGTATCTATCATTAGTAGAGCTGGTGAGAAAATCACCATATAAGGAATGATAAATGCTGCAACTGCTAATTTTGCAGCTACAACTCCGGTTTTAATAGGATCACCACCAGATACCCCTGCTGCTGCGAATGCTGCAAGTGCAACCGGCGGTGTAATATCCGCAATAATTCCAAAGTAAAACACAAATAAATGTGCTGATAAAGCGACAACTAAAGGAACTGTTGCTCCAGCAGGCAAATCAAGCATCAATAGCGTAATGATAGCCGGCGCAGCAATTGTTGATGTAATAACATAATTGGCAGTCGTTGGAGAACCCATACCTAAAACAATAGATGCCAACATCGTAAAGAATAGTGTTAAGAATATATTCCCACCCGAGGCAGAAATTAGACCATTCGCTAAACTTAACCCCAATCCAGTTTTTACTACAACTCCAACAATTATACCTGCTGCAGCTGTTGCCGCAGCAACTGCCAATGCTGTTCTTGCTCCATCGACAAGAGCATCTATTATGTCTTTAAAGTTCATTCTCGTTTCTTTATCGATTGCACTAAATACTACAGCGGCAACGATACCCCATAATGCTGCTTGCATTGTTGGGACCCCAATAAACATTAGAACAATAATCGCTATAATCGGAATTAATAAATATAACTTTTTCAAAACTTCTTTTCGATCAGGCATCTCTTCTTTCGACATACCTTTTAGACCAACACGTTTTGCTTCAAAATGTGTCATGATCCAAATACCAGCAAAATATAAAACCGCTGGTATTGCTGCTGCCTTTGCTATTTCCCAATAAGTTATACCACCTATAAATTCAACCATTAGGAATGCTGCTGCCCCCATAATCGGTGGCATTAATTGACCACCAGTTGAGGCCGCTGCTTCTACTCCTCCTGCAAATTCCTTTCGATATCCAAGTTTTTTCATCATTGGAATCGTATAAGAACCTGAGGTTACTACGTTAGCTACAGAGCTACCAGAAATTGTGCCTTGTAATGCACTGGAGAAGATCGCAACCTTTGCAGGCCCTCCAACTAATCTACCTGCAAGTGTTACAGCAAGGTCATTGAAGTACTGCCCAACTCCGGTCTTTACTAAGAAAGACCCAAATAGCAGGAAGACAAATATAAATGTTGCAGATACACTAATAGGTGTACCTAATATTCCATCTGTTGTAAAGAACATTAAATGCACTAAACTGCTTAAATCCTGCCCTCTGTGTGCTAAGAAACCTGGGAAATACTGTCCGAAAAAAGCATATACTAAGAACACAGTAGCGATTATCGTAATTGGTAACCCCACAGTTCGACGGGCGGCTTCTAAAGTTAATATTATTGCTAATGTACCTATTATAAAATCTAAATCGGTCATAGTTCCTACTCGAAAAACTAACTCATCGTATTGGATTGGCCAATAAAGACCTACTCCTAAGGATAGCAAAGAAAAAAGATAATCATAAATTGGAATTTTTCTTTTTCTTATAGATTTCTTTCGCGCAGGGAACATTAAGAAAATGAGTGATAATGCAAACCCTAGGTGTATAGATCGCTGGATATAGGCTGTAAATTGGCCTTGGATAGCGGTATAAAGTTGGAATAAAGAAAAGGCTAATAATCCAAAGAAAATTACCTTTTTCATTATGCCATCTACGGACCTAGTATTAGATTCAGGATCGTATTTCTGTAAAATGGCTTGTTGCTCTTCTTCCGATAACTGTTTAAAAGATTCTGTTTCATTGGATTCGCTTGGTTTTATTTGTTTTTCAGTCATTCATCTTAACTCCTTTCAATTGTTCATATAGCGATAATTTTTTCACTTTAAATTCATAGGATTTACTTCGTTCCAGTAGTTGTTTTAAGTCATATTCCATTTGTCCGTATTGAAATATTAAATCCATATCAATATTCGCAACTAAAAGTGTAAAGGAATTGATTATTTCATCATCATATGAAAGTTTATACATACCATCTTTTTCTTCAAAAGTTTGGCCTTCCTCAGCATATCCTGGCATCCCAATCGCTAAATCCTCATAAACCATTGATACTAGTTGAATTTTGGCATCCTTTGTAATTCTGTAGGATTCTATTACATCGCTTTTATGTATAGAATGAGTGTATTTAATTTGGAAATCTCTTTCTTCTTCAACCGGTAAATAGAAAAAATTAGGATTCTCACTTCTTGTTTCTGTAAAAACAAATGCTTGCTTAAATGGCAAGAAAAATGCAAGTCCAATTACACAAATGAGGATTATTACTCCAAGCATATTAAGAAATCGCATATCCTCTCCACCATTCTTTCAATCAAAAAGGGGCATGTAAGCAACCGCAACATGCCCCAATGCATTAAATTTTATTTATTTACTTCATCAAAGTATTTTTGTGCGCCAGGATGAATTTTAATCCCAATACCTTCTAGCCCTGTTTCTGGTTTAATAAATTGACCTTTTGGATGTGTAATACTTCCAGCGTTATCAAAAATCGCTTTTGTCATTTCATACACTAAGTCCTCTGGTAGCTCATTAGTTACAGCTAGCATCGCTAATACAGAAACTGTTGGTACATCTTGAGTTAAGCCGTAAGTACCTGATGGAACTATGTCTTTAGCATAATACGGATATTTTTTGATAAGCTCATCCGCTTTAGCATCATCAACTGGAACGATTACTACATTTGCAACTGCATTTAATGCTTCTACAGCCCCAGTTGGAGTACCAGCAGTAATAAATGCCGCATCAATTTGACCAGCTTGTAAGCTATCTTGTGATTCCCCAAAATCTAGGTTTTGTGCTTCAATATCGTCCATTGTTAACCCATGAACTTCAAGTAGCTGTTCTGCGTTTGCATATGTCCCTGATCCAGGAGCACCCACAGAAATTTTCTTGCCTTTTAAATCGTCAAACGTTTTAATACCAGTTTTGTCTGTTGTTACTAATTGAACTGTTTCTGGATAAAGCGCACCTAGTGCAGAAATCGTATCAACTTTATTGTCCTTAAACATTAATTCACCTTCTGTTGCATAGAAAGCAATATCAGTTTGAGTGAAAGCTATTTCTGCTGTACCTTCTTTTAAAGCAGTCATATTTGCTGCTGAGGCTTGCGAAACTTCTGCTGTTGTTTTAATCCCAGTTTCTTTCGAAATCAATTCAGCAAATGTACCTCCCAATGGATAATACGTTCCTTGGACCCCACCTGTTAACAAACTTAAAAACTTGTAATCTTCTTTTTTCTTACCAGAGTCACCATCTGATGAAGATCCTTCATCTGTTGTGCCACAAGCTGCAAGTATTAATAAAACAAAAACGCTTAGAATACTCAACAACTTAAATTGCTTTTTCTTCATGCAATTTCCCCCTTTTATATATATTCCCAATGCACATAATAATATTACCATATTAGTTTATCTAATTACCACTCAATTATGTGTTTTCAGTTATTTATGAACCTACATCCCGGTTCATAACTACCTGGACAACAAGAAATTTTACTCATTTTATAATAAAAAGCATTCATCTAATCAAATGATTAAATGAATGCTTTTTTATATAAGAAATTAAGAACAGCTATCGTATGTTGTGTTTTTTACTTTAGAACCAGTTTCACCTCTAAGTAAGTCACCCTCAGTTGCTTCAATAATTTGGTTTGTTACGTTGTTTGAGATGGAATTTGCTACTAATTGTAACAGACTATTTACATCTCCTTGGGATTGCTTAAATTCTTGCACAATTGGAAGACCGTCAATTTCTTCTTCGATTGCTGCAATTTTACCTTCAATCATTTTTAGCGCTTTTTCTTTTCCTAAATGCTGAAAGTTGACAGCTTGTTTTTGCAAGCTTTTTAGACTTGCAATTTTTTCACGGACCATTGTATTTTCATTGATTTGCTCTTCTGCACGTTTGAAAAATTCAACTTCCTCCGTATTGGCAATCATTGTTGCAATTTCTTTTGCTTTTTCAATAATATCGTCTCTAGTATATTTTGTAGTAGACATTATACTCCCACCTTTTGCTCGATTGTTTCACTCACTAGCTCCCCAGTAAGTGACCATGTTTTAGATTCTGTTATTTTAACTTTCACTAATTGCCCAATGCTCTCTTTTGGACCAACGAAATTAACTAATTTGCTCTTACTTGTATAGCCAGCAAGGACATCTGGGTTATTTTTACTTTCGCCTTCGACTAACACTTCGACAATTTGTCCATCATACTTTTTCATCGCTTCAGCGGACATATCATTTACTAGCTTATTTAAACGTTGAAGTCTTTCTTTTTTTACTTCCATCGGCACGTTATCCACCATCTTGGCAGCTGGTGTACCTTCTCGTGGAGAGTAAATATACGTATAGGCAATTTCGAAGCCTACTTCTTTATATAAAGACATTGTTTCTTCAAACTGTTCCTCAGTTTCATTTGGGAATCCAACAATAATGTCCGTTGTTAGAGATACATTTGGGATAGCAGTTTTTATTTTACGAACTAGCTCTAAATAATGCTCTCTAGTATACTTACGAGCCATTATTTTAAGTATATCCGATGAACCTGACTGAACTGGAAGGTGAATATGGTCGACTAAGTTTCCTCCTTTTGCAAGCACTTCGATTAAATGATCATCGAAATCTCTAGGATGACTAGTCATAAATCTTATGCGAGCTACGTCAATCTTCTGGAGGTCAGCCATTAAATCACCAAAGCGATAATTCAAATCTTCAAAGTCTTTTCCATATGCATTAACGTTTTGACCAAGCAATGTTACTTCTTTGTACCCTTGAGCAGCTAGATGTCTAATTTCTTGAATTATATCTTCCGGACGGCGACTACGCTCTTTTCCACGTGTATATGGAACGATACAATATGTACAGAATTTATCGCAGCCGTACATAATGTTGACCCATGCTTTAATCGAACCTTTACGTACTCGCGGCAGGTTTTCTATAACGTCTCCTTCTTTAGACCAAACTTCGACAACCATCTCTTTTGAAAGGTATGCTTCGTTTAATATGTTAGGAAGACGGTGAATATTATGTGTTCCAAAAATCATATCTACTTGATTGTAAGTTTTTAATATTTTATTTACTACTGATTCTTCCTGCGACATACATCCGCAAACACCGATTAATACATCTGGATTTTTTTGCTTTAAATGCTTAAAGTGTCCAAGCTCTCCAAAAACTTTGTTTTCAGCATTTTCGCGAATGGCACAAGTATTTAGTAAAACAACATTTGCATCTTCTACAGTATCAGTAGGTTCATATCCAAGTTGCATGAAAATACCTGCCATCACTTCGGTATCATGCTCGTTCATCTGGCAGCCATAAGTGCGAATATAAAATTTTCTATTTTGACCCATGCCTTTAAATTGCTCTGCAATTGCAAAGTCGTTATGGTATTCTACCTCTTCTTTTCCACGTTTTTTCGCATCTTTTAATGACGGTGGAGTATAGACTGCTTGAAAATATTTACTATAATCCTTCTCAGATTTTTTATCTAAAGTGCTAGGTGCCTTCACTTGAGTACTCTGTAAACGGGATTCTTCGTTCATAAAAACTCTCCTTTCCTACGTTCATGAAAAGTACATATATCCACCCTATTATACTGAACAGTACTCTATTCCTACAAGGCATTCAGCTTAAAATTTCTTAAATGGACATATATGTTGATTTTTACAAAAATAAAGCTCATGAACGTTAAAATTCATGAGCTTAGATATTTTTACATAAAGTCTTGAAGTAATGCATTGAATTCTTGTTCACTCATCTTCAAGTTTTGATCGATAAGTGGTGTTGGTGCGTAGCCTGGAACTTGTTCTTGGTACGATGGTGCATTTTCATCTTGGTAGATGATTCCTGTTACAAGCCCTTCTGTTTCCATTACTACTTTCATCGCATCTTCTCTGTTACTAGAGTCATATCCTTCGACATTAGACAGCTTTGTTAAATGCTCTTTAAACCAATCATACGTATTTACTTTATTGTATGTTACACATGGGCTAAAGACATTAATAAAAGAGAAACCTTTATGATTAATCCCTGCTTCGATTATTGCAGTTAGCTCTTTAATATCCGACGAAAATCCTTGTGCTACAAAAGTTGCTCCAGATGTAAGTGCTAGTTCTAGTGGTTGAACGGATGGTTCAATAGCTCCACCTGGAGTTGACTTCGTTTTAAAGCCCTCTGCTGAACGCGGGGACGTTTGACCTTTTGTTAGACCATAGATTTGGTTATCCATAACAACATATGTGATATCGATATTTCGACGGATGGAATGAATGGTGTGTCCCATCCCTATTGCAAATCCATCTCCATCTCCACCAGAAGCGATGACGTGTAGATCTTTGTTTGCCATTTTCAACCCTTGTGCTATTGGAAGTGCACGGCCGTGAATGCCATGGAATCCATAAGAGTGAATATATCCAGAAATTCGTCCAGAACAGCCGATTCCTGAAATGACAGCTAAGTCATGTGGTTGAATACCAACATTTGCAGCAGCGCGTTGAATTGCTGCCTGTACAGAGAAGTCACCACATCCCGGACACCAGTTAGGTTTTACGTTGTTACGAAAATCTTTAAATGTTACCATCTGTTAGCAACTCCTTTACTTGTTTTGCAAGCTGTAATGGTAAAAATGGTGTGCCGTCATATTTCGTTACACTAACCAATTTATCATGACCGCCGACATTCATTTTAATAATATTTGCTAATTGGCCTGTTGCATTATTTTCGACTACTACTACTTTTTTCGCTTTTGCAACTAATGATTGCATTTCTTCCACTGGGAATGGATGAATTAAACGAATATGTGCATGATTTACTTTTACATCACTTTCAATAAGTGTTTGCTGTAATTCTTCAAGCACCCCTCTAGTAGAGTTGAAGCCAACAAATAGTATATCTGCTTCTTCGTATGGTGCGTTTACATATACAGGTTCTCTAAAGTTAATATGGTTAAGCTTTCCTAAACGTTTATCCATTTGAGCTTTACGATTTGTCGCTGCTTCAGACGGCTTACCTGTTTCATCATGCTCTACTCCAGTTACATGGTGAATTGCATGCTCCGTACCAGGTAGGACACGTGGTGAAACGCCATCTTCTGTTAGTTCATATCGCTTAAAGTACGATTTATCTTCAGCAACAGGAACTTCTTCATGTTCCACTAATTTACCACGTCTGATTTCCACCTTCGAATAATCAAATGGCTCTACCGTTTGTTTACCAAGTGACAGTTGTAAGTCAGATAAGATAATTACTGGAAGCTGTAATTCTTCTGCAATATTGAAAGCTTGAATCGTATCATAGAAAGCTTCTTCTCCTGTACTTGGTGCAATCACTACTTTTGGAATTTCTCCATGTGTACCATAAATCATTTGCATAAGATCGGATTGTTCTTGTTTAGTTGGTAAGCCTGTTGAAGGTCCCCCACGCTGTGTATCTACAATTACGAGCGGTTGCTCCGTCATACCAGAAAGACCGATTGCTTCCATCATAAGAGAAAGTCCCGGACCAGCAGATGCCGTAAACGCACGGACACCACCATAGTTTGAGCCAATTGCCATTGTAGCTGCAGCAATTTCATCCTCTGTTTGAATAACTGCTCCACCAAATAGTGGTAGTTTTTTAATCATATATTCCATAATTTCTGACGCTGGAGTGATTGGATATGCTGCCATAAAACGAACACCCGCTGTTAGTGCGCCAAGTGCAATTGCATCATTTCCTATCATAAACATACGGTGTTTTCCGTCTGCAGGTGCAATTTCCCACTCTCCCAAACGGTCTCCTAGCTGTTCAGCCATTGTATCAAAGCCCTGTTGAATTGCTTCCATGTTTTTTTCTACTACTTCTTGTCCTTTTTTGCCGAAAATTTCATCTACTACACCTTGGAAGACACCTTTGTCCAAGTTAAGTAGTGCAGCACTTGCGCCAATTGCTACCATGTTTTTCATAAGAGATGTTCCAAGCTCTGCCGCTATCTCTGTGAAAGGGACAATATACATTGGAGCCTTACAATCTTCAGGTGCTACTGGCGAGAATTTTGCGTCAGCAAGAATAACACTTTTTTCTGTTAACTCTTTGTAGTTGACGTCAATTGTTTCTTGGTCAAATGCAACTAAAATATCTAAATCATCTGGAATTGTACGAACTTGTGTTGGACGTACACAGATTTTATTGTTTGTATGGCCACCTTTAATACGTGATGAGAAATGACGGTACCCGTACAGATAATATCCTAGGCGATTCATCGCCATTGAGAAAATTTCCCCTGTACTTTCAATACCCTCTCCTTGCTGCCCTCCTACTTTCCAAGAAAGCTGTTGCAACATATAAACATCTCCTTACTATTCGATTAAATGCTAATTTCTTTCATTAGTTTATCATGAAGTGCCGTTTATCACTATGTATTCCCCATTTTTTTATCGAAAATCAGACCTTTGACGGAAACGCTTCGTCACAAATTATTCTTATAAAGAATCTATTAAAGAAAAACCTGGAAATTCCGTTGATTTCAGCTCCGGTCGGAAGCTTTCCGTGGGCACGGTTTGAGCTGGAGTCTCTCCTTCGTGCTTTCCCACAGGAGACCCCGACCTTCTCTACAATCAACAATAACCTCGTTTATTTAAAAAAAGTTCCATACAATACCACATCAAATTAAAGTCTGCCTATTACATCAATCATTGGACTACAACCCTAATCTTAATAAATTACCGGTAATTTGAATGGAATTGATTGTTTAACTAAAATTTGCCCGATCTTTTTATGTTAGGGATAAGCTGTGCCAAATCTCTCCGTGTAGTACTACACATAAATTGATCTTCGTTATAGGCGGCGACTCCGATTGAGACCAGCAGGATGTGGGGTATGCAATCGTTGCCGCAGGACGCTGCGTTCTAGGCTACTGTCCCACCACCTGTTTCTACACTCTTGCTTCGAAACATGAAAATGCTCTCTAACGGAAATCATAGGATTATTCGTTCTTACAAGTCTCTTAAATCCAGAATCACAGAATATTTTTATATACTTTCCTATCATTTAAAAAGAGAGTTCGCTACTCTATGAGCAGCGACCTCCCGTTTACTTTACTTTTTTTTCAACAAGTAACTTTAAAGCAGTTCGATCTTCACCCGATATAATAATATCCGTGAAGGCAGGAGAACAAGTTAGGTCTGTTCCACTCGGTGCTACGAATCCTCTGGCAATCGCTATCGCTTTGATAGCCTGATTTAATGCTCCTGCTCCTACTGCTTGCATCTCTGCATACCCTTGTTCTCTAATTACTGCAACCAATGCCCCAGCAACTGAATTTGGGTTTGAACGGGAAGATACTTTTAAAGAATCCACTATCATTTCTCCTTTTGTCGCTATATTATGAACTTGCTTCTGGTCCATAACTTAACGTATGCGCAGGAGTATTGATTTAGACTTTTTAGCCTTTGAATGGGTAATCTTCGTTTATATAAATTCGCTCTTGGTGTAATGCTTTTCCAGTGTTATTGTCTACTTCTACAAAGAAGCCGCTTAGTACAGTACGCCCAGACTTTGGAACTTCAAATCGAGCAGGCATATTCGTTTGGAAACGATAAAGCACATCTTCTTTTTTCATGCCTAAAACACCATCGTACGGCCCAGTCATACCTACGTCTGTGATATAAGCTGTTCCACCTGGTAATATGCGAGAATCAGCTGTTTGAACATGTGTATGGGTTCCAACTACTACAGATGCTTTTCCATCTAAATGCCAGCCAAAGGCAATTTTTTCACTTGTAGCTTCTGCATGAAAGTCCACAAAGATGATAGGGGATAATTTTTTTGCTTCTTCTACCATTTCCGTTGCCATTTTAAATGGATCATCATGTGGGGGTAAAAATGTACGTCCATGCATATTAATCACTGAAATTGTATGGCCATTTTTAGAAATTGAAGTCATCCCTTTACCAGGAGCATCCTCTGAAAAGTTAGCAGGTCGTATTAAGTAGTCTGTGTCATCAATAAAATCCATAATCTCTTTTTGATCCCAAGTGTGGTTTCCCATAGTTACTACGTCTACTCCCATGTGAAGCAATGACTGAAAAATACTCTTCGTTATGCCTCGTCCAGCGGCTGCATTCTCTCCGTTAGCAATAACTACATCTACATCATATTTTCTTTTTAGTCTCGGCAAATAGTCTTCTAACGTATCCCTACCGATTGATCCAACGATATCTCCTATAAATAATATTCTCATTACTACTTCCATTCCTTTCACGAAAAAAAGGCTTCATTTCGAAGCCTTTTTTAATACTAACTTATGAGACAGTGAAATACCATAAATGAATATTATTTAGCGTACTCTACTGCTCTAGTTTCTCGAATCACAGTCACTTTAATATGACCAGGATAATCTAATTCTTCTTCGATTCGTTTACGGATATCTCTTGCCAAACGATGAGCAGTTAAATCATCAATTTGATCTGGACGAACCATTATACGAATTTCTCGACCAGCTTGAATAGCAAATGATTTTTCTACACCTTCATAGGATTCAGAAATTTCCTCTAGTTTCTCTAATCGGCGAATGTAGTTTTCGAGTGTTTCACTTCTTGCACCCGGGCGTGCTGCGGATAATGCATCGGCAGCTGCTACTAATACAGCAATAACTGAAGTAGCTTCTGTATCTCCGTGATGAGAAGCAATACTATTTATAACTACTGGATGTTCTTTGTATTTTCTTGCAAGCTCAACACCAATTTCTACATGGCTTCCTTCTACTTCATGGTCAATTGCTTTCCCGATATCATGGAGTAACCCCGCGCGTCTTGCAAGTGTTACGTCTTCTCCGAGTTCCGCAGCTAACAATCCGGATAAGTAGGCAACTTCTGTTGAGTGTTTTAACACATTTTGACCATAGCTCGTACGATAACGAAGTCTACCAAGAATTTTCATAAGATCCGGATGTAAATTGTGAACACCTATATCGAATGTAGTTTGTTCACCAATTTCACGAATTTGTTCATCAACTTCTCTTCTAGACTTTTCAACCATTTCTTCAATTCGTGCCGGATGAATTCGTCCATCCTGTACTAGCTTTTCAAGTGCTAAACGGGCAGTTTCTCTTCTGATTGGATCAAAGCCTGATAGAATTACGGCTTCTGGCGTATCATCAATGATTAAATCGATTCCTGTTAACGTCTCTAGTGTACGAATATTTCGACCTTCACGACCAATAATGCGACCTTTCATCTCATCATTTGGCAAGTTAACTACAGAAACAGTTGTTTCAGCAACATGATCTGCTGCAAAACGTTGTAACGCTAGGGAAAGAATCTCACGAGACTTTTTATCGGATTCTTCTTTAGCTCTAGTTTCCGATTCCTTCGTCATTACAGCAATATCCGTAGCAAGTTCATTTTCTACTTCTTGGAGAATTATTGTTTTCGCTTCATCTCTAGTTAGAGTAGAAATTCTTTCTAGTTCAGTTTGTTGTTTCTTAACTAGTTCATCCACTTTGCTTTCCTTCTGTTCGATATGCTGTTGTCTTTCAGTTAGAGCATCATCTTTACGCTCAAGACCTACTTCTCTCTTGTTTAGAGCATCATCTTTACGATCAAGGTTCTCTTCTCTTTGTAATAACCGATTTTCCTGTTTTTGCAGTTCCATACGGCGTTCACGGATGTCAGATTCTGCTTCATTTCGTAATTTGTGAGTTTCATCTTTGGCTTCTAAAAGTGCTTCTTTCTTCAACGCTTCCGCTTCTCGCTTTGCTTCATCTATGATGATTGCTGAAGATTGTTTTGCACCAGTCACTTTTGAATCGTTCACGTTTTTCAGATAAATATAACCAACAACGGCACCGACAATCAGACCAAGCAAAGCGGAGATGATAATTTCTGTCATTCGAACACCCCCTATTGCTATACTTTTTAGTTTCAGTCGGCACGTATATATAAAAACATATACGCAATGCCTATAATCATTTAATAATAAAGAAATTATACAATTTTAATTGTATAGATGTAGAAATACTCTGTCAAGGAAGGGAAGAATAATATATTCAAACTAGGACAAAATAAACCTTTCCGTATGAATCAATTTCATGAAAGCATATTTTATAGTGAAATCCGAACAATGCTGATTTTCGCTTTAGGAGTACGCTTTCAGCGGGCACGGCTCGAGCATGAAGTCTTTCGCTTTTGCTGTTCCCGCTGGAGTCGACGCAGTACACAGCATTTGCTAAAAGATTAGTTGTTCTTTCAAAAAAAATAGTCTCCCAAATAAATGAGAGACTATCGGGATATTATTCTTCATCTAATAACAATTCAAATTCCGCATCTTCTTCCTCTTCGACCTCATGCGCACCAATCGTTAAAGCGCTTGCGGCCATTCCAAGTGATTCACGGATTTTTGCTGTAACCTCAGCTTTGATAGAAGGATTTTCTTTTAAATATTGTTTTGCGTTTTCTCTACCTTGACCTATACGTTCTCCATTATACGCATACCATGAACCACTTTTTTGAATAATATCAAACTCTGATCCTATGTCAACAGCTTCTCCTTCTTGAGAAATTCCTATACCATACATAATATCTACTTCTGCAGTTTTGAATGGTGGAGCTACCTTATTCTTTACTACTTTAATTTTCGTTTTGTTACCTACAATATCGGTACCTTGTTTAATAGCTTCTGAGCGTCTTACTTCTAAACGAACAGAACTATAGAATTTAAGAGCACGTCCACCTGTTGTAGTTTCCGGATTTCCGAACATTACTCCAATTTTTTCACGAACTTGGTTAATGAAAATAGCAATCGTGTTCGATTTATTAATAACACCTGAAAGTTTGCGTAATGCTTGAGACATTAGTCGAGCTTGAAGACCCATATGAGAATCTCCCATCTCTCCTTCTATTTCAGCTTTAGGTACTAAAGCAGCTACCGAGTCGATTACTAAAATCTCAATTGCTCCACTACGTACAAGCGCCTCTGCTATTTCAAGTGCTTGCTCTCCTGTATCTGGTTGTGATAATAGCAATTCGTCAATATTTACACCAAGTTTTTGTGCATAAATTGGATCTAATGCATGCTCTGCATCGATAAATGCTGCTTGCCCACCAGTTTTTTGTATTTCCGCAATGGCATGTAGCGCAACAGTTGTTTTACCAGAACTCTCTGGACCGTATATTTCAATAATACGTCCTCGTGGATATCCGCCTATACCTAGTGCAGCATCCAATGCTAATGAACCACTAGAAGAAGTCTCAATTTCTAGATTTGTTTTTTCTCCTAGTTTCATAACAGAACCTTTACCAAACTGTTTCTCTATTTGTTTCAACGCCATATCTAAAGCTGCTTTACGATCATTATTAGCCAATTAAATTTCCTCCTCAAAAGAAATGTTGATGTTTTTTATTTCTACTCTTACTATACTCGGTCTTTGAGAAATTTACAAGAAAAAAGCGAACGTTCATTCGTTTATTTTTTGCAACAATTTAATTTTGGGAGTGAAAAACGGCACAAAAATGAATTTTGGGCCGTTTTTATCAATCAAAATTAAATATCTGCTAATTTTTGTTCTTGCAACAAACGTATCAAATAATAGATTGTCAGCTTAACTGTTCTAATCCTATTCGTGTTTCGTAACCCGGATAGATTTAGTTTATACGTAAAGGACTTCGTATCACCTATGGCAATTCCAATCCAAATAGTACCTGCTGGTTGACCACCATGACCATCTGGACCTGCTGCTCCAGTAATACCAACGCCTATATCCGTCTGGAATTTTTCTTTTACGCGAAGTGCCATTTGCTCTGCACACTGACTAGAAACTACGCTATATTTCTCGATAACTTCAGCATCGATGCCTAAATGCTTAATCTTTACGTCTTCCGTATAGGTTATCATCCCACCCACCAAAGCTTCTCCAATTCCTGGTACTGCAGCAAGCTCCGATTGGAATAGTCCTGCTGTCATGCTTTCTGCCGCTGAAATAGTCAGGTCATTTTCAATAAGGATATCTCTCAGTTTTGAAGGCAAAGAATCATTATTGTAGCCATAAACAAATTTACCAACACGGTTTAGTATTTCACCCTGTAAGGCTTCAATCTTTTTCCAAGCTTCTTCTTTTGAATTACTTTTTGCTGTTAATCGAAGTGTAACTTCACCATCAGAGGCAAGTGGTGCAAGGGTTGGATTTGTTTGGTTGTCTAGTAAATCCTGTACTTCTGTTTCCAGTTCTGCTTCACCAATTCCATAAAAACGAATGACATGAGACATTATTACATTTTCATCTAAAAGAAGCTTCGGAAGCAATGGCTTTGCCTCGAATTGGAACATCGGCTCCATCTCTTTCGGAGGACCAGGTAGTAACATATATGAATGACTTTTTGTAGAAAGCAACATCCCTGGTGCCATCCCATGTTTGTTTTCTAGTACAGTAGAGCCTTCTAAAACAAGGGCTTGTTTTTTGTTGTTTTCTGTCATTTTACGACCCATACGTTTAAAGAAATCTTCAATATATATGATTGCATGATTATCTAAGACTAGGTTCAAACCTAAATGCCTCGCTATAGTTTCCTTCGTTAAATCATCTTTTGTAGGACCCAATCCACCAGTGAAAATGATGAGGTCTGCTCGTTTTTCTGCTGTTTGAATCGATTCTAAAAGTCTATCCGCGTTATCTCCAACAACCGTATGATAGTATACATCTAGACCAATCTCTGCTAATTGATTGGATATAAAACGTGCGTTAGTATTAGAAATCTGTCCAAGTAATAACTCCGAACCTACTGCAATAATTTCTGCTTTCATGAAGTACTTCCTTCCTACTTAGAATCTAATAATACCTTACGATTCAAATAAAAATAATCCCAGCCTGACCAGACTGTAAAGAATAGACATACATATAGCATGATCATATCAAAAGGAATATGGAACATTTCAAAGAATATATTCCCCAATAAAAGGGAAGAAATCGCTATTATTTGTGTCCACATTTTTATTTTACCTAATTGATTGGCAGCCACTACCTCTCCTTCGTTAGCTAATATTAAACGAAGACCAGTTACTGCAAATTCACGGCTAATGATTAATATTACTACCCATGATGGCGCCATTCCAAACTCAACTAAAATGATTAAAGCAGCAGAAACTAATAATTTGTCAGCAAGAGGGTCAAGAAATTTCCCCATATTCGTAACTAAATTATATTTTCTTGCATAGTATCCATCGATAAAATCTGTAATCGAAGCAATGATAAAAATAATCGCACCTACAAGATGACCGACTGGAATTGTTGACCCAAGTAGTGTAATATCTCCCCAATTAAAGTCAACCAGCATAAAGAACATAAAAATAGGAATTAAAAATATACGAAACAATGAGATTTGGTTTGGTATATTCATCTTCATAAAAAAACTCCTTTCAATATCAAATAAAATAGCCATCAATAAGATGACTATTTGTTGAACTGTATTACTGCGTTTTGAGTAACTTCTGTACTTTTAAACTCTACTATTTCATCATTTATTGTAACAGTATTTCCAGGAGCATGTCCAAGACGTATACGAATTTTAGACAAAGCACTTGCATCAAATTCAAAGGTTTCTCCAGCTTTAACCGATTGATCCACAAGAATTTTGTCATTCTCATCTCTAATATTCAACCATGTAGTATTTACAGCGACTACTTTTACTAGATAACTTTCCGCATTCGTTAAATTGTATGTGGAAGTTACACCTTGCGATTCTACAAAAGTTAACTGCTGTGTAGGCGCTTCTGGTTCTTCTATAACCTCTTCGGCAGGTTCTTCTTCCGAAGCATCCTCTTCACCAGGCTTTACATTCTCGTTATCCTCAAACGTCGGTTTTTGCTCTTGTACTAACTCATCGTTAGCGACTTCAGGTTCTGGATTGTCTGGTCTATTTTGAAACAAAGTCCAAACGATTATGATGATAGCAACGATAAATACGGCAACCATTACCATCGGGAAAATCTCCATAAACTTACTTGAAGATCTACCACCTAAGGCTCTTCTAGAGGGTGTTGCTGGAATATTTTTAGTAACTTCTTCATTCGACGGTGAAGGGATCTCTGTTTTATATGCTTCTAATAATTCGTCTCCATTTAACCCAACTGCTTCAGCATACTGTTTGATAAAAGCACGAACGTAAAAAGCACCTGGCATTGTTGCATAATTACCTTCTTCAATACCTGCCAAGTATCGTTTTTGAATTTTTGTTATTTCTTGCAAATCGTCAATACTATAACCTTTTGCTGTTCTCGCTTCTTTTAAACGAGCCCCAAGTTCAGTCAACTAAAACACCTACCCGTTAAAAATTGAATCCACCAAATCCGCCAAAGCCTGTCATTCCTTTGTCAGACATTCCGTGGTTTTTTTCCATCATTTCATATGTGATTTGTTCGTCAGGATTATGACGAAGCTCGATAATATAGTCAAAATCATCAATATCATACTCCGAATATTGGATGAACATATCAGGATGCTCCACAACCTTTATCGTTGGCATCCGCATCATTTCCCTTACTAACTGAAGATGCTTTTCATCATTTGATTTTCTCGTTACAATACCGTCTAATATAAAAATATTACGATCGCTAAACTCGTCCCCTGCCAATTGGCTTCTAATCGTTTGCTTAATCATTGTTGAAGACAGGAATATCCATTTTTTGTTAGCACATACACTTGCTGCGACCACTGATTCCGTTTTGCCTACTCTTGGCATTCCCCTGATTCCAATAAGTTTATGTCCTTCTTGTTTAAAGATTTCGGCCATAAAATCTACTAAGAGACCAAGCTCGTTACGAACAAATCTAAACGTTTTTTTATCGTCTGCATCTCGTTGGATATATCGACCATGACGGACTGCAAGCCGATCTCTAAGCTTAGGCTCTCTAAATTTAGTCAATTGAATCGTTTCCATTGTAGAAGCGATATGTTCAAAGCGCTCAATATTTTCCTTTTTTTCTGCTTTTATAAGCATACCCCGTCTGCCTTCATCTACACCATTGATCGTTACAATATTAACTCGAAGCATACCAAGTAAAGAAGAAATGTCACCTAAAAGTCCTGGACGATTAACTTGAATTTCGTATTCAAAAAACCATTCACTAGCCATGTTATATCTTTCCCTTCTTTATAGATGACGTTTCACTTAATGATTAGTTCTATCATATATGATTTTGGTGTCGAATAAAAGAAAAAAAGAAAAGAGCGTGTATTTCTCTCTTTTCTTTTCCTATAAGCTTTTGCAATTAGTGATATAAACTAATCAAATATACCATCCACCATTAACCCGAATAATTTGACCAGTAATATAGCTTGCCTTTTCACTTGTTAAAAAACCAACCGTATCAGCTATATTTTGTGTCGAGCCGAAAATGCCTGCAGGAATCTCATCCATAATTAGCTGACGTGCCTCTTCTTCAATATGAGCATTCATTTTTGTCTCGATAAATCCCGGAGCAACTGCATTTACTCTTGTTCGCTGCAAGGCAACCTCTTTAGCATAGGCCTTTACAAAGGCATGCTGAGCTCCTTTAGCAGCTGAGTAAGCCACTTCGTATGAGGCACCTGCATCTCCCCAAATACTACCTACAAAGACGACTGAACTACTAGGTTGTTTACGAAGCTTGCTATTCAGTCTTGCTAACAGAGCCATCGGATGCTCTACATGCACCTGAAATAGCAAACGAATATCAGCTAAGCTAGTGTCTTCTAAAGCTTTGTAAAGACTATGTCCCTGGGCAAATACAACCGCATGAAGGCTAAATACAGAATCTGCAATCTTTTCTATACAGTCTTCCTTACTCATATCCGCTTGAATGACGCTAAATTCCTGTTTTGGATAGGAATCATTCAGTTCTTTTAATAAAGTGAAGATGCTAGCTTCATTATTTGCATAGTGAAGATAAATGGACCAACCGGCCTCTGCAAGATTCCTACATATTGCATACCCAATTTCACCAGATGCACCAAGCACTAATGCAAACTTTTTAGTCATTATTTTTTTCAATTGGTAAGATTGTAAACACAGTATGCGCATCCTCGTTTGTTAACGATTGGAATGCTTCTTTTACTTGATCCATAGTTAGTTTCTCTAATGCAGGAACAACATCAAATAAATTCATGTCATTGAAAGAGTAACGAGTAAATTGATTTGCAATATATTCAATGGAATTTAGTGCTCGTAGGAAAAAACCGATTTTTTTACGCACAATACGTTGTAAATCCTCTTCCTTCAAATTCCAGTTAGAAGCGTAGCTCTGAATCGTTTCTTTTATTTTTTCGGTCAGTTCCGTTGGATTGACAGTATCTGAGCCAATCATCGTAAAACCATAGCCTTGCTCCATAGAAAAGTCTGCTGAGTAAGATTCATCGATCCAACCATTTTCGTATATTTCTTGATAAAATGCGGAACTTCTGCCGAATAACATCTCAATTGCAACTTGCATTGCTAACTCATAATTTAACATTTCATCCCCAGAAATATTTGTATTACTCGCTTTAATACCAAATAATACTTTAGGTTTTTGAACATCCATCTGAAGCGTACGTTCTTTTACATCAACTGCCTGTTGCTCCTCAGGGTAGAATCGTTTAATTTCTTGAGGTTCCTCAAATGTTTTCGCTGCTTGATCTGCTTTGATGAAGTCCATCATCTCTTCTGGATTGACTGCTCCCACAACGAATAACACCATATTCGAGGGATGATAGAACGTGTTGTAGCATTCATATAAATGTTCAGCAGTAATATGGCTGATCGTTTCAATTGTCCCGGCGATATCAATTTTAACTGGGAATTCTTTATACATATTCTCAATTGTTCCAAAGTATAGACGCCAATCTGGCTGGTCGTCATACATTGTAATTTCCTGACCAATTATCCCTTTTTCTTTTTCCACAGTTTGTTCCGTAAAATAGGGCTGCTGAACGAAATCCAACAACGTTTTCGTATTATCTAAAACATGGTCAGTTGAGGAAAATAAGTACGCGGTTCTAGTAAAAGAAGTAAATGCATTGGCAGATGCACCTTTTTCACTGAACTTTTGAAAAACATCCCCTTCTTCTTTTTCAAACATTTTGTGTTCTAGAAAATGAGCAATTCCATCAGGAACAATGACAGGCTCATCCTTACCTAAAGGAATAAATTCACGGTCGATTGAGCCATATTTTGTAGTAAAAGTGACAAACGTCTTTGAAAATCCTTTTTTCGGAAGGATATAGACATCTAAGCCATTTGGAAGTGTTTCGTTGTATAATGTTTCCTCTAATTGTTCAAAATAATTTTTATTCATTTGCTGCACCTTCCTTACCTGAAAGGAAATAAACAAATTCCTTTTCAATCGTTAATGCCGTTTGTTGAATTTGTTCTTTAGTTACATCCTTCCACTTTTCTATCCAGTTGTCTACAGTAAAGGATGTATTCAGTTCTTTATATTGATCGTATATTTCAATTTGAGCTCGTGCAGAATCTAAAGCTTCTTTTAGTTGATTGGTAAGCATTGACTTCGTTTGGTTTAACTCTAGGTCGGAAATTTCGCCCGCTTGCAAGGCTTTAAGTTGTTCATCAATTAATGCCACTGCTTTTTCCTGTAAATTAGACTCTATTCCCGCTAGTACAAAGATTAAACCGTAGAGAGATGAATAACTACTCGATGCGTAATAGGCCATACTTTCTTTTTCACGAACATTCATAAAAATTTTGGAATGAGAAAATCCACCTAAAATACCATTAGTCAGCTGCATAACCGGAAACTCTTCTGAGAAAAAAGTGATCGGTGTTTGATAGGCAATATGAAGCTTTCCTTGTTTCATTTCTTGAATTTCATGAAGAAAATTTTTGTCATTCTTTTCGTTTGGTATCTCTTCTGCTTTTTCAAGTACTTTTGTGCGATCAACAAATGAAAAATGATTCGTCATTTTTTCTTTTATCTCATCGACGTTTACATCACCAACAATATAGATAGACAGATCATCTTTTGTTAATAATTCCTGATGCATTTCGATTAGCCGATCGTTTGTAATCGCTTTAACAGCATCTACGGTTCCATTAGATGAAATAGAAGCTGCCTTATTTGGACGAATATTCTCTAACAAACGCTGCTGGGCATATCTTGTTTTGTCATCATACATGGATTGAATGCGCTCAATAACCTGTTCTTTTTCTCGTTTTACAATCGCTTCATCAAATTTTCCATTCACTAAATTTGGTTTGAAAATAACGGTATGTAATAAAGAGAATACCTCATCGACAATTTTTTCATTGGATAAGTAAGCATCATTTACAGTTTCCGCGTTCAATGAAAAAATATGATGGCTTCCTTTTTTTGTCGTATCAAAATACAAAACAGTTCCGTACAAATCATCTAAACGCTTTCTAAAAGCTACATTTGTAGGAAATACCTCATTGCTAAATTGTAATATATTCGCGAGTACCGCACGAATAGATGCCTTTTCTACTGTTAAAGGCTGTTTCCATTTGAATGAGATGTTGATTGTTTTAAATTGTTCTGTAGGTCTCACAAAAAGCTTAACGCCACTTGCAAGTTCAAATTGTTGAAACATACGTGATCCCCCTTTTATTCTAGTGTATCTCATAAGACGATTCACTATACATATGCTAATTATATCAGTACATACAAAAAGGGACCAATTAATTGGTCCCTGTCTGTTATCGTTTTCCTTTAATATAAGGTATTCCACTTGCTTTTGGCGCATACGCTTTACCTATAAATCCAGCTACTGCCAAGATAGTTAAAGCATAAGGTAATATGTGTAAGAAATACGTTGGAACTTCTTTTACATATGGAATCTGTCCACCAATAATACTTAGCGCTTGGGCAAATCCAAAGAACAACGCTGCTCCTAGTGCACCAAGCGGGTGCCATTTTCCAAAAATCATCGCTGCAAGAGCCATGAAGCCTTGCCCATTGATCGTAGTATGACTGAATTCACCAGAAATTGATTGAGAATATGCAGCTCCACCTATTCCTGCAAGCATACCAGATAAAATTACGGCAATATAGCGCATTTTCGTAACATTAACTCCCATTGTATCAGCTGCCATTGGGTGTTCTCCAACAGCTCGTAAACGTAATCCAAATGGAGTTTTATAAATGACAAACCAGGCCATAATAGCGATACCAACCGCTAAAATAGAAGTTCCGTATACGTCTTTAAAGAACATTGGACCAATTACTGGGATTTCACTTAATAATGGTATATCAAAACGGATAAATCGTTCTTGAATATAATCTGTTTGTCCTTTACCATAAATCATCTTCACTGAGAATAGTGCAATGGCAACTCCTAGCATATTGATCGCAACCCCGGAGATCGTTTGGTCTGCACGGAACGATATTGATGCAACAGCATGCATAATAGAGAATATACCAGAAACAACCATTGCCGCCATTAATGCAAACCATGGAGTCATTGCTCCAAAAGTATCGACAAACATTAAGTTAAATAGTATACCGATAAAAGCACCCATTACCATTAATCCTTCTAATCCGATGTTTATAACACCAGATCGTTCAGAGAATACTCCACCAATTGCAGTGAAGATTAAAGGAGCTGCATAGAAAATAGCAGAAGGTACAATAAAATATAATACATCTAAGAAGCTCATACTATTTCGCCTCCTTTTTCTTGTTCGCTTTTTCAAGGAAATAGCGAATAACGTAACCACATGCTACGAAGAATATGATAATAGCTATTACAATTGATACAATTTCTACTGGAATACCTGCTTCGTTCGGCATATTAAGAGCTCCATATTTTAAAGATCCAAACAGCACAGCACCGAATATAACCCCTAATGGTGTATTAGCTCCTAATAATGCAACTGCAATCCCATCAAAACCTATACCGGTGAATCCACCTTTAACATTGGCATATTGGAACGTACCTAATGCTTCCATTGCACCTGCAAGTCCAGCAAATGCTCCAGAAATGACCATAGATAGGATGATGTTTTTGTTTACATTCATCCCTGCATACTCGGACGCATGCTTATTAAAACCAACTGCTTTTAGCTCATAGCCAGTTGTTGTTTTATCTAAAATAAACCACATTAGTAAAACCATTGCTAATGCTATGAAAATACCATAATGCAAACGAGAGTAATCTGTAATACTTTCAAAAAATGCAGATTTTAAAGAAGCCGATGCATTAATTGTTCCTGTATTATCCCCACCATCAGATACAATTTTTATCAATGCGTTTGTTGTATGTAAAGCAATATAATTCATCATGATTGTTACAATAACTTCATGGACTTGTAATTTTGCCTTTAATAGCCCTGGAATGAAAGCCCATGCTGCGCCAGCTAATGCTGCAGCGATAATAGCAAATGGCAAATGGATATACATAGGTAAATCAAATGCAATTCCAACATAAGCTGCTGCAAACCATCCTACTAATAATTGACCTTCAACCCCGATATTAAATAATCCCGTACGGAAAGCAAATGCTACAGATAAACCTGCAAGTAAATATGGAGTAATTTGACGAATAGTCTCACCTATTGCATAGGTATCTCCAAAAATACCATTCCATAGTGCAGAATAGCCAGCTATTGGATCATATCCACTTACTAACATAACAATGGCTCCTACGAGCAATCCTAAAATAACAGAAATAACAGGGACAAGTATATTGACTACTCTATTCGACATGAGTTGTTTCCCCCTGTTTAACTTTGTTTGAATTCTTTTTTTGACCTGCCATTAATAACCCTAGCTCTTGCTCAGAGGTTTCTTTAGGTAATAATGTATCAACAATTTGTCCATCATAAATAACTGCAATACGATCAGATACATTCATAACTTCATCTAATTCAAATGAAAGTAGAAGTACCGCTTTTCCATTATCACGTTGTTCGATAAGACGCTGGTGAATAAATTCAATAGCTCCTACATCAAGTCCACGTGTCGGTAAAGCTGCAATCAATAATTCTGGATCACGGATGACTTCACGTCCGATAATTGCTTTTTGTTGATTTCCTCCAGAAAGTGCACGAGCGGGAGTATGTTCACCTTGAGTACGTACATCAAAGTCTTTAATAACTTTTTGAGCTAACTCTGAAACTTTTGAATAATTCATAAACCCATTTTTAGAGATAGGATCTTGATAATATGTTTGAAGTGCTATATTGTGACCGATAGAAAAGTCCAGAACTAGACCATGCTTATGTCTATCCTGTGGAATATGACCTACCCCAGACTCCGTAATTTTACGTGGTTTTTTGTTGGTTATATCTTGTCCATTAATAGAGACAGTACCAGCTTTTGTTTTACGAAGACCTGTTATTGCCTCGATTAGCTCACTTTGACCATTTCCATCGATTCCAGCAATACCTAAAATTTCACCCTTACGAACAGTTAAGTTTAATCCTTTAACTTTATCAATTCCACGGTAGTCTGCTACAACTAAATCTTTTATTACTAGGGTTTCATCTGTAGGATTTGCCTCACTCTTTACAGTTTTAAATTCTACTTGTCTTCCTACCATAAGTGATGCTAATTCATTTGGATTTGTTTCTGCGGTCACAACCGTACCAATACCTTCACCTTTACGGATAACTGTTACTCTATCAGAAACATCCATAATTTCTTTTAACTTATGAGTGATTAGTATAATTGACTTACCCTCTTGTATTAAACGCTTCATAATTTGTATAAGTTCATTAATCTCTTGAGGTGTCAGCGAAGCAGTAGGCTCATCAAAGATAAGTATATCGGCCCCGCGATAAAGCGTTTTCAATATTTCAACCCGTTGTTGCATCCCAACAGAAATATCTTCAATCTTTGCATTGGGATCTACATCTAACCCGTACATTTCAGAAAGTTTTCGAATTTTTTTAGCTGCATCTTTAATATCGACAACTCCAGCTTTCGTTAACTCATTACCTAATATTATATTTTCAGTTACTGTAAAATTCTCCACGAGCATGAAATGCTGATGGACCATCCCAATACCTAGATCATTTGCCACATTAGGGTCAGTAATTTTAACTGTCTTTCCTTTTACTTTTATCTCGCCCGCCTCTGGCTGATATAATCCGAACAAAACGTTCATTAGTGTAGACTTCCCAGCACCATTTTCTCCTAAAAGAGCATGGATTTCTCCCTTTTTTAACTGAAGGGTAATGTTATCATTTGCAACAAACGATCCAAACTCTTTCCGTATGCCAAGCATCTCTATTACATAATCCAATGAATTCACTCCCCACTATAATACTAGTACTAAATTAATACAGGAAAGATCTTAAATTTATAAGTTAAAGTTTATCTCATATAAATTTAGTAAAGACTTTAAATTTTTAAAATCTTTCTTCTATTAATTAAAATATCATAAAGACCGATAAGTATCGGTCTTTATGATGTTAAAAACAAATTATTCTACTGTTTCAGGAACAGTAATTTCGCCTGAAGCGATTTTTTTAGAGTATTCATCAATTTGGTCAAGAATTTCTTGTGGGATAGCTCCACGAGAATCTGCAAGGCCAACACCTTCTTCAGCTAAACCATAAGTTACTGTTGTTCCACCAGGGAATTTTCCATCCATTGTTTCTTTTGCAATGTTTTGAACAGCAGTTCCAACTTTTTTCAACATTGAAGTAAGTGTTACATTCGTGTCGCCAACAGCACCTTCTGCGTATTGGTCAGAGTCAACTCCGATTACCCATACGTTTGCATTAGCATCTTTTGTTTTACGTTCTTTTGCTTCAGCGAATACACCGTTACCAGTACCACCAGCAGCGTGGAAAATAATATCTACGCCTGAAGAATACATACGGTTAGCAGTTGTTTTACCAAGAGCAGCATCATCAAATTTACCAGTATATTGTACATCTACTTTTATAGAAGGATCTACAGCTTTAACACCTTCTAAGAAACCAGCTTCGAAACGTTCGATTACTGGAATTTCCATCCCACCAACGAATCCGATTTTTTTAGATTCAGACATTAGAGCAGCAGCGACACCTGCAAGGAATGATCCTTCTTGCTCTTTGAACATTACAGAAGCAACGTTTGGAGCATCAACGATTGAATCGATAATTGCAAGTTGAGCATCTGGTTGTTGCTCAGCAATTGTTTTGATTGGTTCTTCCATTAAGAAACCAATACCATAAACTATATCAAAGTCACGACGTACTAAATTGTTAAGGTTTGTAATATAGTCGGCATCTGAAGTCGATTGAAGGTAGTCATATCCACCATCGCCTTTTTCAAGACCATTTTCTTTACCGAATGCTTCAATACCTTCCCAAGCTGATTGATTGAATGATTTGTCATCAACACCACCAACGTCAGTTACCATTGCTAGAGAAAAATCTACTGCTTCAGTTGTACCTTCAGAACCTGAATCTTTTGAATCTGTTGATGTAGATGCATCATCATCTTTAGATCCACATGCTCCTAGAATCGTTCCAGCAGCTAGTACTAGTGATAGACCTAATCCAAATTTACGCTTTGTCAATTTGAAAACCCCCATTATTTTTTTCTTGTTAGCAGGAATTGTTGCATTTTACACCCTTTTCCGAACAACGTGAAAGCTAAATTTATCCGCTCGAAAATAATTTTTCGAGTACAAAACCACACGATCGTTTTCATCGTAATGGAGTTGCTTTAAAACAAGCAAGGAAGTCTCTGGTTCACAATTCAAAGTTGGTGAAGCAATCAAATGGTAACCCACGGGATCAATGTATGTCACCGCATAAGAAATATGTATTTCTCCAGACTCTTCTAATGCAGTAAAAATAGAGCCTTCTTCTCTAATGAGAAAATCATTAGGCAAATAATTTTTCGGAACTTTATCGACACAATACACAACTGGTTCGCCATTTGCAGTACGGACGCGTTCCATCGTAACAATCGATTGCTCCTGACCACATTGAAATCTTAAAATATCATCCTCGGTTGGGATCGACTGCATAGAACTTAAGTAAATAGTACCAGGTTCCATACCTGCTTTACGTATCATGGAAGATACGCTTGATAGCTGTTCAATACCTGACGTGAAAATAGGCTTAGAATTTACAAAGGTACCTACTCCATGTCTTCTTACGATAACATTTTCTTCTTCCAATAACCGTAGAGCTTCTCTTAATGTTGCGCGACTTACTCCTAGTGACTTGGCTAATTCAAATTCAGAAGGAAGTTTTTCCTTTTCTTTGAATACGCCCTTTTCGATGTCTTGTTTAAGACGATCGATCACTTGCAAATATAAATGACGATGGTCTACTTTTATTGTCATCTAAAACACCACCATTTTGAAGAGATCAGACCTCTGATGTAAAACTTTCCTACTAATCAGTCATACTATACCATTTTTAAAAGGTGAAATAAATACTTTTCTTCACATTAGGTTAAAAGTTGTTACAAAAACTTGATTACTTTGTAATGATTTTGTCATACTTTTTTTGAAAAGTGTTATACTATTTAACCTTTTGACTCATATTATGTCATCATCAACGGCATTTTTGGATATTAAAACCTGTCTTGGCTTACTTCCCTCATAAGGTCCGACAACTCCACTAAATTCTAGCTGATCAATAATTCTTGCTGCTCTGGAATAACCAATTCTAAATCTACGTTGAAGTAAAGACACGGATGCTGTTTGCATTTCTGTTACGAGTTGTACTACATCATCGTATAATTCATCTCTATCAATCTGTTCGGCAGATTCTTCAACTTCATCGGGGATCATTTCATCTTGATAGTTTGCTTTTTGTTGTTCAATAACAAAATCTACAATTCTTTCAACTTCTGCATCTGATAAAAATGCCCCCTGTACTCGAACAGGTTTCGAGCTACCAGCTGGTAGGAATAACATATCACCTCGACCAAGTAACTTTTCTGCTCCACCCATATCCAAAATAGTTCTAGAGTCTATAGCGGACGATACCGCAAATGCAATTCTAGATGGAATATTAGCTTTAATAATACCTGTAATTACGTCTACGCTTGGTCTTTGTGTTGCAATTATCAAATGTATTCCAGCAGCACGAGCCATTTGAGCTAATCGAGTGATTGAATCCTCCACATCAGCAGAAGCTACCATCATTAGATCCGCTAACTCATCCACTATTACCACAATAAATGGTAATTTTGGATGTTTTTCTTCATTTTCTTCATTCCATCTATCAATATGCTCGTTATACCCTTCCATATTTCGTGTGCCTGTATGAGAAAATAATTCGTACCTTCTCTCCATTTCCGATACGATTTTCTTTAATGCCTGAGATGCTTTTCTTGGATCCGTTACTACTGGTGCAAGTAAGTGTGGAATGCCATTATACATATTAAGTTCAACCATTTTGGGGTCAATCATCATCATTTTCACTTCATGAGGTTTTGCGCGCATCATAATACTTGTAATTATTCCATTGATGCATACACTTTTCCCACTACCTGTTGAACCTGCAACGAGTAAATGTGGCATTTTATTCAATTGTGCAAGCACTGCTTGTCCTGTTACGTCTCGACCAAATCCGATAAGTAGTTTCAGATTTGGTTTATCATTTTCTTCCGATTCTAGAACTTCGCGTAAACTTACAATTGCTATTTCCTTATTCGGCACTTCAATACCTATCGCTGATTTACCGGGAATAGGTGCTTCTATCCGAATATCTCTCGCAGCTAACGCTAGAGCGAGGTCATCATGTAGACTAACTATTCTGCTAACCTTTACACCAACATCTGGTAGAACTTCATATTTTGTTACTGCTGGTCCTAAGTGAACTTGCGTAACCTTTGCTTTTACTCCAAAACTTAAAAATGTTTGCTCTAACTTTTTCGCATTTGCTTGTATTGCATTAAGTTCTCCACTTTGATCGCTATGAGCAGGCGCATCTAATAAGTTAATAGAGGGTAATTGATAGTCCTCATTTTCCACTGTTTCATTTTCCATATTTATGTCTAATGGTTCTATTGGTTCAGTTGGTTCCTCCACTACTTCTTTTCTAGCTATTCGTTCCGTGAAAGCAGAAATAATAGGAGACGAGGCTTGCTCGACTTCCTCTGTCTCTACAGGTATCGCCTCGATTACAGTTACCGCTTCTTCCTGAGCTGCCTGTTTTTTGTTGCGACGGGACGGTCCACTAGGTGGAGTTGGCGCAGGTTTTGCTTTCTTTTTTTTCGGTCTGTTAAGGAAGTTTTCTTTTAGCTTTGGAAATGTCTCTACTAAGTACGGAACTAACGCTTTGCCAGTTAGTAATACAATCCCTATAAATAACATAAGCCAGCCAGCTACTTTCGCTCCAGCCGAATCAAAGAGAACATGGAAAGATGCAAAGAGTATGGCTCCTACTATTCCTCCACCTAAAGAACTGTTTCGATCAGTGATTCCGCCACTCTCAACCATGACACGATAGCTTTCTCTTAAAACAGAATTCGTCACTAATGCCTTTCCTTCAAATAATTGTTGGAATAGAGCGATATGACTAAATAATAGTAAACTGCTTAATATAAACGCACATCCCATTAGCAGCCGGTGGTTCCATGCTGGTACTGATTGTTTGATCATTATAATAAGTGCGTAAACAATAAGCATAAATGGAACTGCAATATGCCAATTTCCGAATAAGAAATAACTTATGTAAGCTAAAAATTCTCCCACAAGTCCATATTCAAAAAACGAAATAATAGATAAACCAATAATTAATAGTCCAATTATTTCATAAAGAAGCGGATGCATTGTTTTTTTTGCAGGCTTTTTTGTTGGTCTTTTTTTCTTCCTTGCCAAAGTGTCACCTACTTTCTAAATTGTTATTAATATCACTTTAAAGAAAAGTCGGACAAAAAGAAGTGCGCTCCTTTTTGTTCATATCCTGTTTCTATAGTTTTCAAAGGGTTTGGACAGATGTTTTACTATATGATTACCAATATCACTTTTTTCGGTAATCTTATGATGTTTGCCTGTCCGTCGCCCTCCTTCAATTCTTAAGTATCATGTACCCAGTGTTCACATTATAGTACAATTTTATATACTTTTTATTCTTTAAGATAAAAAGGATTTCCCTCCGTATTCGGAAAGGAAATCCTTTATTCACATTAATATTCCATAATAATCGGGATGATCATCGGACGTCTTTTTGTTTGTTGGAATAAATATGAATTTAGCGTATCACGGATTTCTTGTTTAATGTTTGTCCATTCAAACGTTTCTTTATTCACATATTTTTCAACAACTGTTCGGACTAGGTTAGCAGACTCTTCCATTAGCGCTTCTGACTCACGGACATAGACAAATCCTCTAGAAAGAATTTCAGGTCCAGAAGCAATTTTCTTCTGTGCTCGATTTAATGTGACAACCACTATAAATATACCATCTTGAGAAAGCAGCTTACGATCGCGTAATACAATATTGCCAACATCTCCAACACCGATTCCATCGATTAGAACGTTTCCTGCTTGAACTCGACCACTCATTCTCATTTTACCGCTCTTATACTCTACAATATCGCCTTTATCGGCAATGAAAATTTCCGATTTGGACATGCCGGTATCTTGAGCCAATTTTGAATGGGCCATCAACATACGATATTCCCCTTGAATTGGTATAAAGTACTTAGGTTTAGTCAGGTTCAACATCATTTTCAAATCTTCTTGACTTCCATGACCAGATACATGGACATTTTTTTCGGAAGTTAATACTTTCGCTCCGACTTTTGCGATTTGGTTCATCGTATTATACATGCCTACCTCCATACCAGGAGAAGGTGTAAAAGTGATTAACACAGTATCTGTATCTTTGATCTTAATATCTTTATGATGTTTACGAATCATTTTTTCTAATGCTTCTAATGGTTCACCTTGTGTACCAGATACAATGACCACAATATTCTCATCATTATGTTTTGAGATTTCCTTAATAGAAATAATTGTATCCTCTTCTACTGTAAAATAACCAAGATCTAAACCAATTTCGAAAATATTTTCTAAGCTTTTTCCAGCAATTGCAACTTTTTTTCCTGTTTCAATTGCTTTGTCAATTACTTGTTGAATACGGATAAAGTTGGAAGCATATAGGGCAACGAGTATACGTCCTTTAGCAGCGTGGAATGTTTCTGATAATTGGTTTTCAATAACTGCTTCTGATGTGGTATAACCCGGTCTTTCTGCTTCAGTTGAATCGGATAAAAGTATAAATACACCATCTTCTCCTAAACCAGCAATTTTAGCAATATCTGGACGATACTTCCCTTTAGCTGACTGATCAAACTTAAATTCTCCTGTATGAACAATTGCACCTTCGGACGTATGGAACACGATACCTAACGAATCCGGAATACTATGTGTAGTATGGAAAAAGGTTACATATGTGCCTTGAAAATTCATACGGCTTTTATTTGTTACTTCAAAATATTTGACTGGTTGCTTCGTCGGTAACGCTTTTAAATGCGTTTTAGCCAAAGCTATGGTCAACTTCGAACCGTATACAGGTGCTTGTACTTTTTGTAGTAAATAAGAAATTGATCCGATCGCATCTTCATGACCATGCGTTAAAAAGATTCCTTTTACTCGATCTTTATTTTCCACTAGATACGTAATGTCTGGAATAACTATATCTATTCCTAGCATTTCATTTTCTGGGAACATTAAACCACTATCGACGACAAATATTTCTTCATCTATTTCTACTACATACATTGCTTTTCCGATTTCTCCAACTCCACCGAGCGGTATAATTCGAATAAGTTCATTTTTTACTTTTACCAAATCTTTTCCTCCTATAAATCAATTGCGCCTAGGTATAATTGCGTCCAGATTTTGAATTGTGCTAGGGCCTGCGTGATGCAGGTCAGTTAGCCGCTGTCGTATGAATGGGATGTTCTTAGACTAACATCATCCTAAGAGTCCATTCAAAAATCTGTTACATTCACCATAAGCTTAACTTTTCAGCAAGGGCTTTGCTCACTGAATTGTTTTTTCATATCGGTATTCATCTCTCCGCTTTCTCTAGAAGTCGAGGATATCTAATCACGTTAGATTGTTAATTTTTTTGCTGAAGAAGTTAACCCGTCCAACATCCACTAATTTTCATTATATCGGACGTCATCGATTCACACAAATAAAAAAAAGGCTGAAATAGCAAATCTTCAGCCTTTCCGCCAAAATTATTCAAAATTTTTGTATTGTTCCCAGATTAAATCAAATTCCCGTTTTTCTCTTTCAGTCATTTCAACAAGTGGGAGACGTAAACTACCCACTTCGATACCTATTTTAGAAAGTGCATATTTTATGACTGTCGGATTCGGCTGTTTAAATAAAGCCTGTATTAGTGGCACTAATGATTGATGAATTCGTGCAGCTTCTGGATGATTACCACTCTGAAATTCTACAATCATTTTCTTCATATCATTTCCTACAATATGAGAAGCAACTGAAATTATCCCTTTGCCACCTATTGCAAGTAATGGAAGTGTGAGAGAATCATCACCACTATATACTTCTAAATCACCTTTTGTAGCCTTCATAATTCTAGTCATTTGATCTAGATTGCCACTGGCTTCTTTTAGAAATTGAATAGATGGAATTTGGCTTAACGCTACAACAGTCTCTAGCTCCATATTAATAACAGACCGACTCGGAATATTATAAACAATTATTGGCAAAGATGTTGCATTTGCAATTGCATTAAAATGGGCAATTAACCCTCGCTGGTTTGGTTTATTATAATATGGTGTGACAATCATTAGTCCATCTACTCCAAGAGCCTCAGCCTTTAGAGAAAGTTCAATTGAAGCAGCTGTATTATTACCTCCCGTACCCGCGATAACGGGAACTCTATTATTCACTTTTTCTACAACGAATTTAAGCAAATTAAGTTTTTCTTCAGTTGATAGAGTAGGAGATTCCCCTGTTGTTCCGCTAATGACGAGAGAATCGGTCCCAGTAGCTAGTAAATGTTCGATTAAAAGTTCCGTTGCAGCATAATTGATTGATCCATCTGTTTGAAACGGGGTGACCATTGCCGTAGCAATAGGGCCTATATTCATTTTTACACCTCTTTTAAAATACCTTCAGCAATAAGCGCTTCTGCAATTTGTATAGAGTTCAGTGCTGCACCCTTCAATAAATTATCTGATACAATCCACATATGAAACCCTTTATCATTCGAAGGGTCTTTTCTTAAGCGTCCTACAAAAACATGATCCTTATCCTCTGCGAAATAAGGCATCGGGTAAAGCTGTTGAGCAGGATCATCCTGCAAGATTATGCCATCAGAATCTGCAAGAAGTTGTTTTACTTGATCTAGCGTTACGTTGTCTTGTTCTACTTCTACAAATACCGATTCAGAATGTCCCGTCACAACTGGTACTCTTACACATGTAGCTGCAATCGCAAGATTTGGTAAAGACATAATTTTTTTCGTTTCATTCATCATTTTATGCTCCTCAAATGTAAAACCATCTTCAGTGAATACATCAATTTGAGGGATGACATTTCCTGCTATAGGAAAATGCTTTTCAGCACTTTTTACTGGTAAAATTTCAGGTCTTGCATGTTTCATTTTTATTTCTTCGCTTTGTGTTGTCAATTCCTCAATAGCAGCTGCTCCAGCACCCGATACTGCTTGATAGGTAGAAACAATCACTTTGTTTAAACCAAATTTTTGTCTAATCGGCTCAAGTGCGCAAACCATCTGAATAGTAGAACAATTCGGGTTAGCAATAATCCCTGTATGTTCGTGTAACGCTTGTTTATTTACTTCTGGAACAACCAAGGGTGTATCTTTATCCATCCGGAAGGCACTCGTATTATCAATAACTATTGCACCTCTATTACTCGCCTCTTTTGCTAAAGCTTTAGAGATAGAGCCACCTGCAGAGAAAAATGCTATGTCAACACCTTCAAATGACGCTGGTGTCGCTTCTTCAATTATATAAGTACTCCCATTAACTACTACTTCTTTACCCGCTGATTTTTTGGAAGCTAATAATTTTAATGTGGTAAAAGGAAAACTTCTATCTACCAATTTTTCGATTATTTTTTGACCAACTGCACCTGTCGCTCCCACTACTGCTACTGTAAAACCTTGTGACATGAAAAGCTCTCCTCCTAGACCAATGCTATTTTTGATATTGTATTATATTATACATGAAAATACATCTTCATCAATATTTATAATTGATGACTAATGAGTAATGGTTGAAATTGCTTGAATTGAATTGCATGCTCAACTGTAGGAATAATTTTTGTAAAGTCAGCAATAAGCGAGTTTGGTTTGTTATGAGGGTTATCTTGGCCGAAGGGGATAAAGTATATATTTTTGGTAGAAAGTAGTTTCATAATGTTCATACCATTCAATCCTAATGCATCATTTGTGGATATTCCTAGTACTACGGGTTTTCCATTACGCAAAGTTGCTTTTGCCGCCATTAACACGGGCGAATCTGTTTGTGCATTTGCTAGCTTACTTATTGAGTTCCCAGTCATCGGAGCAATCACCATACAATCTAATGGATTGGTTGGTCCAAACGGTTCTGCCTCAACAATCTTTGATACTACCTTGCTGCCACTAGCCTCTTCTATTTTTTCTACCCATTCCTCACCTGTTCCAAAGCGTGTTGCTGCAGTTAACACAGAATACGTAATTATTGGAACAACAGTTGCCCCTAACTCTGTAAACTGTTTAATCATTGGAATAACTTCTTCATAAGTACAATGAGATGCGGTTATCCCTAATCCTATTCGAAGATCTTTTAACACTATTCTTCCCCCTCTAGCAAAGCCAATTGAGTTTGCACAGTCTTTGCTATTAAATATCCTGCATCCTTCGGAAAAAACAAGCCTGGTAAGCTAGTAGAATGTATATAGTTTGTAGGAGTCGAATTGGCTGACTCGAGCAGACACCCAGGATTTGATGCTAAATCATACACTTTTATAAACCTATTCGTATCGGACGGACTAAGCCATCTATATGGAATGGTATTAATGAGATAGGTCGATTGTGCATCTCGGATTTTATCCACATGCTCCAATTGCTCTATTTGATATCCATAACTTTTTGCTTCAAATAGTTGATGGTCAGATCGAACTGAGATGATTACCTCTGCTCCTAAATGATGCAGAGCAAAAGCCAGTCTTTTTCCTACTCTACCGTAACCTGTTATGATAAATTTTTTGTTATATATGGATTCGTTTTCATTTCTATAAAAGTAGTTTATGAAACCTTCAGCTGTAAGATTTGCATTTTCCCAAATCCACTGCTCATCCTCTAAATAATTAAAAGCATGAACCTGGCTATTTTGTATTTCCTGTTCAATTTCTGAATTCTTTTTTCCAACAAAAAGGAGAAGACATGAGTTGGGCAAAACGAAAGAACAATCTATTTTTAATGGTGGTATTGGTAAAAAAATAATGGTAGGATGAAAATCGTTTATGGCTGCTTTAAGTTCTTCCGTCCAAATCATTGTTGGAAAAATTTTCACTTCTAATAGATTATCTAAAGTTTCCTTTACAAAAGGTAGACGGGCATCTGTACCAATGATTGCACACTTTTTTTTCACGAATATTCACTATTTCCAATTTCAGTATTTGCTTCATTAAACAGAATTCTGTCTTTCCCAATAAGAATAATTTCTTCCCATGCAATAAATTCCTTTTTCTTGCCTGATTTGTTTGCTTGAAAAAAAGTTCCTGTTTTTTGAAAAACCTCGAACCCTTCAATTTTCCCGTTTTCTGGATTGAAGAGCAATTCAGTGTCTGCAAGTTTGCCGTATCTTGCGCCGTCCTTAACTTGGATAAGTTCTTTTTCTGCAAGTTCCGAAAGTAACAATCATTCTCCTCCTTATTGATTTCTATTTATATATATGCCATTTCGCCGTACAAAGTGAATAAAAGAAATGCTTGTGAAAAATGAGCCTGTTGTTTATGTAGTTAATTTCCTCTAGAGTTGTTTTCCGTTACGTCGGACGCTTTCCGGGGGCACGGCTCGAGCCTGTAGTCTCTCGCTCGTGCTGTTCCCCAGGAGTCGCTGACTTCACTTCAAACAACCAGAATATGAAGATTCTAATATGGTCTATTTTCTAAAAAATTAAAGAAAAAAAACGTGAGATCAAGTGAATGATTCCAGATTTTTAAATTTAAATACTTACCTGTTATGTCCCAACTTCCCCCTTTATCGGTAATCCTATAGCTTCTGTCTCTCAGTTTTAGCACTATCTATGTTTACTTTGACTACTATTTATACCTAAGTGATACGCTTTGCCAATCTAATTGGGGAGTACTACTCATTTTATTGATTGTAGTGAAAGGTGGCGACTTCGGCGGGATGAGTGAGACAGGTGTGACATCACAGCGACGCGTTAGCGACTGTGATGGCTCATCGTTCACCCCGCGAAAAGCGTCCACCTGAAACGGAAATCAGTAGTATTACTTATTTAATAATTATCTTGAACCATGAACCCAGTGTTAATGGAATATTATATTTACTTTATCTATTAAAAAAAGCCGATCAGTTATGATCGACTTTTGGTTTGATGATGGATATAGCTGGTTTATGTGAAAATGTCTCTGCGGCAAGTTCCATTACTGATTGTAATGTGACTTCATCAATTGATTCACTTACTTCATCTAATGAACGATGTTCACCGTAGAGTAATTCATTTTTGCCATTACGGCTCATTCGAGCATTGGAGCTCTCTAATCCAAGGAGTAAGTTACCTTTTAATTGCTCTTTTGCATTAGAGACTTCAGTTTCAGTAAACCCCTTTTCAAGTACGTTTTGGATGGTTTTCTGAATAGAATCTGTTAATTCCTCTAATTGTTTGCTGGAAGTCCCCCCATAAATAGCAAGTGCTCCTGTATCTTCATAAGAAGAATGATAAGAATAGATGGAGTAAGCTAGCCCTTTTTCTTCTCTGATCTCCTGGAAGAGTCTAGAGGACATACTACCACCCAAAATATTATTCATCACAACTAAACTATATATATTATCTGCTTTTACACTCAAGCTTGGATAAGCTAAACACAGATGTGCTTGCTCTGTATCTCTGAAGTTTTCCACATGTACTGGCTTCAAAATCGGCGTTGTCACTTCTATTTTCTCATTGATTTCATTGTCCAAACGGCTAAATAATTCTTCAATATGCTGTAGTAATCCTTCGGGAATATTACCTGCGACAGAAATAACAACATTTTCTGGTGTATAATGTTTTTTCATGTAAGCCAAAATCGTTTCTTTTGTAAAACTATTTAAAGTTTCCTCTGTTCCAAGTATAGGAGCACCTAAAGGATTTTCTTCATACATCGCTTGCCATAAATATTCGTGGACTATATCATCTGGAGTGTCCTCTACCATATTAATCTCTTCTAGAACAACCTGTCTTTCCTTCTCAATTTCGTTTGCATCAAATTGAGAATGGAAAAACATATCTGCTAATATGTCTACTGCATGTTCTGCATGATGATCTAACACTTTTGCATAATAGCACGTATTTTCTTTAGATGTGAAGGCATTGATATTCCCACCAATACGATCGAATTCCTCTGCGATTTGTTTCGCTGTTCTAGTTTCAGTACCTTTAAATAACATATGCTCAATGAAATGAGTTAAGCCATTTTCTTCAGGCAGTTCATATCTTGACCCTGCTTGCACCCAGATCCCCACAGCAACAGAACGTACATATGGTATATGTTCAGATACAATTCGAAGCCCATTCTTGCATGTAATTTTGTTTATCAAATTAGCACCTCTGTTTATTCTATTCAGCTATTTAAAAAGGTTGCCGTAGCATTTAAACTACGGTCAACCTTTTATGTCGTGCTGATGTAATTAATTATTTGTTTTCTTGTTGTTCAGCGCGTTCTTTTTCTTCTTTGATAACTACTTTACGAGATAAGTTTACACGACCTTGATTGTCGATTTCGATTACCTTCACTAGTAGCTCATCTCCTAATTTAAGGACATCCTCGACAGCTTTTGTACGTTCTTCTTGAATTTCGGAAATATGCAGTAAACCATCTTTACCATTGAATATTTCTACGAAGGCACCGAATTTTTCAATACGTTTAACTTTCCCTAAGTAGTATTCTCCAACTTGTGCAACTCGCACGATGTTTTCGATAATTTCTTTTGCACGAGCAATCATCTCTTCGTCAGCTGAAGCGATATAAATTGTACCATCTTGCTCGGTATCAATTTTAACGCCAGTTTCATCGATGATTTTATTAATTTGTTTACCACCTGGTCCAATTACATCGCGGATTTTATCCGGATTAATTTTGATAACGACAATTTTAGGTGCATATTTTGACAATTTCTCACGTGGCTCAGAAATTGTTGCAAGCATACTTTCTAAAATTTGCATACGACCAATTTTAGCTTGGTCAAGCGCTTCTTCAAGAATTGTTCTTGATAGACCATCAATTTTAATATCCATTTGAAGTGCTGTAATTCCTTTAGACGTACCTGCTACCTTAAAGTCCATATCTCCAAGATGATCTTCCATCCCTTGAATATCCGTTAAAATAGTGTAGTTTTCACCTTTTTTCACAAGCCCCATAGCAATACCAGCAACTGGTGCTTTTAAAGGAACCCCTGCATCCATCATAGCTAGAGTAGATGCACAAATACTAGCTTGTGAAGTAGAACCATTCGATTCTAATACTTCCGCTACTAAGCGAAGAGTATACGGGAAATCTGCTTCATCCGGAATAACTGCTTCTAGAGCACGCTCTCCTAAAGCACCATGACCAATTTCACGACGACCTGGAGCACGAATAGGTCCTGTTTCTCCAACACTAAATTGTGGGAAGTTATAATGATGCATGAAGCGTTTTGTTTCCTCTAGACCAATACCGTCAATAATTTGAACATCACCAAGAGGTCCTAAAGTACATACACTTAAAGCTTGTGTTTGACCACGTGTAAACAGTCCAGAACCATGTGTTCGAGGTAAAACGCCAACTTCTGATGATAGAGGACGAATTTCCGCTACTCCACGACCATCAGGACGGATTTTGTCCTCTGTAATCAAACGACGAACTTCATCTTTTACCATTGCATCTAAAATTTCACGCACTTGCTTTAACGTTTCGTCAGTTGCTTCTTTTTCTGTATATTGTTCCATAACTTCTGTTTTTACTTCAGTAATAGCATCTTCGCGAGCGTGTTTTTCTTGAACTTGAATTGCTTGTACAAGTTTAGCTTCACAAATGCTCTTCACTTCTTCGAAAAGCTCTTTATCTAACTCAAAAAGAGGAATATCTTTTTTCGCTTTTCCAACTTCAGCTACAACTTTTTCTTGGAATTCGATTAATTTGATAATTTCATTATGTCCGAACATAATTGCTTCAAGCACCGTTTCCTCTGAAACTTCTTTTGCTCCAGCTTCAACCATGTTGATCGCATCTTTCGTTCCAGCAACGGTAAGATCTAAAATACTCTTTTCCATTTGCTCAACTGTTGGGTTAATAATTAGTTCTTCACCGATCAATCCTACTTGTGCTCCAGCAATCGGGCCGTCAAATGGAATATCAGAAACGCTTAGCGCTAAAGATGAACCTAGCATTGCAGCCATTTCAGATGAACAGTTTTGATCAACAGACATTACGATTGAAATAACTTGAACCTCGTTACGGAAACCATCTGGAAATAGCGGACGAATTGGACGGTCAATTAAACGACTAGTTAAGATTGCTCGTTCCGAAGGACGACCTTCACGTTTAATAAATCCACCTGGAATTTTACCTACAGCATATAATTTTTCCTCATAGTTCACTGTCAACGGGAAGAAATCTAAATTCTTAGGGTTTTTAGATGCAGTTGCTACAGATAATACTGATGTATCACCATATCTTACAAGTACTGCTCCGTTCGCTTGTTTTGCAAGTTGTCCTATTTCTACTTGCAGCGGGCGTCCTGCCCATTCATACGTAAATACTTTCTTTTCACTCATGTAATCTGGACTCCTCTCGACTTCAAAAACTCCTTTAAAAAAGGGTATATAAAGTGTATATGTATCATAAGTAGTGTATCAAAAATCTCTAAACTATGCGAAGTTTTTTATGCAAAAGAAAAAGCGGGATAAATCCCGCTTTCCTGAAAAATCTTATCGACGTAAACCAAGTTTTGCGATTAGATCACGGTAACGTGATACTTCGTTTTCACGTAAGTATTTTAATAAGTTACGGCGACGTCCAACCATTTTGAATAGACCACGACGTGAGTGGTGATCTTTCTTATGAGTACGTAAATGTTCGTTTAAAGAGTTAATCTCTTCTGTAAGAATTGCGATTTGAATATCAGCAGATCCAGTGTCACTTTCGTGAGTTCTGTACTCAGCGATTAATTCATTTTTGCGTTCTTGTGTAATTGCCATGTTGTTTTCCTCCTAAAATTCTAGTTATCCCCTAGTCCTGAGCAATCGTTGGAGAATCGAAAAAGCCAAGGAAAGGTTAAGTACGGTATTGTACTTATAAAGATTATCATAAAAAGTTTAGTGAAGCAACTAATTAGTAATAAAGAGCTTTTAATCACTCTTATAAAAAATGAAGTAAACTATGAAAGATTCTATTTTAAAATCAGTGGCGGTTACTCCTGGGAACAGCAAATTTTTACTGTACCGATAGCGAAGCAACAGGTACACACACGAGCGAGAGACTACAGGCTTGAATCGTGCCCCGGAAAGAGTCCGCAGAAAGGGATACAACTATAATGGAAAACTAATTGAAAGTTTTGTCCCACTCTCGATTCTTTTATAATTCAACTTCTTTTTTAAAAAAATCAATTGCAACCTGTTTGTCTTTTCCAATCTGCTCTTTTAATTCATCAATGCCATTGAACTTTTGTTCAGATCGGATACGCTTATACCAATGAACCGTTACTTCCTCACCATATATCGATTGTTCAAAATTAAATATATGTACTTCAATAGAAAGCTTTTTCTCTTCAGGGTTATTAAATGTTGGTTTGAAGCCTACATTACAAACACCCTCATGCCAAGTTTCCTGAACAGAAATTTTAACTGCATATACACCGGTTGCAGGAGTAAATTGTCCTTCGGTTGGATCGACATTTGCTGTCGGGAAGTTTATCGTTCTCCCTCTTTTGTCTCCATGAATAACTACTCCTGTTAACTGAAAGGGTCTGCCTAATAATTCTCTTACTTGCTCCATATTACCTGTTGTTAGCTCTTCTCTTATACGAGTAGAGCTAATCTTACCACCATGTAGCTCTTTTTTGCCTACTACTGATACTGTATATTTACCCTCGGATAGAAGGTCCATATCTTTCATCGTACCTTTTCCAAAAGCACCAAAAGAAAAGTCAAAGCCGGCAGTAACATGTTTTACATTCGTCTGGTTTATAAAAAACTCGATGAATTTTTCCGGAGTAAGCTTTGCAAAATCAGAAGTAAACCGAACAACAAAAACCGCATCTACTCCAAAGCTTTTCAAAATATTCATTTTTTCTTGAAGTGGGGTAATATAAAAGACTTTCTCTTTTCTGCCACCAAGTACTAATGAAGGATGGGGATCGAAGGTCATTACTGCAGTTTTGATATTCATCTCTTTCCCTTTTTCGAGCGCATTTTTTATAACTGCTTGATGCCCTTTATGCACTCCGTCGAAGAAACCGATTGCTAAAGAGTATGCATCATTTTTATCGTTTGTAAATAAATGGTTGGGGTAAGATAAGTGATAGATGTCCATATTAATCTCCTTTTGTAGATGAAAACATTTTTTCTGGTTTCATCATACCACTTTTTGTTGGATGTTTAATATAAACTGCAATCGGATCTCCTAACATTTCGTATACTATTTTCTCGTTTTCCATCAACAATGGATGTACTTCCACTACTTGTCCATTGGTAATACTCTTTTCGTTTTCTTCATTTACCTCAAGTGTTGGCCAAGCAGACAATGCACTTTTTAAGGGTAATAAAGTATCTATCAATGTTTGTTCTTCTACTGCATTTTGCACATCAGCTAAAGTTAAACATTGCTCTCGAGTGAAACTTCCTGAAGCTGTTCTGACTAGTGATGACATATGTGCGGGATATCCAAGAAGTTCTCCAATTTGAACTGCAAGTGTACGTATATAGGTTCCTTTTCCACATTCAATTTCTATGTTGAACGTAACTTCCTGCCCCGAAAAAGTAGCAGCTTCATCCAATAAATTAATATTGTGAATCATTACTTTCCTACTTGGACGTTCAACCTCTTTCCCTTCACGAGCATATTCGTAAAGTTTCTTACCATTCACTTTCACCGCTGAATACATAGGAGGAATTTGAGTAATTTCTCCAGTCAACTCTGCTAGCACTTCTAAAATCAGTTCACGAGAAAAAGATTTTGAAGTGGAGTCATTTACTACGATATCACCATCTGCATCTTCAGTTGTAGTAGATGTACCTATAGAAATAGTGGCCACATATATTTTTCCTTGATCCATAATATATTCCGATACTTTTGTAGCCTGTCCTAAACAAATAGGTAAAACTCCTTCCACACTAGGATCCAGTGTTCCAGTGTGACCAATTCGTTTCATCTTCAATATTTTTCTAAGTTTAAATACACAATCATGTGAGGTCATTCCTTTTTCTTTCCATAAAGGTAATATCCCTTCGTACATGCCGTTCACCCCCGGTATATATAACAAAGAAGTCTGCTTCAGTAAATAAGCAGACTTCTTTTTGTTTTATTACTCAGATGGTTTATTAATTTGTCTTAATAAATCATCTATACGATTTCCATATGCTGCAGACTCATCATATTCAAAAATAAGTTCAGGCGTGATACGCAAGCGAATGCGCTGCCCTATTTCAGAACGAATAAATCCTTTAGCTTTTTCTAAAGCTTTTAAAGTATCTGCTCGGTTTCCATCAAGGACAGTGATGTAAATAGTCGCTTGTTGTAAATCACCAGTAACAGCTACATCTGTAACTGTGATAAAACCGATACGTGGATCTTTTAACTTACGTCCGATGATCTCGCCCAACTCTTTTTTCATTTGCTCAGCAACTCGGTTAGCACGCATTGACATGATCGCTACACCTCATTTTCTTTATAAATATTCTTTATTAATATTAATACATTCCCATTCAGGATTGGATTCCAAGAAGCGGATCGCGTTCATTAGCTCTCGCTCAGCTGCATCTTTTTGAGATGCAATTGCAACGATTCCAATAGTAGTACGCTGCCACGTATTTTGATGATCCAATTCTGAAATAGAAACATTATACTTTTGCTTTGTTCTTGTGAGCATTCGTTGAAGGACTGCTCGTTTTTCTTTTAAAGAATGTGCAGTGGGAATGAGAAATTCGCAGTCTGCATATACAATCATTATCGTTTAATTTCTTCCATGATGAACGCTTCTACGATATCGCCCTCTTTAACATCATTAAAGTTTTTAATCGTGATTCCACATTCGTATCCTTTAGCAACTTCTTTTGCATCATCCTTGAAGCGTTTTAAAGTATCTAATTCGCCTTCAAAAATAACGATTCCATCGCGAATTACACGAACTCCACTATCTCTTGAAATTTTACCTTCCGTAACATATGAACCAGCAATCGTACCAACTTTTGATACTTTGAATGTTTCACGTACTTCAGCTTGACCGATAATTTTCTCTTGGAATTCAGGGTCAAGTAATCCCTTCATAGCGAATTCGATTTCTTCAATTACTTTATAAATAATACGGTGTAGACGGATATCTACGCCTTCTTGATCGGCCATACGTTTTGCATTTGTGTCTGGACGTACGTTAAATCCGATGACGATTGCATTCGATGCAGCAGCCAAGCTAATATCTGATTCCGTGATAGCTCCAGCTCCAGTATGAATGATGCGAACATTAACACCTTCAACATCAATTTTCATAAGGGATGCAGCCATCGCTTCAACAGTACCTTGAACGTCTGCTTTTACGATTAAGTTTAACTCTTTCATTTCCCCTTGTTTCATTTGATCAAATAAATTGTCTAATGTCACACGAGTTTTTTCTGAGCGTTGAGTAACTTGTGCTTCTGAAGCACGAGATTCGCCAACTTGACGAGCAGTTTTTTCATCTTCAAATACAACAAAGCGATCTCCAGCTTGTGGCACTTCATTTAAGCCAGTAATTTCTACTGGTGTAGATGGACCTGCCTCTTTCACACGACGACCAAGATCATTAACCATTGCTCTTACGCGACCGAATGCATGACCAACAACGATAGGATCTCCGACTTTTAACGTACCATCTTGAACTAGTAATGTAGCGACAGAACCTCGACCTTTGTCAAGTTGAGCTTCAATAACAGTTCCCAAAGCAAGACGCTTTGGATTTGCTCTTAATTCTCCAACTTCAGAAACAAGTAGAACCATTTCTAAAAGGTTATCGATTCCTTCCCCTTTTAGTGCTGAAATTGGTACGAAGATTGTGTCTCCACCCCATGCTTCAGGAACTAAACCATGCTCTGTTAACTCTTGCATAACACGGTCAGGGTTTGCAGACGGTTTATCCATTTTGTTTACTGCAACAATAATAGGTACCTCAGCAGCTTTAGCATGGTTTATCGCTTCTACAGTTTGAGGCATTACACCATCATCTGCTGCAACTACAAGAATTGTGATATCCGTAATTTTCGCACCACGTGCACGCATTGTAGTAAATGCAGCATGTCCTGGTGTATCTAAGAACGTAATCTTTTTATCATTATCCACTATTTGGTAGGCACCGATATGTTGGGTAATACCGCCTGCTTCCCCAGCAGTTACTTTTGTATGACGAATAGAGTCAAGAAGTGTTGTTTTACCATGGTCTACGTGCCCCATAATTGTAACAACTGGTGGACGCTCTGTTTGATTGTTACTATCTTCTGGAGTTGGATCGAAATGAACTTCTAAATCAGTAATATCGATTCGAATTTCTTCTTCCACTTCTACACCATAGTCTGCACAAATAAGTTCGATTGCATCCTTATCTAAAACTTGGTTTATTGTTGCCATTACGCCAAGTAAGAATAATTTTTTGATAATCTCTGCCGGTTCACGCCCAATTTTTTTCGAAAGTTCTAAAACAGTTAAAGAATCGGTAAATGTAATCTTCGCAGGAAGTTCACGTTCTTTTCTTGGTACTGGTGGTTGAACAGGTGTAGTAGGACCTTTTCTACGTTTTTGGAATTTTTGACCTGGTCTATTGCCACCTGGACGGTTTTGGCCCCCCGGACGATAAGCACCACCTGGAGCTTTGTTATTAGTAAATGTTTTTTTAGGTTGATTATTTGTTCCTTGCGTACTGCTTCCTTGCGTATTACTACCAGATGAAGCAGGTTTTGTATTCGATTGGTTAGACGGTCTTGACTGTCCACCAGATGCTGGTCTCTGTTGGCCTTGATTAGATGGTCTTGACTGACCCCCGGATGTTGGTCTTTGTTGACCTTGGTTAGATGGTCTTGATTGTCCTTGTGAGGCTGGTCTTTGTTGTTGACCTTGGTTAGACGGTCTTGACTGTCCTTGTGAGGCCGGTCTTTGTTGTTGACCTTGATTGGCAGGTCTTGATGATTGATTCTGTTGTGCTGGTTTTGCTGATGATTGAGCAGGTTTTGCTGATTGTTGTGATGATTTTTTATAAATACCATCCAGCTTTTGGATTGCTTCTCCTTCAAGTGTAGACATATGATTCGTTACTTGAATATTCAACTTTCCTAGTTGCTCAATAACTTCTTTACTCGATTTATCTATTTGTTTCGCATATTCATGAACTCTGATTTTAGTCATTAGCTCACCCCCGGTTATATTCGTTGAGAAGGCCGGACAGTTTTTTAGCGAAACCGTCATCCATAATGGCAACTGCCACTCTGGCCTCTTTTCCCGTCGCATGTCCGAGATCGTGCCGGTCTCCAAAGACATGCAGCTCAACGTTAAAAGATGCACATTTATCATTGATTTTTTTTGCTGTATTTTTAGAAGCGTCATTTGATAAAACCACTAGTTTTGCCTTTTGACTTCTAATTTCTTTTACTACAAGTTCTTCACCAGTTATCGTTTTTCTTGCTCGAGTCGCTAAACCTAGTAGATTAGATATTTGTTCTTCTATTGTCATTTGAGTTTTTCTCTCTCAATTACGACGATTAACTGATCATAAATTTCATTTGGAATTGGTGCTTCTAAATGAGTGCCTAATGAATTTTTCTTTTTCGCTTGGTTTACCGCTTCGATAGATTTAGATACATAAGCTCCACGACCTGATTTTTTTCCAGTCAAATCAATCGAAACTTCTCCTTCTTTCGAACGGACTATACGAATCATTTCTTTTTTCGGAAACATTTCACCAGTTGCAACACATTTACGTAACGGTATTTTCTTTTGAACCGCCATTAAAAATCACCATCCTTGCTTATTCTTCGTCTTTATAAAAATCGAAATCATCCAATTCCTCTTCGTCCAAATTTTCAATTATAAGCTGTGGCGAATTTTCATTTGGATAAATTCCAAGTTCTCTTGCATCTGTTTCACTTTTAATATCAATCTTCCAACCAGTTAGTTTAGCTGCAAGACGAGCATTTTGACCTCTTTTACCTATTGCAAGAGATAGTTGATAGTCAGGTACTACAACAGTTGTAGATTTTTCTTCCTCATTTACTTGAACGTCGATTACTTTAGAAGGACTAAGCGCATTTGCAACAAACACCACTGGATCTTCTGACCATTCAACTATGTCAATTTTCTCTCCACTTAACTCATTGACAATCGTTTGAACTCGAGCTCCCTTTGCACCAACACATGAGCCGACTGGATCGATTTCATCATTATGTGCAAAAACTGAAATCTTCGAGCGATCTCCTGCTTCACGAGCAATTGACTTAATCTCTACTATACCTTCAAAGATTTCTGGTACTTCCATTTCAAACAAGCGACGAAGTAAACCTGGGTGTGTTCTAGAAACGAATACTTGTGGTCCACGTGTAGTGCGTTCTACTTTCGTAATATATACTTTAATACGTTCATGTGGTCGGTATGTCTCTGTTTGAATCTGCTCATTTGCAGGCAGTACTGCCTCCACTTTTCCTAATCCCACATATATATTTCGTGCATCTAATCGTTCAACAATTCCGTTTACGATATCATCTTCTCGATCCACATATTCTTCGTAGATAAGACCACGTTCAGCTTCGCGTACACGCTGAGTTACAACTTGTTTTGCTGTTTGAGCTGCAATACGACCGAAATTCCGTGGGGTTACTTCCTCTTCTACTACATCACCAATTGCATAGTGCGGGTTTATCACTTGCGCATCTTCTAACGAAATTTGCAAACGGTCGTCTGAAACATCTTCTACTACATCTTTTCTTGAATAAACAAGCATAGTACCAGTAGCTAAGTTAATGTCGACACGAACATTTTGGGCTTGGTTAAAATTTCTTTTGTAGGCAGTTACTAAAGCAGCTTCTATTGCTTCTATTAAAACATCTCTTGAAATTCCCTTTTGTTGTTCGAGCGCAGTTAACGCATCTAATAATTCACTACTCACTACTTTCACTCCTCCATATACGTTATGCTGAGAAATCGATTGCTAAACGAGCCAGCGCAATTTTCTCTTTTTCAATTTGAATTTTTACTCTTCTAGTTTTTACTCGCACTTCGATTAATGCGCCTTCCTCAATTGAATAAGAAAGTAATGTCCCTTCAAATTCCTTCGCCCCATTCACCGGCTCATAAGTTTTGATATAAACATACTTACCAATTGCGTTCGTGAAGTCCGCATCCTTTTTCAAAGGTCGTTCTGCTCCAGGAGAAGAAACCTCTAAAAAGTAATTTTCTGATATTGGGTCTTCTACATCTAACTTTTCACTTAGTTTTTCACTAACTTGAGCGCATTGTTCAATATCTATACCGCCAGTCGGATTATCGATATAAATACGTAAAAACCAATCTCGACCTTCTTTAACATATTCAATATCTACAAGATCTAAATTTAACTCTTGCAAAATAGGCGATAGAAGTTCTTCAATTTTACTTGTAATGTTACTCATATTAGCCTCCTACATAACAATGATTTTCTATATAACAACAGAAAAGAGCGGGAAATCCCACTCTTTCGTCACAGAACTATGAAACATTGGTAGTTTTATATTACCATACATCATGTAGCCTTGCAAATTTCCTACTAAAACAGCGAAAGCTGATTGGCATCTGGTAAACCCTCTAAACAGCCCATCGTATCCATATATTCGATGATTGTCTTCGATACTTTACCTCTTTGTTGAAGGTCTTCCTTCGATAAAAATTCACCATCTTCTCTTGCTTTAGCTATTTGGAAAGCAACATTTGTACCTAATCCTGGTATCGAGTTAAAAGGCGGAATTAACGTATTGCCTTCAATTTTAAATTCATTGGCATGGGATTTGTATAAATCTACTTTTTGCATTTTAATGCCCCGTTCAGTCATTTCTAATGCAATTTCTAAAACTGTCAACAAGTTTTTTTCCTTTGGAGATGCTTCTAGTCCCTTAGCATTGATTTCGTCTAATTTAGCTCGGATTGTTTGAGATCCGTTTACCATAGAGATCAGATCAAAATCAGAAGCTCTTACTGTAAGGTACGCTGCGTAGTATAGTATGGGATAATGCACTTTAAAGTATGCAATACGAACCGCCATTAATACATAAGCGGCAGCATGGGCTTTTGGAAACATATATTTTATTTTTTTACAGGATTCAATATACCAATTGGCTACTCCTTGTTTCTTCATCTCTGCTTCAAATTCTGGAGTTAGCCCTTTCCCTTTCCGAACAGACTCCATAATTTTAAATGCCAAGGAAGGATCTAGCCCTTGATAGATTAAATAAACCATAATATCATCACGACATCCAATTACATCAGAAAGCTGACAAGTTCCAGCTTGGATTAGTTCTTGAGCATTTCCAAGCCATACATCTGTTCCATGCGATAAACCAGAAATCTGAACTAACTCAGAGAAAGTCGAAGGTTTTGTCTCCTCAAGCATTTGTCGAACAAAGCGAGTACCAAACTCCGGAATACCCAATGTCCCTGTTTTACAGTCAATTTGCTCTTCCGTTACACCTAAAGATGCTGTTCCACTAAATATTTTCATCACTTCTGGATCATCTGTTGGAATTGTTTTTGGATCAATACCCGATAAATCCTGCAGCATACGAATAACTGTAGGATCATCATGCCCCAGAATATCGAGTTTTAGTAAATTATCATGGATAGAATGAAAGTCGAAATGGGTTGTTTTCCACTCTGAGTCTTGCGCATCTGCAGGGAACTGTATAGGTGTAAAGTCAAATATATCCATATAGTCGGGAACAACGATAATACCACCTGGATGCTGACCAGTTGTTCGCTTAACTCCGGTACAACCCTGCACTAATCGATCGATTTCTGCACCGCGAAGAGCCATATTATTATCATTCATATATCCTCTGACATATCCATAAGCTGTTTTTTCTGCAACGGTTCCAATTGTACCAGCACGAAATACATAATCCTCTCCGAATAGTTCCTTTGTATAGTTATGCGCAATAGGTTGATACTCACCACTAAAGTTTAAATCTATATCGGGAACTTTATCCCCTTTGAACCCTAAGAAAGTTTCAAACGGTATATCTTGTCCATCTTTTACATAAGGAGTATCACATTTAATACAATTTTTGTTTGGTAAGTCAAATCCAGAACCTACTGACCCATCTTGGAAAAATTCTGAATGCTGACAGCTTGGACATACATAATGAGGTGGTAACGGGTTTACCTCTGTAATTTCTGTCATTGTCGCTACAAGAGAGGAACCTACTGATCCCCGTGATCCAACTAAATAGCCATCATCCAATGATTTTTTAACTAATTTATGTGAAATTAAATAAATTACCGCAAACCCATGACCAATTATGGACGTTAGTTCCTTTTCAATTCGTGCTTCTACTATTTCGGGTAACTCTTCGCCATAGATTTCTTTTGCTTTAGAATAAGTAAGAGATCTTACCTCCTCATCCGCTCCTTCAATCTTAGGTGTATATAAATCATCTTTAATAGGTTTAATTTCTTCAAGTGAGTCAGCTATTTTCTGAGAGTTAGTGACTACAATTTCTTTTGCTAAGTCTTCACCAAGAAATGCAAAGGCATCTAACATTTCATTTGTCGTACGGAAATGTACTTTAGGAAGTCCATGACGATTTAATGGATTAGCTCCGCCTTGTGAGTTTACTAATATTTTTCTAAAAATAGCATCATTTTCATGCAAGTAATGTACATTTCCAGTAGCTACCACTGGCAGATTTAATTTTTTTCCGAGTTTAATCATTTTACGGATAATGTCTTCTAAATTCCATTCGTCTCTAACTAATTCTGCCTCGATTAAATGAGCGTATACTTCTTTTGGATGGATTTCTAAATAATCATAGAACTGAGCAATCTCTTCTACTTGCTCTAATGGTTTTTGCATGAGACCTTCAAAAACCTCTCCTTTATCGCAGCCTGATCCAATGATAAGACCTTCTCTATGCTTTTGTAACACGGATCTCTTTAATCTTGGTACACGATGGAAGGTAGTAGTATGAGCAAGTGATACTAATTTGAAAAGGTTTTTTAACCCTATTTCATTTTTAGCTAAAATTGTACAGTGGGTTGGTCTAGCTCGCTTATAAGAGTCTCCCTGTCCAATATGCTTGTTAAAATCATCATGATACTCTATTTTATGTTCCTCTGCCTCTTTCAATAAATGAAGTAATAAATAGCCTGTTGCCTCACAGTCAAAGATTGCTCGGTGGGCTTGTGTAAGCTCAATATTGAATTTTTTAGTCAAAGTACCAAGACGATGAGACTTCATCTCTGGATGTAAAAAACGTGCAAGCTCCAATGTATCAATTACAGGATGATTGAAATGATCTATTCCAGTTCTTCGATATCCTTCATATAAGAAGCCCATATCAAATGATGCATTATGCGCAACGATAATTCCATCCCCAATAAATTCGTGAAAATCTTTAATAACCTGCTCAATTTCAGGTGCATTTCGAACCATGTCATCTGTGATTCCGGTTAACTCAATCGTAGTTGCTGAAAGTGCATGATGCGGATTTACAAATCGTTCAAATTTATCAATTATATTGCCGTTTTGCATTTTTACAGCTGCTAATTCAATTATTTTATCGTAAGTTGCAGACAAACCTGTAGTTTCTACGTCAAACACTATATATACTGCATCTTCTAATGCAGTATGCTGCTCATCATAAGCAATAGGAACACCATCATGAACTAGATTCGCTTCTAAACCATAAAGAATTTTAATACCATTCTTTTTACCCGCTGCATAGGCCTCCGGGAATGACTGTAAATTGGCATGATCTGTAATAGCAATTGCCTGATGGCCCCACTTAGCAGCTTGCGAAACAAGTGAGGAAACAGAGGAAACTGCATCCATTTGACTCATTGGTGTATGAAGATGTAATTCTACTCGTTTTTCTTTTGCAGTATCTAATCGGACTACCGGATTTATTTCATTCATATCTTGTGCCATGATGATTAAATCACGAACAAACGTATCATTTTGAACGGAACCTCTAACCTTTATCCACATTCCCTTTTGAAGTCTTTCCATCATTTGGGCATCTTCTTTATCTCTAGAGAACATCTTCACTAATATGGAATCTGTATAATCTGTTACTTTCGCAGTTAATAGTGAGCGACCACTTCGTAATTCTTTAATCTCTACATCGAATACGAAGCCTTCAATCGTTACTCTACGTTCTTCATCCTGGATAGTTTTAATATCAATAATAGGCTCGTCTTTTTTAAGCGGGACTCCAAGTTGGAATGGTCCATCAGTATTTTGATTGCCATTTTCCTGTCTATTTTGGTCTCGTTTTTGCATATCTTCTAACGCTTTTTGTCCAAGCATTTCTTCTTCTAATCGACGCTGTTCTAAAAATTCTAATTGAGCTTGTGCTATTGCTTCAGTATCCTCTACTAACCGGAAGTCGAATGCAATTTTCGGAAATCCAAAACCTACATAAACATCTGATAATTGTTCGATATATTTCTTTTTAAACGTTCGTAATTCAATTTCCTGCCCACACGTTAAATGAATCATCTGACCGTTCCATTCTGGCTGTTGTTTTAACAAGCGGTCTTTTAAAGGTGGAGCCATATCACTTAATTCTTTAAGAACTAACGGCCAATATTGATTGATCAACTCTTGTGAAACATCTTTTCCCTCACATTGAATAGTTAACAATATATTAGCTATACCTGAAAACTTTTCTATTAGCCGTGTTTGGAAAATCGTAAAGACATCTATTGGAAGTATCGCCTGTAGTTGAATTTTAAAATCCCATTGTCTATTTTTCTTATGTACAGTGAATCGATCGATGGATGCATGTTCAAAGTGCTTTACAAATGAATCCTCTGTTAACTCCAGTTGTTGAAGCAACAAATGCATTCTCATTTTCCCGTCGTCCATAGCTCGTATCCCTCCTATAACTTAAGGCTCTTGCGAATTTCTCCGTTCAACAGTAAAAGAAAGGAAGTTCATATAATTGAACTTCCCCCCTAACTTTATCCATTAAAGAAAAATCGTTGTATGTCATTCCATGTAACGACAACCATTAATACCATGAGCAGCATAATACCGACAAAGTGAACCATACCTTCTTTTTGTTTATCTACAGGTTTCCCACGTAAAGCTTCAAACAAGAAGAACAACAGTCTACCTCCGTCTAATGCTGGTAATGGCAATAAATTCATAATACCAAGATTAATACTAAGTATTGCAGCCCAGTGCATTAAATTGTATACACCATATTGCGCAACTTCCTCTGTCGCTTTATATATTCCAACAGGTCCGGATAAATCATCTATTGAAAAATTGCCAGTAATTAAAGTACCTAATATCGTAAAAATACGTTTCGTCCATTCATAAGTCTGTTCTGCCCCGAAGACAACAGCTTTTGCAGGATTCTTTTCTAGTGGACTTGAGTATTGAACACCAATTTGTCCCACTTTTTCTTTTCCTGCTACCACTTCATTTGGAGTCATGGAAAGATTTACTTCTCGCCCATCACGTACTACCGTAAATTCCATTAGCTCATTTGAACTAACCTTTACTTTTTCTGATAGTTCGTCCCAAGTAGTAATAGAAGCTCCATCAATCTTCGTTACCAAATCACCGTCTTGCATACCTGCTTGTTCTGCAGGACTGTCTTTAACCACAGTTGTAATGACGGGTTCATATGTTGGTACTCCTTGAAACAAACCAAGTGCTAAAAAGATGAAAAAAGAAAGGATAAAGTTAAATAACGGTCCTGCAAATATAGTCATGGATCGTTGTCCAACTGACTTCGAACCGAATTGGCGATCAGCAGGCGCAATTATTGTTACATTACCCTTTTCATTTATGATAGCATTTCGGGCTACTTTGTAACGCACTAACTTTTCTTCTTCATTGTATCCTTCTATAAACATTTGATCATTTAAATCAGATCTTTCTACTTCTAAAAACATCATATCTGGAAATTGTTTGTTTTGGTTTAATAGAATCTGATCGATTTCGTCTTGAGCATTCAAATGGACTCCTAAACGATATCCAGGCTGCAATTCTACTGAGTCCAAATCTTCACCGGCCATACGGACATATCCACCGATTGGCAATAATCGTAGTGTATAAAGAGTCTCGCCTTTTGTATATCCAAAGATTTTAGGACCCATCCCAATCGCAAACTCACGCACCATAATTCCTGCTCGTTTCGCAAAGATAAAATGCCCTAGCTCATGGAAAAATACGATACTTCCAAAAATAATTATAAACGCAATGGCTGTCTCCATTATATCCCACCTTTAGTTTCTAGCTGATTATGCTTTCACATCTAATCATTTTACCATGTTCTCCACAGATTTTCTTGTTTTCACATCTACATGAAGAATTGTTTCTAAATCTGGATTGGAAATATTTACATGTTCATTCATTGCTCGCTCTATTAATTCATCAATTGTTAAAAAGCCAATCTTCTCTTCTAAAAATAAAGATACAGCCGCTTCGTTTGCTGCGTTTAGTACCGTTGTCATTGTTCCGCCTGCTCGTCCTGCATCAATAGCCAATTTCAATGCATGATATCGTGTATAATCCATTTCTTCAAAATGAAGTTTACCTATTTGAGCAAGATTAAGACGTGTCGCTGATTGCCTTGTCAATCTATCTGGATAGGACATTGCATATTGAATTGGGACACGCATATCTGGCGTTCCTAGTTGCGCAATAACACTCGTATCATGAAATTCAACCATTGAATGGATAATACTCTCCCTGTGAAGTAACACTTCGATATCATCATAGCTAATATCAAATAGTACGCGAGCTTCAATTACTTCCAGACCTTTGTTCATCATAGTGGCTGAATCAATTGTAATTTTCGACCCCATTGACCAATTGGGATGATTAAGTGCATCCTGTACAGTTACATTTTTTAGCTCTTCTCGTGTACGGTCTCTAAAGCTTCCACCTGATGCAGTAATTATTAACTTAGCAATTTCTGACCGTTTTTCTCCATTCATCGCTTGGAATAAGGCTGAATGCTCGCTATCCACAGGAAGAATTGGGACATTATGCTCTTTTGCAGCTTTCATGACTAAATGTCCTGCAGTTACAAGTGTCTCTTTATTGGCAATTGCAATTGTTATTCCTTTTTTAATTGCTTCTAATGTTGGTCTTAAACCTACACTGCCTAGTACTGCATTTACTAAAACATCTGCATCCGCATGGGCAGCAACCTGAACTAATCCTTGGTCACCGAAAACTACTTCGACTTGAGGAAACTCTTTACCTAATTGAATGGCATCCTCCTCGGATAAAACGGAAACTAAAGGAACAGTAAAATCTTGAATAATTTGTTTCGTAGCTTCCATATTTTTACCCGCAGAAAATGCTACTAGTTGGAACTTGTCCGGATGCTCTTTTATTATATCCAATGTTTGTATCCCAATAGAACCAGTGGCTCCTAATAAACTTATTCTTTTCGCCATGAAATAATGTCGTCTCCTTATATAAAATGTAAAAAGTGAAGAAGCGGTAAGACAAATAATATACTGTCAAAACGATCCAATATTCCACCGTGACCTGGTAACAGAGTTCCAGAATCTTTCACATTATAATGTCTTTTTATCGCTGATTCCACTAAATCTCCAAGTTGACCAAATATCGAAGCAACAATAGTAATTCCTATTAAAACCAGTATTGATGAAGTAAGTGGACTTATCATTTGAATGATAAATGCAGTGATTAACGCCCAAATAATCCCTCCAACAAAACCTTCTACCGTTTTATTTGGGGATATGTCTGGCCATAATTTCCTTTTTCCAATTTTTCGTCCGGTGAAATAAGCACCAGAATCTGTTGTCCAAACGATTAGCAACGCAAAAATAACATATGCCAACCCTTCATTTCTTGTTTCTATAAAATAATAAAAACCGATACCAACATAAAGGGTACTTAAGATGACGAATGCTGCATCTTCAAAAGTAAAACGATTTTTTACTAACACTGTGTAGATTAATAATAAGAAAACTCCGATAAACAGCCATTCTAATTTTGTATGCCCCGTGTATATCCTAATATTCTCCGTTAAGGTTGACGGCAGTAATAATAGAAACAGGAGCAGAAAGGAAACTAAACTGGCAAATGAAAATAAAGCTATGCCCTTCATACGAAGCATCTCATGTAAGCCCACCGCTGCTATTATGTATACTAATATAGTGAAAACTGACCCACCTAATAAAACAATTGGGAGAAATAATGCCAATGCAATAGCACCAGTAATAATTCGTTGTTTCAATTCACTTCTTCCCCCTTAAGTCCACCGTATCTTCGATTTCTTTTTTGATAACTTTCAATTGCTTCTAACAAACAAGTTTCATCAAAGTCTGGCCATAGTGTATCAGTAAACCAAAACTCAGTGTAAGCAAGCTGCCAAAGCATGAAATTACTCAATCGAACCTCGCCACTCGTTCGAATAAGTAGATCTGGTTCAGACAAATCTTTCGTCATTAAATGATCTGTCAGTAATTGTTCAGAAATTTCTTCCTCAGAAATTTCATTTTGCTGTACTTGCTGGGCAATTCGCTTAACTGCCTGCACAATCTCGTCTCTGCTACCATAATTTAAAGCAAAATTAAGTATAAGTCCGTCATTTTTTGCTGTTTCAACCATTGCTTTGTTAATAGCTCTTTTTGTATGCTCTGGAAGCACATCTAAATTACCCATCATCCGTACTTGAACATTTTGCTCGATTAACTCTGGTAAATACGTACCTAAAAACTCTTCAGGAAGTCGCATTAAAAATTCTACTTCCATTTTTGGACGTTTCCAATTTTCTGTAGAAAAAGCATACAAGGTTAATGTATCTATTCCGACTTCATTTGCAAAACGAGTTATTTTCTTTACAGTCTTCATACCTTCATGATGACCAGCAATACGGGGAAGTGACCTCTTTTTAGCCCATCTTCCATTACCATCCATTATAATTGCAATATGGCTGGGCAATTGTTCCTTTTGGGCATTTTCTTTTCGTTCATCTAAATGAATATCGATCATTTTATCATTTTTACGAATTAGTTTTTTAAACATTTAGAAACCCCCAATCTACCAAGTCGAACGTCTATATCTATCATATCAAATAACCGAACATATAAAAAGACGTCCCTTTCAAAGGACGCCTTTTTTAAATAAAGGTTCAGAAATACTTAACCTAGACAACTCATTTGAAGAAGATGTTGGTACTCATGGAATTATTAACCCTAACCATCTCTTCTTAAAGGTTAAACGTCTAAAATTTCTTTTTCTTTTTCTTTTGTAATTGCATCGATTTTTTCAATGCTAGAGTCTGTAAGCTTTTGAATTTCATCTGTATAATTTCTTAACTCGTCTTCTGTAATTTCACCAGATTTTTCAAGTTTTTTCAGATCATCATTGCCATCGCGGCGAACATTACGAACATTTACTTTCGCTTCTTCCGCTTCTTTTTTTACTTGTTTAACTAATTCTTTACGACGTTCTTCCGTCAAAGCTGGAATGGCAATACGAATTAACGTTCCATCATTAGTCGGAGTAATCCCTAAATCAGATTTTAAAATGGCTTTCTCAATATCTCCAAGAATTGTCTTGTCATATGGAAGGATCGTTATTAAGCGAGCCTCAGGTACTGATATACCAGCCATTTGATTGATGGGAGTAGGTGCACCGTAATAATCTACTGATATTTTATCAAGCAAAGCAGCACTAGCACGTCCAGCACGGATAGTAGATAATTCTCTACTAAAAACGGATATCGTTTTTGCCATTTTATCGTTTGTTTGCTCTATCACTTTTTTCGGCATTAAGAATTCCTCCTAACGACTGTACCAATGGTCTCCCCTAACACAGCCTTTTTAATATTACCTTTTTCCATTATAGAGAATACAATAAGTGATATATCATTGTCCATACATAAAGTAGATGCAGTAGAATCCATTACTTGAAGTCCTTGTTGAATAACTTCGATAAATGAAAGATTATCATATTTTACTGCAGAAGTATCCGTTTTAGGATCTGCGGAGTAAACACCATCTACATTATTTTTAGCCATTAATATAACATCCGCTTCTATTTCAGCTGCTCTTAAAGCTGCTGTTGTATCTGTTGAGAAGTATGGATTTCCTGTCCCTGCTGCAAAAATAACAACTCGTTTTTTTTCTAAATGTCGAATAGCTCTTCTACGTATGTAAGGCTCTGCAACTTGTCGCATTTCGATAGATGTTTGGACGCGTGTTTCGACACCTGCTTTTTCAAGAGAATCTTGTAGTGCAAGTGAATTCATAACTGTAGCAAGCATACCCATATAGTCAGCAGTAGCACGATCCATGCCCATTTCACTACCAACTTTTCCTCGCCATATATTTCCTCCACCAACAACTACTGCAACCTCTACGCCCAGATCTACAACTTCTTTCACTTGATCGGCTACAGATTTAATAATATCAGGAGATAAACCGAAACCTTGTTCTCCAGCTAATGCCTCGCCACTTAATTTTAAAACGATTCTTTCGTATTGTGGTTTGCTCATAGGTATCCTCCATCTCTTTCTTGAAAAATAGGGAACACAAATTGCGTGCTCCCCAGTTGTTATTGTATGTTAGTTCTAGCAAAGATGCACTTAAGCACATGCGCTTTTCTTATTGTCCAGCTCCAGACGCCAGCTGCTCGAACGCTTCAGCCTTGTAGAAAAGGCAAAGTGCACCTTTTCCCTCAAGTCTTCCAGCGCTTTTCACAGCTAACCGGCGTCTTCCGCTTTTCTTATTAGTTCCCTTTTACTTGGCTCATAACTTCTTCAGCGAAGTTGTCTTCACGTTTTTCGATTCCCTCACCAACAGCATAGCGAGTGAATGAAACTAGTTTACCACCAGTTGACTCAACAAATACTTTAACTTTTTGGTCTGGGTTTTTAACAAATGATTGTTCTAAAACACAAACTTCTTCAAAGTATTTACTTAGGCGACCTTCTACCATTTTAGCAACGATATTTTCAGGTTTACCTTCGTTTAGAGCTTGTTCTGTTAAAATTTTGCGCTCGTGTTCTACTTCATCAGCAGAAACCTCATCGCGTGAAATATAAGTAGGGTTTAAAGCCGCAATGTGCATTGCAACATCTTTAGCTGCTTGCACATCTGTTGAACCTTCTAATACAGTAAGAACCCCGATACGTCCTCCCATGTGTAGGTATGGACCAAATGCATCTGCATCTGTTTTTGTTTCAATAACAAAACGACGAAGTGTAATTTTTTCTCCAATTTTAGCAACTGCGTTAGAGATTAGGTTTTCTACTGTTACTCCTTCTTCAACATTTGAAGCTAATGCTTCTTCTACTGAAGCTGGTTGTGTAGCTAATAAATGAGAAGCTACTGTTTGTACTAATTGTTGGAAAGATTCGTTTTTAGAAACGAAGTCAGTTTCCGCATTCATTTCTAACAATACAGCTTTGTTTCCTTCCACTTGAATGAAAGTAGTACCTTCTGCTGCGATACGATCAGCTTTTTTAGCTGCAGAAGATAGACCTTTTTCACGTAAAAAGTCGATTGCTGCTTCTAAATCACCATTTGTTTCTACTAAAGCTTTTTTACAGTCCATCATACCTGCACCAGTTTTTTCACGCAATTCTTTTACCATTTGTGCTGTAACTGCCATTATAAATTCCTCCTAGTACAATTAGTGTCGTTTTCTCAAAAAAAGGTGATAAGAGGGTTGGCCGCTTATCACCTGTTAATTACAATTCGTATTACTCAGGTCTTACTCAGCTGCAACTTCAACAGAAGCTACTTCTTCGTCTTCACCTTGTCTTGCTTCAAGTAATGCATCCGCCATTTTAGCTGTTAATAATTTAACTGCGCGAATTGCATCATCATTTGCAGGAATTACATAGTCGATTTCATCTGGATCACAGTTTGTATCAACGATTCCTACTAACGGAATGTTCAATTTGCGAGCTTCTGCTACAGCAATACGCTCTTTACGTGGATCTACAACGAACATCACATCTGGAATAGCTTTCATATCACGGATACCGCCTAAGAATTTAACTAGACGTTCGTGTTGTTTTTTAAGTTGAACAACTTCTTTTTTAGGAAGTACTTCAAAAGTACCGTCTTCTTCCATTTTTTCAATCGCTTTTAAACGAGCTACACGCTTTTGAATAGTACCGAAGTTTGTTAAAGTACCACCTAACCAACGTTGGTTGATGTAGTAGTTACCTGAACGTTCAGCTTCTTCTTTAATAGCTTCTTGTGCTTGTTTTTTAGTTCCTACGAAAAGAACTTTTCCACCGTCTTGACCTACTTGACGCATGAAATCATAAGCTTCTTCTAATTTTTTCACCGTTTTTTGAAGATCGATGATGTAAATTCCGTTACGTTCAACAAAAATGTATTTTTTCATTTTTGGATTCCAACGGCGAGTTTGGTGACCGAAGTGTACACCAGCCTCTAATAATTGCTTCATTGAGATTACTGACATGATTTATTTCCTCCTGGTTTGGTTTAGTCTTCCGCATCCTTCATTTTTCATTAGCTACTCTATAAATAGAGCACCTGCTAAGTCCATCAGAAATGCGTGTGTATTCATACCGTTTTCTAATATAACATATGAATTTTATACTTTCAACTATTTAGTCGTTAAATTTTAGGAAAAGTTCCACTTCTGTCTTTCCTATTTGTAACATTTTAGCTATTTCGTCAGAAGTTTTTCCTTCTTCAAAATGAAATATCACTTTTTCTCTCACCGTTTCAGGGACTTTTTTTGTAGTCGATTGAGCCGTTTTCATATAGCTGCTTGCAGCAATTTGTTTAGATACAAAAGAAAAAGGAGGTTCAAAGACTTCAGCTTCTTTTTCTGACGGCTTTACTTGATTTTTCAAAAGTACTTTCTTAGGTACCTCTGTATTTTTCAACTCCTGTATAAGCCGATTATTTTCATCTGTAATTTCAGCAATATACGCACTAAAAGAATTTTCAATATCCATTAATACTTGCTGTTGCTTTTGTTCCATATTATCAAATCTTGAAATCTTGGCATTCAATAGAGCAATAAAGTAAAAACTTATAACTTGCATTAAGAATAATATTATTAAAATAGTCGTTATCATAACTGCTCCTAACCACTAAAATCTACAAAGTTCCCTTTAAATGGATGCTTTGTTTCTTTTGCTTCCCGTTCTTTCTTTTCTCTATTCTTTCGTTCTTGCTCTTGTCGTTCTCTATCTTCTTTAGAAGTAGTCTCTGACGTTTCATTAGATTTTGTAACAGTCTCTCTGGTTTTTTCTAGTTGCTTTTCTGATGCTGCTTGAGCGTTAGCTTGACTGATCGCACTTTGTTGTTGGATTTGATCAGCTACTTTTCCTGCATCAAACGTTTTAGGAATAGCTATTTGAAGTTCTGCTAATTTTAAGCTCATCGTAATATCCCCTTTTGCTATACTAAAGCAAATTAAAATGGCGAAATCTAAATGACTCTGATTTCTGCTCCAGGTGGACGCTTTCCGCGGGCACGGCTCGAGCCTGTAGTCTCTCGCTCGCGCTGTTCCCTCTGGTGTCGCTGCATCCGCTTTAATGTACAGAATTAACTTGTATAACGAGAAAGAAGTTAGTTCGCGTTTCAAAGTTAAATAAGTAACATCTTATAGTTATGTCTTATATTAAAATAAATAGCTATAAAATAAACTCAGACATTCATCATTTCATTCATTAATAATTTTCTCAGTTTAAAAAGGGCTTTCGAATGAATTTGAGATATTCTAGAAGTAGACAGACCTAGCATCTCTCCAATAACTGTGAGTGTCAATTCTTCTGTATAAAACAAACTTAACACTAATTGTTCATTTTCATTTAATTGTTGAATTTGCTCGGCTAAGTCCCCTATGAGTTCACTTTTGACCATTTGTTGTTCAGGTGTTTTCTGAGAATCATCTCTAATGACATATGATTTGTTCTCTGTTTCTTCGCTTTCTTGCAGTTGCTCATCTATTGATAGGACATTCGAAAAAAAGTGCTCCTGGACTGTATGATATACGTCCTCGACAGGCATTTCGACATAATCTGCTATTTCTTCAGCTGATGCATGCCTCATTAACTTTTGCTCTAATTCTTCAATTTTAGTTTCCAGTTTCTTCGCTTTTTCTCGCGATGAGCGTGGTAGCCAATCTTCTTTTCTCAATCCATCAATGATAGCACCTCTTACGCGAAAAGATGCATAAGTGTCAAATTTCAGCTCTCTACTATAGTCAAATTTATTTAAAGCATCAAATAGACCCATCATTCCTAAACTCTTAAGCTCTTCTCTAGATATATTTTTAGGGATACCTGCACCGATTCTTTGCACATGATAGTTTACTAAAGGTAAATATTTTCTCAAGAGTAAATCCCCGGCTTGAGGATCTTTGCTTTCAGTCCAATTCTTCCAAAGAAGCTGCTCATCAGTCGAATCTTGATATGCCAAATTTATCCCCCTTTCCAATATATCTCTTCATTATGGTTATTATAACAAAATTCTCACTAAAAAGGGGAGCCGAAACTATCGACTCCCCCGTTTTTCCATTCATTTATGTCTATTAGTTAATCTGTGAGCTAGTCTGCTCATCTTCCTTTAACATAATCTTTACGAGTTCCGCATAATCCTCTGGAGAAATTTCGGATTTCAAAATTTCCGCATCCTCCTCTGTAGGATTTCCTTCAATTCGATTACTTATTATATAACTAATAATGGCTCTAGCAAAAAATGTTACAAGAAAAAATATAATCGCAACTATTAGTGCATCAAGAATAATTCCCTTACCTTCTATAAACGGGAACGAAAGCAAAAAATAAACACTAAAAGCAATAAGCGCTACCCAAAAATTTGAAAGAATAGTTCCTACCATCATATATCTCTCACTCCTTGGTTCACTGTTCGAATATTTAATAGTTTGGTAGTCGGATCAAACTCAATCGTTCTACCACTATTTCCCCCTGTATCTTCTGCAACAATAGGAATAGAATACTTATCCAAATATTCTTTTACTGCCTCAATATTGCGTGGTCCAATTCGCATAGTATCTTTACTCGAAGTAAACTGAAACATTTGAGCTCCTCCAGCTATTTTAGCTTTTAACTTATACGGCTGGATTCCCTCTAATTTTAACTGCTCCACCATGGCTGTAATTCCTGTATCTGCAAATTTGGCAAGATTTATGTTATTTGTTCTTCCAAGACTAGAATCTGGAAGCATAACATGTACCATACCTACCGTAGTAGATCTCTCGTCATATAGAACAACGCCCACACATGAACCGAGTCCAGAAGTACGTATTTTGTCTGGGGCCTTTGCAATATTCATATCTGCAATACCTACTTTTACTATTTGACCTTGTGCGTTCATATTAGTTAACTCCTAGAGCTTTAAAAATAGCATCAAATGATTCTGGATCTGGCAACAAAAAGAAATGTCCTTTCACACTTTCCTCATTTGGAACATCCTCTTCATTAATAGCTGTATCAATCACAATTACATAATCACTTATATGAGATAACTCTACCAATCCGAAACTAATGATAGCTCCAACCATGTCTACACTAAGTGCTGGTACAGTAGGGTATATTTTTAACTTTGTAAAATCTGATAGGGCAGACAGGTATGAACCAGAAAGTATATTACCAAGCTCCTGCATTGCAGAGACACCAATTTCAGATACTTCACCTGATTGAAAGTCAAAAGTCTCATCCTGTACCAGTCTTTGTATGAATCGATTGGCTTGCACTACTGGTAAGACAAAAAACATACTGCCAGTTACATCACCTTCAATACGAAGGTAAATGCCAGCAACTACACTTTCTGGCCCCCCTGCTAAATCCATCATATCGTCAAATGATACCATTTCCACTTTCGGTACTTTCATATCAATTTTCTTGCTTAGCAATGTCGATAAAGCTGTCGCAGCATGCGCAGCACCAATATTCCCAATTTCCTTTAAAACGTCTAGATGGAGGGAGGTAATTTTACTGTCATACATAAGTTAAACTCCTGACTTAATAGGATTTAAAACGTGGTTTAAGTGAAGCAGGATTAACAGACGGCTATCGATTTTCACTACTCCAGCTATAAAGTCTTGCTCCATACCTCCAACAACCTCGGGCTGTGGTTCAATTGAATTGACCGGAATATCTAATACATCATTAGCCGAGTCTACAATTACTCCGACATCCATATCATCCAGCGTGATGATAATAATACGAGTTGACTCACTCAGCTCACTTTCGCCAAGTCCAAAGCGATTTTTCAAATCTATAATAGGAGTAACTACTCCACGTAAGTTGATAACACCTTTCACAAATGAAGGAGTTTTAGGGACACGCGTAATATATATGAGCTTTTCAATACCTTGAACCTGGCTTACAGGTATAACATATTCCTTATCTGCCAATTGAAAAACTACTACTTTCAAATTTTGTAAATCCACTGCTTCTACCATTATGCTCTCTCATCCTTTCTTATAGATGCTAATTTAGCTGATTAATGCATTACAATCGACAATTAGTGCTACTTTACCATTTCCTAAAATAGTTGCACCTGAAATTGCAAATACACTTGATAAATAGGCACCAAGTGATTTTAAAACGATCTCTTGTTGACCAATGAACGAATCTACTACAAGACCAGCCATTTTATCTCCTTTGCGAACAAGAACAACAGAATGAAATTCATCATCAGAACTTTCTCTAGGAACATCAAAAACATTTTCTAAAAATACTAATGGAACAACCTTTCCACGGAAATCAATCACTTTTTGGTTATGTGCATTTAATATATCCGAAGCTCGAATGATTGCAGTCTCGATGATCGAAGAAAGTGGTATAGCGTAAATTTCCTCACCAAGCTCCACTAACATGACAGAAATAATGGAAAGTGTTAATGGTAATTGAATAGAGAATAATGACCCTTTCCCTTCCGTGGACGAAATATCAATAGTACCACCAAGTGATTCAATTGTCGTTTTTACTACATCTAATCCAACACCTCTGCCGGAAACGTCTGAAATGACATCTGCTGTAGAGAACCCGGAAGAAAGAATTAACTCTGCCACTTGTTTGTCGTTTAACGTTTGAGCCACTTCATTTGAAACTATTCCTTTGGATATAGCTTTTTTCAGTACTTTTTCACGGTTGATCCCAGCACCATCATCTTCAATCTCAATAAACACATGATTGCCGCTATGGTATGCACGAAGTACGACTGTGCCTTCCTCTGGTTTACCATTAGCTAAACGGATTTCAGGGCTTTCTACTCCATGATCTAAGGAATTTCTTATTAAATGTACAAGTGGATCTCCAATCTCATCAATAACTGTTCGGTCTAATTCCGTTTCAGCACCGACCACTTCTAAATTAATTTTTTTGTTTAAATCTCTCGCTAACTGACGTACCATTCGCGGGAATCTATTAAATACTGTGTCAACAGGAACCATACGCATATTTAGTATAATATTTTGTAAATCACCAGTTATACGTGACATGCGCTCTACTGTTTCATCTAATTCGCTATTATGTAAATCTTCTGAAATAGACTGCAAGCGACCGCGGTCAATTACTAACTCTTCAAATAAGTTCATCAATATATCTAATCGCTCAATGTTCACTCGAATGGTTTTACTAGATTGAGCTTGGTTGTTTTTAGATGAAGTTGATTTTTCAGCAGATTTTACTTCCTCTGTCTGTTGTTTCTGCTCTACTAGGACAACTGAATTTTCAATGACTGGAGTCTCTTCTACATTGTTCAACTCTAAATTATTACGTTTTTTAAGCTGTTCTATTGTCACTGACTTCACGAGTACTTCTGTTACTTCGGAGACTTTCATTAATTTCTTTTGTACATCTTCTGAAGGCTCATTTGTAACTAAAGCTACATAGAAGATTTCATCAAAATCTTCAGCCTCAAGCTTTTCTACAGATGGAGAGGATTTTATAACGTCTCCCATTTTCTCTAACAATTCAAAAACCATATATACCCTTGCAGCTTTTAATAAGCAATCTTCACGCAGCTTGACAGAAATTTCATACGTATAGAAATCCTGTTCAACTGATTGTTCAATGACTGTCATTTCATAATCGTCATAGGATAACCAGTTATCTTGAGCAACCTCATTTATAACAGCGGGTTCTGCCGTAGTAGCAGCAACTGGGATTTCTTCACCAGTTTCTATTTTATGTAATTTTTGAACAGTATCAGTTACATCCAGCTTACCTTTTCCACCTGCCGCGATATCTAATACCATTGCTTCCAGCTGATCGACTGCAACGAAAACAACGTCTAATAATTCTGCTGTTACATGTAAACGGCTATTTCTAATTTCATCTAAAACATTTTCCATCTTATGCGTTAAATTTGCGATATCTTCATAGCCCATAGTTGCAGACATACCTTTTAAAGTATGAGCAGAGCGGAATACTTCATTAACAATTGCTATGTTTTCAGGATTTTTTTCTAATTCTAATAAATGTTCATTACAAGCTTGTAAATGTTCCTTACTTTCTTCTATAAACATCTCCAAATATTGATTTGTATCCATGGTTAAACACCCCTTTAAGGTAGATATTGTATGATGGTTTTTGCAATTTGATCTAAATCCACTACTTCATTTACTAATTTTGTTTCCACTGCCGCCTTAGGCATCCCGTAAACAATACATGTACTCGCCGCTTCTGCAATTGCCACGACATTTCCGCTCTTTTTTAATTGTTTTAAACCAAGAGACCCATCAGATCCCATTCCTGTCATAATAACAGCAATTTTATCGAAATCATTAAACTGGCTATTATCCTCAAAAAGAACATCGACAGCTGGTCTATGGCCCGCTCGTGGGGCCACTTTGTCATCTAGTACAATATAATAAGAGGAAATTCTTTTCTGGATGCGCATATGAAAGCCTCCAGGTGCAATATAGGCATGTCCATTTTGAAGTAAATCACCATCCTCGGCTTCTTTCACCTCAAGTTCGGATAACTGATTAAGCCTTTGTGCCAATGATTTTGTAAACCCAGCGGGCATATGTTGAACGATTAAAACTGGTGCCTGCATATCACCTGGCAGTTTTGTTATTACTTCTTGAAGAGCTCGTGGACCACCTGTTGAAGTTCCTATTAGGACCATTTTCTTATTCGCCATGTCCCATTTGATAGCATTAGAAGTGTTTGATATGCTTTTTACTTCCATACTTTTCGGTGTACTATTAATTAAAGGTATTGGTGAATGTTTCTTCATTTTATGGATGGATACTTGCGCTGCATTTTCTACTTTTTCCACTAATTCCTCTTTAATCTTATGTAAATCTAATGAAATGGTCCCACTTGGCTTTGCGATAAAATCAACTGCTCCATATTCCATCGCTTGCATAGTACTTTCCGCTCCACTTTTTGTTGTACTTGATAGCATAACAACAGGAACTGGCGTATCTGTCATTATTCTGCGTAGTGCCTCTAAACCATTCATCACGGGCATTTCAACGTCCAGTGTGAGAACATCCGGCTGTAGCGCTTTTATCTTTTCTATTGCGTCCTGGCCATTCCTAGCGATTCCAATAACTTCTATCAATTTGCTATCAGTAAAGAAATCACTAATAAGCTTTCGCATGAATGCAGAATCATCTACTATTAATAGCTTCTTTTTTAATGCAACGTTCATCATCTCACGCCCTTCTGAGAAAAAAGACTTTTTAATCGAGATATGAATTTATTGTGCTTCGGAATAGATTCTTCCGTATATTCAAAATCAGTAAATGCAGCTGCAATTTGTTTTAGTTTTTTAGTAATTTCAGCTTGGGGATATAAAATAGAAAATGGTATTTGCTCCCTTACAGCTTTTCGAACAATTGTATCCTCTGGCAGGACACCAAGTACAGTAATCTCTTTGGAAAGAAACTTGGACATTGCCTGCTTTAATCGTTCAGTTGTTTCTACTCCCTCCTCATCAGTAAATGCCCTATTGCAAATAAGGAAGAAGTTTTTATCAGAATCTTTATAGTAAATAAATTTCATCATAGAATAGGCATCAGTGATAGATGTTGGTTCTGCCGTTGTTATTACAATAATATCGTCAACAGAAACTAACAAATTCAATGTCTGACTTGTCGCACCCGCTCCCATGTCAAAAACAATATAATCGAAGGTTTTCTGTAAGTATTCAAATGCCTCGATTAAACGCTCAAACATTTCGTCGGTCCATTCCATTACGCCATTTAACCCTGACCCACCTGATATATATTGTAGGTCGTTTGGTCCTTCAAAGATTACTGATTCTAATGGCTGATCTCCGACTAAGTAATCTTTTAAATTAGTAGGAACAGATTTTCCGAGTAATATATGAATATTTCCCATACCAATATCCATATCAATTAGCACAACTTTTTTTCCTTGCCCACTTAATGTTGTAGTAAAATTTATCGAAAAATTACTTTTCCCCACTCCACCTTTACCACTAACTACCGCTATTGATCGTCCAAGCTTATTTTGGTTTCTTAGCATTTTCATTCTAAGTTCTTCAGCTTGATCTCTCATGACGAATCCCCTTTAAAAATAATGTGAGTAATTCTTCGTGACTAGCTTCCATGATATCTTCCGGGACTTCTTGACCATCTGTATAGTAAGCAAGTCCTTTATTATATTTAACCATTAAATTGATAAGAGAACCAATAGTATTTGTTTCATCTACTTTAGTAAATATAAATTTTTCAATAGGAAATTCACTAAATTGTTCGATGATTACTTCCATGTCCTTTTGTTTAGAGGTCGACGAGAGTACTAAGAAGGTTTCTGTATCCACTTCAAACTCTATTAATTTTTGCAAATCTCTTACAAATTTAGTTTCTTTATAGTTTCTTCCTGCAGTATCTATAAATACAATATCTAACTTTTCAAACTTTACCATTGCTTCTTGTAAATCCTTTTCACTATAGACAATTTCAATAGGAGCTTGAAGTAAACCTGCATAAGTTTTAAGTTGTTCAATTGCAGCTATCCGGTATGTATCCGTTGTAATAAAGCCAACTTTTTTCTTTTTTTCTAAAACTGCTCTTGCAGCCATCTTTGCGATCGTCGTCGTTTTACCTACACCTGTCGGTCCGAGTACATTAATGTACTTTTTCGTATACGATATTCCACCGAATGGTAGATGCTCCAATTGAGTTTTTAGAAAGTTTTTGATTACGGCAATTTGAGTTTCCATTTCAAAGTCTGCCGAATTTCTTTTCCAATGTACAAAAAGCTCATCACTAACAGGTGTGATAAGCTCCTCTGACAATTCTTGCTCTTGTAAAAAATCCATAAGAGTTTTCATTTCTGTTGGATATGGACTTAACATTTCAGGACGCCCTATATTTTTTACTAATTGTTTTAAGTCTTCTAGTTCTTTTTTTATCTCTACAGAAACATTTTGAGATTCTTGAGGCACAATAGCAGGCACCTCAAATGTATTATTTGACTGTTCTAATGTATCCATCCCAGCTAATACTTCAATCGATTTTTTCTTAAACAAACCTATAAACCCTTTCGAAAAGACAACCTTTGAACTTAATATTACTGCCTCATCCCCTAGTTCTTTTCGGATTAACTTCATAGCTTCTGGCATTGTACTAGCTGTATATTTTTTCATCTTCAATCTACATTCACCACCCCGACACTTTGTACCTCAATTGAGGATTCTAGTTCATTATAAGAAAGAATTGGTACATGTGGGAAATATCTTTCTGTCATTTGTCTAACATACATTCTTACAGCAGGCGAACAAAGAATAATTGGTGACTGCTCCATCATAGAAGCACGTTCTATTTCTTTTGCCATAGACTCTAAAATTGCCTGAGAATCACTTGGATCTATAGATAAATAATTACCATGTTCCGTTTGCTGAATGCTGTCCGCAATTAGTTTTTCTACTCTCCCAGATACCGTTAACACTTTTAGCACATTACTCGAACCAGCGTATTGTGCTGTAATTTGCTTCGCTAAAGATTGTCGAGAGTATTCAGTTAATACATCGGCATCCGAGGTCATTTTTGAATAGTCTGCAAGGGTTTCAAATATAATTGGCAAATTTCGAATAGATACATGCTCTCTTAGAAGATTGCTCAATATTTTTTGAATTTCTCCTACTGTCAATGGCGTTGGTGTTAATTCGTCTACTAGTATTGGGTAAGTCTCTCTTATATGATCGATTAATTGTTTTGTTTCTTGGCGACCTAATAATTCATGAGCATTATTTCGAATAATTTCAGTCATATGAGTTGAAACAACGCTAGGAGGATCGACAACTGTATATCCAAGTATTTCCGCTTCTTCCTTCACTGACTCCGTAATCCATTTCGCAGGTAATCCAAAGGAAGGTTCTACAGTATCTATCCCTTCGATCGTATCATCGTCACCAGGACTCATAGCCAAGTAATGATCTAAAAGGAGCTCTCCTCTTGCCATTTCATTGCCTTTAATCTTAATACGATATTCGTTTGGTTGAAGCTGTATATTATCACGTATTCGAACTACGGGAATAACTACCCCTAATTCCAGTGCAAGCTGTCTTCGGATCATTACCACACGATCTAATAGATCTCCACCCTGTGCAGCATCCACTAGTGGTATTAATCCATAACCAAACTCGAATTCGATTGGATCCACATTTAATAGATTGATAACATTTTCTGGACTCTTCATACTATCTGTTGTTACTTCCTCTTCAAATACTTCTATATCATCTAGATCTTCTTTATTTGCCTTACTTATCATAAATGCTCCTACCGCGAGTACTATTGCAATAGGCAATGTTAGAACTAAGCCAATCGGCGTAACGATACCTAGTAGTGTAATTGTCGCAGCAGCAACATACAGAAGTTTAGGCTGATTAAATAGCTGATCTGTAATATCCCCGCCAAGATTACCTTTAGATGCTGCTCGCGTAACGACAATCCCAGTAGCAGTGGATATTAATAATGCTGGAATTTGTGAAACGAGCCCGTCACCGACTGTGAGTGTTGAAAATAGTACAGCAGCTTCACCAAAAGGTAGACCGAATTGTACAACCCCGATAATTATACCGAATAGCAAGTTGATAATAACAATGATGATCCCTGCAATAGCATCTCCTTTTACAAACTTAGTAGCCCCATCCATTGCACCGTAAAAGTCTGCTTCACCACTAACCTTTTCACGTCTTTCACGAGCTTCTTTCTCGGAAATCATTCCAGCGTTTAAATCTGCATCGATACTCATTTGTTTACCCGGCATCGCATCTAATGTGAAACGAGCGGCAACCTCAGAAACACGCTCAGCACCTTTTGTAATTACGATAAAGTTTATTATTACTAAAATAGCAAATACAACTAAACCAACGAGCATATTCCCACCCGTAACAAATGTACCGAAGGTTTCAACTACTTTACCCGCATCACCCTCTGCTAAGATTGCTCTTGTGGTGGAAATATTCAATGCAAGTCTAAACAATGTAACGAGTAAAACGATCGTTGGAAATACAGAGAACTCTAAAGCCTCTTTCATATTCATAGCAGTCATCAATATTAATAAGGCAATCGTAATATTTATAATAATAAGAAAACTTATTAACCAATGAGGAAGAGGTATTACGAGCATCGCCACAATAGATATTACAGCTGCCAATACGGTTATATCGCGGACTTGCATATACTTCCACCTCTATCTTTACCATTTAAATTTTTTGTTTAATACGATATACGTAAGCTAAAACTTCCGCCACTGCTTTGAAAAATTCGTCTGGAATCCGTTGACCAACTTCTACTTGGTCATACATCGAACGAGCAAGAGGTCTATTTTCCACCATGACGACATTATTTTCCTTTGCAATTAACTTGATCTTTTGTGCTACAAAATCTGCACCCTTCGCTACTACCGTTGGAGCATCCATCGATTCATCATCGTATTTTAAAGCTATTGCAAAGTGAGTAGGATTCGTTATGACCACATCGGCTGTCGGTATTTCTTGCATCATACGACGCATTGCCATCTCTCTTTGCCTTTGCCTAATACGCGATTTAATAATTGGATCTCCATCCGAGTTTTTATGTTCATCTTTAATATCTTGCTTAGACATCTTAAGATTTTTTTCATAGTCAAACTTTTGATAAAAGAAATCCAAAATGGAAATAAATAATAAAACACAAGAAGCAGTGATACCCATCATTCCAGTTAACCAACCAACAGTGGCCAGTGTATCCCAAGCTGATTTGAATGATAGAGATAAGACCTTTTCCAAATTAGTCCACAATATTAAAGTAGTTACAGAACCAATAAATGATATTTTCAAAATCGATTTTAATAGCTCTATAATTGCTTTAAGCGAAAAGATTCTTTTAAGACCTTTTATAGGATCAATCTTCTTCAAATCGAACTTCAATGGCTCAGTAGTAAACAGTAAACCAAACTGAAAAAAGTTTGCAGCTACTGCAGCTACCACAGCTACCAACATTATTGGCAATAAAATTACCGCCATTTCAAGAAGCATATCCTTATAAATGATTATGGCTGTATCAATTGTCAACGTTTCTATTAACATATACTTCGTAAACGTTACACTGAAGAATGAAAAAATCTCAGTTCTTAAAAAACTAGCAAAGAAAAATAAAAATACGAAAACAGTGAGTAATACAATCGCACTAGTCACATCAGGACTTTTTAATACTTGTCCTTTTTTACGAGAATCCTGCCTCTTTTTAGGAGTAGCTTTTTCTGTTTTTTCTCCCGCAAAATACTGGAGATCTAAGCGCAGATTAATCATATTAGCCACCACCTAAAATTATCATTAAGTCCCGCATAGCAATAACCAAAATTTCAAAAACCTTCTGTACAACAGCCAATAGCACTCCCATCATCACGAGAAGAACTAAAAACCCTACTCCAATTTTTATCGGAAATCCTATAACAAAGATATTCAACTGAGGTACAGTCCTAGCGGTAATACCAAGGGCTATATCCACAAGAAATATTGTTGCGACTATTGGTATGGACATTTGAAATGCTACAGCAAAAACCCCTGCAAAAGTTTTCATAATGAATTCTACATAATTTTCCTGGCCAAATGCTGGCCAAGTCATTTCCATCGGCATAAATTGATAGCTATAGAAAATACCATCTAACAATAAATGATGTCCATTTAAAGCCAATAATAGCAACAATGCTAAAGTATTTAAAAATTGACCAATTAACGGACTTTGAGCACCTGTCTGTGGATCAATTACATTGGCCATCGCAAATCCCATCTGAAAGTCGATAAATCCACCTGCAATTTGAACAGCTGACATAATGATATAAGCAAGCAAACCAATAAATAATCCGAAAATAACTTCTTTAATAATTAATAGAATATAGTCTCCATTTACCTCAAACGGCTCTACATCAAGGGTATAATACATCATCCAGGAGAGCACTACAGCAAAGGCTATCCTATGACTTGCGGGTATTGTTCGATGCGAGAAAAGTGGTAATACGACAAAAAATGCAGAAACACGAGCAATAATAAGTAATAATACAGTTAAATTTGGTAAGATGGCATCCATTGAATCAACCAATGTATCGAATTAAATTCTCAAAAATATCTGCTGCATACGTGGTTACTTGGGAAAGCATCCAGGGACCAAAGAAAACAAGAGCGACAAGTACAGCTATAATTTTCGGAACAAATGCAAGTGTTTGTTCTTGAATTTGTGTAGTTGCCTGAAAAATACTCACTGCAAGACCTGTAATTAAAGCAACTAAAAGAAGAGGACCTGATGCAAGAAGAATGACCCAAATTGCTCGTTCTGCAATTGAAATTACCATTTCATTATTCAATACTTTCAGCTCCTAAAAACTTTGTAATATAGACTTCATAACTAAATACCAACCATCCACCAAAACGAATAATAATATTTTAAAAGGTAGAGAAATCATAACTGGCGGTAACATCATCATACCCATTGACATCAGTACACTCGCCACGATCATATCAATTACTAAAAAAGGGATAAAAATCATAAAACCAATTTGAAATGCTGTTTTAATTTCACTTAGTGCGAAAGCAGGTACCATAACAGTTAAAGGGATATCCTCAAGCGTTTCAGGTCTTTCAGCTTCTGAATATCGTAAGAAAAGTTCTAAATCTTTTTGCCTAGTGTGCTTACTCATAAATTCTTTGAAAGGTCCACTAGCATTTTCATATGCTTGTTCTAACGTAATATCTTCATCGAACAAAGGTGTTAATGCTTGTTCATTTACTTGTTGTAACGTTGGTGCCATGATAAAAAAAGTTAAAAATAAGGCTAAACCTACAATTACTTGGTTCGGCGGCATCTGATTAGTAGCCAGTGCTGTTCGAACAAATGATAGAATAATAACTATTCTAGCAAAGGACGTCATCAATATTAAAATACTTGGAGCTAAAGATAAAACCGTCAGCAATAGCATTAATTTTATAGAAGTGGAGAGATTTGATGGGTCGCTGTCCGAGAAAAACTGGACAAATTCATTCATTGTTATCGCGCTCCTTCGTCTTCCAATCCTTTAATACATTACTACGGTCTTTTTGAATTTCTTGTAATCTTTTCTGAAAGGTCTCGTCAAACGAAGGTTCCTTACTCTCTCTCTTCGTATTGGTAGTTCCTTTCTCTCTCAAGCGACCTATAAGTTCAGATATATATGGAATACTATTTCCAATATCTACTTTTTCTTCGTATATTTTATTTAGATTTTCTATTTCTGCTGGATCAGTTATTTCTTTTAACAAAGTAATATCTTCTCCAATGCCTACTAAGTAGATGTAATTACCTACTTTCATTAGCTGTAGTGATTTCCCTTGTCCAACTCCAACACCACCTAGATTTTGAATCAGCTGATTGGTTTGAAAGGTTTTATTTCTGCTATTTACAAAACGAAGTAATCCATATAACAAAGCTATAACAAATAAAAGTGCAAAAATCATTTTAATATAATCCCAGGCTGTAACAGAAACACCCACAGAAACGGGTTCATCGGTCGTTTCTGGAGCTTCTTCTAGATTTGATTTAGACTCTTTTTCATTATTTTCATCCTTGTTCAAATTCTTTAAGTATTCATCTATACTCTCATTCGAATCTGACACTGCTCTTACATCTAGCTGATTTGCGAATGTTAACAAAAAAAGAACACTTAATATTAAGGAAAATTTCCTCATCATTTCATTACCCTAATGCTTTGGAAATTGCTTCAATTACACGATCAGCTTGGAATGGTTTTACGATGAAATCTTTTGCCCCAGCCTGGATTGCATCAATTACCATAGCTTGCTGCCCCATTGCAGAGCACATAATGATTGTAGCAGATGGATTTTTTGCTTTAATCTCTTTTAAAGCCGCAATTCCGTCCATTTCCGGCATTGTAATATCCATTGTTACTAAATCCGGTTTAAGCTCATTGTACTTTTCGATTGCTTGAACACCATCAGCTGCTTCTCCTACAACTTCAAAGCCATTTTTACTTAAAATATCTTTAATCATCATTCTCATAAATGCTGCATCATCTACTATTAAAATTCTTTTCGACATAGTATGTCTCCTCCAGTGCTTATCTTAAATTATTTATACGTTCTGCCTGACTTAAAATATCTGTAATTCGAACGCCAAAATTCTCATCTATAACAACGACTTCTCCTTTAGCTATATGTCGATTATTAACTAAAATATCTACTGGCTCACCAGCTAGTTTGTCGAGTTCAATAATAGATCCACTTGTTAGTTCCAAAATATCTTTAACAGTTCTCTTAGTACGACCTAATTCTACTGTTACTTGAAGAGGAATATCAAGTAGCAAATTCAAATTTCTTGACTCATTTTGCGTCAAACTTGGTGCGTCAAAGCTTGCAAACTGAGCTTGCTGTACTTCCACTGGTGGTGCTTGTGGTCGTGATGGCTGCTGAGTAAATTGCATAGGAGCTTGCGGCGACATTGCTGTCACTTGCTGTGCTTGGGTAGTAGGCTGCTGTTGTTCAGGCGCTTGATATACTTTTTCTTCTGTAATTGTAGCAGCGACCTCTGGTTCCTCTTCACCTAATAATGATTTCACTAAGTTAAGTCCAAACTCTAAAGGCAACAGCTGCATAATATTTGAATCTATTAACTCCCCAATCTTAAGACGGAAGGATACTTTAATCAGCATTTCATCTGCTGGAATTGCTTCCGTTCCTTCATCTTGCATAAGGTTCATAAGGTCGATAGTAGGTGGCGAAATATCCACTTTCTTATTGAAAACAGTGGACATGGACGTAGCGGCTGAACCCATCATTTGGTTCATAGCTTCCTGAACTGCGCTTAACTGAATTTCACTTAGCTCGGGTCTTGGAGCTAAACCATCTCCACCAAGCATTAGGTCAGCTATAATAGCAGCGTCTGACTGCTTTATAACGAGAAGATTCATACCGATTAGTCCAGTAGTATATTGTACCTGGACTGCAACATATGGATGTGGAAATTCTTCTTTCAATTTTCTTCGGTTAATCATACTAAGATTAGGTGTCGTGATATCTACTTTTTGTCCTAAAAGAGAAGAAAGGGCTGTAGCGGAACTACCAAAGGAAATATTACCGATTTCTCCTAGTGTATCTTGAGCAAATGAATCTAAGTAATCGTCTATTTTAATATCTTCTGTACCATTTTCTTTTGTAGCTTCCTCATTTATATTTGTTCCTCTAAGGAGGGCCTCAATTTCTTCTTGGGAGAGCATATCATCACTCATCATCATCCTCTCCTCCTTTCACAGTTTCAATGACTTGTACAGCCATTCGTTTTTTTAGTTTACCAGGTTGACCAATAAATTTAGGCATACCGCCAACTTTAACAGTTAGTGGGTCATCAATTTTAGTGTTTAATTGAATTACGTCACCTAATTGTAAGTACAATAGATCTTCTATCGAAATATCAGTTGTGCCAATCTCTGCAACAATAGGAATTTCTGCTGCTTTTACACGTTTTTGCAGAACAGCTAGCTGTTCGGGTGATACTTCTTTTTTATTTGTTTGCATCCAGTAACGTACAGATAGATTAGGAACAATTGGTTCAAGTACTACGTGTGGGATACATATATTAATCATTCCACTAGTTTCTCCGATAATAGTGTTAAATGAAATTACAACAACTGTTTCATTTGGAGAAATCATTTGTAAAAATTGAGGATTTACTTCTAACTCTGTAAGAATGGGATCTATATCTGCAATATTTATCCATGCTTCTCGTAAATTATCAAACGAACGCTCAAACAAGTTCGTCATTATTTTCGTTTCTATTTCCGTTAAATTATCCACTTTTGTATGTGCTTGTCCTTTTCCACCCATCATTAGATCAAGCATGGAATATGCAATATTAGGATTAATCTCCATCAATATATTCCCTTCAAGTGGTGGAACTTCAAACACATTGATCAATGTCATATGTGGAACCGAGCGGATAAACTCTTCGAACGGAATTTGATCGACTGAAACGACCGAAATTTGCACATATGATCTTAACTGGGCAGAAAAAAATGTAGTTAATAGACGAGCAAAGTTTTCATGGATTCTCGTCAAGCTTCGAATCTGATCTTTTGAAAAGCGAAGTGCTCTTTTAAAATCGTACGTTCTTACTTTCTTTGCTTCTTGCTCACTTTTCATTTCATCTGCTGTCATTTCACCTGTTGAGAGTGCACTTAACAACGCATCTATTTCTGATTGAGATAAAATATCTCCTGCCAATCTGCCCACCTCCATCTTAAAAAAATTGCTTTATTGAATAATATAAGAAGTTATATAAACTTGTTGAATTTCTCCACTATCCATTAGCTCACCTATTTTTGTTTTTAAAGCAGATTCAAACATCGCTTTACCCTCTTTACCACTTAAGTCTTCAGGAGTCATTTCTGAAAGCTCTGTAATAACAATATTTTTCACTTGGAAATCTCTTTTCGTTAACTCTTCTGCAGCCTCTACACTATCCGTTTGAACCTTTAGGGAAATACGGATAAATTTATTGGCAGCTAGATTCGTAGTTATTTCCGGTATATCTACAGAGGATTCGATAATTTCGTCAATGGTAGGTTCCTTGGAATCCTCTGTTTTGTTTAACTGCATTACGATTAGTAAAGCGACTACACCTACTAATGTGATCGAAACTAAAATAATAAGCATAATGGTTAATAGTTTGTTTTTACTCTTCATCTTGTTCACCTCTTATATGGGGGTTCGATAATATATGTATTTCTTTGTAAAACTGAGAAATTTTGAAGTATACTTCTTCCCTAGATTCCAACGCAACATATTTATGACCATTTGTGAGTGTAATCGTCGTATCTGGGAAAGACTCCACAGTCTCTATGTACAGAGCATTTAACGAAAACTCCTTGCCGTTTAAACGAGTCAGATTAATCATTATGAAGGGCCGGGCCTTTTAAGGAACGGCCCAACCCTCCCTTGCAATAAGTTTAAAGTTTAATAGATTGAATCAATTTCATATAATGTTCAATAGTGTACCCTTTTGCAGCTGATTTCCGTTCTAGGAGGACGCTTTCCGCGGGCACGGCTCGAGCCTGTAGCCTCTCGCTCGTGTACCTGTCGCTTCGCTATCGGGACAGAAAACATTTGCTGTTCCCGCTGGAGTCGCCGCCTACCGCTCCAATCAACTGCGTCAACTTTATTTAAAAAAAGTGATCGAAAATTGACTCATTTTAACGTTTTAGGTTAATAAGCTCTTCTAAAATCGAATCAGAAGTTGTGATAATACGAGTGTTCGCTTGGAATCCACGCTGCGCAACAATCATGTCTGTGAATTCTTCAGATAGATCAACGTTAGACATTTCTAGGAAACCAGAGTTTATCGTACCAGCACCATTTTCTGATGCAAATGTGTACAATGCTGTTCCAGAATTACTACTTGGAGTATAGTAGTTACTGCCAGATTTCTCTAAACCTCCTGGATTAGGAAACTTAGCAGTCACTAATTTACCAGCGTTTTGAAGATTATTATTTGCATCTACAAAAGTTACAGTACCATCTTGAGATACAGACATACTCTTAGCATTTGTTGGAATACGAATTGGACCTACTCCATTTGTTGGTAAAGTCCCACCAGTTGGAACTGAGTATGTTGGCGGACCTGTTACTGGAGTTGATGTCGCACCAGTATTGGCGCTATTTTCAGTGAAGCCATACACATATTTCCCATCCCCATTAACTAAATAACCATTCGCATCCATATAGAAGTTCCCAGCCCGGGTATATTGTAAATTATCTAGAGTAACGTTAGTTCCCGGTGCTGGTTTTGCTGAAGATTCACCAACTATAAAAAAACCATCTCCCGATAAAGCAAGGTCAAGAGTATTACCTGTTGATTGTAAAGAACCTCCGGTATGAATTGTATCAATAGAAGCTAATTGAGACCCTAATCCTACTTGTTTTGGATTTACCCCACCTTGATTAGCAGAGGCACCAGATGCTCCAGATGTCGTCTGTGAAATAAGATCTTTAAAAACCGTACGACCTTTTTTAAATCCATATGTGTTTACGTTAGAGATGTTGTTCCCTATTACATCCAATTTTGTTTGGAAGTTTTTTAAGCCTGAAATACCTGAGTACATTGAGCGAATCATTAATTTTTTCTCCCTTCAATTTGTGTGCTAGCTTCAATCAGTCGGCTGCACATAGCATCCTTTACAGGTCCTGCTATAATTTTTTTAGTTTAGTACGATTGTACCGTCAATATTTGTGAATAATTGGTCTTTCGCTTCCGTGCGATTCATTGCGGTAATGACAGTGGAGTTCTTCGCACTGACGATTAATGCTGCTTGATCCATCAAAACTAGTGAGTCGTTCACACCTTTAGAGCGCGCTTCTGAAACTTTTTCGCTTACTATTTTCCACTCGGCTTCTGAAATATATATATTTCTTTCCTGCAAGCGCTGATTTGCATGCTTGCTTACCTTTAGCTCAGTGTTGACAGATGCTTCATGTAAATGCTGTAAGAAAGATTGTTTTTGTGAAGCTACTTGGCTTGATGTGATTGGTTGACGGATATTTGTATGCAGCGGAACACGATTTACAGAAATGTTGTCCATTGCATGTCTCCGTTCTTATTTACTTATGGATGTTATTTGATCTGCCGTTATGGATGTACCATTACTTAAGTTATAAACGATATTTCCACTTTTTTTGCTCACTGATTCAACAGTTGCGGAAGTTTCACTTGGTGTTTCTGTATCTGTGCCAGCAGGAGTATAACTTATTATTTTACCAATTAACAGGCTAGCGTCAACTAAACTATTAGAATTAGAGTTTAAACCACCAGAAAGTACTTCGGATATATTACCCGGGTTAATAACTTTCCCGCCTACCAAAGTGAATTCAACTTTTCCGTTTATAAATCTAATACCTGTAATCGCCCCAGTACCCTCACTTGTAATCGGATTACCATTTTCATCTTTTTTGTCTGTCAGTTCATGCCATTTTACGTTTTTACCAACAAAGCTACTGAATTCAATCATTTGACTTTGCTCTTGCACAGCAGCGAATTCCTTAAATGCTTCCGTTAAATTTGTCATTTGTTCTAATGAAGAAAATTGCGCCATCTGAGCAATGAATTGTGAATCATCCATTGGTTTCGTTGGATCTTGGTTTTGAAGCTGTGTCATTAGAATTTTTAAAAATGCATCCTTTCCTAATGTACTATTTCCAGTCGTAGTAGTTTTTTTCACCTGATTGGATAAATACATACTGTCGGTAATTTTAGTCATTTCAGCCACTTTCTAGACCTCCATTTCTTCTAAGAATTCTTGGAATGAAAACTGTTCTTCTATTTCTTCTTTACTATTTTCTTGTCGTTCTTGCTGTTGATTGAATGATTGTTGGAAATCTTGGTTCTTTTCTTGCCTTGTAGAATCTTGTAAAGCTTGTGTTATTTCTAGCTTCTCTAATTGTATATTTTGACCAGCAAAACCTTGTCGCAATTGACTTGAATTTGAATCTAACATTTCTTTGCCAAGTGCTGTTGAAGCTAATATTTTTGCAGTAAGCATTCCGTCTTTTTGAATCAACTCAATACGAATGGTACCAAGCTGCTCTGGAAATAGTTTTAAAACTAGTCTGTTAGCTCCACCTGCAAATCCAAATTGCACACGGTTCATCACTTTTTGTAATTCTTTTATGAATTCTTCTGACTGTGCGGCCTTATCCGTTGGTAATGTTAGGGAAACTGTTTCAACTTTCGTTTGAATAACTGTAGTAGTACTACCTTGTATATTTGTTGTAATTTCTTTCACTTCTGTTACTAGCTCTGGTTGAGCAGAGTTAGCAGTCGGTTTAACTACCATTTGCGTTTGAATAATCGGCTGTTTTAATAATTGTGGTATTAAAGCTGTATCATTTGTTGGTATTTTGCTTATGGTTTCTTTCATATTTACAAGTAGTTGCTTGAGATCAAAAAGTGTAGATTCTTCTTTGATGCCTAAATCTGATTTGTTTCCGATTAATTGAACCGTTTTTAATAGCTCCACTGCTTGTCTAGCTTCAGTTTCACTGCTCGGTCCTTGTCCCTTCAGAGAAGAAATGAGCGCATCTATAATTTTAGTTGCTTGTTCATTTATTCCAGCAAGTAAATCCCAGACATTTGACTCTATTTCACCATTAGAATCAGTATTATTATCTACATCAAGAATTTTATCTAAGAGCCCTTTTAATTCCTTATGGCTAACAGTTAATTCATCTGTACCTAGTAATGATTTAAGCTCTTCAATCGAATTTACATTAAGGATTGGCAGCATATCCTGCAGATCATTTCCTTCAACGTTTGCTTGTGGTGTAGAAATTGGTTGAATCTGTGAATTGGATAAGATTTGTCCAAATACAGAACCAAATTTCTGACTGCTATTCATATTAGTTTGCAGCTTGCTACCTACTTGAGTATTTGCATTTATAGTTGGGTTAACGATCAATGGCATTTTCACGTTTTTTCACCTCCCCTCAATGGATTATTATTACTGTTTCGACATCAATTCTGTATACTTGGCAGCATCTTCTGGCGTCATTTTCTCGTATATACTCGCCACTGTATCTGGTTTAAGACTTGTTAAAATTCGTAAAGCCTCTGCGTCACTCATTTTTGTAATTACAGGAGCGGCAGTTTTTGCTGACATTTTTTCAAAAGTTGAAACGATTTCTGCATAATCTCGCTTTGCACTCTCTTGGTCTCTAGTTAATTTTGCAATTTCATTTAATAATCGTTCTTGTTCTATTAAGAGGGCTTCTTTCTCATTTGCAGAATTCTGTAATTCTGTTTGAACTTTGTCAATTTGTGCTTCTTTTTGTTGAATCTCTGCTTGTAGGGTAACAACCCGCTCTTCTAGTACTTCTGTCTTTTTGTCTTCAGTTAAAACTTGTTCTTCACTAAAACCAGTGATCTCTTTTGCTTTTTCAAAAACATTAATATTAGCTATTTGAGCAATTACTAGTATGAGAAGTAAAGCAAATAAAAAAGGAATGATAAACAAATAAAAAAACATTTTTATTTTACTTATACCTTTTGTTTCGCCACTATTTTGTTCAATGCTTTTATTTGGTTTGTTCCGTTTAGCCATGCTTCTACTCACCTAATCTCTTTGTTTTGAAACTTCAAAGAAGATATTTCATCTAATTGAATGGTTTCTAGTCTTTGTTGCTCTTGTTGGAACTGTTCATGGTCTTTTTCTTGTATCTTTTCGAACTTTCTCACTTCTAATGATTTTTCGAGAAGTCTCTCTTCCATCCAATTCATTTTTGATCTTGCTTGGATAACTTCCTTTTGAACAATGTCTATTCTTTTTTGAAGTCCAACAATATAATTGGAATAATGATGGATACTGTCAACGGAAAGTCCTGAAGTCAGAAGGTTATTCTGATTGTCTACTGTATCTTCTTTTTTTTTCAACAAATTATAAAGTTCAGATGCAACTTTTTCAAAAGCCGATACCGATTCTTTGTAAGCTAACTCGGTTTCAGATTTTTCTTGTTCACGAATTGTTAAAACCTTTGCAAATTTAAACTGATAGGCAACCATTTATGAAACACCACCTGATAATTTCACTAATTCATCTACGGAGGATTCTAAAGACACTTTATCCAAATATCCTTGTTTTAGAAAAGATGTTATTAAAGGTTCATACTGTATCGCTTCATCAATTTCACGAGAAGTACCACGTTTATAGGCACCGATATTGATTAGATCTTCTGATTTATTGTACGTAAAATACAAGTCTCTCAACCTCTCTGCAGCCTTCACATGATCTTCATCTGAAATATGATTCATCAATCGACTGATGCTTTTCAAAACATTGATCGCAGGATACTGTCCTTTATTGGCTAGGGACCGATCTAACACAATATGACCGTCTAAAATACCACGGACTGTATCGGCTATTGGTTCATTCATATCATCACCATCAACCAATACTGTGTAAAACGCAGTGATCGTTCCATTTTCATTTGTGCCTGTGCGTTCTAGCAGCTTAGGTAAAATAGAAAATACGGAAGGTGTATAACCTCTTGTAGCTGGCGGCTCTCCAACCGCAAGACCTACTTCACGCTGTGCCATTGCTACACGAGTAACGGAATCCATCATGAGCATGACGTTTAATCCTTTGTCACGGAAATACTCTGCAATTGCTGTAGCAGTAAAAGCTCCTTTAATGCGCATCAAAGCTGGTTGGTCAGAGGTAGCAGCTACAACGATGGATTTTTCCAATCCTTCTTTTCCTAAATCTCTTTCGATAAACTCTCTAACTTCTCTGCCTCGTTCACCGATTAGCGCGATGACATTTAAGTCTGCATTAGTATTTCTAGCGATCATGCCCAGTAATGTACTTTTTCCTACTCCAGATCCAGCGAAAATACCTACCCTTTGACCTTTTCCGACCGTTAGCATACCATCTATCGCCTTTACACCCACTTCGATTTGTTCTTCTATAGGCGGTCTTGTTAACGGATTAGGGGAATCTTTCTCGGTTCCCACTGTCATTAACCCTTTAGGCAATACAGATCCATCTATTGGGTTTCCCATCGAATCTAATACTTTTCCAATTAGTTCCGGACCGACCTTAATCTCTAATGGATTATTTGTTCCTTCGACTAAACAACCTGTAGAAATTTCTCTAATATTTGTGTAAGGCATTAATACGACTATTTCTTCCTTAAATCCGACCACTTCAGCAAGAATTACGGAGGCTCCTGATTTCGTTGAGTTAATGTGAATTTTACAAACATCTCCAACTGAACTTTCAGGACCTTGTGACTCAATCATTAACCCAACTACTCGACTAACTCGACCATATTTTTTAAAGGTAGGTACGTTCGAAATTTGTTGAATCAAATCTACAGCCTTCATCACATTCACTCCATACTATCTAGAATATCTACTAGCTTACTTCGCAATTCTTGAACTTGCTCATCAATACTGACGACAATTCTTCCATGATTCGTTTCAATATAACAATCCGTATCATTCATATCTTCATCAACAAATATCATAAAAGGAACATCTATCGGAAAAATGGAGGAAAGTTCTTCCCTATTATTAGAAACAAGTTCAAAGTAAACTGGAGAAACATATAGTTTAATCTCTTTCATTTCTCTTGCTTCTTTTAAGCCTCTTTTAACAATGGATAAAAACAATTCATCATTTTCATCTAACTTCGTTGCAATAATTCTCTCTGCAGTTCGTATCGCTAGTTCTAGAATGACATGCTCTTGCTGCTGTAAGTAATTTGCAGCATTTTCATGTGCAGTTTTCATTGCATCATTAGCTAATTTCAATGAATTTTGCATATCTGCTTGCGCTTTTAAGCGACCTTCTTCTATACCTTGCATAAAGCCTTCATCATACGCTTGTTGTTGATAAGATACCTTCTCTTGCTCCCAATCATTTAACTGACTTTCGATATATAATTTAGTCTCTTCTATGTCTTTAGTTAAGAAAGATCTTTTCTCAGCGATCTCTTCGTTTACTTCTTCCATCATTTTATTTCGTTCTTGTGTAAGAACATCTAGAGTCAATGGCTCGTCTGTTTTCATCATTTCTTGAACTCGTAAATTCCTTATTTGAATGGGCTTTGAGTTTTCTTTTGTTTCATCCAAATATACATTTCGGAAAATTTTAGACAATGATGTCATCTCCTCCGCCACGAGCAATTATTATTTCGCCTGCGTCTTCCAACCTTCTAATTACAGTAACAATACGAGATTGAGCTTCTTCAACATCACGAAGGCGAACAGGTCCCATAATTTCCATTTCCTCTTTGAACGTTTCGGCCATACGTACCGACATATTTCGGAATATTACATCTTTAACCTCTTCACTAGAAACCTTCATAGAAAGAAGTAAATCTTCGTTTTCACAGTCACGAATAACTCGTTGAATAGAGCGATTATCAAGCGTAACGATATCTTCGAATACGAACATTCTTTTCTTGATCTCTTCGGCAAGCTCTGGATCCTGAATTTCTAATGCATCCAATATTGTTTTCTCTGTTGTTCGGTCTACACCGTTCAGTACTTCGACTACTGCATCGATACCGCCAGTTTCTGTGTAATCCTGCGTTACAGTTGAAGATAGCTTTCTTTCCAGTACAGACTCTATTTCACTAATTACTTCAGGCGAGGTGGAATCCATTGTAGCTATTCTTTTTGCAATATCCGCTTGTACTTCCTGCGGCAATGAAGAAAGAATGATTCCAGCCTGCTGCGCCTCTAAATAAGAAAGGATCAAGGCAATCGTTTGCGGATGTTCATTTTGTATAAAATTAAACAGCTGAGCTGGCTCTGCACGTCTGGCAAAATCAAATGGTCGAACTTGCAAGGAAGAAGTAAGACGATTAATAATAGCCTGTGCATGATCTGTACCTAAAGCTTTTTCTAGAACTGTTTTCGCGTAACCAATCCCACCCTGCGAAATATAGTCCTGCGCTAATGCAATATTGTGAAATTCTTCTATTATATCTTCTTTAATTTCAGGCTCTACTTTTTTTACACCTGAAATTTCAAGAGTTAAACGCTCAATTTCTTCTTCATTCAAATGCTTATAAATAGAAGCAGACACTTCTGGTCCGAGAGAAATTAATAAGAGCGCGGCTTTTTGTTTCCCACTTAAATCTTTTTCTTTCTTATTCATAGCCGTCCTCCCAATTAATTACGACACGGCGTAATCGTATCCAGATGTTGTAACCAGCGAGCCTGGTCTAAAATCTGTGACACCCGCCCGAGGCTTTAACATAATATTGAAAATAATAGTTAATCCTCTGCTATCCAAGTACGTAATAACTTTGCAAATTCTTCTGGCTTATCTTTCGCCATTTTCTCTAATTGTTTTCGTCTTAAAGTAGATTCAGTTTCTTTTTCTGTATTAATATCATCTACTTTTAGCTCTTCACGTTGCTCTTCTAGAATAAACATTTCTTCCTCATCGGTTTTTCTAGAGCGAAGTAAAGATACTACTAGAAGTATTATGGCAACAAGTAAAATTCCTCCGATTACATAGATCCACCAAGGAATTGTAGATTGTGTACTTGCAACAGTAGTTGCTTTTCCATTAAACGGTTGTACCGATACGACAATTTTTTCCTGCAATAATTCCTCTGTCAAATCTCCACCAGCTTCTTCATCAATAGAAGTCCGGATAATTGTTGCAAGAATTTGCTCTATATCTTGCTCTACACCGTCCGGCATAGTTGTTACATCCTCAGGATTAGGAGGTTCTACCATCACTTGAATCCCTATATCTCTAATTTTATATGGACTTTCTACTATTTCTTTTCGGATACGATTTACTTCACTATTAATCGTATCTTCATTTCGCTCATAATCACCGTTTGATGTGGAACCTTCAACATAGTTAGTAAAGTTATCAGTAGCATCTTCTGTTGTTGGAGTACCACCTGCTACAGGATTTTCACCTGTAAAGGTTTCAGAAATACGCTGCGCACTAATTTCAATTCCCACCATATTTTCTTCGTCAACAGGTTCTACTAAATTTTCTTCTCTATTTTCCTGTTTGAAGTCAATATCCGTAGTAACAGAGACAACTACTTTATCCTGCCCCATTAAAGTACCTAACATTGTTTGTACCTGACGTTGCAAATCACGTTCAATCGTTTTCTTGATCGACATTTGATCGCTGACGTTTGCACCTGCTGTGTTTGTATTTGCTTGTTCTAAGTCAAAGTACTCTAAGTATTGGTTTCTAATACTAATTTCCTCGGTAGGAAGATTCGGAATTGACTTCGAAACTAGGTTATACAAGGATAGAATCTGTGAATCCGTAAATTTGTACCCAGGCTCTGTGTTCAAAACAATCGCTGCACTTGCAGTTTCATTGCTTTGTGAAAGGAATACTCCCTCTTCCGGCAGAGTAATCATTACTTGGGCATCCTTTACCCCTTCCACACCTTTAATCAATTTTGCAAGCTCTGTTTGCATGGAAGCTAGCTTCAATACATTAAACTCGTTATCTGTCATACCAAATCCAGCATTTTGAGAAAAGAAGCTATAATCTATCATTCCCGACTGTGGATAGCCTTCTGCTGCTAATTGGACTAACAATGCATCAACCTGCTCTGCTGGTACTAAGATGGAGGTTCCGCCCGGTGCAATTTCATTTGGCACTCCTTGAGCATCTAACGTTTCTTTAATTCGTCCAATTTCAGATGGTGATACGTCTGTATATAGTGGAACAAAGTTAGTTCTATTCATCATAAATGTAATAATAATAGCTAGAATAATAATCGCTAACAAACTTCCAATCATTGTTCCTTTTTGCATTTTAGTGCGACTCTTCCAAAATGTTGTTACATCGCTCGTCATTTTTTTTATACGTTCATTCATTATTATCCTCCGGCTATGGTGAATATTTTTGCTCGATATTTAGCGATAACCGAGAGAGGTTACACTTGCATACGCATTATTTCTTGATAAGCTTCTACTACTTTGTTTCTAATTTCTAATGTTGCATTTAGTGTAATACTAGCTTTCTGTGAAGCAATCATAACATCGTGTAACTCAATATTCCCACCATTTATAAGTTTTTCAGTAGCTACATCGGAGGCTTTTTGATTTTCATTTACTGATTGAATTGCAGTCTTTAAAAAATCTCCAAAATCAGCTTGTGCTTCTGCTGGACTAACCTTTGAGGTTGTCGAAATTGGAGTTATTTGTGAAGGATTAAATAACGAAATGGATTCTATTGGCAATTTAAACTACACCCTCTTTCTTATTTTCCTATTTCTAATGCCTTAGACAACATAGCTTTGTTCGCATTAAAAACTGTTACATTCGCCTCATAAGATCTAGTTGCAGATATTAAATCAACCATTTCTCTTAGGGGATCAACATTTGGCATTTCTACATACCCATTTTCATCTGCATCAATATGTGTCGGATCATACACTAGTTTAAATGGCGTTTTTGTATCCTCTTTTATATCACTAACTTTCACACCATTACCGACACTTTTTTTATCAGAAGAACCAATAGCGACATTTAAAAAATTTGAAAAATTACCTTCTAGCGGCTTAAATGTTACTGATTTTCTTCTATATGCTTGCCATTCACCATTTACTTGCTTTGCTCTGGTTGTATCTACATTCGCCATATTGGAAGATATTACGTCCATTCTAAGTCTTTGAGCTGTTAATGCTGAAGCTGTTGTATTCATCCCGTGAAATATGGACATAATTAACCTCCTCCTTTTATAACTGTTTGTAGAGTATTTAACTTACCGCTCATTCTATCGATTAACGCGTTATAGTAAATTTGATTGGTTGCAAGATTCGCTTGCTCTTTATCCATGTCTACCCCATTGCCATTATGGTTATATCTAAGGTTGGAATAATCGAATACACCAGAAGAACTAGTTTTTGTTTCGAAATTTATATGTTTTTCTTGCGTTCTATGTGCTGAAATAGTGGATTGTTTAGCATTGGACAAATATTCCCCAAAGCTTACACTTTTCGCTTTATAGTTTGGCGTGTCGATATTTGCTATATTTTGCGCAATTGCCTTTTGTTTTGCCGCCGAGAAATCTAATCCTTTTTCTAAACTTGAAATTGCTCCACCAAATATACTCATTCTTTCACCTCATTACGTAAATAAATATTCGACATTTTTTTATTAATTATCTTTGAATATCACAATAATTTCATTGTAATGTTTATGTAACATTGTGTCTATTGAATTTTCACTATTTTAATAGGACTATATTCCTTTTAATTTGATAAGTATCGACATTTTGTGTCAATACTGGTCAATAATTAGAATTCTCTAAACTTTCTAGTAAAAAACAACTAGTATGAAGTAATTTTTTTCTCCTATAAAAAAAATCTCTTCCACTATAAGCGGAAGAGATTTTTTAAGTAATTTACTTACTTCATTTTAAGTTGAGCTAACTCTGCAAGAAATTTATCATTTAATACTTTAATATATGTCCCCTTCATCCCAAGAGATCTTGACTCAATTACACCAGCACTTTCTAGTTTGCGAAGCGCATTAACGATTACAGATCTTGTAATTCCGACGCGATCAGCAATTTTAGATGCTACGAGAAGACCTTCACTGCCATCTAACTCTTCAAAGATATGTTCAATTGCTTCTAATTCACTGTAAGACAATGAATTGATAGCCATTTGTACAACTGCTTTGCTACGAGCTTCCTCTTCGATTTCTTCCGATTTTTCACGTAGTATTTCCATACCAACAACTGTTGCACCATATTCGCCTAGTATTAAATCATCATCCTCGAACTCTTGTTTAAGACGTCCAAGGATTAATGTGCCTAAACGTTCTCCGCCACCAATAATTGGTACTATTGTTGTTAAACCATCTTTAAACAAATCACGGTTCTCTTCTGGGAACACAGAGTGCTCACTAAAAACATCTAAATTAGACGATGTTTCATCAACATGGAAAAGGTTCTTCGTATATTGTTCAGGGAATTGACGTTCTTCCATCATTTTAATCATACGATCATTTTCAATTTGTTGATGCACTTCAAAACCTAATAATTTCCCTTTTCTCGAAACGATGAAAGCATTACACTCGATTACTTCACTTAATGTAGCTGCCATTTCTTTAAAGTTTACTGGTTTACCAGCAGATGCTTGTAACATCGAGTTAATCTTTCTTGTTTTAGTTAATAAATTCATGAATAAAGTCCTCCAGTTAATTTTCTTAGTTATTTTAATATTCTAAAGGTTTTTAATTGTTTTAGATACTAATTTGATTTAGATTTATAAAATAAATTGAGATAAATCTCTATTTTTCACAATTTTGTCAAGTTTTCCGTCAATATATGCAGGTGTAATTTGAATATGAGCTGGCGAAATGTCAGAAGCTTCGTAAGAAAGGTCCTCTAATATTTTTTCTAAAATTGTGTGTAAACGTCTCGCTCCTATATTATCTGTCTCCTGATTGACTTCATAAGCAATTTCACCAATTAATTCAATAGATTCTTCTGTGAACGTAATTGTTACTCCTTCTGTTTCCAAAAGAGCTTCATATTGTTTTATAAGCGATTGGCGCGGCTCTTTTAAAATACGGACAAAATCTTCTTTTGTCAATTTTTCTAATTCTACACGAATTGGGAAACGCCCTTGTAACTCAGGTATCAAATCCGAAGGCTTTGCCATATGAAAAGCTCCCGCTGCAATAAACAATATATAATCCGTTTTTACAGCACCATACTTTGTCGTAACAGTAGATCCTTCTACAATTGGAAGAATATCTCGTTGAACACCTTCTCGTGAAACATCCGCAGAAGAACTAGCACTATTTTTACTTGCTATTTTGTCCATTTCATCGATAAATATGATACCAGTTTGTTCTGTTTTTTCAATTGCTATTTGAGAAAGTTCGTCTTTGTCTATCAGTTTGTTCGCTTCTTCTTGCATTAATACTTTTCGTGCATCTTTTACTTTCATTTTACGTTTTTTCTTTTTCTTCGGCATTAGATTTGATAAGGCGTCCTGCATATTCATACCCATACTCTCCATACCCGCTGGTTGTAGAGCATCAAACAATGAAGGTGATTGTTCTACTACCTCCACAGTGATAAACTCATCTTCTAATTTCCCGTCTCTTAAATCCTCGGCAATTTGCGAGCGTTTTAAACGTACATCTGTATCTTCTACATCTGTAGTCTCTTCTTCTTTCCCTCCAAATAATGCTTCAAATGGATTGGAACTAGCATTCTTTTTCTTCAAGGAAGGAACGAGTAATTTAACGATCGCATCGTTTGCCAAACGAATCGCTTGATCTTTTACTTCTTCCATCTTCTCCTCTCGAACAATTCGAATTGCTGCTTCTACTAAGTCTCTTACCATCGACTCTACATCTCTACCGACATAACCTACTTCGGTAAATTTTGTTGCCTCTACTTTTATAAAGGGAGCCTTCGTTAGTTTAGCAATCCTTCTAGCAATTTCTGTCTTTCCAACACCTGTAGGTCCAATCATTAAAATATTCTTCGGAATTACTTCGTTTTTCATCTCGTCATCCAGTAATTGTCGACGATATCGATTCCGAAGTGCAACGGCTACTGCTTTTTTGGCAGCGTCTTGACCAACGATATATTTATTTAAATGCTCTGTAATTTGTTTTGGGGTTAAGTTAGCTTCCTTCATTCACCTAATACCTCCACAATAATTTGATGGTTTGTAAATACACATATATCTGCAGCGGTAGTAAGCGCCGCTTTTGCAATTTCCTGTGCTGTCATATTCTCACCTGCATATTGCTTTAGAGCTCTACCAGCAGCTAATGCATAATTTCCACCAGAACCGATAGCTAGTATACCATCATCTGGCTCAATTACTTCTCCCGTTCCGGAAACAAGTAGCAAACTATTTTTGTCCATCACGAGTAGCATTGCCTCTAATTGACGTAGCATTTTATCTCCTCGCCATTGCTTAGCAAGCTCCACTGCTGCTCTTTGTAAATTCCCGTTATATTCTAAAAGCTTTCCTTCAAACATTTCAAAAAGTGTAAAAGCATCAGCAACGGAGCCTGCAAACCCTGCCACAACTTGACCGTTAAAAAGTCTTCTAACTTTTTTCGCGGTGTGCTTCATCACTACTTGGTTACCTAATGTCACCTGGCCATCCCCTGACATTGCCTGGCTTCCATTGTGACTAACTGCGAAAATCGTGGTTGCATGAATATTACCCATTTTTTATACCTCCAATATTTACGCACGCGGATGCGCATTCATATAAGTTTTACGTAAATGCTCTTTTGTAACATGTGTATAGATTTGAGTGGAAGACAAGCTGGAATGCCCCAGTAGCTCCTGCACACTTCTAAGATCTGCTCCATTATTCAGCAAATGAGTAGCGAATGTATGTCTGAGCATATGTGGATAAATAGTGGAATTAATAGAGGCTTTTTTCAACATTTGGTTTAAAATATACCTTATCCCATCAGTTGTTATATGTTCTCCTCTGCTATTGACGAATAAAAAAGTATGCGCAGTATTCTTCATTAGCTTCGGTCTACTATTTTGCAAATAATCGTCTATCGCTGCCAATGCAAAATCGCCTACTGGAATATATCGCTCTTTTCTTCCTTTCCCCATCACTCTTACAACTCCATAGCTCTCATCTATATGACGTAGTTCAATGGCTGTAAGTTCACTTACACGCATACCAGTCGCGTATAGTAATTCTAATATAGCTATATTTCGGATTGATAATGCATCAGTTCCTCTGTTTCCTTCAAACAACTGCTTTATTTCCTCTTCATAGAAAAAATGGGGAAGTTTTTTTTCTTTTTTAGGATGAAACAAAGATTGAAATGCATCATCTCGAATACTATATTCTTGATGTAGAAATTTATAATAAGAGCGAACGGAGGATATCTTCCTAGAAATCGAAGTTCTTGCAAGTTTCTGATCATATAATTTCGTTACGTACAATCTAGCATGAATATACTCAACCTCATTTAAATGAGTGACTCCCTCAATTTCTAGAAAAGACAGAAACTGCTTTATATCATTTTCGTACTCCTGAACTGTATGATTCGAATAATTTCTTTCTAATAGTATGTATTCCATAAAAGCATGAAGTTCTTCTAACCCTATAATGATTATCAACTCCACTCCAATATTTCTCCATTGTAAAAGCCTCTAAAAGTATACAACTTTTTTGAGGCTTTTAGCAATTATAACGCTGTACTTTTCATAAAATTTTGAATTGTCGACAACGCACGATTTGCTAATTGTTCGACTTTCGCTTTTTTATCTCTTACTTTTGGTTGCAATTCAGGGAATAAACCAAAGTTAATATTCATAGGTTGGAAGTTTTTTGGATTCGCTTCTGTAATATATCTCGCCATGCTTCCAAGTGCTGTTTCAGCTGGAAAAACGACTAATTCTTCCCCTTTGGCTAGCCTTGCTGCATTAATGCCAGCTAATAATCCACTGCCTGCTGACTCCACATACCCTTCAACACCCGTCATTTGACCGGCAAAGAAAATTTGTTTATTAGCTTTTAGCTGATAAGTTGGTTCTAATACATATGGCGAATTAATGAACGTGTTACGATGCATGACACCATAACGCACAATTTCCACATTTTCAAGACCAGGTATTAGCTTCAATACCTCTTTTTGTGGTCCCCATTTTAAATGTGTCTGGAAACCAACAATATTATAAAGTGTCCCAGCACCATCGTCCTGTCTTAGCTGAACTACGGCATATGGGCGTTTGCCTGTTTTAGGATCTTCTAGTCCCACAGGTTTCATCGGGCCAAATAGTAATGTCTTACGCCCACGCTCAGCCATTACCTCAACTGGCATACAGCCTTCAAAGTAAATTTCTTTTTCAAATTCTTTTAGTGGCACTACTTCCGCAGCTATCAATGCATCGTAAAAGCGATTAAACTCATCCTCAGTCATTGGACAATTTAGATAAGCAGCTTCCCCTTTATCATATCTTGATTTTAGATAAACTTTATCCATATCAATGCTATCTTTTTCTACAATAGGAGCTGCTGCATCATAGAAATACAAATAGTCTTGCCCAGTCATTTCTTTCACTTTTTCAGCAAGAGCTGGAGAAGTTAATGGACCAGTGGCGATAACAGTAATTCCTTCTGGGATTTCTGTTACTTCTTCATTAACAATTTCTATTAACGGATGATTGCGTATAGCTTCTGTAACTCTACCAGAGAAATCATGCCTGTCAACAGCAAGCGCGCCACCGGCAGGTACACTACTATTATCTGCAGATTGTATAATAAGCGAGTCCAGCATACGCATTTCTTCTTTAATAACGCCTACAGCATTCGTTAAGTTGTTTGCTCTAAGCGAATTGGAGCACACCAATTCAGCAAATTTGTCCGTATGATGCGCTGGCGTTTGTTTAACAGGTCGCATTTCATAAAGACGTACTTTTATACCTCTTTTAGCTATTTGCCACGCTGCCTCACTTCCTGCAAGTCCTGCGCCAATAACGTTTACTATTTCAGTCATGTCGTATCCTTCTTTCTAACTTTGCGGATCTTCTTTATAATCACACGCAACACATTGTATTTGTATACCTTTTTTTAATTTCTTTTCGACTAACATTTCATTACATTTCGGACATGGTCGGCTGATCGGCTTGTCCCATGAAACAAAATCACATGTTGGATATTGGTTACATCCATAAAACAAACGCTTTGTTTTACTTTTTCGTTCCACAATTTGACCTTCTCCACACGCTCGACAAGGGACACCTATTTCCTTAATGATTGCCTTTGTATTACGACATTCCGGAAAATTACTGCAGGCCATAAATTTACCATATCGCCCTAGTTTATATACCATTGGTGAACCACAGTTTTCACAATCTTCCCCTGTTGGTTCATCTTTAATAACGATTTTCTCCATCTCAGCATCTGCATACACAACCCGCTTCTCAAAATCTTGATAGAAGCCATCAATAACTTCCACCCATTTTACCTGTCCCTCTTCAACACTATCCAAATCTCTTTCCATCTGGGCAGTGAACTCTATATCTAAAATTTCTGGGAAGAATTCTAATACGAGGTGATGGACAATTGTTCCAAGTTCAGTAGGAACAAAACGCTTCGTCTCTAAAGCAACATACCCACGTTTTTGTATAGTATCTAAAGTTGGAGCATAAGTAGAAGGTCTACCTATCCCTAACTCTTCTAAAGTCTTTACAAGTCTTGCCTCCGAGTATCTTGGAGGGGGTTGAGTAAAATGTTGCTTCGGATCAATGGACAACGCATTAACTTTATCTCCAACTTCTAGAACTGGTAATAACTTATCCTTATCGTCTGTTTGATCATCAGAACCTTCTACGTACACCTTCATAAATCCAGGGAATTTGACTTGTGAACCATTTGCTCTAAAGTAAACTTCTCCATTTTTAAGGTCAACAGCTACTGTGTCTAGTATAGCAGATGCCATTTGGCTTGCTATAAAACGTTCCCATATTAGCTTGTATAATTTTAGTTGGTCACGAGATAGAATAGCTTTTAGCTCATTAGGAGTTCTTAGGACACTTGTAGGTCTGACAGCTTCGTGGGCATCTTGTGCCTTTTTCGATTGCTTTTCCACCTTCTTCGTAGAAATGTAATCAGAACCAAATTCATTTTTGATATATTCTTGCGCCTCAGCTTTAGCACTATCCGAAATTCTTGTTGAATCTGTTCTCATATAGGTAATCAACCCGATCGTCCCTTGTTTTTTACCTAAGTCGATTCCCTCATATAATTGCTGTGCTAGCATCATTGTTTTTCTAGCTCTGAAATTTAGTTTTCTTGCTGCTTCCTGTTGAAGGGAAGATGTCGTAAAGGAAGGTGCTGGATTACGTTTTCGTTCTTTTTTCACAACATTTGCAACTTCAAACTTCTTGCCCTTCATTAACTTCAGTACTTCTTTTACTTCTTCTTCATTAGAAAGTTTTCTTTTTTCTTTCTCACTTCCATAATAAAGTGCATCAAAGGCTTTCTTATTTTTATCAAATTGTCCTTCAATTGTCCAATACTCTTCTGGTGTGAAATTATTAATTTCATTTTCTCGATCAATGATCAAACGAAGAGCTACAGATTGCACTCGGCCTGCTGAAAGGCCTTTTTTCACTTTCTTCCATAAAATAGGACTTATATTGTATCCTACAAGTCTGTCTAAAATTCTTCTTGCTTGTTGAGCATCTACTAGATCCATATTTATTGGTCTAGGATGTTTAAACGATTCTAAAATCGCTTCTTTAGTAATCTCATTAAATACTACGCGGCAATCTGATTCAATATCAACATTTAATGAGTTTGCCAAGTGCCATGCTATTGCTTCTCCTTCTCTGTCGGGGTCAGCCGCGAGATAAATTTTCTTCGCTTTTTTTGCTGCTGTTTTTAATTCTTGTAGTACCGGGCCTTTACCCCTGATTGTTATATACTTTGGTTCGTAATTATTTTCCGTATCGACACCCATTTGACTTCTAGGTAAATCACGAACGTGACCAATCGATGCTTTGACTTTATATTTTTTTCCAAGATATTTTTCTATTGTTTTTGCCTTTGCTGGCGATTCAACAATTACCAAATAATCCGACATAAATCTGCCTCCTTATAGAAGGTAACTCGCTTTAATCTTCAAAACAAATACCTGTTGCAAAATGTATACCAGTTTTCTCATAAAAGCAAGACTTTTCATTTTTTTGTTTTTTATTTATTTAACTCTTCTAGTATTTGATGACCATTCCACACTGGTTTTGCGCCTTCTAATATTAGCAAATGCGGGCCAATAGAAAGTGGCGAGTGTATAGATCCCGGAATCGCAAAAATCTCCTTACCATTTTCTAATGCGTGCTCCATTGTGGAAACTGTACCACTCTTTTTTGTCGCTTCTGTAATAATGACTCCTTTGGAAAGCCCACTAATAATTCGATTTCTCATTGGAAAATTCCACTTTTGGGGTGTTATATAGGGAGGGTACTCTGTTAATAATAGCTGATTTTTCTCCATTTCGTTAGCTAATTTAAGATTTTGTTTAGGATATACATGAAATAATCCGGTTCCGAGGACTGCAATCGTATTTCCACCTAAGCTCATCGTTATTTGATGGGCCAATGTATCTGCACCCTTGGCCAGACCACTAATAATTACATACTCTTCGTTTATTAAGGGAGGTAGTATTACCTTAATACTTTCAGCGGAATAACTAGTCGCCTCTCTTGAACCTATAATTGCTATTTTTTTAGAGTTCGCAAGTAATTCTAACCTACCCTTTACGTATATTACGGTGGGAGGATCATATAAATCTAGTAAACTTTTAGGATAGTTGGGATCAGAAAACAGAATGGGGGTAATCGAATGTTTTTCATACATTTGACGCATCGGAGTTTCGACAAATTCTCGAAACATTTTTTGGAGTTTAATCGCGCGTTCGAGGGAAATTTTAAATAATTTCGACAAAAAATGAGGGGATATTTCTTCTAAATCAGCTAGTTTGGGGTCATATTCAAGTAAAGGTTGTAGCTTATTTAAAGGTACTGGAAAAACATAATGTAAAGCTAAAAGTCGGTTAATAAATTGATTATTATTCATTGGTTTCCTCCTTTATTTATATAACTAGTTTAGTATTGTTTGTCCTTCCAAGCGTAGGATTTTTTTAAGAAAAACCGAGCAAAATAGACGCCCGGTCCTTTAATAACCTAGATATGCCATTGATTTCTGCTCCGGGCGGACACTTTCCGCCGGCATGGCTTTACCTGCGTCCACCTGAAACGAAAATCAGTAGGATTCTTCATTCTCGAAAGACCCATGAATCCAGTGTTTACGTTACACTTTTATATATTTTTTCTTTTAAAAAAATACGGCAACATCAGAGATGTGCCGTACTTTTCTATTAATGTGTTTTACAAGAATCGTAAATACCTGCTTCTTTAATTGCTTCGATTAAAGTTTCACCAATAACAGATGGAGTTGCTGCAACCTTCATGCCTGCTGCTTCCATTGCTTTGATTTTACCTTCTGCAGTACCTTGACCACCGGAAATAATAGCTCCTGCATGACCCATACGTTTACCAGGAGGTGCAGTTTGACCACCGATGAATCCAATGACAGGTTTTGTCATATTTGCTTTGATCCACTCCGCTGCCTCTTCTTCTGCAGTTCCACCAATTTCCCCGATCATTACTGCTGCATATGTGTCTGGGTCATCGTTGAATTCTTTTAGAACATCGATGAAGTTAGTTCCGTTAACAGGATCTCCACCAATTCCTACAGAAGTAGATTGTCCAATACCTGCGTCAGATAATTGAAGAACTGCTTCATATGTTAGTGTTCCTGAACGTGAAACAACTCCTACATGACCTTTAGTGTTAATGTAGCCTGGCATAATACCAATTTTACATTCATCTGCAGTAATTACACCTGGGCAGTTCGGTCCGACTAGACGAGTTTTCTTACCTTCCATGTAACGTTTTACGTTAACCATGTCTAGTACTGGGATATGCTCTGTAATACAAATAGTCATATCTAAGTCTGCATCAACAGCTTCTAAAATTGCATCTGCAGCAAATGGTGCTGGAACGTAAATTACTGAAACGTTTGCGCCAGTAGCTTTAACAGCATCTTCAACTGTATTGAAAACTGGAACTCCTTCTACTTCTGTTCCACCTTTACCAGGTGTTACCCCAGCAACGATTTTAGTTCCATATTCTAACATTTGTTTTGTATGGAAAAGAGCAGTTGAGCCCGTAATTCCTTGTACAATTACTTTAGTATCTTTATTAATATATACGCTCACTTTTTGTCCCTGCCTTTCTTATCCTACAAGATTAACGATTTTTTGAGCACCGTCTGCCATTGAGTCTGCTGCAACGATATTTAAGCCTGATTCATTTAATAATTTTTTACCTAAATCTACATTAGTACCTTCTAAACGAACTACAAGTGGCACTTCTAAACCTAATTCTTTCGCTGCAATAATAACACCTTCAGCGATAATGTCACACTTCATAATTCCACCGAAGATATTAACAAAAATACCTTTTACGTTTTTATCAGAAAGGATGATTTTGAATGCTTCTGTAACTTTTTCAGCAGTCGCGCCGCCCCCAACGTCAAGGAAGTTTGCGGGTGATCCGCCGTAATAGCTAATTGTATCCATTGTTGCCATAGCTAGTCCAGCTCCATTAACCATACAACCAATATTTCCATCTAAAGAAATATAGCTAAGGTCATATTTTGAAGCTTCGATTTCTTTTGGATCCTCTTCATCATAATCACGCATTTCTAAAATGTCTTTATGACGATATAATGCGTTACCATCGAAATTGAATTTTGCATCAAGCGCTAAAACATTGTCATCAGCAGTTACTACTAATGGATTAATTTCAACAATTGAAGCATCTTTTTCTTTATAAACTTGATATAATCCAAGCATAAATTTAGCTGCTTTGTTCACAAGTTTAGCTGGAATATTCATATTAAATGCCATACGACGTGCTTGGAAGCCTGTTAAGCCTACAACTGGATCGATCTCTTCATAGAAAAGTTTTTCAGGAGTATTTGCAGCCACTTCTTCAATGTCCATACCGCCTTCTTCAGAGCCCATTAATGTTACACGTGAAGTTGAACGATCTAGAACTAGACCTACATAATATTCCTTCTTAATGTCGCTTCCTTCTTCGATAAGTAAACGTTTAATCTCTTTACCTTCAGGACCAGTTTGGTGAGTAACAAGTACTTTACCTAATAGTTCCTTCGCGTATTCACGTACCTCATCTAGATTTTTTGCGATTTTTACTCCACCAGCTTTACCACGTCCACCTGCGTGGATTTGAGCTTTAACAACAATAACGCTTGATCCTAATTCTTTTGCTGCTTTCACTGCCTCTTCAGGTGAGAAAGCTACAATTCCGTTAGAAACTGCTACGCCATATTGTCTAAGGAGTTGTTTACCTTGATATTCATGGATATTCATCTTTCATCCTCCAATCAAACTTATGTCAAGTAATTTACTACCGTTCTCATTGTATTAAAAGTGTCACATCTTGTCCACAAAAGTATGATATTTACCTAAAACAGCTAATATTCAGATAATGTGTCGCAGTTTAAAATTTACTACCTTTTTCCTTATCAATTTTATAAATATACGCAAAGACTTCTGCTACCGCTTGGTACAACTCCTCAGGTATCGATTGATTGATATCTAATTGTCCAAGAAGTTCAACTAAACTTGGATCCTCTTGAACTGGCACATTATGTTGCTGTGCTTTCGCCAAAATATTTTCTGCTATTTTCCCTTTTCCTTTAGCAACTATTTTAGGCGCATCGTTATTCCCAGGATTATATGTGAGAGCTACCGCTTCTTTTCGAGTGTATCTTTCTTCCTTCATATTCGAATGTCTACTCCTTGTACATCAAAGGTGTTAGCTTTTGCATTTAATGCAGAGCCCAATTTTTGTTCCTCGAAAGTTTTGACGAATATACCTGATAATTGATAGCCTACCGAGGATAGTCCTACCTTTAATGTTTCTTTAAACTTTTCAGATAGTGATCCCAATTGCGTATCATTATTATATAAAGTTATGGAAACCACTCTATTTTGTACCTGCATATCTACGACAGTTTCCTTTAAAGTATCTAATTGCAAATAAAACATGATTCTAGCAAAATCAGAGTCAATTTTACCATCCTCTTTCATTCTTCCGTTCCACTCGAGTGTCGCATCCATTTTTTTACCTAAAAACTCTAAGGGAACCTGCATTAGCAACTGATGCTGAGGACCATTTTCACTCGATAGAATTTGTAATCCATTCATTCGTACTAATACCGCTTCTGCACTTTCTTTTACCGCTGTAGAAATGCTTTGATTTTGTAATAACTCTACTATTTGTGGTTTTAACTGGGAAGCTAATTGTCTTATTTCGTCGCTATTATTTGCTAACTTCGCTTCATAACCAAATCCAAGTGATTTTAAGACTTCTTTCATTGCATGTTCGAACGCTTTTCCATCTAGCTGTTGGATTACTTGTTGTTCCGCTTGAATTATCGAATTATTACTTGTGGAACTACTAGCTATATTCATTATTTGCTGCAACGTCTGAGCAACTGTTTCCATGGTAGATCCTTTACCTAATAATGACACTAAATGGTCCTTGGGGGTCAGCCCATTCAAATCCTTCGAGAAGATTGCTTGCTGACTTTGCTCTGCAAATACTTTTGTCAAAGCATTGTTAAGTACTTGGAGTTGATTAGGCTGATTATCATTTTTGAGTAAAGCTAAAATCTCACTTTTTTGGTTTGTCGTTAAAGAAGGCTGTTGATTTATCCAGCTACGTAATTGATCTAACATTTGACCTTTTTCTAGTGGATCAGCTTGACCAAACTTTAATAATAAGTCTCCTGCTGAATTTACCATCGCTGACTGACCAGTAATAGGAATTGGATTAGTAGGGCTTGCAGTAGCTGGTAAAACATTGGCACCCTTCAAAGTTTGTAGCATTAGTATTCGTGATGCTAGTGGTTGTTGTCCGTTTTGTAGAACATCTATCTGTTTTCCAAGTATCGCTCCAGCAACTGGCCCATTAAATGGTTCTGCTATTTTTTGCAGATTTTGAAGGATATTATTTTTTAAGATTGGTACTACAGTTTGATCCTGCTGTAATTGCAATTGGAAATTTTGTAAAACAGAATGCAATCCATCAGTTGATTTACCACTCATCACTGTCTGCAACATCGTAGCTGTTAAAGGCAGTTTCATTTCCACTATTTTTTGAATAGCCTCAAGTGCAGCTTTTATCGTTATATCTTTTGGAAGCTGTTTTAATAGTTGTTCTACTTGCATCAGTGTATCTTTAGAAACGGGTAATTGTTGTTTAATAAAATACTGGATAGCTGCTTGCATTTCAGTTGTTTTTGGTAAATTCATCGCCTGTAATAATTGCTGTCCTTGCTGTGCCAATGATTTCCCTTCTGTAAGTGGTCCTGTTACTATTTTTAACTGTAGTTCAGGAGCCATTTTTTCTACTTGAAAAAAATGAGAATCTCCAGCTTTTAAAGGAGTCTCTAATTTTGCGATTACTTTTTGATTTCCTATTTGTACTTCTGCTGTTTGGTTCGGGTACAATTTTTTAATTGTACCGTGAACCACTTGTCCTTCCCTTAGTGGTGCTTGTTTTAAAGAAGCTGTTCCAGAAGCATTTTGTGTTTGGATGGTAGAAAAAGTAGTGGATGTCAAGTTATCACCTCATTCTTAAGATAGATTTGATCGGTTCGAATGTTTTTCGGTGATGCTCAATCGGGCCATATTGCTCAATCATTTCGATATGCAGCTTTGTGCCATAGCCTGCATGTTTGTTAAACAAATACATGGGGAATTGCTCGTGTAACTGATCCATATATTCGTCTCGAGCCGTCTTTGCTAATATGGATGCCGCTGCAATTGCCAAGCTTTTTGCGTCACCTTTTATGATGGAATGCGTTTCGATGTCAATCGGTAGTTTCATGGCATCTGCCAATACTACATTTGGTCTTACTTTTAAGTTTAAAACGACCTCAGTCATTGATTGTCTCGTTGCTTCATAAATATTCAGTTCATCTATTTTTTCGACAGATTGAAAGTGGATACTGTATGCGATAGCATGCTTTTTAATCATTATTGCTAGTTCATCTCGTTTATTTCTAGACAATTGTTTTGAATCATTTAAGCCAACTAGTTCTTTTATATAATTTGGTAGGATTACAGCGGCTGTCACTACTGGCCCAGCAAGCGGGCCTCTACCAGCTTCATCCACCCCGGCCACTAAATCATTGGTCCGAGAGCAATAACTACTATCAAATTTTATTTTTTCTTCATGTGCTTCAAGCTCTAATAACGCCAGCTGTTGTTTTCTTTTCCAGCTTGTCCATAGCTTTCGAGCTCCTACCCGCTCATCTTTTTCTAACTCTGTAATCCAAGATTCTGCCCCTGTTGATTGCTCTAGTTTTTCTTTTATCTCTTTTAAACTTAACATTTTATTCACATTATCTTTCTATAACTTAATCTATGTATCGGCAAATATGTATTTAATTGAATAATTTCACATGCTTTAGAAAGGATAAAACCCTTTTTACCGGTTGGCAAAAAGGGTATCATGACTGTTTAATATTCTTCCACAAAATCAAATGTTAATCTACCTAAATTTAAATTCCGGACGTCTCTAACTATAAGTTCTGAAACTTGATCATAATCGATTTCGGTACCGTTTGTATAACATCTTCTTAGCTTTCCAATATGGTCAAATGTTACTACTAAATCTTCGCTGACCTCTTTTAATTGATACCGTTCTTCCATCCGTTTTGGATAGTGGTCCTGCAAAAAGTTTAAGCCGTACACTGCTAAATCTTCCATATTGATTACTGCATCCTTAATAGCACCAGTTAGGGCAAGCTTGTAGCCGACTTGCTGATCCTCGAATTTTGGCCACAGAATACCAGGTGTGTCTAACAATTCAATTTCTCTTTCGACTTTGATCCATTGCTGTTTTTTCGTAACACCCGGCGTATTACCCGTTCTCGCAATGTTTTTCTTTGCAAATCGGTTAATCAAAGTTGATTTGCCCACATTCGGTATTCCAACAATCATTGCACGTATCGCTCTAGGTTTTATGCCTCTGTCCTTCATGCGGTCCCATTTAGGCTTTAAAAGCTCTTTTGCCGCCTTAAATACAGTTTGGAGCCCTTTTCCTTCTAAAGAGTTAATCGCTACTGCAGGATGCCCTTTTTTCTCAAAATAAGCAATCCACTTTTTCGTTTGTGATTCATCTGCCATATCCATTTTATTGAGTATGAGTAGTCTCGTTTTCTGATGTATTACATCATCAATCATTGGATTTCTAGAAGATAGCGGTAAACGTGCATCGATTAATTCGAAAACAATATCCACTAATTTTAAGTTTTCAGTTACTTCTCTTCTTGCTTTGGCCATATGACCAGGAAACCATTGAATTGTCATATTGCACCTCCTTATTATTTAACAAAACCAATTTCTTTCAGAGGCCAAAAAACAATATTTGTATTTCCAATAACTTCATCAATAGCAACAAGTCCAATATGTCGACTGTCTTTACTAAATCTTCGGTTATCTCCCATTACAAAAATATAACCTTCAGGGATTTCATTGAGTTGTGCAGGAGTCTCTTCTAAAGTGAAATCATCTGTAAGAGTTCCTTCACTAATTTGACTTTTGTACTGTTCTAAATATGGTTCTGGCAATACTTTTCCATTGATAAGTAATTGGTCATTATTGAACTCTACATGATCACCAGGGAGCCCTATTACACGCTTTATGTAATTTTTTTGTTCTGGTGCATGAAATACTACTATATCAAAGCGGTCTGGTTCTCCAACCATATAGCCGATTTTGTTAACAACCATTCGATCCCCATTTTTTAAAGTGGGCATCATTGATTCTCCATCTACTACGATTGGTGTAAATAAAAAGAAGCGAATTATTGCTGCTAGCCCAAAAGCAATTAATAGAGCTTTTGACCACTCCCATAATTCATTCTTTTCTTTTTTTACTTGTTCCATCCATTTGCCCCCTTTGGTTATTGTCTTTATTGTACAAGGAAAACTCTTTTCAAGCAAAAACTATTGTCCACTTTTCTCGTTGTTTGTGTTTTTCGTAAAATAAAAAATCCTTTTAATGAATCTATTATGTGCACTTAATATAAATTCCATTAATTTAAAATGTTTTAGATATATAGTCAAAATAAGAAAAACAGGGTAAAAGATGCCTGTTCCTTTAAAAACCAAAAACTAGGTATGCCGTTGATTTTCACTCCGTGCGGACGCTTACCTTGCTCTTACGCAAGCTCATCCCAAAAGCTTTTCACTATGCTCAGCCCAGAGTCTTCAGCTCATGTACAGTCGTTTCGCTATCGGTACAGAAAAATTTGGCTAATCCGGCAGGAGTCACCGCCCTGCGATCCAATCAACAATAGCCACTTAATATAGGGAAAGTTGAATAGAATATCACAAAAATAAATAGTCTTTCTCTAGCTTCATCGTATAAATTATATTTTGCTTTCTTCATCTATCATTGGATAACATTTATAATTTAAAAAGGATAAGTAATTTTAGATAATCATAAAAGTTTGGCCAATCTTTTTATCTTAGCGAGCCTTTTTTCAAAAGACTGAAGCAACTCATACAGGTTAGGCGCTGGAGTCTGGACGGAGAATCACTTGTAGAAAGTTATCCACATACCAAAGATTTTATTGTTTCCTATAGCATAAAAAAATGTCGTAGCAAAAGTGGAAACACTTTCGCTACGACATTTGCTTTTACTATTAACGACGCTCTTTAATACGAGCTGCTTTACCACGTAGGTCACGTAAGTAGTACAATTTAGCACGACGAACTTTACCACGACGGATAACTTCTAAGTTTGCAATTTTTGGTGTGTGTACAGGGAATGTACGTTCAACACCAACACCGGATGAAATTTTACGAACTGTGAAAGTTTCGCTAATTCCGCCACCACGACGTTTAATTACAACTCCTTCGTACATTTGGATACGTTCGCGAGTTCCCTCAACAACCTTAACGTGAACACGAACTGTGTCACCAGGACGGAAAGTAGGAAGGTCTGAACGTAATTGTTCTTTAGTGATTTCTGAAATAATGTTTTGCATCATTTTCTCTCCTTCTGTAGAATGCTCTTACACACAGTTGCTGTTGCAGCGGAACACCCAAAATCAGTACTTTTCATAAAAGTACATAGTAAAATATAACACAACTAATGAGTGGTTGCAATAATTATTATGAATTTACTATCCTAAATAATTTCATAAAAGCATATTACATGGACGCATACCGCGGGCACGACTTGAGTCTGTAGTCTCTCACAAAAAGCTATGATATGCGTATACATACGTGTTTTAAAATTGAAAAATAATAATGAAATTGACTTACTCTTTTATTTCTTTTAACAAACGTTCCTCATCCGAAGTTAATACGATCTGCTCCAATAAATCTGGTCTGCGCGTAATTGTTCTTTTTAAAGACTGCTCTTTGCGCCATTTCTCAATTGCAGCATGGTTTCCAGACATTAATACTTCTGGAACTTTAAAACCTCGAAATTCAACTGGACGAGTATAATGAGGATGCTCCAGCAGGCCTGTAGAAAAAGAATCTTTTTCATGCGATTCTGCATTACCTAATACATTAGGTAATAATCTGACAACACTATCCACAACCGTCATAGCTGCTAGTTCTCCACCTGTTAAAACAAAATCTCCAATGGAAATTTCATCCGTCACTAAATGCTCTCGAATTCGTTCATCATAGCCCTCATAATGACCACAAATAAAAACAAGTTCTTCTTCCTGTGCAAGTTCCTCCGCTTTTTTCTGCGTAAATCGCTCTCCCTGAGGACATAACAGAATAATACGTCTTGTTGCACCCTGACTCGGTGGAAGAGCTTCAACGGCACTAAAAATAGGCTCTGGCTTTAATACCATACCTGCACCTCCACCGTAAGGGTAGTCATCTACCTGATGATGTTTATTACCTGCGTAATCTCGAAAATTCACAACATTTATACCTACTTCATTCTTCTCTTGCGCCTTTTTCAAAATGGATGAGTTAAATACACCCGAAAACATTTCAGGAAAAAGAGACAGAATGTGAATATTCATCATGATAACAAACCATCCAATACTTCAATTGTAATTTTCTTGTTTTCAATATCAACAGATTTCACTACGTCCTCGATATATGGAATATAGTGATCTTTTTTGCCTTTTTCCGGTCGTACTGTCCAAACGTCATTAGCACCTGTTTGAATAATTTCTGTTATCGTTCCAATCATTTCACCTTCAGTAGAAACTACTGTACAACCTATTATTTCGTGAAAATAGAATTCATTTTCTTCTAAATCGGAAAGATTTTTTTCAGAAACCTTTAAAATTGCATTTCGAAATGCTTCTACATCCTTCAGCAAGGAGTATCCCTCAAAGGTTAATAAATCAAAGTTCTTATGCTGACGATGACTTGCTACTTTAACCATTACTGGTTTAGAACCATCCGCTTTATGTAAAGCTAGCTCACTTCCAACCTCGTAGCGTTCGTCTGCAAAGTCTGTAGTGGAGATTACACGAACCTCTCCCCAAATACCATGTGTATTTACAATTTTTCCTACATTAAACCATTCCAATAAGATTACCTCCTATTCTAGATACGCTATTGAATTCCTCTTCGGGCGGACGCTCCCCCCCGCGGTGGCCAACATGATGTTGGTCACGAAGGCGTTGCCACAGGAGGTGGCGCACTTAGCCTTCGTTCCTTTGACTCCACCTATTTCTGCATCGCTAAGCTAGCTTCGAAACATGAAAGGGCGTTGTAACGGAAATCACAGAATTATTCATCCTAACAAGTCCCTTAAACAAGTCTGGAGCTATTCAAATACTAAGTATAATATTTTCTGTTCTATCAAAAAAGGAAGAACAAATTGTTCTTCCTTTAATCTAATATGTCGACATATGTTTTTTTCTTTTGGTGACTGCCTGCTGCTGAGTAAACAATTGTACGAATTGCTTTCGCGACACGCCCTTGTTTGCCAATTACTTTTCCCATATCTTCAGGATGAACAGAAAGTTTATAAACTATACGGTTTACACTCTCCTCTTTTTCAACCCTAACATTTTCTGGATAATCAACTATCGGTTTAACGATTGCTTCGATCAGCTGCTTCACATTGTCCCCTCCGATTATTTGCCGAGTTTTGCGTTATGGAATTTTTCCATAATTCCTTGTTCTGAGAACAAGTTACGTACTGTATCAGATGGTTTTGCACCGTCTTGAAGCCATTTTAACGCTAATTCTTCGTTAATTTTAACTTCAGCTGGTTTAGTAAGTGGGTTATAAGTACCTACTGTTTCAATTTGACGACCATCACGTGGTGAGCGAGCGTCTGCTACTACAATACGATAGAAAGGAGCTTTTTTTGCTCCGATACGTTTTAAACGAATTTTAACTGCCATTTTCATTGCACCTCCGAATAGTTTCACACAAGATAATATATTATCAAGCTTTTATTTGTTTGTAAAGTATTTTTTCTTAACACCTTATATTTTTTAGTGAATAATTACTTAAACAATGAATCGAGACCAGGCATTTTCATCTTTTTCTTGCCTTTTTGTTGCATATTGGTCATTTGTTTCATCATTTTTTTCATGTCTTCGAATTGTTTTAGTAATCTGTTTATATCTTGAATAGATGTACCTGAACCTTTAGCAATTCTCTTTTTTCTTGGTCCATTTATAATATCAGGAGTTGTTTTTTCTTGCGTAGTCATGGAATAAATGATGGCTTCTACACGATCCATCTGTTTTTCATCAACCTTTGCATTTTCCAACCCTTTGATTTTACCTGCACCTGGAAGCATCTTTAGAATTTCGTCTAATGGACCCATTTGTTTCACTTGGCCGATTTGCTCTAAGAAATCATCGAATGTAAAACTCTGCGTGCGGAATTTTTCTTCTAATTCCTTCGCACGTTCTTCATCAACATTTGACTGGGCTTTTTCGATCAGTGACATCATATCGCCCATACCTAAAATTCGAGAAGCCATTCGTTCCGGGTGGAAAGGCTCCAACGCATCCATTTTTTCTCCCATCCCGACAAATTTAATCGGTTTTTGAGTAACGGAGCGAATAGATAGTGCAGCACCACCGCGTGTATCTCCATCTAACTTCGTTAATACGACGCCAGTAATGCCTATAGCCTCATTAAAATTATTCGCTACATTGACTGCATCCTGACCAGTCATTGCATCTACAACTAAAAACACCTCATCAGGCTCTTTAATCGCACGAATATCCTTTAACTCCTGCATAAGTGTTTCATCAATATGAAGACGTCCTGCAGTATCTATTATAACTACATCATGATGTTCTTCCTTTGCTTGCTCCATCGCCTGTTTGACAATTTCAACAGGTGAAATTTCTGTTCCTAATGCAAACACAGGTAAAGAAAGCTGTTTCCCTATAGTTTGCAACTGTTGAACAGCTGCAGGTCTATAGATATCTGCAGCAACTAATAATGGCTTTTTATTATATTTTTTACGCAGAATATTAGCCAATTTCCCAGTTGTTGTTGTTTTACCTGCACCTTGCAAACCGACCATCATAATAACCGTAGGGGGCCTAGTAGAGAACGAAATTTGGCTTTGTTCTCCACCCATTAACTCGGTCAATTCATCTTTTACGATTTTAACGACCTGTTGACCAGGTGTTAAACTCTTCATCACGTCTTGCCCAACAGCACGATCCGATACATTTTTGACGAATTCTTTTACTACTTTTAAGTTAACGTCTGCTTCTAGAAGTGCATATCGAACTTCTCTCATCATTTCTTTTACATCGGCTTCAGAAACTTTACCTTTACCTTTGATTTTCTGAAGTGTACCTTGGAGTCGCTCAGCTAATCCTTCAAATGCCATGCTCGCTCTCCTCCTAATCCCATTCTTTTAATTGATTAATGAGTTGAATCAGTTCTTTTTCAGCTGTTTGATCTTTCACAAGTGACAGCAGTTGCTCCACCGTTTCTTTTCTATGTTGAAATTTAGAAAATAGACTAAGCTTTTCCTCATATTCTTCTAACATAGCCTCAGTTCGCCGTATATTATCATAAACAGCCTGCCTAGAAATAGTATATTCCTCTGCAATTTCTCCAAGAGATAAATCATCTAAATAATAAAGTTGCATATAGCTTCTTTGCTTATCTGTCAATAAAGCCTGGTAAAAATCGAAGAGAAAATTCATGCGAGTTGTTTTTTCAATCATTCCCATCTCTCCTTACCATTTCACTTATCATATTATATTTTAGTAATAGACTAGATATCTGTCAAGTAAAATTACTTGTCTAACTCTTCCTCATCTTCTAAATGCAATCCTTCTGCAAACAGTCCGTATACATACTTCTCAGCATCAAAGGGTTGCAAATCATCCATCTGTTCACCTAGACCAACAAATTTGACTGGAATATGCAATTTATTTCGTATCGCAAGCACAATACCACCTTTTGCAGTACCATCTAGCTTAGTTAATACAATTCCGGTCACATTTGTTACTTCTTTAAAAGTTTGTGCTTGCACAAGTGCATTTTGACCAGTAGTTGCATCAAGAGCAAGTAGCACTTCATGTGGAGCATCTGGAATTTCACGAGAAATTACCCGGTGTATTTTTTCAAGCTCGTTCATCAAGTTCACTTTGTTTTGCAATCTCCCTGCAGTATCACAGATTAACACATCTACACCACGAGATTTCGCTGCTCTTACAGCATCATACATAACAGCTGCTGGATCAGAGCCTTCAGATTGTTTAATCACTTCGACTCCTACTCTATCTCCCCAAACCTGAAGCTGATCAATTGCCCCAGCGCGGAAAGTATCCCCTGCTGCAAGCATAACATTTTTGCCTTCTCCTTTTAAACGATGAGCAAGCTTGCCAATTGTCGTCGTTTTACCAACACCATTAACACCGACAAATAATATAACAGACAATCCACTTTCTTCTAACTGAAGCTCTGTAATATCGTCCTCTCCAGCATTATAAATGTCTACCAATTTCTCTGAGATAACCGATTGAATCCCCGAAGTATCTTTAATATTTTTACGTTGCACTTCAAAGCGTAAAGAATCCATCAATTCTGTAACAGTTTCAAAGCCTACATCTGCTTGAAGTAAAATTTCCTCCAGTTCTTCAAAAAAGTCCTCGTCTACTTTACGATATTTAGCCACTAAATCATTTACCTTTGAAGTAAACTGGTTCCTTGTTTTAGAAAGACCTTCTTTAAACTTGTTAGTAATCGAAACTGTTTCTTCCGCTTCTGGTGTAGCCCCTAACATTTTCTCTTTGAATTTTTTAAAAAAGCTCATATATAAAACTCCTTTTAAGTTACTAATTCCTCTTCTAATTTAACTGAAACTAATTTAGAAATACCAGACTCCTGCATCGTAATACCGTATAGGACGTCTGCACCTTCCATTGTTCCCTTACGATGTGTGATAACGATAAACTGGGTATCATCGCTGAATTTTTTCAAATAATCACTATAACGAGTTACATTAGCCTCATCTAGTGCAGCTTCCACTTCATCCAAAATACAAAATGGAACTGGACGTGTCCGTAAAATAGAAAATAGTAACGCAATGGCCGTAAGTGCACGTTCCCCTCCCGATAATAAAGAAAGGTTTTGTAATTTTTTCCCTGGAGGCTGAGCCAGAATATCGATACCTGTCTCTAGTAACGAGGTAGGATCCGTTAGTACTAAATCTGCTTGACCACCACCAAATAATTCCCGGAACACAACTTTAAAATGTCTTTGAATTTCATTGAACGTTGTTTCGAAACGAATGGTCATCTCTTCATCCATTTCTTTAATAACCTCATGTAATGTTTCTTGAGCTGATAATAGGTCTTCTCTTTGTTCAGTCAAGAAAGAATGTCGTTCATTTACTTGTTCAAATTCTTGAATTGAACTCAAGTTTATCGGACCTAGTTCTTCAATAGAGCGTTTCAATAGCCTCACTTTTTTCCGAGCTAAATCCTCGTCCATCTCAAATGGATAATCCTGTTCTGCTTCTTCTAATGTCAATTCGTATGTTTCTTCTAAATGGTGATATAACGTTTTCATTTCTACTTCTAATTTACTTTGCTTTATCTCTAATGTACGTTCTTCTGTAACCTGTATATTCGCTTGTTGTTGCAAATCTTTCAATGCAATTTCTGCTTGTAAAATTGTTTGTGCAAGGTCCGTTCGCTTCGTTTTACCTGATTGAATTTGGACAACCAAATGCTCTTTTGTCCTTTTATGCTGTCCTATAAGTTTCAATAACTCCTCAGGAGATGTTCCATTCTGATCATCATTTTCATACCAGGCGATTTCCTTTTTAATGGTTTCCACTTTTTGTATACTCATCACACTAGATTGATCCAAAAGAACATTTTCCTTTTCTAACTGTGAAATTTGTTCATTGATCACAGCGATAAGAGATAGCAATTCACCCAATTCGTTTTGGAATTTATCTTTTTGCTGTAGAGATTGTTGTTTCAATAGTTGCAATTCGTCAATCGTTTTCTGAATAGAAGTCAGTGATTCGTTAATTTCTAAACTCCTAGAAGCAGTTTGCTCCTTTTTTCGAACTAAGTCTTCATGAAGGTGGTTTTTTTCTGTTTTTTCCTCATCGAATTCCAACAACTGACTCGTTAATCTAGAAATTATGGCAGCACATTCTCTGGATTCTGAGAGTAATTTGTGTTCCGATTCTCTTAATTGCTCCCCAATGAGTCTAGTTTCTTCTAAATCTTTTTTCATTTGTTGCACTTCTAGTTTTCTTTTTGATACAGAAACCTCAGCTTCTAATACTGACTTTTCGAGTTCTATCAGTTTTACATTCAGCTGTTCTAGCTCTGCTTTACGAGTAAATAAAGAAGATTGCTGTTTAACAGAGCCTCCTGTTAAAGATCCTCCAGCATTTACTACATCACCATCTAAAGTAACAAAACGGTATTTGTATTGTAGACGAGCAGCCATTTCGTTGGCTCCTTTTAAATCCTTGGCAATAATAATATTACCGAGTAGATTTTCTACAATAATTTGATATCCATCCAAATAATTCACAAGTTTGTCCGCTGTATTCACAAAAGAAGGATGTTCTTTAATAGAATTCAGAGTGTATTCGTTCACTTTTCTGGATTTCATAACCTGTAAAGGCAGGAATGTTGCTCTACCAACTCTTTTTTTCTTTAACCAATCTATTGCAATTCTTGCATCCTGGCTGCTATCTGTAATGATATGTTGTGATTGGGGGCCAATAGCAGTATCGATTGCGGCCATATACAATTCTGGTATTTGAATCAATTCCGCAACTGCTCCATGTATTCCTCTTAGTTCCTTTTTGTCTCTTGCAATTAGAACTTCTTTAACTCCTTGGAAAAAACCTGAAAACTCGGATTCTAACTCTTTCAGAGAATCTCTTCTTGCCTGCATCTGATGTTTCATTTGATAGGCTTTTTGAAGCATTGTTTGTTGTTCCTCGAATGAGCCTTCGAGTCGTTCGGAAACTTCACGCTTGGATTTATAATCCGCAAGCTTTTGCTGTAGCTCCTTTTGACAATTTGTCAATAATGGATCTAGTTCATTTTTGCGAATCGTTAGTTTCTCTAATTCGTCTTTGATTTCCTGATAGTCCGCAATCATTTTCTCAGAAGAAACTAATTCAAAGTGAAGTTGCTGCTCCATATGCTTCATCTCATTTTTCATCGTTGCTTCTTCATTTAATAAATCGATATATGTACTTTTCAAATCTTCAATTTCCTCTTCCACTTCGGAGGCGGACTTACTTAATACATGATCGATTTGGACTTTCTTTGCACGAAGCTCTTTTAGCTGAGCTAATTTTTCTGATTTTGCTTTGCTATTAGTATTCAATTGTACTTCTAATGTTTGGACTTTAAGTTGTTCCTCTTCCAGCGCTTTTTTAAGTTGTGATATTTGCTGACTAGCATTTTGCTGTTTCTCTGCCAACAACAGCTTTCGACCCTCTAAACGTTCTAACTCAGAGCTTGACTCCACTAATTCACTTTGCTCTGTATCTAACTTTTCATCAATGCCAGACATCACTTTTCTATGCTGCTGAATATTTCTTTCCAATTCATCAATTTGTGATTGTAGTGATAGCTTTATTTGTTTAAGTTCTTCTAGTTTTGTTTGTAACTCTAGATTTTCTTGAACAAAATGCCTTAAATCATGAGCGATAACAGCAATTTCAATATCTTTAAGCTCTGCAGACATCATTAAATAATCAGACGCCAAAGAAGACTGGATTTGCAAAGGCTCCATTCGGTCATCCAATTCATGCAAAATATCTAACACACGGTTTAAGTTATCGTCTGTTTCAATCAATTTAAATTCAGCTTTCTTTTTACGTTGCTTATACTTTAGAACACCAGCAGTTTCCTCAAAAATCGAACGACGATCTTCTGGTCGACTATTTAATATTTCATCGACTCGTCCTTGAGAAATAATAGAAAAAGCTTCTTTCCCAAGCCCTGAATCCATAAATAGGTCAGTAATATCCTTTAATCTGCATGTTTGCTTATTTAACAAATATTCACTGTCTCCAGAGCGAAATACTCTTCTAGTCACACTAATTTCCGCAAAATCAAGAGCAACACGCTGATCTGCGTTATCTAATATCAAAGTCACTTCCGCAAAGTTCAAAGCTTTTCTAGAATCACTTCCCGCAAAAATGACATCTTCCATTTTTGCACCTCGAAGGGATTTAGCAGACTGCTCTCCTAACACCCATCTAATTGCGTCTGTAACATTACTTTTTCCACTACCATTTGGTCCTACTACTGCAGTTACTCCAGGAACAAAATCAATTCCTATACGGTCTGCAAATGACTTAAATCCAACAATTTCTAATCTTTTAAGGAACAATGATTATTCCTCCTGTTCTGAATCCCTTAATGCGAGTATAGCAAGTCTTGCAGCTTGTTGTTCTGCCTCTTTTTTTGAACGACCATTTCCGATACCCAGTTCTTTAGTGTTTAAAATAACCCGAGAAACAAAAGTTCGATTATGAGCCGGACCTTTTTCCTCTACAATTTCATAGCTTAATGTACCATTATTTTGTTGTTGAATAATTTCTTGTAATTGACTTTTATAATCCATCACATGCGAAAAAGCACCGAGTTCGATTTTAGGGAAAACAATTTTTTCTAAAAATTCTATAACTGGTTCTAATCCCTGATCTAAATATAATGCACCGATAAATGCTTCAAAAACGTCTGCTAGAAGCGCTGGTCTTTCACGACCACCTGTCTGTTCTTCCCCTTTTCCTAACAATACATATTTACCGAAGTTTAACTCATTTGCAAATAATACAAGTGATGGCTCACAAACGATTGCAGCTCTAAGTTTAGTTAACTCTCCTTCACTCATACCTGTATATTGTTGAAACAAATATTGAGAAACTGACAATTCCAATACAGCGTCCCCAAGGAATTCTAGACGTTCGTTATCGGTAAAAAATTTCCGTCGATGCTCATTCACATAAGATGAATGGGTAAAGGCTTGATACAATAATGCTGGGTTATGAAACCTAATCTGGAAATGGTCCTGAAACTGTTCAAATTGGTTTTTAACAGTTTCTGAAAAAACGGTTTTACGTGTACTATTTTTTTTATGATTTACTTTCATGAATTATCTGCCTTTCTCACTTATCATATGTCCCTCTAAGTTTACCCGTTTCTATACTAATGTGCAAAAAGAAATAGAGACGTTCTGTACTATTCACATGGAATAAGTAGAACGTCTCTGCTAAAATTTAACCTTGTTTGCTTTCAATATACTTAACTGCACTACCTACAGTTGAAATTTGCTCAGCATCTTCATCTGAAATTTCCATATCGAATTCGTCTTCTAATTCCATTACTAATTCTACCACATCTAGAGAATCTGCACCTAAATCCTCACGAAAAGATGCTTCTAATTTTACTTCGCTCTCATCTACTCCTAGACGATCTACGATTACTTTAGTTACGCGTTCTAAAACAGTTGACACATTAGTCACCTCCCCTCAATGATTATACAAAAAACTACTTTCTAATGAAAGAATTATTGTAATTTATACATAAAACTGTTGAATTCAGTTCTGCAAGTGAAATCAGTCTTAAAAAATATCGGTTAAAAATACTCCTGGTACTTAAAGAACAGAAACGTAGATATGGCGTTGACTTCCGCTCTGAGCGGACGCTTTCCGTGGGCACGGCTTCAATCTCCTCGTCACTACGAAAACATATGCTCCTGCGGTTACTCGTCGCAAAGACATTGGCCAAACAAAGTTCGGCCAACGTCTTTCCTGCGGGGCTTTCAGCTCGGGCTGTTCCCACCGGAGTCGCCGCTCTGCGCTACAATAAACTAGATCCACTCTTTATATAATCGTACACCTAATTCAAGAGACGATTTTATCCGACTAGGAACTTTGAATATGCTTATCATCTAAGCGAGAGGCTATGCTCAATCTATAAGTGGAGTACTACTCACTTAATTGATTGTAGTGAAATGTGGCAACTCCAGCGGGATAAGCGAGAAGGTCTAGACCCCGCAGGAAGCGTAGCGAACGAGGAGGCTCAGCCTCGCCTGCGGAAAGCGTCCACATGTAACGGAAATCAGTAGTATCTTTATTCTTAAAAGTTCTGTAAAACTCAGTGTTCATGCTATATTTTTATTTACTTAAGATTAAAACCTTACATGTACATTCCGCCATTTACATGAAGTGTCTGGCCTGTAATATAATTTGCGTCATCCGAAGCCAAAAATGCGACAGCCTTTGCTATGTCCTCTGGATTTCCAAACTTTGCAAGAGGAATTTGACTAAGCATTTGGTTCTTAATATCCTCTGGCAGAGCATCTGTCATATCTGTTGTGATAAATCCTGGAGCAACTGAGTTCACAGTTATATTGCGACTAGCTAATTCTTTAGCGGATGATTTAGTTAACCCTATAACCCCTGCTTTTGCAGCAACATAATTGGCTTGACCCGCATTCCCAGATACGCCGACAATGGAGGTAATATTAATAATGCGACCCGCACGTTGTTTCATCATTTGTCGTGTAACAGCTTTTGTACAAAGGAAAACACCTTTTAAATTTGTATTGAGCACGTCATCCCATTCTTGCTCCTTCATACGCATCAAAAGATTATCTCTTGTAATACCTGCATTATTTACTAAAATATCTACCGAACCGAATTGTTCTAAAGTTGAGCTTATTAGATTTTGAACATCATCTGCTTGGTCAACATTCGCTTGAATCGCAAATGCCTCTCCACCAGCTGCCTTAATTTCTTCTACAACTGCTTCTGCTCTATCTTTACTACCACTGTAGTTTACGGCAACTTTTGCTCCTTCTTTTGCTAGAAATAGAGCAATATCTTTCCCAATTCCTCGAGATGCACCGGTTACAATTGCAGATTTCCCGTCCAATTTACCCATTTTGCCCAACTCCTAACTCTGTAATTACTTGCTGTAACGTCTCTTCATCATACACACTATAAGTTGTAACAGAACGATCGATTTTTTTTACTAAGCCGCTTAATACCTTTCCAGGACCACATTCCACAAATATAGTCGTTCCTAGCTCTATCATTTGTCGAATCGATTCTTCCCAACGCACAGGTGAATACAATTGTTCTACTAGTAAGTTTTTAATATGGCTAGCTTCTGTAACCGGTTCAGCAGTTACATTTGAAATGACAGGTATAGAAGCTTGCTGTAGTTCTATCGCTGAAATAGCAGCATCTAATTGCTGAGCAGCAGGTCTCATTAATTCGGAATGGAATGGTCCGCTAACCACTAAAGGAATCGCTCTTTTAGCACCAGCTTCCTTTGCTTTACTAGAAGCCTCTTCTACCCCAGCAGCGGTTCCTGAAATAACAATTTGCCCTGGGCAATTTAAGTTAGCTATTTGAACAGTCTCACCATTTTCCGAAACAGTAGCTGTCACAGCTTCCAATTCGTCTTTACCTAATCCAAGTATTGCAGCCATTGCCCCTTCTCCAGCAGGCACTGCTTCGTTCATATACAACCCTCGTTGATAGACCAATAAAACTGCCTCTTCAAAGCTTAAAACATCGGAAGCAACAAGGGCAGAATATTCGCCTAAGCTATGACCTGCTGTAAAATGGGGAATGATTCCAGCATTCTTTAATTTGTAGGCAACCATTGTACTCGTAGTAAGCAACGCTGGCTGCGCATTATAAGTTTTAGTCAGTTCTTCCGCAGGTCCATTCATCATTAGTTCACTAAGAGAAAATCCTAATACTTCATTTGCCTGCTCATAAAATCTACGGCAATCCACATTATTTTCTACTAATTGTTGTCCCATTCCTACCGATTGAGATCCTTGTCCAGGAAAGATAAACGCAATTTTAGTCATTGGATGATTCCTTTCGTAATGTAGTTGAAATGATATCTGCAACATTATGCTCTACCATTGTTCGAGCCTGTCTAATTGCATGATAGATTGCACGACCGTTTGACGACCCATGTGCTTTAATAACAGGAGCCTTCAGTCCAAATAATCCTGCCCCACCATACTCGGAGTAGTCTAGTGTATTTTTTAACCCTTTAAGCTCGCTTTTTACTAATAGTGCTGAAATTTTCGTTTTAGCGGAAGTATTAAAAGCTTGCTTCAATAAGGTAAATATACCAGAAGCCGTACCTTCAATTGTTTTGAGTACCATATTACCAGTAAAACCATCTGTAACAACAACGTCTGCTACTGCAGTAAGTAAATCTCTAGATTCCACATTTCCTATGAAATTAATCGGTGCCTCTTTTAAGAGTGTAAAGGCCGCTTTGGTTAGTTCGTTTCCTTTAATATCTTCCGTTCCGATGTTCAAAAGCCCAACACGGGGATTCGAAATGCCTCGGACTTTTTCAGCATACACGCTACCCATTACCGCAAACTGCTCTAAGTGCTCTGGTTTTGCATCGGCATTAGCTCCTAAATCCAACATAACAAACCCTTTACCATCAAGCGTAGGTAACGTCGGTGCTAGAGCAGGACGATCTACTTGGTCGATACGACCAACTATAAATAGTCCCGCAGCCATTAAAGCACCAGTATTCCCTGCCGACACACACGCATCAGAATTTCCACTTTTCACAGATTCTGCCATTTTAACTAGGGAAGAGTTTTTCTTTCTTCTAATTGCACGAACGGGCTCATCCGTTCCTTCAATTACTTCATCTGTATGTATAATCGTTAAACGTTCATGTTGTTTAATCAAAGGAGCAAGCTTTTCCTCATCACCGAATAGTTGAATTTCTATATCCGTGAATGATTCTAAAGCTTCGTAGACTCCTTTTACAATTTCATGTGGGGCATTGTCTCCACCCATTGCATCTATTGAAATTTTCATTATTAATCACCTTTTTTATGACATCGTTACTCTGTACATGCTAAATTGACCAACGAAAACTGTCTCATTTTCAACCTTGCTGGTAACCTCTATTAATGTGCTATTCTTTTCGACATCGCTATTTGTTACTACCGCTTTTGCGATTACCCGATCACCAGCTTTTACTGGTTTGACGAATGTAAGGTTAGACTTTCGAGTAAGTGCTAATTCATCATTGATAACCGCAACAGCCAATGAATTAGCCTGAGCAAATAAATGATGTCCTCTTGCTATACCATTTCTAGCAAAAACATGATCCTTTGTAATATCTAATATCGATATTGCTTGCTTATCAAGATCTATATCAATAATCTCTCCAATTACTTCGTCGATTGGGAGAGCCTTGACCTCTTCTTCGAAATTGTGAGCAGCTACTGATTTAATACGCTCCCGTAGTTCCGGTATTGATAATTCCATTCTATCCAACCGGATCGTTTGAACACTCACGTGAAAAGTAGAAGCTAAATTTTCATCCGTTATAAATGGATTTTTCTCGAGCGTTTCCAGAAGTAATTTCTGCCTATCCTTTTTGGAGTATTTCATATCTTCACCACCATTTTAGCACTTGGTACTAATATCAGTATATAAATATTAAAAAAAGAATGCAAGAATTGATTCAAAATCATTCTTACATTCTCTTTAATCGATTCGTTCTCCATCCATAGCTTTTGAATTTATAAGCACTTCTCGAAGTCCAGCCATTTCATCCGAATCCCAAAATTCTTTTGAATCTAATAGCCTTTCAGCATCAACTTTAGCAGTATTTAAAGCACGATAATCATGAACAAGATCTGCCACTTTAAATTCTGGAAGTCCACTTTGTTTCTTTCCAAAAAAGTCTCCAGGACCTCGAAGCTCCAAATCTTTTTCCGCTAGTATAAATCCATCATTTGTCTCAGTCATGGAAGTCATACGCTCTTTACCTTCCTCGGATTTTGGATCAGCAAGCAGTATACAATACGATTGATGCTCTCCTCGACCAACTCGACCACGTAATTGATGAAGCTGGGCTAATCCGAAACGCTCTGCATCGAAAATAATCATAAATGTTGCATTCGGTACATTTACTCCCACTTCAACAACAGTTGTAGAAACTAATACATCTATATTGCCTTCGGAAAAATCCCTCATTACTTGTTCTTTTTCATCCGAATGTAGCCTTCCATGCATTAAACCAACTGTAGAGCTGCCCTTCAATTCCACTGCCATCATATTATACACATCTACCGCATTTTGCACATCGAGCTTTTCAGACTCCTCGATTAATGGGCATATAATATAAGCTTGTCTACCAGTAGCCAATTCATTTTTCAATCGTGCTATCAATTTATGCAGCTGATCTGGCTTCATCCAATGCGTTTCAATTCTCTTACGACCGGCAGGCATCTCATCAATAATCGAAACATCCATTTCACCAAAAGCCGTAATCGCTAAAGTACGAGGAATTGGAGTCGCTGTCATAAATAATACGTCGGGTTTTTCCCCTTTATCCTTTAGTACTCTCCGTTGCTCCACGCCAAATCGATGCTGCTCATCTGTTATCACAAGTCCTAATTTTTTAAATGTAACATCCGGTTGGATTAATGCATGCGTCCCTATCAAAAGGTCTATATTGCCTGCCTCTAAGTTTTCTAATACAGCTCTTCTTGCTTTAGCTTTAGTAGAGCCTGTTAGAAGAGCAATTCTGACACCTATAGGAGCTAACCATTCATCAAGCGAACTAGCATGCTGTTCAGCTAATATTTCTGTTGGAGCCATTAGTGCACCTTGAAAACCTGCTGTAATTACTGCATACAGACAAATCGCGGCAACTATTGTCTTACCAGAACCAACATCTCCCTGTAGAAGGCGATTCATACGATGAGGTTCACGTAAATCTCGACATATTTCATTGACTACTCGTTTTTGTGCATCCGTCAGTTCATATGGCAAGGTTTCGATTAGTTTCTTTACTAAATCATTATGAAAGGCAATCCCATTACCAACGTTTTGTTCTTTTCGAACCTTTTTAATAGCTTGCATTTTTAGTTGAAATACTAGTAACTCCTCATAAACAAAGCGTCTTCTTGCATCTTTGGAATGTTCCGCATCCTGTGGAAAATGAATCCCTTCTAATGCATCTGATATTCCTGGCAAACGATATGGAACTCGAATTGACGCTGGTAATGGATCTACGAGGGATTCCTTCAATTGATTTAAAGCTTGTCTCATAAATTTACGAAATGTTTTTTGATTGATCGAACCCTTTAAAGAATATACTGGTTCAAAATCCTGTAAGTCTGTTTTGGGACCAATCGAAAAAGTGGAGACATTAATAACCTGTCTCCCTCGATCCCATTTACCGGAAACCGTAACGATGGAACCCGGAATAATCTTTTCTTTTAAATAGGCTTGGTTAAAAAATATGGCCTTTATTAAATGCTGTCCTGCTAATATACGAACTTGCATTCTAGATTTGTTCTTCCCTAAAAAAAGAAGAGAAGGCTCACTTTCGATCCTTCCTTCAACTGTAACTCGTTCATTATGTGCTGTTTCCGCTAAATTTTTCAGGCGGAAATCCTCATGTCTATAAGGGAAGGTCATAACTAGATCCGTTAATGTAGCGATACCAAGCTCCTGCAACGCTTTAGCTGTTCCACTCCCGACTCCTTTTAAAGAAGTAACTAAATCATTGTTACTAATTTCCACTTCCCACTACTGCCCCACCAAAAATTTTAGATTCTAACCACTTGCCAGTTGGAGTTGCAGCGAGACCGCCTTGACCCGTTTCTCTTAAGGAAGATGGCATCGTTTGCCCAATTTTATACATTGCATCAATTACTTCATCACAAGGAATTCGACTCGTCACACCAGCAAGTGCCATATCTGCTGCCACTAATGAATTGGAAGCACCCATCGCATTTCTTTTCACGCAAGGTACTTCTACAAGCCCAGCTACAGGATCACAAACTAAACCAAGCATATTTTTTAAAGTTATCGCGAAAGCTTCGGCACATTGAGCAGGAGATCCTCCAGCCATTTCTACGATTGCCGCCGCAGCCATTCCAGCAGCAGAACCAACTTCTGCCTGACAACCACCTGCTGCACCTGAAATAGAAGCATTATTAGCCACTACAAATCCAAAGGCTCCAGAAGTGAACAAGTAGCGTATCATTTGTTCTCTTGTAGGATTCAATTTGTTTTTTACCGCAAATAATGTACCAGGAACTACTCCCGCTGAACCCGCTGTTGGCGTTGCACATATCGTACCCATAGCAGCATTAACTTCGTTAGTGGCAACCGCCTTGCTTACAGCATCCATCATAAGCTCTCCAGTTAACGTATTACCCTTTTTTAGATAGTTTTGTAGTAGAACAGCGTCTCCACCAGTCAGACCTGAAGTGGATTGAACCCCTCGCAATCCTTTTTCTACAGCCTCTTCCATAACAGTCAAATTACGATCCATCTGAGTCATTATTTCTTCTCTAGAACGATCTGTAATCATTATTTCTTGTTCAATCATTATTTCGGAGATAAGTTTATTTTCCTTTGTTGCTCGCTCTACTAATTCACGAACATTGCGAAATAGAACTTCCATTTGTATTCCTCCTTAATCAGCAATTCTAGTTACTTGTGTAATATTAGGTAAATCGCCAATTTCTTTTAATATTTGCGCATTCACATTTTGATCGACTTCAATAACCATTAATGCCATATTCCCTTTTTCTTTACGGGAAACTTCCATATGACCAATATTAATATCGTATTTTGCTAAACAGTTCGACACATTAGCAATGCATCCAGAACGATCATCGTGAACTACTAAAATAGCAGCTAAATCACCAGAAAGACGAAGCGGGAAACCATTTAGTTCTGTTATTTCTGTCTTCCCTCCACCTATAGAGATTCCTACCATGGACATTTCACTATTTTCGTCACCGATGACAATGCGTGCGGTATTCGGATGTTCAGTATGTGCAGTTTCTGGTATAAATTCATATGTTAATCCAGCTTGTTTTGCATCCTCAAAAGCTGTTTTTATACGTTCATCAAATGTATCGTAATCTAACAATCCACCAATAATTGCTACGTCTGTTCCGTGCCCTTTATAGGTTTCTGCAAAAGATCCATATAAATGAATTTTCGCCCATGTAGGCTGTTTTCCAAATAAGTCTCTAGCCACTCTACCAATACGAGCCGCCCCAGCAGTATGTGAGGAGGATGGACCGATCATGACTGGTCCGATAATATCAAAAACAGATTTAAATTTCACTGAGTATACCCCCACAATATGTTTTAGTAATCCCATTTTACACTTTCAGCGCGAATTAAACAAAGAATGTATATGGTATAGAAAAAATTTCGGTTCTGTCCCTAAAGAACGATTTATATGTTTGCTGCTTTTCTTTTAAAAAAACCATGTGAAGAAATCGTCTCCACATGGTTTATTAATTATTCGACAGATAAAATATATGGGTATAACGGTTGTTTACCATTATATACTTCTACTTCTACATCCTCGTATTTAGCTTCGATAAAAGCAGCAAATTCATTTGCTTCTTCTTCCTTTACATCTTCCCCATAAATAACAGTTACTATTTCAGCTTCTTCGTCCACTAATGTTTGAATCAAGCTAGTAGCCACTTCTTTTATAGAAGGATTAGAAAGTACAATTTTCCCTTCGGCAAGCGCCATGAAATCATCTTTTTTAATGTCGACTCCATCTATAGATGTATCACGAACAGCGAATGTTACTTGTCCAGTTTTAACATGCGCATAAGCTTCCGTCATATTACTTTTATTTTCCTCCACTGTTGCTTGTGGATTAAAAGCTAAGATTGCAGCCATTCCTTGAGGAATCGTTTTAGTAGGAACTACAGCTGCTTCAATGCCTAGTATTTCTGCAGCTTGTTCAGCAGCCATAACAATGTTTTTGTTATTCGGTAAGATTAATACACGCTCAGCTCCAACCGCTTCTACAGCTTTTACGATATCCTCTGTAGATGGATTCATTGTTTGGCCGCCCTCAATAACTGCTGATGCACCTAGGCTCTTTAACAGCTCTGAAACTCCTGATCCCATCGCTACAGTTACAATTGCATAAGGATGAATTTCGGCTTTTTTCGTTGGTGCTACCGTTGAGTGTCCCTCTCCAACGATTTCAGTATGCTGCTGACGCATATTTTCAATTTTAATCTTGATAAGGTCACCGTATTGTTGACCGTATGTTAAAACCTCACCTGGAGTTTCTGAGTGAATATGAATTTTAGCAATCTCATCGTCAGAAATAACTAGCAAAGAATCACCATATTCACTTAAGTCATTACGGAAATTCGTTTCATCAAAAGCTTTTTTACCTTCTTCAAAACGAACCATAAATTCTGTACAAAAGCCAAATTCAATATCTGCTGTATCCATAAATCCTTGAACACTCATATGGTGCTCAGCACTTACTAAGTCATCCATTGAAGAACCTACTGTTTTACTAGGAAGCGCTTCACCTTTTAAGCTTGCTAAAAATCCTTCATATACAAAAACTAACCCTTGTCCACCACTATCAACTACTCCAACTTCTTTTAATACAGGTAATAGGTCGGGTGTTCTGTCTAAAGATTTTTTTGCTTCTTCTACTATTGCTGCCATTAGCTCACGAATATCTTCCACATCTTCGCTAACCTCTACAGCCTTTCTAGCAGAATCTTTTGCAACTGTTAAGATAGTTCCTTCTACCGGCTTCATCACTGCTTTATATGCTGTTTCCACCCCGTAGTTAAGCGCGTCTGCAAATTGTTTTGCACTTAAAACATCTAGTTGTTCGATGGACTTACCAAAGCCACGGAACAATTGCGATAAGATAACGCCTGAGTTTCCACGAGCTCCCATAAGTAAACCTTTAGAAAGTGCCGCAGCTGTTTTACCAATATGTTCATTTGCATGTGCAGCTGTTTCTTTCGCTCCTGAGGTCATTGATAGATTCATATTAGTTCCTGTGTCACCATCTGGAACAGGAAATACATTTAATGCATCTACATAATCTGCATTTTGGAAAAGATGATGTGCTCCCATCTGAACCATGTCTGCAAATTGGATACCATTGATTGATTTCATTATTTTCTCTCCTTATTTACACGTTTGCCACGCGAACTCCTTGAACATACACATTAACGGATTTCACTGACATACCAAGAGACTTGTTTAGTGTGTATTTGACTTTTGACTGTACTTGATAGGCTATTTCTGAAATTTTTGTACCATAGCTAACAATGATGTACATATCAATATGTAAATCTTCTTTGTCTTGTCTCACTAAAACACCTTTAGTGAAATTTTCTTTTCTTAGTATATCTGTTAACCCATCTCGAATTTGATGCTTAGATGCCATTCCAACTATCCCATAGCATTCAATAGCGGCTCCACCAGCAATTTGAGCAATTGTATCTTGTGATATATCAATTAGTCCGAATTCATTTTTCAATTCAATCGACATGATAAGACCTCCCAAGTCTTTTTGACTACCCTTTATTGTACTACACCCATTAAAATTATAAAAGAGACGTTTGCTTTCGTCCACTTTTTCAACGATATAGATTTTATATCAAAAAGTATTAGGAAAAAATTGCAGTACCCTAAACAATGCAGATTTTCGCTCTTGGCGGACTCTTTCCGCGAGCACGGCTCGAGCCTGTAGTCTCTCGCTCTTGCTGTTCCCGCTAGAGTCGTCGCCTGTCACTCCAATCAGTTTAATCCACTTTTTTTTAAAAGCCAAAATTTAGTATAGAAAAGGAATCATCAATGTTATAAAAGTTTTATAAAATTATTAATGAATTTACTTTTATAAAAGTTAAGCTACTTTTTTAACCTCTTTACAGAAGTGTATCTCTTATTCAAAGTTTGATTTTCTCTTGTTAATTTTGACTAATATTATCGTTTAAGCGATATGCTGTACCCGATTTTATTATGGAGTACCTCTCACTTATTTGATTGTAGTGGAAGATGGCGACTCCGGCGGGATGAGTGAGACAGATGAGACATCAAAGCGAAGTAATTGCGTCGGTGGTGGCTCATTGCTCCCCCGCGGAACTTGTCCCTTGAAATGGAAATCAGTAGTATTATTCATTTTTTAACCAGTCTTCTAGTGCTTTTTACTGCTAAACGGCGTCTTACGATTTTCTATGCTGTCCAGCTCCAGACGCCAGCAGCTCGATCACTTCAGACTTGTAGAAAAGGCAAAATGCGCCTTTTACTATAAGTCTTCCAGTGCTTTTCGCTGCTAAACGGCGTCTTACGCTTTTCTATACTGTCCAGCTCCAGCGCCTAGCCCCTTGAGTCGCTTCAGGATTTCAGCAAAGGCAAAATACGCCTTTACGTGAAATCCTTCCAGCGCTTGTCGGGGCTTTCGTAGGCGCATACGCTTTTCTATACTGTCCAGCTCCAGACGCCAGCAGCTCGATCACTTCAGACTTGTAGAAAAGGCAAAATGCGCCTTTTGCTACATAGTCTTCCAGTGCTTTTCGCTGCTAAACGGCGTCTTACGCTTTTCTATACTGTAAAGGTTTTTTTCTTGATAAGTCTTGCACTTCATTAAGGTCTGTGGTAAATTATTAAAGTATGTGAAATATCGAACTGAAAAATCTTTCAGCTTCTTTTTTAAAGGAGGAAATATAATGCCAAAAGTATGTGCTATCTCTGGGCGTAAAGCTCGTTCGGGTAATGCTCGTTCTCACGCAATGAACTCTACTAAACGTACATGGGGAGCTAACCTTCAAAAAGTACGCATTCTTGTAGATGGTAAACCAAAACGTGTATGGGTTTCTGCGAGAGCTTTAAAATCAGGAAAAATTGAGCGCGTTTAATCGCCCTCGTAATTAATGCCAGGCCGACTAAAGTCGACCTGGCATTTTTTCATTTCTTCTTCTCTTCTTTTTTAAATAGCCGAATACAAACCTTCACAAAACTACTCACGGATTTAGGCAATCTAAATGTGTAGACCTTCACACAATTCCTCCCTTTTAGTCGCTGCTTCTTATCATTAAACATATGCCAGCAGTAAAAGAGATAGTACCTGTTTGAGATTTAAGTTCATTGCTTGTAAATTTAGCATTGCCAACTTGAATATATTCATCTTCTACATTGTACAAAAATCCTTGTAATTTCATATTCTTTACATGTTCTCCAAAAGAGAAAAAAGAAACATACTTATAATGGCTATCAAAATTAATCGTATGGGTTCCCGACGTTAAAAACTGAATGATGTTTTGATTGTTTTGTATGGCAAACGTAATAGTTGGATTTTCTAATTGAAAATGACATATATCGTGTAATGCAGCCTCGTAATGATCTAGGCGTCCACCGGTTACTCCTGTGACGATTACTTCATCAGGTTTATAATCTAAAGCAGTTAGAATTGCAATATGAGTATCGGTTTCATCTTTATCCATTTGTAATTCGATTACTTTTTTTATTTTTTTCTTCATAAAGTTTTGCTCTTCCAATGTAAGTGAGTCAAAATCGCCTATAGCTTCATTTGGCAATATTCCTGCTTCTAACAACCATAAAGCGCCTCGATCTGCACCTATAAAAATAGCTTCATCTGAATGAAAAGAAAGTTGTTTAAAATCAACAACTTCCTTAGACGGTCCACCTGAACAAACTACTACTCGCTTCATTTTGGAACTACACTTAAACCCGCTTCTTTAATCGCCTGCAGAGCTTTTGCTTTGTCAGGAGCGTTATAAATTGCAGATCCCGCAACTAAAATAGTAGCTCCTGCTTCTACACAAGGTTTAATCGTTTCTTCATTGATACCACCATCAATCTCAATTTCAATAGATAAATTTTGTTTTTTGATAATATCCGATAATTGTTTTACTTTAGGAACAACAGAGTGGATAAACTTTTGTCCTCCAAATCCAGGGTTAACCGTCATAAAAAGAACCATATCTATATCCTCTAATACATGCTGGATTGTTTCTATCGGGGTATGTGGGTTTAATACAACGCCCGGTTTTACACCAAATGAACGAATTAATTGAATTGTTCTATGCAGATGCGGACAAGCTTCTACGTGAACAGTAATGTAATCTGCTCCTGCCTTAGCAAAAGACTCAATATATTGATCAGCATTTTCAATCATTAAATGAACATCTAAAGGTAATTTTGTAAGTGGGCGTAATGCCTCTACAACAATAGGACCCATTGTGATATTAGGGACAAAATGACCGTCCATTACATCAATATGAATCAGCTCTGCTCCTGCTTTTTCTACTTCTAATACTTCTTCTCCTAGCTTTGAAAAGTCGGCTGCTAGTATTGACGGAGCTATTTTCACCATAATTTAGTACCTCGGCTTTCTATCCATAATTTCTTCTAAGAATTGTAAGTAATGCTTGTAGCGATATGCTTTAATTTCACCGGAATCTACCGCTTCTTTTACAGCACATTTTGGTTCCTTCACATGCATACATTCTCGAAACTTACAGTCATTTTGCTTTGCCACAAACTCGGGGAAACAACGGTAAAGTTCTTCTTTTTCCATTAAATCAAACTCAAACGAACTAAAACCAGGTGTATCCGCAAGTAGACCTCCGCATACCTCAATAAGTTCTACATGTCTAGTAGTGTGTTTTCCTCTACCTAAAGCATTGGAAATAATACCTGTTTTTAAATCTAAAGAAGGTAGGATCGTATTTAACAGAGTAGATTTACCGACCCCCGATTGGCCTGCCAAAACAGTTGTTTTACCCTCTAATAAAGGAGTAATTTTCTCGTCAAACGCAGGGTCATCTTTATATGTCATAAATAACTGATAACCTATTTTTTCGTAATCTTTTATATATTCCATAATTTGAACTTCAAGCGCCTCATCCATCAAATCACTTTTCGTTAAACAAATAATCGGTTCAATATGAAATGATTCTAATACTACTAAAAAACGATCCAACAAGATTGTATTAAAATCTGGTTCCTTTATGGAAAAAACCAAAATAGCTTGGTCGATATTTGCAATAGGCGGCCGAACTAAATTATTTTTTCGTTCATGAATGACGGTAATTGTTCCATCATTGTTTCCTTCTACCGTGTAATCGACATAGTCTCCTACTAAAGGTGATTCACCTCTGTTTCTGAATACACCTCTTCCACGACATTGAATTATTTCTCCATTATCATAGACATAATAAAATCCACTTAATGCTTTTCTAATTTGACCTGTTGGCATCCGACGCCTCCTTATTCTACATCTTAATATGGAATTGTTTCTTCTAAAATTACTTTTGAGTTTACCTCAATACGATATGCTGCTTTTTCGCCTTCACTAATTTCTAATTTCAACTGTTTGACAACTGTTTCAGTTAAGACAAATTCTTCGACAGGCTCCAACATCGTACGAGTCTTATCTTGAATGTAAATTCGAACTACTTGCTTCTCTACAACAGGTTGCTCGTTGTTGTTCTCTCCCTCCTCATTACCATCTTCCCCTTCTCCTTCATCCACTACAGGAGGTTCATAGGGAATCGTAACAGATTTCACTACAAATTTAGTATTCTTGGCCTTTGGACCATCCGAAAGAGTTACATCAATTGTGCTTCCAGGACTTACTTTTGCATTTGGTTTTGGTGATTGCTCTATCACGTTACCTTTTGGTATCGAGTCGGAATTTCGTCTATTCGCCACCCTAATTTTAAATCCAGATGATTTTTCATAATCACTTAAAGCTTTTTCGTTCCAATCAGTCAAATCACTAACAGTGCGTAAGTCTGGACCCTTACTGACAGTTAAAAGAATATCTGTCTCATCTGGAATAACCTCTTCGCCAACAGGCGGTGTTTGGCCGATTATAGTTCCTTTTGGCTGATCATCAAATTTTTCCTCTGTCTGGATATTGAAATTTTGTAACAATATTTTTACTTGATCAATATCTTTGCCAATATAATTTTCAAGGACATAGGATTCTTTTCCGGACGATACAAATAAATGAATTTCACTATTTTTATCACGTAATTTACCCGCTTCTGGAGTCGTCCGAATTATTTTATTTTCTTCTACTTCGTCTGAAACCTCTAAAGTCTTATCGCCTATCGTAAATCCTTCTGACTCTAATTGTTCAATAGCCTCTTCTAGTTCTAAGTTAGATACATCAGGAACTGGAATCTTATCTGCTTTAAACAAACCTGGAAATAGGATGAAAATTAACAGTATTAAAAGGATAATTCCAGCTAATATCCCACCTACTATTTTCCACTTTTTGTTCTTACTTTTTGGCTTTACCGGTTTTGCAACCTTTTTCGATGGCGTCATTTTTTTCGTGTCTGAAACCTCATTAAACGATACAGGCTCTTTTATAACTGGTAAGACCTTCGTTGCATCATCATCAATAGCAACTACGAATTTTTCTTCTCCAGCTCTTTCTGGTGACAGGGCAGTCGCTAAATCTGCTTCCATTTCCTCGGCGGAACGATATCTGTCTTTTGGATTCTTCGCCGTAGCTTTCAAAACAACATTTTCAATGCTTTGAGGAATAGAAGGAATAATTTTCCGTATGGACGGTGTTTCTGTTTGTAAATGCTTTAATGCAATAGATACAGCAGACTCTCCTGAAAACGGAAGTTGTCCAGTTAGTAGCTCAAACAAAACAATTCCTAAGGCATATACATCTGACTGCTTAGTTGCAGTGCCTCCGCGGGCTTGTTCGGGTGAAAGATAATGTACTGTACCTAATACAGAATTTGTCTGCGTATAGGAGGTTGCACTAAGTGCCATTGCAATACCAAAATCAGTTACCTTTACATTTTCCTCTTCATCCAACAAGATATTTTGAGGCTTTATGTCCCGATGGATAATATGATTATTATGCGCTGTAGAAATAGCTGAAGTAAGCTGCTTCATAAGCATTACGGATTTCATAGGTGAAACCGGTGCATTCAGCAATATGTATTCTTTTAACGTTTTACCCTTTACAAATTCCATGACAATATAGTGAATATCCTCATCTTCTCCTACATCATAAATATTCACAATATTTGGATGTGTAAGGCTAGTTGCAGAAAGGGCCTCACGCTGGAATCTGCGGTGTAATTCTTCTTCATTAGCAAAATCATAACGTAACACTTTAATCGCTACGTCACGATCTAAAATCATATCATGTGCCAAATAAACATTGGACATGCCGCCTCCACCTATCATTTCAAGCAATTTATATCTTCCACTTATTCGTTTACCTATCAGCATCCTTACACCTCCTCGTCATTGTTTGATAATAGGATTAGAGAAATATTATCTTCTCCACCTAATCTATTTGCTTCCTCCACTAAATCCTGTCCTTTTTCTTCCATCGTCTTATTGGAGTATAAAAGTGTTTTCATAAATGATTCACTAATCTTATTGCTTAGGCCGTCTGTACAAAAAAGTAAATAAGAGTTTGGCAGTAAGACTATTTCATAAAAGTCTGGCTGTATTGTTTGTTCCGTACCAATTGCTTTCATTAATACGTTTTTATTGGGATGGGTCTTTGCTTGTTCCTCACTTATTTCTCCAGAATCGATGAGAACATTAACATACGAATGATCGCGTGTTATTTGAAAAACTTGCTCAGGTGATATTAAATAGACGCGACTATCCCCTACATGAGCAATAATTCCTTGATGTTTCTCAAACAAACCCGCAATAAGCGTAGTTCCCATACCAGCAAATTCCGCGCTCATTTTAGATTTTCTGCTTACGGTTTGATTGATTGATTGAAATGTATAAGTTAACCAATCTCTCGCTTTGACGATAAATGGATTGAAAGCAGCAAAATACTTTTTAAACTCTGTAACCGCAAGCTCACTTGCAACATCACCGGCGTTATGACCACCCATGCCATCTGCAATAACAGCCAATAACCTACCGTCCTCTCGCAAAAAAACCTCTGCCCTATCTTCATTCACCGTTCTTTTCATACCTACATCCGTCTTTACAACAAACTTCATCTTATCATTCACCTCTTTTGAATTTGGCAAAGAGTGATCTCTATTTCTTTTTTTGAAATAGAGCTACATAAAATCCATCACTGCGTAAATCTTGTGGGAAAATTTGAAGTGTTCCTTCTTTTTCCTGTTTTTTTATACGTTTAATAACGTCTGGAAAATGTTGAAGTTCCATATCTGGATGTGCATCTAAAAATAGCTGAGTTGTTCCTTCGTTTTCTTCTATATCTACTGTACAAGTACTATAGACCATTAATCCGTCTGGTTTTAAAAGTTTATATGCTTCTTCAAGTAAATTCATTTGAATTGGTTTAAGGGAATCAAAATCTTTTTCCTGTTTTGTATACTTAATATCCGGCTTACGTTTCATGACACCCAGTCCACTACAAGGTGCATCTACTAGTATTCGATCAAATGATTGTTCTGCATAATTTTCGCTTGCTTTTCTGCCATCCATCTCCACCGTTTCGATAAAACTAAAGCCTAAACGCTCTGCATTTTCTCTTACTAGCTTTAATTTATGCTGATGAATATCCATTGCCACAAGTTTTCCTGTGTTTTTCATCTTTTCGGCAATATGAGTTGTTTTACCACCGGGTGCTGAGCACATATCAAGAACAGTCATTCCCGGTTCTGGCTGGAGTACATAAGCAGGAATCATTGAACTTTCATCTTGAATTGTTACAAAGCCTTCCTGATATGCTGTTGTTTTAGCTGCCTGTCCATTAAACAAATAAATACACTCTGGTATAATTTCGCTTTTAGCTACAATATGTCCTTCTTGAGTCATTAGATGCATTACTTGATCAACCGTACGCTTAAATAAGTTAACTCGAAGCGTTGTTACAGGCGGCTCATTATTTTCCTTCAGCATTTTCTCAGTTGTTTCAAAACCATATTGTGATATGAAACGCTTTACCATCCAAAGAGGGTGACTTGTTTCGACGGACAGTCGCTCTTCTCTGTCTTTAATTTCTTCAGTTGAACGAACACCCTCTCTTAAAATAGACCGTAAAATTCCGTTTACTGCAGAGGCGATTCCTTTATGTCCTCTTCTTTTCGCGATTTCCACCGCTTCGTTTACAGCAGCATGATCTGGAATACGCGATAAATAATGGATCTGATAAAGAGATAGACGTAGTAATTGTTTCACCCAATCATCTAATTTTCCTTTTATAAACGGTTGTAAATAGTAATCTAGCGTCATTTTATATTGAAGCGTGCCATATGTTAGTTCCGTAAGTAAAGCACGGTCTTTTGGGTCAATCGTATATTTTTCAATCGTTTGATGTAACAGTAGGTTACTATATGCTTGTTGCTTTTCAACAGCCATTAATATAGTAAGTGCAGCATCTCGAACATTACCTGTCCAAATCTTTTCGCTTTTTTTTGTCATTCAAACATATCTCCTATTCGCAATTTCGAACCTACGCCGCGCAAATAATCTTCTGCAGACATTTTCTTTTTGCCGGCTGGTTGTAACTCATTAATGCGAATTGCTTCTGACTGTCCAGTTTGTACAACGAAATAATCTGACTCAATTTTCACAACTGTTCCAGGTTTTTTAGTTGTATGAATGGGAGTCGTATCCGCTTTCCAAATCTTCACGACTTGTCCATCTAAAGTTGTATACGCTACTGGCCAAGGATGAAGCCCACGAATTTGATTGTGCAATTGCAATGCTGAATTACTCCAATCTATTCTCTCTTGTTCACGTGAAATATTTTTAGCAAAAGTTACTTGTCTGTCATCCTGTTTAGTACGATTATTTGTTTTAGCAATAATCGAAGGCAATGTCTCTTTAAGTAACTGTGACCCAACTGCACTCAGTTTTTCAAATAACAATCCTGTATCATCTGTATGTGCAATAGAAATCTCGCTCTGAGATATTATATCGCCAGCGTCTAATTTCTCTTCCATATACATGATAGTTACACCTGTTTTACTTTGACCATCTATTATTGCTTGATGAATAGGCGCACCGCCACGGTAAGCAGGTAGTAAAGATGCATGAACATTTATACAGCCAAGCTCAGGGACTTCTAAAAGTTCCTTTGGTAGTATTTGACCGAACGCAGCCGTAATGATTAAATCTGGCTTTAAAGCGATAATTTGATCAAGCTCATCCGAACCCTTTAATTTATTTGGTTGGATAACTGGTAAACCTAGTTGAATTGCTTCTTCTTTTACAGGAGGTGAGGTTAATACTTTCTTCCTACCTACTGGACGATCTGGCTGAGTAACGACAGCCATTACTTGATAGCCTTCTTCTACTAACATTCTTAGTATAGGTGCAGAGAATGCTGGTGTCCCCATGAAGATAATAGATGTCATACTTCTTCCACCTCGTTTTCAAGTTCATCCAATTCTACATATCGAACAATCTTGGACGTAAACAAAACACCATGTAAATGATCTATTTCATGTAAAATAGCTCTGGCTTCATAATCCTCTGCTTGCAGCTCATATAAAGCTCCTGATCTATCCTGTGCTTCTACTTTTACATAAAATGGACGCTCTACTTCTCCATAAACATCAGGAAAACTTAAGCATCCTTCCACTTCTATTTCGGAACCACCAATTTCCACTACCTCCGGATTGATTAGTTCAATAATATCCTGACCTTCTCCTAAGTCAACGATTGCCGCTTGAATTGTTTCTCCGATCTGTGGTGCAGCTATTCCGATTCCATCAGAAGCGACCATTGTATCGTACATATCGTCTAAGAGCTCAGCCAGCTTGTTATCAAATTTAGTAACTTCTTCACATTTCTTTAATAGTACATCATTTGGATGTGTAATAATTGAGCGTATCGCCATTTCTTTTCCTCTTTTCAAACACCTTATAAAATGGTGGATGGATCCAAATCAATTGTTAAGATGACTCCTTTTTTTATCCACTCGGTTCGGTATATTTTTATTAATTGCTGAAGTTTTTCCACAAGTATTGGTTCTTTTTTGTATTTTATCAAACATTGGTAACGATATCTATTTTGTATTTTACTGATTGCACTTGAAGTTGGTCCAATCACCATTGTTGTGGAAGACAAATTTGCTCGTAACCAATCAGTCGCTAGTTTTGCATATTCCGAGGCTAACATGACGTTTTCATGCGTTACCTGAACAAGTGTTAAATAGTAGAAAGGTGGATATTCAAACTGTTTTCTAACGAGCATTTCTTTTTGATAAAAAGGCTCGTACAACTGTGATTTTGAGAATTCAATCGCATAATGCTCAGGTGTATAAGTTTGAATGTACACCTGTCCTTCTTTATCATGTCTACCAGCTCTTCCACTAACCTGTGTCATAAGCTGAAATGTTTTTTCAGCTGCTCTAAAATCAGCTAGGTGCAAAGTGGTATCCGCATTTAACACTCCAACGAGCGTAATATTTGGAAAATCTAGTCCTTTTGCAATCATCTGAGTTCCAAGTAAAATATCTGCTTCTCCATCTCCGAATTGTTTTAAAATTCGTTCATGGGAGCCTTTTGTTCTAGTAGTATCTACATCCATTCGGAGAACTCGTGCATAAGGGAATAATTTAGTGATCTCCTCTTCCACTTTTTGCGTACCTGTTCCGAAAAAGCGAATATGCTCGCTAGCACATTCCGGACATTGCTTCGGCACGGGCTCTTCATGTCCACAATAATGACACTTTAGCTGCTCCCCTTCACGATGATACGTAAGTGAAATATCACAATTATCACATTCAACTACTGTTCCACAGTCTCTGCAAAGTACAAAGGATGAAAACCCTCTCTTATTTAAGAATAGAACAATTTGTTCCTTCTTCTCTAACTTTTCTCTGACTGCATCCGCAAGTTCTACACTGAACATAGAACGATTTCCACTTTTTAACTCTGCTCGCATATCTACAACACTTACGACTGGCAAAGATTGTTCTTTCGCACGCATATTTAATGTCAATAAACTGTAAACACCCTTAGAAGCCCGTGCATAGGATTCAAGAGAAGGCGTTGCACTTCCTAAAACAACTGGACACCCGTGAAAGTTACTTCTCCAAATTGCTACATCTCTCGCATGATACCTCGGCGTATCTTCTTGCTTATACGTAGACTCATGCTCCTCGTCTAAAATGATTAAACCTAGATTTTTAAAAGGTGCGAATATTGCAGATCTTGCTCCTACAACAACCTTGACCTCCCCACGCCAAATTTTACGCCATTCATCAAACTTTTCGCCGACGGATAATCCACTATGCATTACAGCTACTTGATCGTCAAAGCGCAATTTAAATCTTCTGGTCATTTGCGGGGTCAATGATATTTCAGGTACAAGCATAATTGCTTGTTTGCCTTCATTGATTGATTTTTCAATAGCATTCAGATAAATCTCTGTTTTCCCACTTCCGGTAATGCCGTGTAAAAGAAAAGTAGTTGGCTGGTTATTATCCTGCGCATCATTTATTTTTGTTAGAGCTTCCTGTTGTTCATTTGTCAAATTAAATCTATGATCATGATCGTTATACTCTAGGCTACTTATTTCCCGGTATATTTCTTTATGTGCTTTTTCTAAAATTCCTTTATCGATTAATGCATTAACCGTATGATTATTTGTTTGTGCTAAATCTTTAAGTTCTGCCATAGTAAAGGAAGCTTGCTCTTGCATTAATAGCCATTCGATTAACTCTCTTTGTTTAGCCGCATTTTTCGGAAGTTCACTTAGTTTCGTAAGAACTAATTCTTTATTCTCTACGATACGGTATTTGGATATTGTTTTTACTTTGCCCTGTTGTTTAATAACCGTATCTAATTGATAGTTACCTTGATCTAAATACTTTTTCATCTGTCTCAACAAGCCGGCTTTTTCAAAAATATCGTATGAAATAGTTTCTTTAGAACCAAATAATGCTAAAGATTCTATATCCACTCCATCCGGCTCTACAAGCCGAATTTCTTTTTTATACGAAGCACGAAGAGCAGCAGGAAGCATCACTTGTAGTGCATCTATTTCATAGCATAAAGTCCTATTGGTCATCCATTTAGAAAGCTGTAATAATTCCTCTGTTATGACAGGTTCTACGTCGATTATAGAAATTATTTCTTTTAGTTTGGACACATCTAAATCAGAATGGTCTTTTATATTTGTTATAAATCCCTGAACTTTTCTATTACCAAAAGGTACATGTACACGACTTCCACGTTCTATCACTGTCTCTAATACTTCAGGAACTATATAGTCAAAAGGACGATCAATAGGATAAGCTGCTACATCTACGATTACTTCTACTATCATTTAGCATCATCTTTCTCCAATTGAATAATTGTTTGCAGCAATTGTAATGCAAGTTCCTTCTTGCTCAGATGTGGAAAATACTGTTCCATGTTTTTACCAACTAACGTAACCGCATTTGTATCTGTTCCAAAACCTGAACCTGCTTCCGTCACATCATTGGCAATAATATAATCTGCATTTTTCTTTTGCAGTTTGCCTTTAGCATAATGGATCACATCATTTGTTTCTGCTGCAAAGCCTATTAACAATTGATCTTTTTTCCGTTTACCTAGTTCCATAAGAATATCAGAAGTTCTTTCTAGTGCGATAACTGAATCGCCAGGTTTCTTTTTCATCTTTTGAGCATGTACCTCTTTTGGTTTATAATCTGCCACAGCTGCAGTTTTAATAACCATAGAAGCTGTATCAAAATGAAGCAACACAGCATCTAGCATTTCCTGTGCACTTTCGACATTAACAAGCTTTACATTTGCTGGAGCACTTAAACTGACAGGACCAGATATCAAAATAGTTTCTGCTCCTAGAGTTGCTGCAGCCTCAGCCATAGCGTATCCCATTTTTCCACTAGAAAAATTAGTCAAAAATCGAACAGGGTCTATTTTCTCTCTAGTTGGTCCTGCTGTTACGACAACTTTTTTTCCTTTTAAAGGTTGTTCTTTCGGTATAAAATACGCCTCGACTAACTGAACTATTTTTTCCGGTTCTTCTAATCGACCTTTTCCAACATATCCACATGCTAAAAAACCTTCAGAAGGCTCGATAAAATGATAACCGTCACTTGAAAGCTGAGTAATATTGCGAATTACAGCAGCATTATCATACATATGTACATTCATAGCAGGTGCTATCCATACTTCTGCAGTTGTTGCAAGTAAAGTAGTCGTAACCATATCATCAGCAATACCATTTGCTAACTTACCAATTACGTTAGCCGTTGCTGGTGCCACGATTACAAGATCAGCCCAGTCAGCTAAATCGATATGTGCAATAACGCTTGAATCCTTTTCATCAAACGTATCAAAATATACATCATTTCTAGACATTGCCTGAAAGCTTAACGGTCGCACAAATTCCATCGCTGATTTTGTCATCATTACTTTTACACTTGCTCCTGCTTGTGACAGTTTACTTACTAATGCAACCGCTTTATAAACCGCAATCCCACCAGTAACACATACAAGAACTTTTTTAGAAGTTAACATCATGAATTCCCCTCTCTAAACAACAACCTCCCAAAGAAACGTATATTCTTTGGGAGGTTGTTGTTTAATCCGCAGCTTATCGAGACATCTACTTGCGTATTGTTTGTTTTTATACTTCGTCATCATAAACTACAGAATCACTTGATGATAATATAGTTAGTTCGCCAGCTGCAACTTCCTCTAACGCTCTTCCTACTTTTTTATAGGACACATATGAAGTTAGACGTTCTCCGCCTTCTTCTTGTAACTGTCGAGCCCGTTTAGATGCGACCGTCACTAAAGAATATTTTGAATCGATTTGAGTTTTTAATGAATCTACTGATGGATATAACATTTAAATTTCTCCTTCCAGCATAGCTGAATATCTTTTTTCTACACGTTCGCGCCGGCAATGTTCGGCTACTACAATTGCGTTAATCTTCGCGCATGCTTTAGGGACTTCATCGTTTTCTACAACATAATCATACAAATGCATCATTTCAAGCTCTTGTCGTGCGGCGCTAATCCTTGAATTGATGACATCTTCAGTTTCCGTTCCTCTACCAATAAGCCTTTGCTCAAGCTCAGATAAGCTTGGAGGAGCAAGAAATATAAACAAAGCTTCTGGAGCTTTTTCCCGAACAAGTGCTGCTCCTTGGACTTCAATTTCTAAAAACACATCTCGTCCAGAATCTAATGTAGCATTCACATAGTCGATTGGTGTCCCATAGTAATTTCCTACATACGATGCATACTCTAACAATTTACCTTCTTCAATCAGCTGTTCAAACTCAGCTTTTTGTTTAAAGAAATAATCTACCCCATCCACTTCACCTTCACGTGGACTTCTAGTGGTCATAGATATAGAATACTCATAGTTTGTACCCGGTTCTGAAAATAATTCTTTTCTCACAGTCCCTTTACCAACTCCAGATGGACCTGATAAAACGATCAATATACCTTTTTCTCTTCGCATAACGTCTCCTTCAAATACAGTCATACTACTTCGACATCTTCCAATTACATACTTAACTGATTATAACACAATTCCTGTTGAAAATGATAAGATATATATGAAAAGTGCAAGCGTATAATAGACAACAGTCGATAAATACAAAATAATGTTTTGAAAGAGGATTACTTATGGCTTTTGATGGTTTATTTACAATATCAATGACAACTGAATTACAGCAACTCGTGACAGGTCGTATTTCTAAAATACACCAACCTAACGCTCAAGAAATATTAATGCATATAAGAGCACAAGGTAAAAATTACAAACTATTGTTCTCTGTACATTCATCCTATTCACGTGTACAAATTACAAATGAAACAATCGATAATCCAGCTCAACCACCGCTTTTTTGCATGGTGCTACGTAAGCATTTAGAGGGCGGAATTATTACAGGCATACATCAACATGAAAGCGATCGAATTATTATTTTCCAAATACAGAGTAAAAATGAAATTGGTGATGATATCACTCGTGAAATCCATATGGAAGTTATGGGACGTCACAGCAATTTACTTTTAATTGACCCAACTCGAAATCTGATCTTGGAAAGTATTAAACATTTATCACCATCCATGAATAGTTATCGTACCATTTTACCTGGTCAGCCATATATCGCACCACCTTCCCAAAATAAGCTCGATCCACTTGAAATCTCAGATAGCTTAGTTGGAATTCTACAATCAGCCAATGATCCTAAAGAAATTATGGATCAAATTTCTGGATTTTCTCCACTACACGCTAAGGAATTAATATATAGATTTCAAATTTCTAATAATAGAGTAGAAATCTATAAAGAATTTATTCAGGAGTTTAAGCACGGCGGCTCTTCAAAGCAAATTGTAGAAGTAAACGGGAAGACCTTCTACTCACCAAATGCATTAACACATTTAGAAGGTGACAAATTTAATGAAGAAAGCCTAGGTAATTTACTAGACCGCGTATATTTTGCTAAGGCAGAACGCGACCGTGTGAAGCAACAGGCTGGAGATTTAGAAAGATGGCTACAAAATGAATTAAATAAATTGAAATTAAAAATGAAAAAACTGCAAAAAGACTTCGAGCAAGCTGAGAACCTAGATACCTATCAACTATTTGGTGAGCTATTAATGGCAAATGCCTATTCAATAGAAAAAGGATTAAAAGAGGTAGAGCTTGTAAATTATTATGATGAAAATGAAAAAACGGTTGTTATACCACTAGATAATAGAAAAACAGCTACTCAAAATGCACAAAAATATTATAGTCGTTACACAAAAGCCAAAAATGCACTATTAAAGATAGAGCAGCAATTTAAAATAACCAATGAGGATATAGCCTATTTCGAATTGTTACATCAACAAGTAATGCAAGCCTCTCCAACAGATATTGAAGAGATCCGAGAAGAATTAATGGAGCAAGGCTTACTTAAAATGCGTTCATCGAAAAAGAAGAAAAAACCGGTAAAACCAACACCAGAAAAATATATTGCATCCGATGGTACCGAGATTTCGGTCGGCAAAAACAATAAACAGAATGATTTTGTAACATTTAAATTGGCTCGTAAAACGGATACATGGCTTCATACGAAGGATATACCAGGTTCGCATGTAGTTATTCATTCAGAATCCCCTTCGGAAACTGCACTTTTAGAAGCGGCGAATCTTGCTGCATATTTTAGCAAGGCACGTGAATCAGCTTCTGTACCTGTAGATTATACGGTAGTTAAACAAGTGAAAAAACCGAATGGAGCAAAACCAGGGTTTGTTATTTATTTTGAACAGACTACTCTTTTTGTCACTCCGGATGAAGAGAAGATTAGACATATGAAGAGATAGTAATTCCATAGTGATAGGTGATTTAGCTTTGGAATGACTTTCTGCTACAGGTCAGATGGAAGTAACTTCGTTACTTCCATCTGACCTGTTCTTTCTTTACATGCACTAATTTTAATGATTTTCGAATAACCATAATTCCTCTTTCAAATAAATTTGTGTTTTCTACAACCTCAATGATAATCGCTTCTAACAAAGCGATACTGAATACAATAAGAAGTATAATGATAGCAATCTTATCGAAAATGTTATCGAAAGAAATAGGGTTATAAGAACTGTAGTTTAGTTTAATATAAAAAAAGATTACTCCTGAACCCAAAGAAAAAACAGGTATATATTTTATAAAGTTGTTGGATACCTTTTTACCTAAATAATAGGTAATACAAGAAATTAGACACATTAAACTAAAACAAACAAGCAACGCAATCTTAAAGCTCATTTGAGCACCTCTTTCATAATATTAGACCCCAAAGAATTATTACATTACTATATTCTTGTAATTTGATATATAACACATTAAATTCCTATGCATCTAGAATAATACAAGTTTAACCAATTTAATAAAGGTTTAGTCTATGTAGCACAGTTTAAGTATCTTCAACTTTAAAATACTGCTTAAATCGACGAAAACAGAATTTTAACAAATCCATTAACGCTATGTGATTTTGTTGTAAATAGTGGAGTAATGTTTTATTTTGCGGAAAGACTATGCATAGAAGGAGTGAAAAAAATGGTCAATAAAAATAAAATTTTAGTACCTTCCGCTCGTGAAGAATTAGACAAATTAAAGGTACGGGTGATGAAGGAGCAAGGTTATGTGGTAAAAAGTAATAATCCGGATGATGTAAAATACGAAATTGCAGAGGAATTAAGTATTCCTTTGACAAAGGGGTATAATGGAAAACTCACATCAGAGCAAGCAGGAAAAATTGGCGGGCCGATAGGCGGCAGTATGGTGAAAGAAATGATTAGAATGGCTCAAGAACAAATGACGAAAAAATAATTATTCGGCTAAATTACTATTGAAGAATTCCCATATATAAGCGCAATAGTAACCCAAAATGACACGAATATAAAACGATTGATTGGGGATTATAAACCTGAAATGGCTGAACATGAGGATTATATTTTTTGTTTTCAGGGGATTCCCCTTTGCACCAATAATTTACTATTAGTCTACAATTTACCCCATTGTCTTCCATTCATCCTTTGTAGTATTCCCCACAGCAAGAATAATATTGATCAGGAGGTTCTAACAGATGTCACATAACCAAGAAAATTTAAGTCCTAGAACTGCTTACGCCCGCTTCATGTTAGGCTCAGTTATGACCGCATACGGTACTATACAACTTTTACGTGAACCAAAAAGCAGAACCGGGAAGATGCTTATTTTATTGGGTTCCATGAAAGCTGCGGAAGGCGCAACTAAGTTTTGCCCAAGGAAATCCATGAGTACAATTCTGGAAAATTTGATGAGTCAAAACGCAACTCCAGGTACACAGTTAATGTCCAGTATTGCAATGAATAGCGGAACTCAATCCGGACAAAATGCTTCAAGTAATAGCGCTGGACAAACGAACGGAAACATTATGCAAATGGTGGGAAATATTGCACAAAAACTAACTGGCGGGAATTCGGCTCAAAGTATGGGAAATAATCAAAATAGCAGCGGTGCTGGACAAAATGCTATGGGTACCAATGCTCAAACAATCGGCAGCATCGCAAAAACGCTTGCACCACAAGTGGGTCAAATAGTAAAGGACGTAGCAGGTTTGGCCGGTTCACAAAATGCCTCTGGTACTAATAATGTCGCGAAACAGAATACTGCGACGAGCGGACCACCCAAAAATAATGCAGAAACAAATGGAAATGCCAATAAGAAAGTTGCCTCTGCAAATAATGAAAATACGAAATCCGCTTCAAATACGAATAACAAGAACAAGAACAAGCAAGATAATTCTGCAAAAGGGAACAACATGGCAAACTCAGGTACAAAACCTATGCTAGACGGTACAGCTAATGATTCAAATTTAGATCCATCCGCAATAGCTGCAATATCTAAATCTGGTCAAAAAAATACATCTTCAACTAATATTCTCCACTGACATTAAGATATGCCGTTGCAAAAAAGCGCTGGCATAAAAGGAACACGTAATAGAAACGTGCTGCATACTAGTCGATTAATTTTCGATTAGTCAGCAGCACGTTTTTTATTTTTCAAACAGCACTGAAGTAACAATTTCAATAAAACCAGATGCCTCTGAGGAAGGCTTCTTTATTACTTTAATTCACTGTATTATTCCTTACTTCGTTTAAAAAAATAGTGACGATTTGGTCTTTCAAGCGGTGTAATGTTCATAATGAAATAGCCGACAATTAATATAAGAATAACTAGTGAATAAATTAATGTATCTATGGGATGATCATGCTCGACGATAATTAGGCGAATCATTGCAGTAATTCCTACATATAAAAAATACCTGAGTGGAAAATGATAGTCTTCCTTAAAATATTTAACAATCATCGTAATGAACTCAAAATATAAAAAGAAAATGAGGATATTTGCGAGGAATTGTTGATAATCACCAGCTCCAACAGTTACCAAAATTTTAAAAAATACAGTTAACTCTTTAATAAGCAAAAAGGATAAAATAAACGCTAACAGTACTAGACAGAAATTCAGAAACATTTGCAACACCTTAGGGATAATCGTTAAAACTACAGAAAATTCTTTTCCAAACTTATCCATTTAAATCCCCCATTTCGAATATTCACTTCCATGTAGCACTTACCCTATCTACTAAAATAGGTTCCTCCTATCGATCTTTTTAATAATCTATAGTATCGTTTAGAAAATCATAAACTGGAAAACGCTTCCAAGTCTAGACCTTTTGTTTAAAAATAAAAAATAATCAAAACAAGACGCAGACAAAAAAAGACCCGCCATAAATATAAACATGGTGGGTACTTTTGCATTATTTACTATTAGTTTTCTTATTCCATTTCTTCCTCTAATCGTTTCACAAATTCTTCAGCAGCACTATACCCCTGTTGTTTTAAATACCAGTTATTTGCAGCTGCTTCTATTAAGCCAGCAACATCTCGACCTGGTTGTAATTGGATTTGGATATGGGGAATTTGCACTCCCATATAATCTTTAAATTTTGTTTCTAATTCAAGTTCATTATTCAACGTGTTGCTTTCCCATTTAGTCAATTCGATATCCAATGCGATACGTGTCTCCTCTTGAAAAGCTGAGCGACCATAAAGACGAACGACATTTAAAAGTCCGATACTCCGTAAAGCCAAAAATTCTTTATTCTTTTCATTATGGGTTCCGAGAAGTGTTTGCGGACTTAGCTTTTTTAATACGACGATATCATCTGCTATTAATCTATGACCGCGTCCTATTAATGTATGAGCTGTTTCACTTTTACCAACACCCGATTTTCCACGCAACAAGATTCCCATACCGGAGACATTTACACAAACACCATGTATCGAAATTTCTGGAGCCATAGCTTTTACAACAAATGCATCAAGTTTTGCACTCACTTCGCTTGTAGAATCATTTGTACGCAAAACAGGTATTCCGTTTTCTAAGCAATATTGAAGTAGACCGTTTGGCTCTTTTTGATTGGAGGTAATAATAATACATGGCGGATCGTACGAAAGGATATGCCCAATACGCAATTTACACTCTTCTTCGTCCAAAGTATATAAATAATTTATTTCGTTTTTTCCTAATATATGAATATATTCAGGGGTAATAAAATCAAACATCCCCATGAACTCCAATCCTGGTCTACGCACTTTACTTTGCTTCAATTCCCTATGCAGCTGATCCTCACCTGATAGCAACTCAAATGAAAACCTTTTTACTATATCTTTAACAGTTATTTTTTCCATCTATTTTTCTCTCGCCTTCTAAAATAAAGCATTGTTCCAACAGTTCTTAACAGGTAATTATTTTTAATATAGTACCATATTTTATCAATGATAAGTTAAAATTTGAGCACAAATTCACATATTTTCCTCATATCATCGAAATAGAATAATCTTCCACATCATCTTGTATAAGATCATCCACACAAAAAGACATAATGGTCCTTAAAGGTTAAAACCTGTTACTATCAGTTTCGAAGGGTTTTAGATTGACGTTCACCAGAAGATTTCCGAGTGAATTTTTAGGGATATTGGTTGTGACTTCCGTCAGTATCAATATCTTTTTTTTCGGTAATCTTATTGTGTTTTTCTATCCGTCGCCCTCTTGAAACTTTTAGAATCAGGTAAGTGCGTTTGAGAATAACTAGTAATAAATACTTTCCTATTGATAAAGCAAGCTAACGAAGATACAATTTCGTTCGCTATTTGTCTTCATTATTTAGGACTATGCTTCATCACAGAGTTGAGTACTACTCCCTTTATTGTTTGCAGTGAAAGGAATCGACTCCAGCGGGAATGCGTTAGGCGAAGACATTGGCCGAACTTTATTTGAGCATAGTTTTCGCGACGAGTAACCGCAAGAGCATATGTTTTCGAGCGAGGAGGCTTGTTCTCTAAAATATTATATATTTTATTCTTTGAAAAAGAATATTCATTGTTAATGATTACACCAATAAAGGCGCTCACCCAATTCATAGGGAGCGCCTTATTATATACGTTATTTCAATAACCCTTGTTTTAAATCATTATGCCATTTAGAAAGCATTGGAACATCCTCTTCCGTTACTGTTCCAGCTTCTTTTGCAGCAGTTGTTAATGCATTATAGTTTGTTAAACTAACAAAGGTAATACCTGCTTCTTCAAAGGCTTGTTCAGCTTTTGGCAGTCCATAAGTAAAAATACTAACTACACCTAGTACTTCTAATCCTTCTTTACGAAGGGCTTCCACTGCAACTAGACTGCTCCCACCTGTGGAGATTAAATCTTCAATTACTACTACTTTTTGTCCCGCGACTACTTTACCTTCAATTTGATTGCCTCGGCCATGCTCTTTTGCTTTTGACCGAACATACATCATCGGAAGTTCCAGTACATCACTCACCCATGCAGCATGAGGAATACCTGCAGTAGCCGTACCTGCTACTGCTTCTGTACCAGGAAAATTTTGTTCGATTGCTTCTGCTAAGCCTTGTGCAATTTCTTTTCTAACGGCAGGTGATGACATAGTTATTCGGTTATCACAGTAGATTGGGGATTTGATGCCAGATGCCCATGTGAATTGGTCGGTAGGTTTTAATTCAACTGCACCAACCTCAAGAAGCGCCTTGGCAATTTTGTTTTCTAAACTCATGCATTTTCCTCCCACATTTTCAAAATAGTTTCATATATTTGTACAGGATTTTCAGCTCTTGTTATAGCTCTTCCTACAACAATATGAGAAGAACCAAGGATTCGTGCTTTTGCTGGAGTGGCAACACGAACCTGATCATGCGCTTCACCTTCAGCTAAACGAATACCAGGGGTAACACGTAGAAATTCTGGTCCACATGCATCTGTGATTTTTTTTGCTTCCAAAACGGAGCAAACGACTCCATCTAGTGCAGCTGATTTAGCTAGTTCTGAATAATGAACAACGGACTCCTCAATCGTCGTTTGAATCATCTGTTCCTGCTGCATTTGCTGTTCAGAAGTTGAAGTTAGCTGAGTTACCGCAATAATGGAAGGTCTATTGTTGCCTGCTGCTGTCCCTGCATCTAATCCTTCACGTGCAGCAATCATCATATCCGCTCCACCAGCGGCATGCACATTTACTAAATCTGCTCCTAAACGAGCGAGACCTTTCATCGCTTGACCCACAGTATTCGGAATATCATGTAATTTTAAATCCAAGAAAACATCATGACCCATTTCTTTCAATTTATAAACGATAGCAGGTCCTTCTTGTAAATATAGTTCCATTCCTACTTTGACAAATAATGATTGCTCAAATGGAGTTAGAAATTCGTATGCTTCTTCTGCAGAGGCAAAGTCTAATGCAATAATTGGACTGCTTTTCATAGTCGATGACTCCTTCCAACAAGATCCGATACTCTCTCAAATCCAAGTTCATCTAATTTTTCTGGAAGCTGCTCGATTAGATTCGGACATATAAATGGATCTACAAAATTTGCTGTTCCGACGGCAACCGCACTCGCACCTGCTGACATGAAATCAATGACATCATCGATAGTAGAAACTCCTCCCATCCCGATAATTGGAATGGATACTTGCTTTGCTACCTCATATACCATGCGAAGTGCTACTGGTTTAATAGCTGGACCAGATAAACCACCTGTAACGTTTGCAATTACCGGACGACCATTTTTTGTGTCTAAGCGCATACCAAGTAACGTATTAATCATTGTAATACCATCAGCTCCACCAGCTTCTACCGCTTTTGCAATTTCTCCAATATCAGTTACATTCGGAGATAACTTCACATACACTGGGACAGAAGATACTGCTTTTACCGCTTTGGTCAATTCTTCCGCAACAAAAGGATTTGTACCAAATGTAATTCCGCCTTGTTTAACATTAGGACAAGAAATATTCAGTTCCAGTGCTTGCACATTTGGCGCCTTTGAAATTGCTTCTGCTACTGTGACATAATCCTCTGTTGTGTAGCCTGCTACGTTTGCTATAATCGGCACTTCATATTGCTCAAGCCAAGTCAGTTCATTTTCCAACACTTTTTTTAATCCAGGGTTTTGCAGACCAATTGCATTTAACATTCCTGCCGGTGTTTCTGCCACACGGGGTGTAGGATTACCTAATCTCGTTTCTGGCGTTGTTGCCTTAATCATAATTGCACCTAGCTTAGACAAATCATATAATTTTGCATATTCTTTTCCGAACCCAAAGCAACCAGAGGCTGGCATGATTGGGTTTTTCAAAGAAAGCCCTGGTAGTTCAATAGCTAATCTATTCATACTCGAACAACTCCTGACGGGAACACTGGACCATCTGAACAAACTTTTACATAATCAGCATCCATTTTCTCTGTTGTATCGCAAACACACGCGAAGCATGCACCAATTCCACAGCCCATCCGTTGCTCAAAAGATAAATAACCTTCTTTATCTGGGTACATTTTTTCAAGTGCAGCAAGCATCGGTGTTGGACCACAACTATAGTAGACCGCAAAATCGTCCTGTAATGTCTCTAATACATTCGTTACAAAGCCCGTATGACCATGGCTGCCATCCGCAGTTACAATATAGGTTTCTCCTAGTTCTTGAAATTGTTTTTCATAAAAAACAACATCTTCCGACTGAAATCCTAACACATGGATAGGTTGTACGCCTTTTTCTACAAGTCTTTGGGATAGTTCATATAGAGGTGGTACACCAATTCCTCCACCTACTAGCAAAGCCTTTTGACCGGCTTCTACTTTATCAATCGGAAAACCATTTCCAAGAGGTCCAAGTACATCGATTTGGTCCCCTTGTTTTTTCTTAGAAAGAAGTGTAGTTCCTCTTCCATCTGCTCGGTAAATCATCGTAAACTCTAATTTCTCTTTATTTATTGAGGAGACACTTATCGGTCTTCTTAACAATGGCTCCATTTGATCAGACACTCGAAGATGAACAAATTTGCCTGGCTCTTTCATATCCAGTACAAGCTGTCCAGTCAATGTGAGTTCAAAAATGTTCGTCGCAATTGTTCTTTGTTTTACGACTTGCATTTGTTCTTGTCTAATCATGCTTTAACCTCCTGGTGTTTCATAGTCTCCGTTGAGAATGTCATCGATTCAATTACACGTAGCATTGCTTCAGCGGTATCTAAGGAAGTTAAACATGGAATACCATTTTCTACAGACTCTCTACGAATACGGAATCCATCACGTTCTGGCTGCATTCCTTTTGTTAACGTGTTGATGATAAATTGCGCTTCCCCTTTTTGAATTACATCTAGTAAGGTAGTTCCTTTTGCACCGATTTTATCGACAATGTCTACAGGAATTCCAGCATTTTTAATTGCTTCTGCAGTTCCTTGCGTTGCCATAATTCGGAATCCTATTGCGTAAAACCTTTTCGCAATTTCTGTGCCTTCTTCTTTATCTTTATCCGAAATTGTCATTAGTACTGTTCCATGGTCTTTAATTTCCATGCCTGCTGCTGCTAATCCTTTATATAATGCTTTTTCAAGTGTAATGTCTTTACCCATTACTTCCCCAGTAGATTTCATCTCAGGTCCAAGCGTAATGTCTACACGACGAAGTTTCGCAAAGCTGAACACTGGTACTTTTACATATACTCCTGGGCTATTTGGTGCAAGTCCTGGTGTATATCCTTGTTCAATAATCGTTTGGCCTAAAATCGCTTTTGTTGCAATATTTGCCATTGGAATGGAAGTAATTTTACTTAAGAATGGTACTGTACGACTAGAACGTGGATTTACTTCAATTACGTAAACCTCATCTTTTGAGATGACATATTGAATATTCATCAATCCTACAATTTTCAATCCTTTTGCAAGTCTTGTTGTGTAATCAACTAGAGTATCAATTTGGTTTTGTGAAAGCTTTTGTGGCGGATATACAGCAATTGAGTCACCTGAATGTACTCCTGCACGCTCTATATGTTCCATTATTCCTGGTATTAATACATTTTCACCATCACAAATTGCATCTACTTCAATTTCTGTTCCTGTTAAGTATCGATCAATCAGTACAGGTTTTTCAGGGCTTGCTTCCACCGCATTCTCCATATAATGTTTGATCTCATCTTCGCTATATACAATTTGCATCGCACGTCCACCAAGTACGTAAGAAGGTCTAACTAGTACTGGATATCCTATTTCATTAGCAATACTTGTAGCTTCTTCAACTGAAACGGCAGTTTTTCCAAGCGGCTGCGGAATATCGATTTCATGAAGAGCAGCTTCAAATTTGTTACGGTTTTCTGCACGATCAATGTCTTCAAGTGTTGTACCTAGAATTTTAACGCCTCTCTCTTCTAGTCCAGCTGCTAAATTGATTGCTGTTTGTCCACCGAACTGTACGACTACACCCTTTGGTTGCTCTAAGTCAACGATATGCATTACATCCTCAAGTGTTAGTGGTTCAAAGTATAATTTATCCGAGATAGAGAAGTCGGTTGAAACTGTTTCAGGGTTATTATTAATAATAATTGCTTCATAGCCTGCTTCTTTTATTGCCCATACAGAATGGACAGTTGCGTAGTCAAACTCAACCCCTTGACCGATGCGAATCGGACCTGACCCTAGTACAATTACGCTTTCTTTTTCCGTACGAATGGATTCATTTTCCTCTTCGTACGTTCCGTAGAAGTAAGGTGTTTCCGACTCAAATTCCCCTGCGCAAGTATCAACCATTTTGTAGACTGGTACAATTCCGTTTTCTTTTTTAAAGTTATATACTTCTAATTCTTTTACATTCCAATATTTCGCAATAGTTTTATCTGCAAAGCCCATACGTTTTGCTTTATATAATACTTCTTGATCGAAAGGGTTAGCTTGGATTACTTGTTCGTACTTCACGATATTTTGAAGTTTGTTAAGGAAGAATAAATCAATTTGGCTCCACTCGTGAATTGTTTCTACAGTTATTCCACGACGAAGTGCTTCTCCTATGAAGAAAAGTCTCTCATCTCCTGCACGACGAATTCGTTTTTCCATCCATGCATCTGTAATAGACTCACTGTTTTTCATTTCGATATGGAAATGACCTGTTTCAAGTGAACGAATGGATTTAAGGATCGCTTCTTCAAATGTACGTCCAAGTGACATTACTTCCCCAGTTGCTTTCATTTGTGTGCCAAGATTACGTTTAGCCGATTCAAATTTATCGAAGGGCCATCTTGGAATTTTCGCTACAATATAATCCAATGCAGGCTCGAAGCAAGCGTACGTTTTTTGAGTAACTGGATTCATCATTTCATCCAGTGTAAGACCTACTGCGATTTTTGCTGCAAGTTTAGCGATAGGATACCCAGTTGCTTTTGAAGCAAGCGCAGAAGAACGACTTACACGTGGGTTAACCTCGATAATATAGTAATTGAAGCTATGTGGATCAAGTGCTAACTGTACGTTACACCCACCTTCAATTTTCAGTGCACGAATTATTTTCAGAGAAACATTACGAAGCATTTGATTTTCACGATCGGATAATGTTTGTGTTGGGGCAACTACAATTGAATCCCCTGTATGAATCCCAACAGCATCGAAGTTTTCCATATTACATACAACAATTGCGTTATCCGCAGAATCACGCATTACTTCATACTCTATCTCTTTATATCCAGCAATTGATTTTTCAAGTAGACATTGAGTCACAGGGCTGTATTTTAAACCACTCGTCACAATTTCAGCTAAATCAGCATCATTGTAACAAATACCTCCCCCTGTTCCACCTAATGTAAATGCTGGACGAACGATAACTGGATAACCAATACGTTCTACGAATGTTTTCGCTTCTTCAAGATTATGGATAATATCACTATCTGGAACTGGTTCATTTAATTCATTCATCAGTGAACGGAATAGATCACGGTCTTCTGCTTTGTGAATTGCTTCTAGTTTTGTACCTAATATTTCGATTCCTAGCTCATCTAAAATACCAGATTTATCGAGCTCAATTGCCATATTCAATCCAGTTTGTCCACCAAGTGTAGGTAAAATTGCATCTGGACGTTCTTTACGAATGATTTTGCTTACAAATGGTAATGTAAGGGGTTCAATATAAACCTTATCCGCAATTTCTGTATCCGTCATAATAGTTGCAGGATTGGAGTTTACTAAAATAACGCTATACCCTTCTTCTCTTAGTGAAATACACGCTTGTGTACCAGCGTAGTCAAATTCAGCAGCTTGACCGATAACGATTGGACCTGAACCTATTACTAGTATTGTTTTTATATCTTTACGTTTAGGCATGTGAATTCTCCTTTTTGCTTTCAGCATTCATTAATTCGATAAACTCATCAAATAGATGTTTTGAATCTTCTGGTCCTGATGATCCTTCTGGGTGGAACTGAACACAAAATACCGGGAATTTAGTATGTCTTACCCCTTCTACTGTTCCATCATTTAACGCTATATGTGTTATTTCTAAATCTGTTTGTGAGATCGAATCTGCATCTATTGCATATCCATGATTTTGAGAAGTCAATTCTGTTCTTCCGGTTCTTAAATCTTTTACTGGATGATTCCCACCACGATGACCAAATTTCAACTTAAAGGATGTTGCCCCACTTGCAAGTGAAATAAGTTGATGTCCTAGACATACTCCGAAAATCGGCACTTTTCCGATAATGCCTTTTACCATTTCAACTGCTTCTGGAATATCAGTGGGATCGCCAGGGCCATTAGATAACATGACACCATCTGGGTACATACCTAGAATATCAGCTGCAGAAGTGTTATAAGGGACAACAATAATATCGCAATCTCGTTTGTTTAGCTCTCTTAAAATGCCGTGTTTCATGCCAAAGTCCACAAGTACGACTCTTTTACCGCGTCCGGGACTTGGATATGGTCGAGTTATGGAAACCTGTTCTACTACATTTCTTGGGATTTCTGTAGCTTGAAGTTCTTTTACTACTTCTTCTACGTTCACTTCTTCATCAGCATTAGTAAGTCTTCCTTTTAAAGAACCATGCATTCGAATAATGCGTGTTAGCTTTCTAGTATCAATTCCTTCAATTCCAGGAACGTTTTTCGCATGTAAAAATTCACTTAAAGAAGCAGTAATTCTAAAATTCGATGGTTGTTCAGCAAGCTCTCTTACAACAACTCCGGAAAGCCCTATTTTAATAGCTTCAAAATCATCTGGATTAATACCATAGTTACCAACCATTGGATACGTAAATGTTAATATTTGCCCACAGTTAGAAGGATCAGATATGGATTCCTGATAGCCAGTCATTGCAGTTGTAAAAATTACTTCACCAATTGTTCCTTCTTCACTTCCAAATGCATTCCCTTTAAATACCGTACCATCTTCTAATATTAAGTATCTTGTTTTCATGCTTGTTCCTCCTGCCATACGATTTCTCCGTTAAACATTGTAAGTTGTGGCCAACCAGTGCAAGCCCAGCCGTTAAATGGTGTATTTTTTCCTTTGGATACAAAAGCTTCTTTATCAATTTTTTGTTCTTTCTCTAAATCTAATAAAACCAAATCGGCTGGTGCTCCTACTTCGAGCTTTCCGAACTCAAACCCAAATACTTGCGCTGGTTTGATAGTTAGATAATCCAAAAGTTGTTTAAGTGTCCAGTGACCAGTTTTTACAAAGTGAGTATATAATAGTGGGAATGCTGTTTCTAATCCGACAATTCCGAACGGTGCTTTTTCAAATCCAAATGACTTCTCTTCCTCTGTGTGAGGAGCGTGATCGGTTGCTATAAAATCTAGCGTTCCGTCTTCTAATCCCTCGCGCAGTGCCATCATATCCTCTTTAGCTCTAAGTGGAGGATTCATCTTCCAAGCTGCATCATTGGAAGGAATATCGTCCTCACAAAGTAATAGATGATGCGGACTTACTTCTGCTGTCACATGGATACCTGCTTTTTTTGCGTCTCTTATTATCCGAACTGACTCTTTTGTACTTACATGACATACATGATAATGAGCTCCTGCTGCTTCTGCGAGTAAAATGTCCCTCGCAATATGTACTGATTCAGAAACAGATGGTATACCTTTTAATCCAAGCTCGTTACTGCGTTTTCCTTTATGCATAACACCACCGTATATAAGCGTATTATCTTCACAATGAGCGATAATTGGGATATTAAGTTTCGCTGCTTCCTCCATTGCTTCAAGCATTGTTCCAGCAGCTTGAACACCGACACCGTCATCTGTTAATGCAAAAGCTCCAAGTTTTTTTAAAGCCTCGATATCTGTTCTTTCTTTACCTGCTTGTCGAATGGTAATCGAACCATATGGTAAGACACGAACAAGTGCATTTTTTTCAACTAAATCTAAAACATGTGAGAAATTTTCTTCTGTATCAGGTACTGGTCTCGTATTTGGCATTGCGCAAATGGTTGTATAACCACCTTTTGCTGCAGCTCTCGTACCAGTTTCAATCGTTTCCTTCTGTTCTCCACCTGGTTCACGTAAATGAACATGAACATCGATGAAGCCTGCTGAAAGTAAAAGACCATTGCCATCTATTTGTTGAGCATTATCTGATGTAATTTCAGCTCCAATTGCTGCAATTCTACCATCCTGAACTAAAACTGCAGTCGCCTCTAATTCTCCTTCATTGCTAACTATTTGAACGTTTTGAATAATTTTTGTCATGTTATTCTCTCCCTTTCAAAATCATCTCAATGACAGCCATGCGGACATTTACACCATTTTCCATTTGCTTAAAAATCCTCGAACGATTACATTCCACTAGTTCACTGGCTATTTCCACACCTCTGTTAAATGGAGCTGGATGCATGATTATGGCAGATTCTTTCATTTTTTGTTCTCGTTCTATTGTTAAACCATACATTTGATGATACTGTTCTTTAGCAAATGGGTTCTTACCGTCATGTCTTTCGTGCTGGACTCGAAGCATCATAAGAACATCACTATCTTCTATTACTTCATCAAATTCATGAAATGCTTCGAACTCACCTTTCCATTCACTTGGACATACAAATTGGACTTTTGCACCTAATCTTGCGAATGCATCCGCATTAGATCTTGCCACACGGCTATGGTTTATATCTCCTACAATCGTAATCTTCTTATCCTGTAATGTGCCAAATTCTTGCCAAATTGTATAAATATCGAGAAGACTTTGCGTCGGATGGTTTCCTGTACCGTCTCCTCCGTTGATTATTGCAGGTTTAACTTTTCCAACTAGTTCTTCAAAATAATTATTTTGTTCATGCCTGATTACCAATGCGTCTAATCCAATGGATTCAAGAACCCTTACTGTGTCATAAAGTGTTTCACCTTTTAATGTGCTAGAGAAGCCAGCTTCGAAAGGCAGTACTTCTAAATTAAGCTTTCTTTCAGCCATTTCAAAGCTCATCTTCGTTCGAGTGCTTGGCTCAAAAAACAGATTCGATACCGTATATTTATTCTTCAGTGCGGAGGTGTTACCATCACGAAATGCTTGTGCTTGGTTTAATATTTCATGTATTTGATCTATCGATAGGTCTTTCATTGATACTAAATTTTTCATGAATATCCACCTTTTTTATAAAGTAAAACCTCCTCGAAAAATCTCGAGAAGGTTCGTTTTTGCATAGACAAGTAGAAGGGTCATGTTCCATGCCCCAACTTGCTACCGAACCTTTTGCTGACTCACTGTTCAGCTTCTTAAAAGGTCTATTATTTAATTTGTTGTAAATCTGTACTTTCTGCTTGCTTCCTACCAGGTAGGATAAGATTTAATATAACCCCGATAATTGCTGCTAAAGCCATACCTTCAATGCTTAGCGCTTCTGTAACGATGAACTTTGCTCCTCCGATTCCTATTACTAGGATTACAGAAGCAATAACTAAATTACGACTATTGCCGAAATCCACTTTTGCATCCACTAACATTCGCAGCCCACTTGCAGCGATGATCCCAAATAATAGGATAGATACGCCACCCAAAACTGCCGTCGGTATTGTAGAAATGACTGCCATTGCTTTTCCGAAGAATGATAGGAGGATAGCCACTACAGCTGCTCCTAAAATCACGTATACACTATAAACACGAGTGATGGCTAGTACACCAATATTTTCACCATATGTCGTTTTTGGTGGGCCACCTAAAAGTGCACTGACAAAGGTTCCTAAACCATCACCTAGTAATGATCTATGTAGCCCTGGTTCTTTTATATAATCTCTATCTACAACTTTGCCAAGTACAAGCTGATGCCCAATATGCTCGGAAATAGTTACAATAACAATTGGAACCATCACTAGCAGAATATTAGTTGTTATGACAAACTCATAATGCACTCCAGGGATTAAAAAGTCAGGTAAAGCGAATATTTTTGCTTCTTTTATTGGGGCAAAGTCGACTATCCCGATGATGATGGAATATATGTAACCAACCACTAATCCAACTAATATTGGCATTGTACTAATAATATTTTTGAAATACACTGTACAGATTATCGCAGTAAACAATGTAACTAATGCAGCTGAGAAATGCAGGAAGCTATATTCCTTTAAGCCTGTTTCTGCATTTGTTATATTCATCGCCATATCAACTGCTACACCAGAAAGTCCCAATCCAATGACCATGATAACCGGGCCAACGACGATGGCTGGTAATAGTTTCATAATCCATTGATAACCACTTTTCCAAATTACAAGAGATACTATCCCATAAACTAGTCCCACGAAAACCGCACCGATCATCGCATTGCCAGGATTGATTGCTTGTCCAGATTCATCTAATCCATTTACTGCAATAATTATTGGTGCGATGAATGCGAAAGATGAACCTAAATATGCTGGAACTTGGAATTTAGTTACTAGTAAGAATATTATTGTTGCAATCCCACTTGTTAACAATGCAATGGCAGGACTTAAACCTACTAGTTGCGGTACTAATATTGTCGATCCGAACATTGCAAACATATGTTGAAAACTTAAGGTGATGAGTTGTCCACCAGAAGGCTTGTCATTTACATCTAATACGGCTTTTGACATGTAGTATTCCTACCTTTAAATAAGATTTTTTATTCGAATATGGTTACTGCGTCTATTTCGTCTGTTTCTGTTACCTTTACAACGATTCTTTCGTTGCTCGACGTAGGTATGTTTTTCCCTACATAATCTGCTCGAATTGGTAGCTCACGGTGCCCTCTATCGATTAAAACTGCTAGCTGAATTTGAGATGGTCTTCCTAAATCCATGACTGCATCCATAGCTGCTCGAACTGTTCGTCCTGTATACAGAACATCATCCACCAGAATTACTTTTTTATCCTTCACATCATGTGTTATATCAACTTGCTGTACTAATGGCTCAGCTGTGTCATTCAGTAAGGTTAAATCATCTCGATATAGCGTTATATCTAGTTCACCCGTTTTGATTGGCTTGCCTTCGATACGTTCAATCCTATCTGCTAGACGCTTTGCTAAAAAAGCTCCTCTAGTTTTAATCCCTACTAGAATACACTCCTCAATCCCTTTGTTGCGCTCAATAATTTCATGTGCAATTCTTGTAAGTGCCCGATTAATCGCTTGCTCATCTAGAATATTTGCTTTTTCCCCCATCAATTTCCATCCCCTCTGAACAAAATAAAAAACCTTCTAAGCTTTGAGAGCCTAGAAGGTTGTATATGCGTAATAAATTAGAGTGATTCCTAAAAATCCGCAGATTGATAGTGAGTCACGTTCACATGTACCTTCTCAGCCTCTCTGGACTGTTATTAAAGGTGAAGCTATATAATTTTTATTATTTCTTTCATTAGTATAGAGTACTATTCCTCATTAATCAATGATTGATTTCTTAAATCTTGTATTAAGTTAGTGAAATCTTCAGGAAGTGGATATGAGAACTCCAAGTATTCCCCTGTTTTAGGGTGATTAAAACCTAATAATCCTGCGTGTAAAACTTGTCCGTCAAAACTAATCGTTTTTTTCGGGCCGTACTTCGGATCTCCAGCAAGTGGATAACCGATATATTTCATATGCACACGAATTTGGTGCGTACGTCCTGTTTCTAATTGGCATTCAACTAACGAAAATTTATCAAATCTTTCAATTACACGGAAATGTGTAACCGCATGCTTGCCGTTATCCACTACAGCCATGTTTTGTCTTTCTTTTTTATCACGAGCAATAGGAGCATCAATGGTCCCTTTATCATGCGCAATACGACCATGCACAATTGCAGTGTATTTACGAGTAACTGTTTTCTTTACTAACTGATCCACTAAAGAAACATGCGCTACGTCATTTTTAGCAACCATGAGTAAACCTGTCGTATCTTTATCAATACGATGGACAATCCCTGGACGCATTACGCCATTAATGCCTGACAAATCTTTAATCTGATACATAAGTCCATTAACAAGTGTTCCAGTGGTATGTCCTGGTGCAGGGTGAACAACCATTCCACGAGGTTTATAGACAACTACTACATCCCCATCTTCATAGATGATCTCTAAATTCAAGTTCTCTGCAACAATATCAAGGGGTACAGCGTCTGGAGGTGTAACAACAATAACATCTCCTGCTTTTACTTTGTAACTTGTTTTGGCTGTTTCACCATTCACTGTTACAAATCCATCTTTTATAAAATTTTGGATCTGTGTACGTGACCAATCTGACTCAAAAGATGCAATTGCTTTATCAATACGCTCTTTCGCTTGTTCATTTTCAATAATAAATGTTAAATCTTCCATTACTTCACCTTTTTCTTTTCAGCTCGTTCTTCTTGAAATACGAATACTATTATAATTACAACACCAACAGTAAGTGCAGCATCCGCCACATTAAAGATAGGAAAATCATAATTGATAATAGGTAATAAAATATCGACGAAATCTACTACTTCGCCTCTCCAAAGTCGGTCAATAAAGTTCCCTATTGCTCCACCAAGTAGCGTCATTAAACCAATTTGAAATAATGGTTTACCTTTTGCTTCTTTATGAAAATAGTAAAGAATTCCAATGATGACGATGACTGTAACAATTGTAAAGAATCCTATTTTTCCTTGTAAAATGCCCCAGGCTGCTCCTCTATTTCTATGAGAAAGTAACGCTAAGTATGGGTCCCACATAATAATTCGTTCACCAAGTGCCATATTTTTAACGACAAGCCATTTTGTCCATTGATCTAACGCAATGACAAAAGCCGCCAGTCCATAAAATTTCCACACATTATTTCCCCCACATAACAAATTCTTTTCAGTAAAATTGAACACTCTCCACCTAGTTTAACACAGAACCCCACCATTCGTAAAAGAGACAGGTATGAGATATCAGAAATACTATAGATTTCCGTTTCGAGCGGACGCTTTCCGTGGGGTAAGCGATGAACCATCACCGCCCCTGCGGGTACGTTGTGATGTTTCACCTTTCTCACTCATCCCACTGGAGTCGCCGCTCTCCACTTCAATCAAAATTATGAGTATAACTCTAAATAAAGTTTTGGCAAATTTTACTGCTAATGCAAAAGAATTGGGTAAAGTTATGTAAGGAAAATAAGCATTTATATATTCTTATACTAACTTTTGTGGTTGAAAGAAGTTGGTGAGTCTATTATTGAAGCTTTTATAAAAAATCACAGAACTAATAAAATGAGAATTTGATCTTAACCTTCATCTTATATTGCTTTAACATAAGTATTTATTTAATCTTCCTATTGAGACTACATATCCGATTGATTGGAGTGCGAAGCGAGGAGGCTGAGGCAACGCCCACGGAAAGCGTTCGCCTGAAACGGAAATCATCAGCCTCATTTTTTTACCAATATCTAATATTCTTATCCTTGACTGAAAAAAATGTGATCCAACTAGAAGTCGGATCACATTTTCTATACTTATTTATAATGTCACTACAACATCTGCGCAACGTGCACATAAAGTTGGGTGTGCTTCGCTCGTTCCAACTGTTTCGGAAATTGTCCAGCAACGCTCACATTTTTCACCGTCTGCTTTTTCTACTACAACTGATGCACATTCTAATGCCAAGCTGTTTGCAGGCGCTTCAGATGGAGCACCACCTAATTCAAACTTAGAAACGATGAACAATTGAGCAAAGTCAATCGCATCCGTATCAAACAATGCTTTATAATCATCATTTACATATAAAGCTACTTTTGCTTCTAATGATTTACCAATTGTTTTTGCATTACGTGCTTCTTCTAATGCTTTTAGTACATCATCACGTAATTCCATAATTTTATCCCACTTAGCTGCTAATTCTTTGAATTCCGGATAATCTACTGCTTCAGGCATATCTGTTAATTGTACACTTTCCGCCGTTTCATGTGCTAAATGAGCCCAAAGCTCATCTGTTGTATGTGGCAGAATAGGCGTTAGTAATTTTAATAATGCTAAAAGTGTATCATACATAACTGTTTGCATAGCACGACGATCTGGGTGATCTTCCCCATAAATATAGACTACATCTTTTGCGATATCTAAGTAGAATGAACTTAGCTCACTTGAAACAAAATTATTAACTGTATGATATACACTTGCAAAATCATAGCGATCGTATGCAGCTCTTACAGTAGTAATTACCTCTTGAAGTTTCATGTACATATATTGATCCACTTCACGAAGATCTTTAAATTCCACACGATTATTAACAGGGTGGAAATCGCTAATATTACCATGTAAGAATCGGAATGTATTACGGATTTTACGATAAACCTCGGATACTTGTTTAAAGATTGCATCAGAAACACGTACATCCGCAGTATAATCAACAGAAGCTACCCATAAACGTACAATATCTGCTCCTAACTGATTCATTACCTTAGAAGGAACAATAACGTTACCTAAAGATTTACTCATTTTACGGCCATTTCCATCCAATGTGAAACCATGGCTTAACAAACCTTTATAAGGAGCGTGGCCATGCATTGCAGTACTTGTGATTAATGAAGAGTTAAACCAACCACGATACTGATCCGATCCCTCTAGGTATAGGTCAGCTGGGAATACCAAATCATCACGTTCTTCTAGAACACCATGATGAGATGAGCCCGAATCAAACCAAACATCCATAATATCTGTTTCTTTCGTAAAGATACCGTTCGGGCTACCGATATGTGTAAATCCTTCTGGCAGTAATTCCTTCGCTTCTCTTTCAAACCATACATTGGAACCGTGCTCACGGAATAATTTAGAAACATGAGAAATTGTCTCTTCTGTCAGAATAGGTTCTCCATCTTCCCCATAAAATACTGGAATTGGAACACCCCATACACGTTGGCGTGAAATACACCAGTCTCCACGGTCACGAATCATGTTAAATAGACGAGTCTCTCCCCAAGCAGGAGTGAAATTTGTATCACGAATTGCTTGAAGTAATTCATCTCTGAATGCCTCAATGGAAGCAAACCATTGTGCAGTAGCACGATAAATAACTGGTTTTTTCGTACGCCAGTCATGTGGATATGAATGTGTAAAGAATGTAAGTTTTTCAAGTGCACCTGCAGCCTCTAACGCTTCAGTAATTGCTTTGTTAGCTGTGTCATAAAATAACCCTTCAAACCCAGGTGCTTCATCTGTCATTACACCGCGGTCATCAACTGGACAAAGAACATCTAATCCGTAAGCTTTCCCTACGTAAAAGTCATCTTCCCCGTGACCAGGAGCTGTATGAACACATCCAGTACCAGACTCAGTAGTTACGTGCTCCCCTAAGATGATTAAAGAATCACGATCGTATAATGGATGTTTGGCAACTAAACGATCCATTTGCTTACCTTCTAGCGTACGCTCTACTGTATATTCTTCCCAGCCTAATTCTTCGGCTACAGATTTTACAAGATCTAATGCGACCACATACTTATTGCCTTTCGTTTGAACTACTGCATACTCAACTTTTGGGTGTAAAGAAATAGCTAGGTTTGCAGGAATTGTCCAAGGAGTTGTAGTCCAAATGATAAATTTCGTACCTTCTTCAAGTACACCTTTACCTTCTGTCACATCAAAGCTTACATAAATAGATGGTGATTTTTTATCTTGATATTCAATTTCGGCTTCTGCTAATGCAGATTCACTTGAAGGTGACCAATATACTGGCTTCAACCCTTTATAAATATATCCTTTTTTAGCCATAGCCCCGAACACTTCAATTTGGCGTGATTCAAACTCCGGAGTTAATGTAACATATGGATTTTCCCAGTCACCACGAACACCTAAGCGTTTAAATTGAGAGCGTTGATTGTCAATTTGTTGGTATGCATATTCTTCACAAAGCTTTCTAAACTCGGCTAAAGACATTTCTTTACGTTTTACACCTTTATTCGTTAGTGCTTGCTCGATAGGAAGACCATGAGTATCCCAGCCTGGAACATAAGGTGCATGATAGCCAGTCATCGATTTGTGACGGACAATCATATCCTTTAGAACTTTATTTAATGCATGACCCATGTGAAGATCGCCGTTTGCATACGGTGGTCCATCATGTAACACAAAAAACGGTCGACCTTTTGTATGATCCTGTACTTTTTTATAAATGTCCTGCTCTGCCCATTTTGCTTGGATTTCTAATTCTTTCACTGGTAAATTTCCACGCATAGGGAAATCAGTTTTTGGCATTAATAACGTATCTTTGTATTCCATCTTATAACCTCCTATTTATTAAAAGCATTCATTCTTTGAAAACAAAAAAACCCCTCATCCCAAAAAGGGACGAGAAGTTATGCTCGCGGTACCACCCTACTTGCGATTTTCTTTCAAAATCGCCGCTTAGAATGCCGTAACGGGACATTAACCGAAGACACCTACTAGAAGTTCAGTGTCTTTGCTCCAAAGTGATATTCTAAAAAAGTTTCTCATCCTGAGCTCTCACCGCCCTCAAGTCGCTTTATCGGAATCAAATTTAGACGTCTTTTTCTACGCATATTATATGATATGAAATTATTATAGGTAAAGTATGGTGATGAGTCAAGAAATGTTAATCTTCTGTTGCAGAAATACGCTTGATTGCTTCCGTATCTACATCATACTCCATTAAATGATTCCAGTCATCAGTGTTGATCAAGTCAAGCTGAGCTTCAATTAACATTTTAAAACGATTTCGGAAAACCTTCGATTGTTTTTTCAAGTCCTCGATTTCCAATGCAATTTTTCTAGCTTTTGTTAGTGCTTCATTGACTATTCGATCGGCATTTTTCTCTGCCTCTTTCACAATAAGCTTTGCTTCTTTTTGTGAATTGCGACGAACTTCTTCTGCTGCTTCTTGTGCAACAACAATTGACTTATGTAATGTCTCTTCAATCGAAGTAAAATGACCAACCTTTTCGCTAGAAGTTTTAAGCTTTGTTTCTAATTCCTTCTTTTCTTTCATTAAAATTTCAAGGTCTTTCATTATTTGGTCAAGGAATTCATTTACTTCGTCTTCATTGTAACCTCTAAATCCTTTACCAAATTCCTTGTTATGTATATCAAGTGGTGTTAGTGGCATTTTAACATCTCCTTCACTTTACGATTCTTATATTCTTTCTACTATTATACATTTCTAAAGAGCCGATTACATCTAAATTTGAAATATTCTTATTAAAATCAGCTTTTTAGTTCTAACCTACCTATTTGTAGTCGGATTTTATCTTTTTTTGTTCTTCCTTCAATCATTAGTAATTTTACTCTACCAAGTCCTCTTATTGAGAGTAAATCTAGTTCTTGTAACTCAAGGGATACTTGATTCTTTTCAGACCAGTTAACTTTGACCTTACCACTTTGAATGAGGGTGGCTGATTTTTGACGAGAAATATTAAAGATGGAGGCAATCACCGTATCTAATCGTAGGGAGCTAACCGTTAAAGTTTCGGATATCCATTCTTCTTGTTGCGTAAAATAATCGATTGGATTTTCTATTTCATTTATTTGAACCTTCACTTTCCCAATGGATGTGAAATTAGCACGGACATAATCCATTACCTCTTCAGCAACAACAAATTGGATAGCACCATCCTGAACGCGAATATCACCAAATTTACTCCGATCAATCCCTAGTGACATCATCGAACCAAGAACATCCTTATGCTTTAACGTTACAAATTTAGTAGGATAATGGACTTCCACTACTCTCATGGAGAAATCATTATTCGATGGAGTATAATACGATGGAAACAGAAGAACTCTTTTCCTCTCTGCATCCTCTAGGGTACCTTCAGCCTTAGAACTAATATCCTCATGCTGCCTACGAATTGAGTCTACGATAAATTGCTGTCTAGGATCAAGAAAATCCGTTAGTTTAGGAGCATATCGATCCTCTACATCCCTCAGAATACTCACAATCTGTTCAATAAAAGGCTGCTCTTCTTTTCTAAAATGTTGCAATACATTCTCCATGATAAAATTCCCTTTCAACTATAGTAAAAAACCCCACGGAAGTGAGGTTAGATAATTGTATAAGCTAAATAATATATACCGTTCATTGCAAGTCTAAGTACAAATATTGCCACAATAGGTGAGATATCAATCATACCTAGTGGAGGAATAATCTTTCTAAATGGTTGTAAGTATGGTTCACAAATTCTTGATAGAAACCTACCAAAACTCGAATGTTGAATGCTCGGTACCCATGACATTAAAATATAAGCAATTAATGCATATGTATAAATTTGAACACCCAAACTTAATAATGATAAAACGAATGCCATAATTTTTTTACTCCTCTGTTAATCTAGGTCGTTATAGTAATAATCCGATATTGCACCATCAACTTCTACTGAATCTGGAGCACATAGGAATATATCCGTACCTATTCTTTGTATATCTCCGCCTAAAGCGTACACGGTTCCACTTAAAAAGTCGATAATACGGATTCCCTGCTCTTTATCAATGCGTTGCAGATTGACAATTACAGCTTTTTTGCCTTTTAAGTGTTCCGATATATCTTGTGCTTCTGCATACACTCTTGGCTCTATCAAAATTACTTTTGATGACTTTTGAACGTTTTGAATACTTACGAGATTAGGTGAATTTATTTCCTTAGGAATCGTATTGAATTTGCGTTCTTTAGGTGCTGTTTTAACTGATTGCTGTTTTATATTATCTACCGGCTTTTGTTGTTGAGGTCTTGACTGCTGCGTTTCTGATGTTTCCTCATCTTCTTCCAAGTAGAAGAAATTTTTCATCCAGTTTTTCATGCTCACTCAATTGCCTCCTTCTCTTTTCCTACCAATGCTGTTCCGATTCTTATAAATGTAGCACCTTCTTCTATCGCTATTTCAAAATCTCCAGACATTCCCATGGAAAGTTCTGTACACGGTGCGTTAGCTATTTGTTTTGCTGCAATTTTACTTTGAAGTTGTTTCAATCTACGAAAAACATCACGAATGGTGGCTTCATCCTCCGTATTGGGGGCCATTGTCATTAAACCAACAATACGAATACGTTCATGGTTTTTAAGTTGATCTATGAATGCTTCGACTTCATCGATAGCAAGACCATGTTTTGATTCTTCCTGTGAGACATTTACTTGCACAAAGCAATCCTTTGTAAAAGTAGCTCTTTTTTCAATTTCATCCGCTAAGCTCATCCGGTCCAATGAATGAAGGAATTGAATATCGTTAATAACCGATTTAACTTTTCTAGTTTGTAATGTACCTATGTAATGCCACTTTACATCATTAGAAATGGCATCTAATTTTTTTTTAAACCCTTCTGGTCTATTTTCTCCAAAGTGTAAAATACCAGTCTCAATTACTTCATTAGTTCGATTAACCGAAACTTCTTTCGTAACGGCAATCAATGTAACATCTTCTAATTTTCTATTTGCACGTTCGCTAGCTTTTTGAATACGTTGTGAAATATGTTCTAAATTTTGTTGTACGTTTGTCATTCGAAACCCAACTTTTCATCATTTGTTTTGTTTATTGTATCAATGAAAAGCCGTTTTATCAATGATGAACATTGGAAGTCTATGTTTTTGTTACAATTATAACATCTTTTCCAATTATCGCTATATTTTGTACGGCTATTTTCCTCGTGTCTCTTTTTTTGTTGAAAAAAGATGGGTAAGCTCCATTTTCTTCCACTAAAAAGGAAATAATGTATCCCGTGTCTTTATCGATTTCCGCATCCACAATATATCCTAATAATTGCCCACTTTTCGCTTCTATCACTTCTTTTTGCTGTGCATCTGAAAATTTCATCATAGTCCCCCTTTATACATTATATGAATGAAAATGAAAAAAACGCTTTTTTCTAGAAAGAAAAAAGCGTTTTTATAACCTTAGGGATTTAATTGACTTTGAATAGTTGATAAAGCACTCTTTTCTAATCGCGAAATCTGTGCTTGTGATAACCCTAAATCCATTGCAATTTCAGTTTGTGTAGCTCCATAGTAAATTCTTTTCGTTAGTATTTTCTTTTGCCTTGTATCTAGCTTTTGAAAACTTTCTTTCACAGTAAAATAAGTGACCCATTGATCTTCAGATACATCATTATCGCATAATTGGTCCATCATATATATAGCGTCCCCACCGTCACTGAATATTGGCTCTTGTAACGATACAGGATCCTGAATAGCATCTAAAGCAATCAATATATCCTCCACTGGTATATCTAGCTCTTTAGATAGGTCATCCAATGTAGGCTCTTGTAAATGCTCGTTGATAAACTGTTCCTTCGCTTTCATAGCTTTATATGCAATATCTCTTAACGATCTTGATACTCTCACTGAGTGGTGATCACGTAAATGTCTTTTTATTTCTCCAATTATCATCGGAACTGCATACGTAGAAAAACGGACGTTATGCTTTAGATCGAAATTCTCAATTGACTTGATTAGCCCAATGCAACCAACTTGAAACAAATCATCTGCTTGCTCTCCGCGATATGCAAATCTTTGAACTAGGCTTAAAACTAACCTTAAATTACACATAACTAGTTCATCTTTAACAGAGTCTTCACCAGCTTGTAATCGAATAAACAAATCTTTCATTTCTTCATGCTTAAGTAAAGGAAGCTTAGATGTATCAATGCCGCATAATTCAACTTTTGTTCTCGTCATAGATCTTCCTCCGGACTTTTTAATTGTTCTAAGTCAGTTTGTCCGGGAAAGAAAAGATTATTCTTTTCGATTCTATCCAATTTCAACCATTAGGCAATTGGTTCGTTTAATAGCTCCTTTAAATCTAAAATGATTTTCTTTTCTAAGCGAGAAATATATGATTGCGAAATACCTAGATGATCGGCTACTTCCTTTTGTGTCATTTCTTCTTTACCATTCAACCCAAATCGACATTGCATAATATACTTTTCTCTATTACCTAGAAGATTTATCGCTTCAAATACATGTTGACGCTCCAGCTTTTTTTCCACATCTTCAATGATTAAATCTTCGCTCGTTCCTAATATATCTGAAAGCAATAGTTCATTCCCATCAGAATCTGAATTTAAAGGTTCATCAAAAGAGACTTCAGACTTCATCCGATTAGTTTTTCGTAGGTGCATTAAAATTTCGTTCTCTATACATCTAGAAGCATAAGTTGCAAGCTTAATACCTTTTTCAAGATTAAATGTCTCTACAGCCTTGATAAGCCCGATAGAACCTATACTGATAAGATCCTCTATATTCGTGTTTGTTTGATCAAATCTTCTCGCAATATAGACAACCAACCTTAAATTTCGTTCGATTAATACATCTCTAGCATGTTCATCGCCGTCCATAAATGCCAGCAGCATTTCTCGCTCTTCTTCTCTCGATAATGGCTTTGGCAAAGATTCATTGCCACCTATATAATGTACACTTTTTCGCCTAAAAGAAAGAACCCAATAGTAAATCTTACGCATCCATTTCATCAGCATTACCCTACACTCCTTTTCTTCAAATGAAAATATGAGGAACTATGCAATATTCCATCTGCTTCATGTGGAAACTTTTCTTTTGCTCTCGTCATTACAATATAACCTTTAGGTAAAGCCTGATCGCCAATTATCCATTGGTCATACTTAATACCAACAACCCAAGTTTTGTGTTTGTGAATCGTAGCAAGTGGGATTAATCGAACCTTAGTTGCATATTCTTTAGGAATCTTATCTAGTCCGGTCATTCCATCAAACTCCCAATCCCTAATTGCTTCAAATAGCGCTGGTGGCAAAACTTCTTGCAGCATTTCTGCAGCCACAAAGTGGACAGGATCATTTGATAACGGTTCCGTACACACATTTCCAGAGTCTATAAAAAGAGTTAGTTCCTTAGAAACGCCAAATAGCGTAATATTCGATGGATACAAAAGCTCCCTTTCTGATTGAGCGATATTCAAATGAAGTACATGCTTGGCCAAAAAATATAAACCGCCAGTTGCGATTAAAGCAAAGTTGATGATCATAAACAAGTTACTACTATTGACGTATAAAGGAGCAATAGCTGTTAGCAAACCGCCAGCAAAAACACTAGCTAGCAATGTTAAAATAATTGCTTTTATTATTTGTGAACGTTTTTTCCAAAAAGCAATAAGAATCATTGCAAAAAAAGACAAAAATACAGTACTCATAGAATGAGAGAAAACAACTGTGATTACTCCTGCAGTTAGAGCAGAAAGGAATAAATACCTTTTCTGATTTTCAATCCATCCAATTTTATTGGCAAATGCCAAAACGGTATAGTTGAAAAAAGTATTGGTTACAATCATTACTTCCGCGTACATAATTTCCCTCCTTTTGACTAAAGCTTAGCATCAAAAGTATAAGAAATTTGTCAAAAGAACGTTCAAAAACATTCTTTTTTTACGACATAATACTAATGGTAAGAAAAACCGGGTAAAAAATATGCCCGATTCTTTAAAAACAAAAAATCTAGATATGCATTGTTTTCCGCTCCAGTCGGACGCTTTCCGTAGGCAGTAATCTCTAAACATTTTTATACTTTCTTTCAAAAAAAAAACAACCACCGAAGTGATTGCTTTTGTATTTCTATTAGTTTCTGCGTTGACGATTTCTTAAGAATGTTGGGATGTCTAATGCATCCTCTGTCTGGTTATGAGATACATGGCGATCTTGTTGAGGAGCCTGTTGTTGCGGCACTTCTTCTTTACGTTGTTCTCGGATAGGTGCTGCTGTTGGTTGTGGTGCTCTGTTTCCACCGAACCCAGTGCTTCGTGGTTGTTTTTGATTAATAAGCTCTTCATTGAATCCAGTTGCAATTACCGTTACAACTATTTCATCCTTCAAGTTATCGTTAATAACCGAACCGAAAATCATGTTCACTTCTTCATCTGATGCAGAGGCAACGATATCGGCTGCTTCCTGAACTTCAAATAGACTTAAGTTAGAACCACCAGTAATATTCATCAAGACACCTGTTGCACCATCGATTGATGTTTCAAGCAATGGACTTGAAATAGCTTTTTTGGCAGCTTCTGCAGCACGATTTTCTCCGGCAGAAATACCAATACCCATAAGTGCCGCGCCTTTATTGGACATGATTGTTTTTACATCTGCAAAGTCAAGATTGATAAGACCAGGTACAGCGATCAAATCTGAAATACCTTGAACCCCTTGGCGTAACACATTATCTGCTTCTCTGAATGCTTCTATCATCGGCGTGTTTTTATCTACTATTTCCAACAAACGGTCATTTGGAATGACGATTAAAGTGTCTACTGACTCTTTCATCATTCCAATTCCGCCTACTGCTTGTGTAGAACGTTTGCGACCTTCGAAAGTAAATGGACGTGTTACAACACCTACTGTTAATGACCCTAAATCACGTGCAATCTGAGCAATGACTGGTGCTGCGCCAGTTCCAGTTCCGCCACCCATACCCGCTGTGACAAAGACCATATCTGCTCCTCTTAGTGCTTCCTCGATCAATTCTTTACTTTCTTCTGCAGCTTTTTTCCCTACTTCAGGGTTTGCACCCGCACCCAGTCCGCGAGTTAGTTTTCCGCCAATTTGCAGCCTTACTTCTGCTTTTGACATATTAAGAGCTTGGGCATCTGTATTAACCGCAATGAAATCTACTCCTTGAACACCATGTTCAATCATACGATTTACAGCGTTATTACCGCCCCCACCTACTCCAATAACTTTAATGATCGCTAATTGATCTTCATTTGTTTCAAATTCTAACATGCTATTGCCTCCTATGCTCTCTCCGCTATGATAAAGGGTTTGTTATTCAAAAAACTTGTCAAAAAATCTCTTTGCTTTTGTCATTGCACTATCTTTGTGTTCATTAGTCGTTTGAGCAGTTTGTTTTTGTTTTTTAGATGTCGCAACCGCTTCATTTGGAACCGAATGCGCTAACGCATGGCTAGTACCAATTTTACCATAGAAAAGGTCTTCTTTATAGGCATATCTTATAAGACCAACTGCGGTCGTATATTGTGGCTCTCGAACTCCAATATAATCTGGAGTATATAATCTTACTCTTGTTTGAAGAATATGTCTTGCCAGCTGTCCTAAGCCTTCAAGTTTAGAAACCCCACCAGTAATGACCACTCCTCCTGGTAAGTCCTGTAAACCAAGTCGATAGAATTCTTCCAGAACCAGTTCAAATAGTTCTTCAAGTCGAACCCCTATGATTTCTGCAATATATCGCTGAGAGTATTGTTCTTTCATATCTGCACCTATTACAGGTACTTCAAATAATTCATCATCGGAAGCATCATCATAGAACGCATGTCCATATTTTAATTTAATCATTTCAGCTTGTTCAGTTGGTGTTTTCAATACAATCGATAAATCTTTTGTAATATGATCTCCACCTACTGGAATTACTGAAGTATTTATTAAGTGACCTTCATTGAAAATGGCAATTGTCGTGGATCCTCCGCCTATATCAATATAGGCTGTTCCATGATTCTTTTCATCCTCTGTTAATGCAAAATAACCGCCTGCTAAAGGCTGTAGATAAATCTCTCTTATTTGGAGACCAGCTCGTTCCACACATCTTAACACGTTATGTAAAATTGTTTTGGATGTAGTCATCATAATACCGTCTAGTTCCAAACGGGTGCCGATCATTCCACGCGGATCTTTAATTTCCTCTAAATGATCAACGATGAATTGTTTAGTTGCTATGTTAATAAGCTCTCTCTCAGGAGGAATAGACATCACTTGTGCAGACTCAATAACGCGCTCTAAGTCACCGTCTGTAATTTCTCTGTCCTCTCGATTAACAGCTACTACACCTTTAACATTTTGTATGTTTGCCATATTTGCAGGAATGCCTAAAACTATTTCATTAATAGACATGCCGATCATTCTTTCGGCTTCACTTACGGCTTTTTTGATAGATTGTACAGTTGCGTCTATATCAACAATGGTGCCTTTTCTTATTCCGTTTGATTTTACATTTCCTACACCTATTACATGCAGCGAGTCATCATTCATTTCTCCGATTAAAACTTTGATAGAAGATGACCCAATATCTAGTGATACGTATAATTCTGATTGATTCAACCCGTGGCACCTCCTAATAACTATTTATTTATTATTCTAGTGTAAAAACAGTATAAAGTCTAAAATTTTCTAAAGAAATAATCAATTTCTTCATAAAAACTATTGATTTTTTCTTTCTGACCATTTTGTTAGCAAAATCCGACGAATTACTGCAATATTTTGAAATAACCGCACTCCAAAAGCAAATATCGCTGCTAAGTATAAATCTATTCCTAAGTGTACACCTAAAAACGCTAGAGCTGCTGCAAGACCTATGTTGAAGAAAAATCCTGAAACAAACACTTTGTCATCATAGACATGCTGGAGATGAGCACGTATTCCTCCAAATAGCGTATCGAGTGCTGCCAATACCGCTATAGATAAATAGCTTTCATATATTTCTGGTATCTGTATTTCAGTTAACAAACCGAGGGAAATCCCAAGTATCAGTCCTAATAATGGCAACCACATTTCATGACTTCCCTTCTGGTACTTCTTTTAAAAATTCGTTGTTTACTGCTTGGTCATATGGTGAGATTGTGATTTTGCGCTTGGGTTCGCCAATCATAAGTTTCAAATTATCGATATAGAAGTCGTCACCTATTGTAGAAGCCTCTAATTGATTGTACATTTTTTGTGCATCTTCAAAAGTGGAGGTTCCAATGTTAATCGTAAATGGTGCATTTCTTACAGGAATATTATTCACTGTAGTTTTACCATTAACGTCTCTAATAGGCGAAGAATATATAATTCTTTTACCGTCCACCTCTAAATCCTTTGCTTTAAAACGATTGATTTCATTGATAAGCCGAATTAGTAAATCTGGTGAAATTCCTTCAACAGGTTGTCCTAATGCAATACTTTCTAGTGAAGGTTCTACATTAATAGTAAGCCCTGGACCAGTGTATTCAACAAGGCCAATATCTTTCTTTAGTTGCTCTACTGTATCCTTTAAAGCAAATTCAGCACTTTCATTTACCATGTTCCCATATTTTAGAATCGTCTGGTCTAACACATAAACCTCTGATAGTAACTCAGAGTGTGTTTCAGTTTCTTTTGAGAGCTCTTGACGAATTGCCCATATGTCTCGTGTATCTCTGGTTTCTGGATTTTGAACGGTGTTATATTGTACGGATAACATAAATCCAATTATTAGCAAAATTATGGTAAACCGAATATAGACGGTTTTTTTCATTATTCGGCCTCCTTTTAATCCTTAGCTATAGTCATCATCCCTTAGGGCAGGCATCGTTATTAAATCTTTTTCGCCAACAGTAACCACGATATTATCACTAGTAAGCTGATCTACAACTCCTCCTCCTAGATTAACGGAAGCGAGTAATACTTTTGGATCGCCCACAGCTTCAATCGTAAAAGGAGCAGGAAAAGTTTTACCATCAACGACAATTACGGGTCCTGTACATCGTATATACGAATTTGCATGAAGCCGTTGACCATTAATGGAAATTGCTTCTGCACCTGAGATTTTCAATTCATTAATCACTTTGAAAACATGACTCTCATGTACAATATAATCATTTGGGTTTTCCTGCGAAGGATCATATGCCCCATCTTCCAACGAAACAGTAATTCCCTTGCCTTGAGATGGAATATCCCCGATTAATAATCGAAGTAATTCCGCTTCTTCCACTAGATCTTCCACACTTTCTTCGCTCTCTACAAAGGATTGTTCATAATCGCGAACTTTTTGTTGCTTGACTATAATTTCTTCATTTAACTCTTTGTTTCGTTCTTTTTGTTCAACTAATTTTTCTCTATATTTTTCTAGCTCTTGGAACCCTGTGACATTTGCATTTTCATTCGTGTCATCTGAGGAGATACTATACGAATATGCAAGTATAAATCCTAACACTAAACTTACCATCGATATAGTAATAAGCCCTCTAGATGGTACTTTAAGGAGTTTCGACTTCTTCATTTTCCAGAACCTCCTCCTCTATTGGTACATTGTACACATCTACAAATGGTCGGAAAAATGTTCCAACTTCTAGATCCACAATCCCTTTTACTTCTGGGTTTAGCTGAGAAACAATAGATGGATAAAAATTCATTTTCTCGCCGAATGAGGGAATTATCGCCTTAACTTCATTGCCGTCATTCATATACACTTGGATAGAATAAGCATCATTTTCCGATGGTGTATATTTAATCTGTGAAATACCCTTTAACACTTCACTGTCTAAATTCTTTAATTCTTTAATCATTCTTAGACGGACCTTCTCCTCGTCAAATCCAGTAAATATGGGTCCGTCCTTTGGTATAACTTGTCCATCTGTTTTAATAATCTGTCCATTTTCTAAAATAATATGAAGAAAATCTCCATCCTCTAAATAGCCTATTTGTTTAAATTCGTTCACCTGTATATGAACGGATGTTAACCATTTACGTTGGACCTTTACTGACTCTACCCAAGCATTATGTGTTATTAGATTTTCAATTTTACTTTCATTGAAACTCCACATCGAATCACCAATCCTCAGGGTACTTTCCTCTATGTACAATTGTTTTGGAACTAACTTTTCACCTTCTAATGTGATTTTTTGAATTTGACTATAAGTAGATTGAAAATATAAAACTATTAATAGCGTCGTAACAAAGAGAAAAAGTAGAATGGAAAATTTTTTGTTTGTTCTACGTCTTCTGCGCTCTTTTAGTGTAGGTATACGATCTTCAATATCAATGATTTTTTCCATTCTACCGCCTCCCTTCTTTGTCAGTTTCTTTTGCTAGATTTAATATAATTCCAATAATCCCCCATGTCATCACTAATGAAGATCCCCCATAACTAATGAATGGCAATGTTACTCCCGTCACTGGCAATAATCCAGTAACTACCCCCATATTTAGAAATGTTTGTACTGCTAATAGGGAGGTAAATCCAATAATCATCAACTGACGTTCTCGTGTGTTTGCACGAGCAGCCATGGTGAAGCTAGTTGTAAAAAAAGTTACAAAGGCAAGTACAATGATAAAACCACCGATGAAACCTGACTCTTCTAACAGGATAGAAAAGATGAAATCGTTTTGAGGTTCCGGCAAATATAAAAACTTCTGACGGCTATTTCCATAACCAAAACCGAATAATCCAGCTGGTCCTATTGCAAGCAATGACTGTATAGCCTGAAACCCAGAACCAAGTGGATCATTCCAAGGATCTAAAAAAGCTTGAATTCGTACAAGTCTATACGGCGCTGAAATGATTAATAACACAAAGGCAACAATTCCACTCAAGCCTATCCAAAGGAAGAACTTAAATGGCAGACCTGCTGCGAACAATAAAAAGAATACAGCAACAACCAATACAAAGGCAGAACCAAAATCTGGTTGTACCATAATAAAGCCAATTGGCAATAATAACAGGACTGCACTTTGAATATACATTTTCATTCTAGAATTTTTTTCATTTGCTAGAGAGCTAGCTAAAACTCCTAAAACAGCTATTTTAGCTAACTCAGCTGGCTGAAAATTCATAAATCCAAGTGATATCCAACTTTGAGACCCATTTCGAACTACCCCAATACCTGGAATTAATACTCCGATTAGCATAAGGATTGCCACTATATATAAACCTCTCCAAAAACCATTCGACCGTATAAAGCTAGCTTGTTGAATAATATAAGCTCCAACAATCCCTATAACCAAGTATGCTGCTTGCTTCAAAGCAAAAGGCATTTGTCCTTTATAATGGACTTCGCTCCAATAGGAACCTGCTGAATGGACAAAAAATATACCAATAATAGATAAAAATAGGACAGCAGATAGGAAAATAAATTTTCGTGTATCTTTCGTTTAGGTCATCCTTTCATTACTCTTCTAAAGAAATAACTCTGTCGATAAATTCATCTCCACGAATCTCAAAGCTTTCGTATTGGTCCCAGCTTGCACACGCAGGTGATAGTAATACGATATCACCTTCCGAGGATAGAGCTATTGCCTGTTCAAATGCTTCACCCAATGTTTGGAAGCTAGCTACGGAGGCTATGCCTTGTGCTTCCCCAAATTTCTGTAATCGATCCGCAGTCTCCCCAAAATGGACCAACGCTTTCACACGATTTAAGTAAGGTATTAGTTCATCAAACGAATGTCCGCGGTCCACACCGCCTGCTATTAATATAACAGGCTCTATAAATCCTTCTAAAGCACTTTTAGTAGCAAGGGCATTTGTTGCTTTGGAATCATTATAAAACTTGCGCCCCTTCCAGTCCCTGATAAATTGTGTACGGTGCTTAACCCCATGGAATGTCGATAACACTTGCTTAATAGCTTCTACAGAACAATTCATCATTAATGCTGTAGCTGTTGCAGCTAATACATTTTCTAAATTATGCTTACCTCGCAAGGCAATAATCGATCGTTCAAACAATGGTTCGCCATTCCAGTAAACATATAAATCATCCGCACTAATACCATCGTTTGTTTTGCTGCTCACATAGAAAGGTATTTTAGAGGCCATACTCTGTTGGGCATAATCCTTTACAATTTGCTGCTCCCCATTAAAAACTAGCCAATCGGTAGCATCTTGGTTTTGTGTAATTTTAAATTTAGCATCTGTGTATTCTTTAAAATCCTTATGATAATCTAAATGCGCTTCATACAAGTTAAGTAGTACAGAAACTTTTGGCTTTAACATCTCTGTACCCATCAGCTGAAATGAAGATAATTCAGTTACGATAATATTGTCTGCTGTAGCTTCTTTTGCAACACTCGTTGCCACGGTCCCAATATTTCCAGCTATTTTTGGATTTTTATTTGCTGCAGCTATCATTTCAAATATTAATGTAGTCGTTGTCGTTTTGCCGTTTGATCCTGTAATTCCAATCATTGGAGCGTCGCTAATACGATAGGCTAGTTCAACTTCCGTCCAAACAGGTATCCCTCTTTTTTTTGCCTCTGAAATGACTGGATTTGTATATGGTATTCCAGGATTCTTGACGATTAGACTAAATCCTTCGTCTAAGAGGTCCTCAGGATGACTTCCACAAATAACAGTCAGTCCTTTAGATAACAAATACTGTGCATTCTCATTTTGCTCGAACGGTTTAGAATCATTTACAGTAACAAAAGCTCCTAAATCATGTAGGGTTTCTGCAGCTGCAGTTCCACTTTTAGCTAATCCTAAAACGAGTATTTTTTTATGAAATACGATCGGTAACTTTTTCATCTTATAAAACCTCCAAGCAGACTACAATCATGGCAGCTACAAAACCTATTGCCCAAAAAACCGTAACTATTTTACGCTCATTCCACCCTGATAATTCGAAATGATGGTGGATTGGGCTCATTCTAAATATGCGTTTGCCGGTTGTTTTAAAGCTAATGACCTGCAATATTACCGATAACGTTTCAATTACAAAAATAATCCCTACCAGCAGTAATAACAATTCCTGTTTAACTAGAATAGATACCATTGCAAGGGCTCCTCCTAATGCTAGAGAGCCCGTATCTCCCATAAACACCTTAGCTGGATTTTTGTTGAACAATAAAAACCCTAAAAGTGCACCAGACACACTAAATGTAAAAATAGCGATATCTGTTTGTTCATAAGCAAGTGCTAGAACTCCGAATGTCGCAAAGGCAACCGTTGCAGTTCCAGCAACTAAACCATCTAAGCCATCTGTTAAATTGACTGCATTGGAAAAACCAACTAACCAAAATATTAGAAATGCGATATACAATTGCCCCAAAGGCAAATCCAATTGTGTAAAAGGTATTTCAATATTTGTATCAAATGGACCTTGCTTTAGTAAGAAGTAAGCAAGTACAGCAATAAGAATTTGACCAATAAGTTTCTGAATGGAAGTTAAACCTAAGTTTCTTTTCATTACGACTTTTATGAAATCATCTAAAAACCCAATAACACCGAAACCTACAAGAATAACTAATAATACGATTGACTGAGTTGTTAACTGATCAAAATAAAAAGAAAGAGCAAGTGTAGAAATAATGATAGAAACAAGGAAGATTAATCCTCCCATTGTAGGAGTACCCGCCTTTTTCTGGTGTGACTCAGGTCCTTCCTCTCTTATACTTTGACCAAATTTCATTCTTCTCAAATACGGTATAACGATTGGAGCAAGAATAACTGTCAATAAAAAACTAACAATAAGTGTAATAACCGTTGTAGATAATGTCATGAAAAAATCTCCTTAAATACGATCAACTATAAATGAATGTACTATATTATTTATTTGTGTAGACATGAATCGTTCCGTTTAATGGGATGAGCCCATTTTCTTTTGGTAGCTGAGATATAATCTCGTCTCCATCACCATGCCAAACTATATTGAATGGATACATATAAGACGTGATTTCTTTTCTTTTCGTTCCCACTAAATTTGGTGTCCTTACTTGTTCTACGTCTCCCCACCTGTACTCTTTTTCCAATTGGGTTCCACTACCTTTTGTTTTCAGAGAATCCTCTAAAATTTGCCCGACAATAGGTGCAGCAATGACGCCCCCAAATTGAGTGCTATGCTTTGGGTTATCAATAGCAACATATACGATAAGCTCTGGATTGTCGGCAGGTGCAAAACCGATAAAGGAAACAATGTATTCCCCATCCATATACCTGCCGTTTTGTACTTTTTGGGCAGTACCAGTTTTACCTCCAATTCGAAGCTGGTCACGATAGGCGTTTCTTCCTGATCCTTTCGCAACGACATGCTCCAAGGCGTCTCGTACGATAGCAGAGGTTTTCTCACTAATAACTTGACGTTTCATCTCCGGCTCTGCACTAGTCAATATTTCGTTTGTTTCACCATCTATTGTGTTTTTTACAATATATGGTTTATATAGATACCCACCATTAATGGCTGCAGCTACAGCTTGCACTTGCTGTATAGGAGTTACAGAAATACCTTGGCCGAAAGAGGTTGTGGCATGTTCTACTGGTCCAAAGTTTTCTTTACTAAATAGAATACCCGTGGATTCCCCAGCCATTCCTGACCCTGTAGATTCACCAAATCCAAAGTTACGTATGTATTCTAATAACTTCTTTGAACCAACTCTATTTCCTAGCTCAATAAAACCCGGGTTACAAGAATTTTGAACAACCTCTAAAAAAGTTTGATTTCCATGTCCAGCTCGTTTCCAACAACGGAGTCTAGAACCCTCTACCATGGTATACCCTATATCATGAAAATGATCCTTCTCTAAGTCTACTACATTCTCTTCTAATGCAGCACTTAAAGTAATAATCTTAAAGGTTGATCCAGGCTCAAAAGTCATCCAAACTGGTAGGTTCCGGTTATAAACTGTTGAATCCACCTCCTGGTATGAAGATGGTTCGAAATTGGGAGCTGAAGCAAGGGCTAATATTTCACCGTTTTTGGGATTCATCACAATGGCAATTGCTTGGGTTGCCTCATACTTTTGCATAGCCTGAGAAAGCTCTCGTTCAACTACTTTTTGAATATCTAAATCTACAGTAAGTTGAACATGATTACCTTTTACTCCATTTTTCCAGCCATCGTCCACATGTGGAAGTGGTACTCCCTTTGCATCCGTAAACATTCGAACAGCTGAGGATTTACCCTTTAAAATAGAATCATATTGATATTCAATTCCAGCAAGCCCTTGTGCATCATAACCTGTGAAACCTACTAATCTAGATAACATATTACCATAAGGATAGTCTCTTATATAATCGACTCCTGCATATAATCCTTTAATATTTTTATCCTGTATTTCCATTGCCAGTTCACTTGATATATTTTTTCCTTTTGGCGCAATTTTTATCAAATAATCACGTTTGTTTATTTGCTCCAAGAGATCCTTGTCTTCCATACCAATTAAAGATCCAATTTCTCTTGCTACCTGTTCAGGATCATCATTTTGCGAGGGCATATAAAATAAAGTCGGTGCCAGCTTATTTCCAACGATAATTTCGCCATTACGATCCAAAATATTACCACGTAGAGATGCGTATGGCAATTCCCTATCCCAGCTTTCCTTTGCTTTAGTCGTAAGCTCATCAAACTGAAAAAATTGTAGCTGAACTAATTTGAAAAGTACTAAAAAAAATAAAAAAATAACCATAATCCATATCATTCGTAGCCGTAAAATTTGTTTTGTTTTAGAAATTGCCAATTCCCCTTTAGTCCGTTTTAGATAACTTATGAGAAACTGGCTCTAACTATTCTCTTCCTCTTTAGTCCTGCGGCAGATCCGTTGTTATTATTTCCTCTTCAGTTTCCATATTGGTAACTTCATCTGGAGTAGAGAGTTTTACGACTATTGGCGTATCAGCTGTTACAATCGAGTCTCCTGTCAAGCTTTGTTCTGTTACAAATCCTTCCCCAACAATTTCAATCGGTAAATTGGATAATGATTTATAAATCATCACATTTCTCTTGGACCATCCCTTAAAGTTAGGTAATTGTATATCTCCCTGCCCCTTTATGAAGACGGTGCTATTGGAAATAGCTGATGAACTAGCCTCTGGGTATTGTTCATTAACGTTACCGGAATTACCAATAACGATTGTTTTTAACCCTAGAGCTTCCAGTTTACTTTGACTTTCTATTAAATTTCCACCGATTACTTTAGGCATTTCAATCGGATTCGCAAGCTCCAGATTCTCTGGCTCGATATTTAAATATTTTAAACTTCTTTCTGTGACCGTATTGAAAATGTCTGATGTGGTATCAGAACCAAATTCTGTTAACTCCAACTTAGGTCGGTGTACCATGATATACACGATTAACTGCGGATCCTCAACTGGAGCCATTCCTATGAAAGAATATAAGAAATCATTTTTGCCCCAATAGTAACCTCCACCTGGTTTTGGTATTTGGGCAGTACCTGTTTTACCTGCTGATGTATAACCATTTAACTTAAATTTCTGGGCAGTACCTTTTTCTGACGTTACGGTGCTTGCCAGTATTTCTTTTACCCGTTGTGCGGTTTCTGCAGAAATAGGAGATTTTTTTTCAATCGGTTTATGATTCTGTACTACTTCATTTGTATTTGGATTGACAATTTTATCAATAATGTAAGGCTGCATCATTTTACCTTCGTTAGCTATAGCAGTCATACCTTGCACCATTTGTATCGGTGTAACAGTTGTACCCTGTCCGTAGGTTGTAGTAATACGTTCAACTGGACCAGAATCTGCGATAATTCCTGTTGCTTCATGTGGAAGGTCTATGCCCGTCTTCTGACCAAATCCAAATAGTTTGATATACTCATTGAATGTTTTCTCTCCAATTTGATGGAGTAAGTATGCCATTGAGACGTTGGACGATCGTTGAAAGCCTTCTAAGTACGAGATATTACCCCACCCTACTACATTATGATCACGAATAGTTGTATCATAAACCGTATAGGAACCAGATTTAAATGTAGCATTAGGTGCCCATACCCCCTCTTCTATAGCAGAAGCTAGTGTGAATATTTTAAAGGTAGATCCCGGCTCAATTGTCTGCTCTGTCACTTCATTTAACCAGTTAGTGGAAAGACCCTCTCTCGTATTCGGTTCAAAGGTTGGGCGCTGGGACATTGCTAAGATTTCACCAGTTTTAGGATCTGCCACTACAGCAGTTAACTTTTCTGGTTCGTATTTTTCTTGCACTTGATTCAAAGCATCCTCAAGAAAGTTTTGGATGGTTTTATCTAGGGTAAGCTGGATATTCAAGCCATCCTGTGCCTCTGTCACCATTTTTTCAGCATTCGGTAGTAGAAAGCCTTTTGTGTCACTTTGGAATTCTACTTTTCCTGGAGTACCCGTTAACTCCTCATCATAAATATATTCAAGTCCCATTTTCCCTACTGCCTTAAATGTCCCATCTTCTTTTTCTTCTTTTAGTGCAAAGCCTATTAAATGCGAAGCAAATTGACCATTTGGATATAATCTTTTCAGATCCTCAATGAATATAATTCCAGGTAGCTTGTTACTTTTAATATCTTCCATAAGTTGGTTACTAATATCCCTACCTGCTTTTCCAAATTCTACTTGGTATTTCTTCGCTTCAACATTTTTATCTAGTAAAATTTTAATCTCTTCTTCAGACATATTAATATAATTGGATAATACTTTAGCGGTCATTGCTGTATCACTTACATGTCGTTGTATGCCGCTATTTCTTGAAGCCTTTGGGCTAATGACAGCTATCATTTTGTAACTAAGCGTATCCTGCGCAATAACTTCACCATTACGATCGACTATTTTGCCTCTACTCGCTTGAAGAATCTGTTCTCTACTATACTTGTTCTCTGCCTTCGTTGTTAATTCCTGGCCTTCTGCTGTGCCTGTGTACTGTATAAACACAAAACGACTAAGTAATAAGAAAAAGAGCCCTCCATATAGTAAAAACATTAGAAAGGCTCCCCATTGAAAACGAAATTTCTTATTCATTGTCCTGGCACTACCTTTACGTTTTGCTCATTCAGTTTCAAACCGAGCTCTTCCGCCTTTTTCCAAATGCGTTCATAGGTAGATAATTCACTTACTTGTACAGACAAGTCGTTATTCTTTTTTACTGCAGAGTCAATTTCCTTTTCCATCAGAGAAATATCGGTAGAAGTAGCTCGCACAGCAGTTTCTGATTGAATAATCATTAAAGACAGAACAGTGACTACTAATAACAATCCCATTAATAGAATTTTCTCTCCTCGAGAAATTAGATTATTACGTTGTTTTGCCGACTTCTTTACATGTGGTTGTTCCGTGTAAGAAGGGCGTGTTATGTATGTTTGTGACTGTTGTTTACGTAAAGCCATTTAGACACTTCCCTTTTCGATTAATTTTTCCACAATACGTAACTTAGCTGAACGGGAACGATTATTTACCGCTAATTCTTCCTCCGACGGGACAATCGGTTTCCTTGTAATCAGTTTTAACATTGGCTCCATACCTGCAGGAATCATTGGTATATTTGGTGGTAAATCTGGTAAAGTGGATGCTTCTTTAAAAATCGTTTTCGTTAGTCTATCTTCTAGAGAATGGAAGGTAATAACACTCACCCTTCCCCCTACTTTTATAAGCTTAATTGCATCTTCAAGTGAGTCCTCTGCTGCTCCTAACTCATCGTTCACAGCAATACGTATTGCCTGAAAAATACGTTTAGCAGGATGTCCACCAGTTCTTCTAGCGGCTGCTGGAATTCCCTCTTTTATAAGTTCTACAAGCTGGAAAGTAGTAGATATTGGTTCTATTTCTCTAGCTTTTTCAATTTTACGGGCAATTTGTTTGGAAAACTTCTCTTCCCCGTATCGGAAAAATATTTTGAGTAGCTTTTCATACGACCATTCATTGACAACATGGTAAGCAGTCAACTCACTAGTTTGATCCATCCGCATATCTAAAGGAGCATCATAGTTATAGCTAAACCCACGCTCTGGCGTATCCAATTGTGGCGATGACACACCTAAGTCATACAAAATTCCATCCACTTTTTCAATACCGATTTGGTAAAGCTCATCTTTTAAATAACGAAAATTAGCATGTACAAAGGTTACTTTATCTAAATATGGTGCTAGTTTTAGCTTGGCATTTTCAATAGCAGTCATATCTTGATCAAAGCAAATAAGTCTACCTTTTTCATTTAATTGTTTTACTAAATATTCACTGTGGCCCGCGCCTCCTAGTGTGCAATCCACATAGACACCATCTGGACGAATAGCTAGTCCATCTACTGTTTCTTTTAATAGTACGGTTGTGTGATGAAACAAGCCTTTCCCTCCTCTAATCTAATTTGCCTCGACATATTGGTGTCTAGATCTTTATCGAGCTCGCTCGATACATTCCTTTAAAAAATCTGTGACATCCGCCTAAGGCATTAACATAATTCAGTATGGTTTGCTCTAGCTGAATTAAGTCAAATATCAAAACCAATCATATTTTCTGCAATATCATTGAAAGAATCCTCTGATTCCTCATAATAATTATCCCAAGCATCTTTTGCCCAAATTTCTAGACGATTCGATACTCCAAGTACGATACATTCCTTATCCATTTTTGCGTAGCTACGGAGGTTATTTGGAATGTTGATACGACCTTGTTTGTCTATTTCTACTTCGGTTGCACCGGAGAAGAAAAAACGAGTAAATGCACGAGCGTCTTTCTTTGTTACGGGAAGTTCTTTAAGTTTTTCCTCGAGTTTTCGCCATTCATCCATAGGATAACCAAATAAGCAATTATCAAGACCACGTGTCAGAACAAAACTGTCCTCTAAGTGCTCTCGGAATTTGGAAGGAATAATTAAACGTCCCTTCGCATCAACATTATGTTGATATTCGCCCATGAACATGCTACTCACCCCACTTTATGTCATTAACATACCACATCGCCCCACTTTCCTCCACCGTTTTTTTAAAAAACGGCCAATATTTCTTTAAAATGTGTAAATAGTACTTGTTGAGACAGTTTTTCTATCAATTTCAACAAAGTAATCATAGAACTTTTAGACTTGATTGAATGGTATTTGATAGGGTTGGTCAAAAAGTGGGGGGCAGCTGCCACGTTTTTGGGGTTATCTGAAATATTTTTGGGGGGTGTTTGGAATTTCGCAGGCGTTAGTTGGAATTCCGGGAGTGCTAGTTGGAATAATTGAGGTTCAAGTTGGAAAAGGATTTTTTCCCAGACCCCTTTTAAAATTCTATTTTGCATATTTCCATAAGAAATACCGGGCAATAAAACGCCCAGTCTTTTAAGAACTAATACAAGATATGCAGTTGATTGCCGCTCCGGTCGGACGTTTTCCGTGGGTTAGCGAGGTGACAGCTCATCCCTAACCTGCAAAACGCGTCCACCTGTAACGGAAATCAGATGTTTATTTTTTTCATTCTAACAAGTCCTTCAACTAAATGTTCAGAGGACATTTTTACATGTTCCCATAAAAAAATCCCCACTATGAAAGTGGGGACGTTGAATTATAAGAAAATCACATGATGTTTACCGTTAAATTCATATGGAACCTCTAATAATTTTTCAATTAGAGAGGGACCATATTCGTTTAACAATTGTATCGGAGTAAAAGTTCGTTCCTGCAGACCGCCATTTGGTACCAGACTCCTACTTATATAATCGTAACGATTAATTGTCGCATCTAATTTACTTAAGAACGTATCCTCAATGGCATTATCGATAAATTTCAACTGTTTTTCATGATTGGTTAAATTCTTTTGCAGTAAAGGAGAAAGCTTCAACCCATCGTCCAATAATAATTTCTCCAGCTGGTCATACTTCTCTATAAGATCTTTTTTGATTTCTTTGATCAAATAAGGAATTTCTTCATTACGATTATTATTAATATAATCTAACTTAGCAGCTTGAAGAGTTCCATCCCATACGTCGTCAATTGTAAAGGACAGCTTTTCAAGTAATGATTGTGTTTTTGCATTGACTATCGAAATACTAATACGTGGCATTAGTACTGGCATCTTCATATCAAAAAGCTCAAATGCTGTTTTTAATGTACCCCAATAAGCAATTTCTCCAGGTCCTGCGATGAAGCTTAATACTGGAAAGACCATTTCTTGCATAATCGGCCTAGTCACAACATTATTACTTAACTTTTCAGGGTTTTCTCGAGCAATCTCCATCAGCTCATCTAATGTAAACGATAGTCCCTTTGCCTCATTGATGAATAAATTATTCACTCTTTCCAATAGGAAACGCTCACCCTCTACGATGTAAAACAAATGAGCAGCAGATTCCTTCGCTTGTATTGGCGTTCCAAATCCTTGCTGATCCATTTTCCCTTCATGTTCAAATACAGCGTTAGCTATTTCTGAAGCATGAAGTATTTGCAATTGAAAATAATCACTTTCCAATTTCCTTAATGGCTTATAGGCAGCGTCGATTAATAGTAACCCTTCCTCTTGAAAAAGTTCGTTCATCATGGCAGTAAAAAAGCTTGTATACGTTAAGTTATTTTCTAAAAGCCCCATCACTTTTGATTGAAGTTTTTTGGTATATAAGGTTTCCGGTAGGCTTTTGAATATTTCATTTAAATAGCCATCCATTAACTGCTGATCAAAAGAAGATTCGGAAGCAATTTTCTTCGTTCTAGATTTTTCGGGATAAACTAGCTTTTGAAGTGTTCTGCTTCTTTCTATGTATACATGATTAATCTCATCAATATCATGATCCTCTCCTGCAATCCAAAAAACAGGGATAACGGGTACTCCAAGTATCTCTCTTTGTTGTTTTGCCAATGCAATAACGGAAATTGCTTTATGAATCGAATACAATGGACCTGAAAGAATCCCTGCTTGCTGTCCACCTATAACTACAACCCCATTATTTCTAAGTTCATCTATATGTTGGCTACTCTTTACTGAAATACCATATTTACTCATAAACGAAGTAATCACTTCAGCGAGTTCAGTTCTTTTATGTTTGCTAAAATCAGCTTCTTGGAGCCTTTTGTTAAGTGCCGTTTGATTCCATTCATAATGAAAGAAAGAAGATAAGTTGGCTGTATCTTCCAAATATTTCTTATAAAATGAGGAAGCGAATGGTTGTGTGTACTGCTCTAATCGCACGTTTTTTCCACCTCTGTTATTATCAAATTCATTTGGTGAAAATTCACCAAAGCTATCATTTTTAAATACTTTAAGAGTATATCATTTACTATTTAAGTGTGAAAATTATTAGCTTATATAACTAAAAACATATCTGATAACTCCGAATAACCATAAAACAGCATATACGAAGCATAATAGCAGAAATAATAATCTCCAAATTTTCCTTAACAGTGGGATTACTTCAATCTCTTTTTTAGAGCGCCATTCTAAAATAGTCATAATTGTCGCTAAAACAATGGAGCAAATAACGAGATACCAACCAATCTGTTTTAAGAAAATGAAAGTAAACAAATTAGCAATAGAAAAATATAAAAAGAAAGTGGTTATATCGGATGCTATTCCAATGGACTTTTTTCTTTTATGTAGAACAGATTTACTAAAAAGAAATACTGCTAAGAAAACGACTATTGGATATATAATGAGAACCGAAAGAACATTATCGATTATAATCACCTGCTTTATTTAATTCGTTTAATAATAAATAAAAGGCATGTAAAATAGGCAACTTATGCTTTCTTTGAGCTGCCATTTCTAATATAGCGCCAACTATCGTATCTAACTCCATTATTCGACCATTCTCATAGTCCTTAAGCATAGAAGATCGATTTAATCGAGTATTCTCACATAGGGCTACAACTTCTTCCCATGCAAGTCTATCTTTCCATTCTTCAAATGCTTCCATCATTTCGTCGTATATATCTCTCAATATAACTTTATATGAATCATTTTCAACAAGCTCACCATTTGTTACTCGTGCAATAGTGGACAATGGGTTGATCAAGCAATTTAACATTGCTTTTTTTACAAGCATTTGTTCAATATTTGGCGTTAAAATTAACGGAAACTGTTCGGTACTCTTATCCACCAAATCATGAATCTTAATCCATTCTCCCTTAAATAATCCAATGTAGGTTGGACCTAACCCTAGGTGTTGAACGGTGGAATTATTATTTTTCGTAGCACCATGTAGTACAGAACCAATCATAATAGTTTCTTGTTTTAATTGCTCTATAAGTGCTAAATGTGATAAACCATTTTGTATAAATAGAAGAGGAATATGCAGTGGTAAAGATTTCAATTGGTCTTCTATTTGCGACAGGTGATGGTATTTCACAGCAAGTATAATAAAATCCATTTGCTTTAATTCAGCCATATTTGAAACAATATCACATGTAATTTGTTGTGGTTTTTCATTGATTTTTTCTATGTAGAATTTCTTATCTATACTAGTTTCTCGAACTAAGAAAGTAATTCGATGGCCTGATTCCGATAAATAAGCGCCAAATAATAACCCTATTGCGCCTGCACCAACAATCCCTATATTCATAAATTTCACCTCTGAGTTCTAAGAAAAACTGGGCAAAAGACGCCCGGTCCTTTAATAACAAAACGTAGAAATGCCATTGATTTCCGCTCCGAGCGGAAGCTTTCCGTGGGCACGGCTTCAGCCGCTTCCCTCGCTTACGCTCAGTCCAGGGTCTTCAGCTCGCGCTGTTCCACAGGAGTCGCCGCTCTGCGCTCCAATCAACAAAGTCCACTTTATATAAGCGTATAATTGGGTATTAAACCCCCTAAATATACGTGTTTTATCTTCAAATAATTAAGGATGAAAGGGTCTCTAATCAAAGAAAATCCACTTTCTTCTGTCCAAATAAATTAGTATTCCTAACTAAGCAGACGATTTTATCCCTACATTAAGTTTGACTACTCTTAACATCTAAGCGAGAAGCTATGCTAAATCTTATAGTGCAGTACTACACACATAGTTGATTGTAGTGAAAGGTGGCGACTCCTGTGGGATGAGTGAGACAGATGAGATATCACATCGACGCGCTAGCGACGGTGATAGCTCATCGCTCACCCCACGGAAAGCGTCCACCTGAAACGAAAATCATAGAATTACTTATTCTCACTAGTCTCCTAAACCCAGTGTTCACAAGACATTTTTATATACTTTCTTATCTTTTAAAAAAGGTCTACCTCAGAGGTAGACCTTAGCTTTAAACACTATTATACAGGAAGCACCGGATGTTTTCGAGGTGCATTTACTATTTGTTTATCTTCATAAAATCGCAAACGATTTGCAAGCTCTGATCGTAAACTGCTTGGTGCTACAATCTCATCAATAATCATTTCAGATGCAAGTTTATATATATTAATTTCCTCTTTATATTCTGCATGCTTTTCTTGAACGAATTTCAATCGTTCCTTTGGATCTTCGATTGCCTCAATTTTGTTTGAATACACTGCATTTACTGCCGCTTCAGGTCCCATCACAGCAATTTGAGCTGTAGGTAAAGCAATGCACACATCCGGCTCAAAAGCTGGACCAGCCATCGCATATAAACCTGCTCCATATGCCTTACGTACTATTACAGATATTTTAGGAACTGTTGCAGAGCTCATCGCAGCAATTAGCTTCGCACCATGTCTAATAATTCCTGCACGTTCTACTTTCGTTCCTATCATAAATCCAGGAACGTCAGCTAGGAATAATAATGGAATTGAAAATGCATCGCAAAGTGAGATGAATTTTGTGGCTTTATCAGCTGAATCAACAAAGAGCACCCCGCCTTTAGCTTTCGGTTGATTGGCAATAATACCTACTGCTCTTCCATCAATTCGTGCTAAGCCCGTAATTAATTCAGGAGCGAATAGCTTCTTCACATCGAAGAAGCTTCCTTCATCGATAATCGCTTCAATCGCTTCATACATATCAAATGGTGCGTTTTGGTTTTCAGGTATGATTTCTTCAAGTGTTCTTCCAGCTTTTATTGCCTTTGGTTTTACTTGTTTTGGTTTCTCTGTGTAATTAGCCGGGAAGAAGTCTAAATAGCGTTTAGCTTCAGATATTGCCTCTTCTTCTGTCGAAACAAGTACATCACCTACACCACTGACTGTACAGTGCATACGTGCTCCACCCATTTCTTCCAATGTTACCTTTTCACCAATTACCTTTTCTGCCATTCGGGGTGAACCTAAATACATGGAAGCATTTCCTTCGACCATAAAGACAACATCACAAAATGCAGGGATATACGCTCCTCCTGCAGCAGATGGTCCAAATAGCAGGCAAATTTGTGGTATAAAGCCTGAAAGCCTTACTTGGTTATGAAATATTCTTCCTGCTCCACGACGGTTTGGAAACATGTCTAGCTGATCTGTAATTCGCGCACCAGCCGAGTCTACTAAATACAACATTGGCACTCTATTTTTTTCAGCTATTTCTTGAATACGAATTATTTTTTCGACGGTACGTGATCCCCATGAGCCAGCTTTTACCGTAGAATCATTTGCCATTACACAAACAGTTTGCCCATTTACTTTACCAGTAGCAGTCACAACCCCATCTGCTGGCAAATCCCCTGCCTCTACATTCGCAAAGCGACCATCTTCAATATATTCCCCATTATCGAAAAGTAACGCCAAACGGTCACGGACAAATAATTTATTTTGCTCTTTCATTTTTTCATGATATTTAGCGTGTCCTCCAGCATAAACGGAGGCTAGCTTTTCTTCTAATCTATCATTATACCCTTTTGTTTCTCCCACGTTGTAAAGCCCCCTTTATTCAAACGTTACTAAAACATCGCCTTCGTTTACAAAATCGCCTTCATGGGCGTTAATCGTTGCAATCTTTCCTGCTGTTTCCGCTTCGATTGGAATCTCCATTTTCATTGATTCCAATACCATTACTACTTGTCCAGCTGATACTTCTTCTCCAACTGCTACATTTACTGTAAATACGGTTCCTGCCATTGACGATTCTAAATTTTTCATTTTGAAACTTCCTCCCTTTGTCTCTGCATCCATTCCCCTAAGACGGATGTTGAATACTCCCCACTTGTAAAGCTCTCATCTTTCAAGAACTGTTGGAATAGTGGAATATTTGTTTTCACACCTTCTATTTTAGCAGAAGAAAACACTTTTTGTGCAGACTCAATCGCTAATTTTCTATTTTCCGCATGGATTATAACTTTAGAAATCATCGGATCATAGAACGGCGTGACTTTATCGCCTTCTTCATAACCTGAGTCAATTCGGATATCTTCTTCTGTTTCCCAGCTTTGTGAAGCGATTGTTCCTGGAGACGGAAAGAATGTTTTTGGGTCCTCCGCATATATTCTAAATTCAATAGCATGTCCATGGGACTTTATCGAAGATTGGTCTTTCACTGGCAGCTCTTCTCCTGCGGCAACCTTTAACTGCCATTCTACTAAATCGAATCCAGTAATTGCTTCCGTAATCGGATGCTCTACTTGTAACCTCGTATTCATCTCTAAAAAATAAAATTGATGATTATGATCTACGATAAATTCAACCGTACCAGCATTTATATAGTCTACAGCTTTCGCTGCATTCACAGCAGCCTCCCATAGTTTTTCCCTAGCTTCCTGCGGAAAATTAGGAGAAGGTGCCTCTTCCATAACTTTTTGGTTTCTACGCTGTACTGAACAATTTCGTTCAAATAAATGAACGATATTGCCATGCTTGTCCCCAAAGATTTGTACTTCGATATGTCTCGAAGAATCTATGAATTTTTCAAGAAAAACGACATCGCTACCAAAATAGGATTTTGCTCGCGTCTTAATCGATTCAAAGTGTTTTACAAGGGTAGTTTCATCATCACAGCGAATCATTCCAATTCCACCGCCGCCGGCACTAGCTTTAAGCATGATTGGATATCCAATCGAACCAGCAGCTAGTATTGCATCCTCTACAGTTGCCAGTCCTTCTTCCGTTCCCGGAACAACCGGAACGTTTGCATTAATCATCGTGATTCGAGATCCGATTTTATCTCCCATTTTTTCCATTGTCTCAGGCTTTGGACCAATAAAAATAATACCTTCCGCCTCGGCTTTACGAGCAAATTCAGCATTTTCCGATAAAAATCCGTAGCCTGGGTGAATCGCATCGACCTTTTCCCTTTTTGCAAGCGCAATAATATCATCTGCTTTTAAGTAGGATTGTTGAACTTGGCTAGGTCCTATTAAAAATGCATAATCAGCTTCTTTTACATAAGGCAGATCTTTGTCTGCCTCCGAATAGATTGCTACTGTTTCGATATTTAATCTTTTACATGTTTTTATAATACGTCTAGCTATTTCTCCCCGATTTGCTATTAAAACTTTCTTCAAATTACATCCCCCTCTATTCGAACAATTTCCCCATCTATATTAGTCTATACGAATTATGAAAGCGATTTCAACTAATTTCTTAAGAAATGACTTTTAAAGAACAAAAGCGCTGGCGTCTGGACGAAGATTACTTTTTAGTAAATTATCTATATGCCAAAGATAAATTTTCTAATGCACAAGAAAAGAAGCCCTAAAAAAGGCCTCTCTTACTTGCGTTCAATATGTGTAATACCTTGTTTGACCCAGTTTAATAGTTGTTCATAATCGTTTTTCAACAAATTATAGGCACTTGAAATTTCGTCATAGGAATTTTTCATTTCATCATAGCTTTCCATTGCCAGTTGCAAATGGTTTTGTAGAGAGGATGAATCTGCTAATTCTTTAGTAGAGTAAGCAGTCGGTTTTTGTTCTTTTTTAATAATTTGAGGGCGTAGGTTTTTATTCCATCGGAATGCACATGCCTGCTTTGACCTTCCAAGTAAGACACTCGCTTCCTGAAAACCAGAAATTTGTGTGTGACCTTCATTAATTTTGTTTAAAATTATTTCTTTTAGAAGATTATCTTCTTCCTCAGTCCAACTATCTTTTCTCAATTTGACATTCATCTGGATCACCCTTTGCTTTTTTATTAATATATGCAAAGTGGGTACAAATAGACTCTTATATTATTTCTTTTTAGATAAAAATGCATCGACCGCTTGATGATGTGCTTCCTGCGCCCAAAGCACAGAACATGTTCGAACCTCTTCCATAATTCGTTCAAATAAATTAGACTGCTCCCACTTTCTAACTAATTGCATTTTGTATGCTTGTAGCACAGTCTCATGAGGCACAATCATTTTATCGATAAATAATTCTAACGCATTATATTTATTTCCTTCAAAAACTTCCGTTGCCCAGCCAATAGCCTGAAGTTTGTCAGATGGATAAGGAGTCGCCTCGGTTAACATTTGGAGCGTATAGTCTTGTCGCATTCCCTTTTCCCACAAATAGGTTCCACCACCCCAGCCAGAAGTAATTGCTAATTGACCTTGAATGAATCCACATTTTGCTTCTTTTTTAACTAAACGATAATCACATAAAGTTGCAATCTCGCACCCTCCACCTATGGCTGTTCCATTTACTAACGCTAAAGTAGGAATGGTCATTGTAGCAACATCATATAAAATAGCAGCAGTTTCACTTAACATTTCATATGATTCATGCTCTGTTTTTAATTTATGTAGAACAGATAAATCACCACCGGAGCAAAAAGTTTTTTCACCTGCTCCAGTAATAACTGCTAACTTAATAGAACTATCATTTTTTACTTTATGTACTAACTCTTTAAACCCCTCTAAAACCTCCATATTTACCGCATTATGAATATTAGGTCTGTTTATTTCTAATATGATTACTTCTTTTCTCTTTGTTAACGTATAAGCCATTATCAAACACCCCTTTTTAAAAATATATAGAGAAAAAGACTACCTAAGAGCCATGGTCTCTTTGGTAGTCTTTTAAGGAACAAATACTGAATTATTTGCTCAATACTTCTTTCCCTTTGTATTGACCGCAAGATTTACAAATACGGTGAGCCAATTTCATTTCACCACAATTTGAACAAGCAACCATACCAGGTACGGATAATTTAAAATGTGTACGACGCTTTCTTTTTACAGTTTTAGAAGTTCTTCTAGCTGGTACTGCCATAGGTGGCACCTCCTTACAGATCTATTATTCGTCTGTTTGATCAAAATACTTTGCTAAATCAGCAAGTCTTGGATCTAATTTTGGTTGTTCATCTTCCTGCATTTCATTGAGCTCTTCGTCTGTTGTGTAACTCCAACCATTTCCACCCTCATGTTTAAATTGGTCTGCACCTTCTTTATACACTTGCATTGGAATTTCTAGAAGAATCAATTCTTCTAAAACTGGGTCTACATTAATAACATCACCTTCAACAACATGAAAATTATCATATGCTCTTGCAGAAGCTAATGCTGTCTCAGACCAGCTGAAAATTTCATCAGATTGAATCTCAAATGGAAATTCTACATCCTCCCACGTGCGTGCACATGGTAAAATGAGAGTTCCTGAAAGCTGAAAGTGACAAGTCATTTGCGCTGCACCAAATGTACAGTGCCCTTTTACGTGAACGGGTGAAATACTTCGAACGTCCTGGTTCCGCTTCTTCACGTTTTCGAGTTCCACGAATTCATCTAAAGTTAGTCCGTTCTCACGATATTTAGATAGCTGATGAATTGCCCATTTCATACGATTATCACCTCAAGACAACAAAGTTGATTATATAATGTCTGAATTTAGATGTCAAGATAATTTCTTGTCACTCCATTATTTTAACACTATACTTGGATTAAGGAAAGGATTTGATTTGAAGATGAAAGCGACTGGAATTGTTGTAGAATATAACCCATTTCATAACGGTCATTTGCATCATTTACAGCAAACCCGTATAAAAACAAATAGCGATATTGTTATTGCCGTAATGTCTGGTAATTTTCTACAGCGTGGAGAACCAGCACTTGTAGATAAATGGACTCGCTCCAAAATGGCTATTGCTGCGGGTGTTGATTTAGTAATTGAGCTTCCTTATGCATTTGCTACAGCACAAGCAAGTGATTTTGCAAAAGGGGCTATATTTTTATTAGATGCTTTAAAATGCCATTCCTTTTGCTTCGGAAGTGAAGAGGGTTCTTTAGAGGCATTTCAACAAACGTACAATCTATTATTAACCAATAATGAAGAATATAATACAGCCATAGCAGGTTACATGAAAAAAGGGCTGAGCTATCCGAAAGCATTAAATGAAGCCTATCATGAGATTTCTAAAAACACTAATGTCCGGTTAGTTGATCTTTCCAAACCAAATAATATATTGGGATACCATTATATTCAGGCTGCAAATCTGTTAAATAGTAAAATTCAACCCGAAACGATTCAGCGTGTAGTCGCTAATTATCATGATGATGCAAGCAATTCCGAAACGATTGCAAGCGCAACGGGTATTCGTAAACTACTTTTCGAGGGTCAGAAGCTTTCAGCAGTAGATGCTTACATGCCTAACAAAAGTTTAGAAGGGCTAATCGAATGGGAAAGTTTCCACGGTTCTTTTGCAAGCTGGGAAAAGTTTTATCCGACATTACGATTACTTATACTTCGCTCGTCTCCGGAGAAGTTGGCTCAAATCGCCGAAATCACGGAGGGAATGGAAAATGCCATTTGGAAAGCAGCAAGGACCCATACTAGCTTTCAATCGTTTATGAAGCAAATAAAATCGAAGCGCTTTACATGGACACGGATCCAGCGAATGCTAACACACATTTACACCGACTTTACGTGGAGTCAATTACGCGAAATAGATGCCCCCACTTATATTAGACCTTTAGCAATGAATAAGAAGGGACAGGCATATTTACAGAGTATTAAAAAAGACTTGCAGCTTCCTCTTATAAGCAGGGTAGCCGCAAGTAAAAAGGATAAACAATTGCAACTAGACATCAAAGCAGCTGACTTATATTACTTGGGATTACAAACTTCATCTAGTCAACATATGGTTGGCAGTGATTTTCGAATTGCTCCCATAATTTTTGAATAGATTATTTAGGCTCTAATTGGTCTAAATAAGCAAGTGCATCATCAATAGTTTTCACAGGTACGATTTTCATTTTCGTGCCTATTTTTCTTGCAGATTTTAAGGCTTCTTCATAATTAGATGTTAGTTCTGGATTATTAGCCAAAATGGTAGGATCAATTTCATCGTCAGGAGCAAACATAATTTCCATACCCTTTTTGTCCGCAGCAATTACTTTTAAATCAATCCCACCAATTCTACCAACAGTTCCATCCTCTCTCATTTCACCAGTTCCTGCTATTTTATAACCCTTAGTAATATCTTCTGGCAATAACTGATTTAGGATTTCTAAAGTGAACATTAGTCCAGCAGATGGTCCTCCAATATCTTCGGAGTTTATATGTACAGCAGGTGTCGTTTCAACTTTTTTGTCTGCCGTGTAGCTAATACCGATTGCTGGCGTATCAAGTACACCTGGTATAGTTTTAAGGGATACTTCTTTATCCAACTGGCTACCATCACGTTCGACCTTTAAACGAATAACATCACCCTCTGCTTTATTAGCTAGATAGGCTCTTATAGACTCTTCCGTTAAATTATCAATATCATCAATCTTTAAAATTTTGTCTCCAGCCTCTAATATTCCATCAGCTGCACTTTCATCAACCACATTAAAAATAAATATTCCGTTATTTGATACAGTGTAAGGCTTATTTGCTCGATCAAATGCAACTGAAATAGCATTAAATTGAGAATTAGACATAAGCTTTAATTGACGAACATTATATTCTTTCTCATCTTCATCTTTTTGACGGATTTCATTTGCTTTGTAAATTTTTTGACTGTCCGTCACTTGGGCATAGGCATATGTGAGCGGAGTAGCTTTTGCAAGGGCAATAGTAAGGAGACTCAATGTACCTTTGTCATCCTGATCACCTCCATCTACTTTTACAAATGGATCCAGTTCGTATGCACCACCTGGTTTAGAAATATAAAACTCCATTGGATAAAAACCTAATGCTAACACAATTATTACTATGAAAAGAAGGATTATAGGATTTCTCTTCTTCATCAAAAATATCCCTCTCTTTCTACAACTCATTTGAATATTAGTTTATCACTTCCATTTTTTTCTGACAAAATTTATGTGAACAAAGGATGAATTTTACATGCATAGACTAATAACGATTGGCAGCTGGGCTCTAATTATCCTTTTGTTTTTACAGCCTGGAGTTGCACACAAAGGTGCAGTCGAAGGAATGAGGATTTTCACAACCGCCCTACTGCCTTATTTATTACCTTATTTAGTAATAACTCAGCTATTTATTCGTTCTCAAAATTCTTTTTTAAATACGACGAATAAGTTTAAACTGTACGTTAATATTTACTTATTAAGTGCAATAGGCGGGTTTCCTAGTGGCGCTGCGATAATAGCCTCTTTAAAGGATCTTGGTACACTGAATAAAAGTAATGCAGGGTGGTTGCTTGCCATATGTCATGCCCCTAGTCCAATGTTTGTTATAGGGTTTGTAGGAATAGAAATCTTCCATGCAGAAATTGCGGGAATTAAACTTTTACTAATAATCCATGCTGTAAATTTATTGTTTTTAATAGTATTTATCATTTTATCTCCTGCTATCCATGAAAATAGACATGTTCAAAAGACTTCTGATTCACCATTTCAGGAAAGTATAAAAGAGACCTATCAGATATTGTTGCTTATTGGTACGACTGTTATTTTTTTTACTACAGTAAGTTTTATCGTGTTTGAATCCGTCAAAGAAATTGTCCCTAATATTTCACCTGTCCTATTAGTTTTTGTAGCATCTCTCTTTGAAATGACTGGTGGGATTAGCTTAGCTGGAGAAATGTTGACAGGCTCCACGTTTTTACCTTTTATAGTTGCTCTTATTATAGCTTTTAGTGGAGTAAGTATTCATATGCAAATAATAGTACTTGCTCAAAAAGCAAAGATACCTATTAGAAAATATATTCTATTCCGCTTTCTTCACATGCTCATCATTCCTATCTTATTTTTCTTATAAGATAGCTGGACTTAGAGTTACGCTGTGATCAATCTTTTAGTCGACTACTACACATTATTTTGATTAGAGTGCAAGGTGGCGACTCCAAATGAATAAGTGAGACAGTTGAGACATCAAAGCGAGGCATTAGCGTCGGTGATGACGCATCGCTCACCCCAGGAGGTTAACAGGATGTTGGTCACGAAGGCGTTGCGATCGCGTTGTGGTGCTCTTACCCTTTGTACCCCACCTGAAACGGAAATCAGCGTTGTTGGAAGAAAAAAAACCTCGATTGGATGTCGAGGTTCTCGTTTGATTAATTTTTATTGTATTTTTCATTAAGTGCTCTTTCAACATGAGGCGGAACAAGTTCCTCTATATTACCGCCATACCTAGCAACTTCTTTAACGATACTCGAACTCAGGAAAGAATATTGGTTTTTAGTCATGATAAAAAATGTTTCAATTTTATCATTTAGCACCCGATTCATAGACGTAATTTGCATTTCATACTCAAAATCAGAAACAGCGCGTAAGCCTCGAATGATTGCACTTGCACTCACACTTTCAGCATAATCTATCAGTAGACCAGAAAAAGTTTGCACTTTGACATTTGGTAAATGAGAAGTGGCTTCTTCGATCAAATGAATCCTTTCTTCGACAGAGAATAGTGGGTTTTTAGAGGAGTTATTCAAAACAACAACATAAACCTCTCCAAAAATAGAGGCTCCTCGTTTAATAATATCTAAATGTCCATTAGTAATGGGATCGAAACTTCCTGGTACTACAGCTATTTTTCCCAATTTAATTCTCCTCTTCTTTCAGGCAACGATAAATAGAGATCACCGTACCTCCATATATCTCTTTTTTCACTAATTCAAAGTCACCATAGGATTTTTCAAGTGTGACATTTTTCTCGTGCTCACAAACTATAATCGCATTATCACTCATACAGCCTCTATCTATTAATGTCTGAACTAAATCATAATACATTATTTTGTTATAGGGAGGATCCACAAATAACAGATCAATTTTAAGCTCTCTTTTCTCAAAAGCTTTCACTGCTCTTGTCGCATCAGCTTTAAAAATTTCTCCTGAATCCTCCAAACGACTCTTCATCAAATTATCTTTAATAGTTTGTACTGCTTTTGGATCCTTTTCGATAAAGATACATGTTTCAATACCTCTACTCAACGATTCTATCCCTAAATTACCACTTCCTGCAAACAGGTCAACGGCAATTCCCCCATCGAAGTAAGGTCCAATCATATTGAAAATGGACTCTTTTACTTTATCAGTAGTTGGTCTTGTATTCATCCCTGGAACTGCTTTTAAAGGCAGTCCTTTTTTCGAACCTGCTATAACTCTCATTTTTTAACTCCAATCCTAAAATTGTGCGGATTGTATAATGTTTATACGTTTGTCTTGTTTTTCGATATTCAACAAAAACAAACGTATCATCCACGCTTCTTCAATATATAGTTGTGATCCAATAATTTCGAAAGGTTCTGATAAGGCATCATACCTTTTTTTATTCAATACATAAAAAGGTTCTTGAATCGGAAAACGAAATGCTCTCGTTTCATTCTGTACATATAAACCCTTGTCTGTATCGTTAAGAGTATACCCTAAAGAAGTTAATAATGGTTCAGCTGCATATAAAATCTTTCCATCCTTGAATAGAATTTTCATGTGTTCCTGCTTTAACTCCTGTATGTAAACAGGTCGAGAATCCTCAAATAATAATGGGAAGTTTACGGCTCCTGATTGTACATTCGATACAAAAAAGGAAGTTTTTAAATCGATGATAGCTGTTAATAACTCATCCAATTTTGCTGCTGTTAATTGCTTATTGTTTCGTAAAGCAATTTGAAATTCTACACGTTGATCGATTGTAAAATAATTATTTATCGTTTCATACATCCAAATTGACTTCGCTGATCCGACAGGTATTTCCATCAAAAAGCTACTCAGAACTTCAGCAATGAGCTGGTCGTCCGGCGATAAATCATACTCTGATTGTATATGGTTGATGATAAGCTGATTTTGTATAGAAGCAATATCCCCTTGTTGGATAAAAGTAATCCGGGAAACATTAATGTTATTCTTATCTTCTACAAAAAGTACTGCTAAATGTTCGTTATTAGTAAAATTTAAATCCTCAAGTAAGTTAGTGACTTCATCGGACAATGTACTAGAAGCATATATAGTAAAGTTCTCATCCTCATATTGAATTGGCAATACCTCTTGCTGCCAATATAATTCTTGAACATCACCAGCACCAAATGAAAGTGTATAGTCGATTAAATCAAGAGAAGTCTTACCAATTACAGGTAATCCAGATACCCACATCCCCCCTCTTTTCACTTCATCTGTTATATGAAGTGAAGTGAGAGAGACTCCTCCTGTGTCAAGTTTTACAAGGAAGTCTTGAATTAATTGACCATCAATTAAACCATCAACTAATGGGATTTCAAAAGAAACACTCTGGGTAGAATCTTCTCCTGCTTTAAACTTCGTCAAGTCCTCCGTTAGACGGCTACAGCTATCACTAGTTTCTAAATCGCAGCTGCGATTTTGACTGTTAATTGGCCATAAAATAGTAATTTCTTCATTTAGCATATTGTTAAAGTGTTGTTTAATAACAAGCTTATCCTTCTTAACTGTCATATCCACTTCTTGCTCGTAGTAGAAAGCTTGTCCATTCTCTTCCAAACCAGAAGAGTAGGCATCATATTGAAACAAAAGAAGAACACTATTAGTAACAATTAGGAGTAGGCATAAAAAACTTAAAACAAATTTCATAGAATTGTCCTCCAACAAAGTGGTAAGATATATGAGAAAGGAAGTGTTTTCAAATGATTCAACGTTTTATAGAACTAGGCGAAGGTTATGGTGATATTTACGAACTTTGTGAACTAGCAAAGGTAAACAAGGACCGTATACATCAAGCATTTATTTTTTCTTCCACTAAAGACAATATTAACTATTTTTCCATAGCAATTGCACTGAAACCAGTAAATACTGCAAATTTTTTTCCCATATACATATGTCGTGAAGGAATAGTTGAAACTCAACAAGAGTCAAAAAGGCTTACTATCTTTAAGGAAGCTTTAAATGAGTTAGAAATCCAACCCATTAAAGTCGACATAAAGCATTCTTCCATCTATGTGGATGTAAATTTATATTATCAGTATATAATTGGTGTTTTACGTTTAAATCATTTAATACCACCGCTACAATAGGCTTAGTTATAATCCAATTTTATAATCGTATTCTTTTGCTTTATCGGGCTTGCTATTTTCAAATTCAGTTTTCAAAAATGGTCTATAGGATTCTAAAATTTCCTTGACATAAGGCAATTTGTTCATCTTTTGCTTGGCAATTTCAATCTGATCCTGATCACAATATAATACGACATATTTTTGTCTTTTAGAAATATAATGGACGTGACCAAACTTACGCAAAGATTTAGCTTGTTTTAAATGATGCACATAGACAATTAGTCCTTGTCTTTCTGTCATACTTTTCCCCTCATTTCTTCCTCTCAAGAATAACATATGGAGGAATTTGATAGCAACAACAACTAGCTGACAGTTTTGTGTAGTTTCGATATAATAATACTCTAAAAGGAGGAATTGATGGATGGGTAAAAAATCAAACGTTGCTTTCGCATTGGCTGCCGCAGCAGGTGCAGCGTGGGCTAGTACTAAAGTACTTTCCAAACCACAAAGTCGAACGCCTAAAAAAGCCTTGAAATATGAGCACCCAATTGTACTAGCTCATCGGGGCGGATCAGCACTGGCACCAGAATGCTCTCCTTCTGCATTCGACCAAGCTGCTAAATTAGGAGTTCATGGTTTTGAAATCGATATAAGACTAACAAAAGATGAAGAGATTATTGTATTTCATGATGAAGAACTTAGCAGAGTTACTAACTATACAGGTAAAGTATCCGATTATACATTAGCAGAATTAAAAGAAGCTGACCTTGGATATCATTTTTTGGATATAGAGGGTGCTCCTTCTTATAGAAATTGCGGAGAACAGATTATAACTTTAGGTGAATTACTCAATGCCTATCCGCAAATGCTTATTAACATGGATATAAAAGATGCACCTCATACATATGAGGGGAGCTTAATGCCTTCTAAATTATGGAGACTATTAGAAGAACATCAAGCATTTGATCGCGTTGTGGTTGCTAGTTTTTACGATGACCAGCTAGATCGTTTTAACTTATACGCACAAAATTCAGTTGCACTCGGTGCAAGTGAAAAGGAAGTAAGAAAAGCATACACGGCATACACTAGCCAATTTAAGCATTTATATCACCCAAAGGCGGACGTGTTTCAAATTCCAGTGCGAGCAAATGTATTCCCTCTGGATAATCCAGGATTCATAAAATTTTTAAATTCTTTAAATATCCCTGTTCACTATTGGACAATTGATGATCCGGAAATGATGAAAAAGCTTATTAATAACGGAGCAAAAGGAATAATTACAGACCGACCTGATTTGGCGATGGAAGTTTTAAAGTTAGATTAGTAACAATTCAGCCGCTATTGATTTTCTTTACAGGTGGACGCGTACCGCGAGGTGAGCGATGAGCCATCACCGTCACTAACGCGTCGATGCGATGTCTCATCTTTCTCACAGCACGAGTTGAAAGCCCCGCAGGAAAGACGCTGGCCGAACTTTGTTTGGCCAATGTCTTTGCGACGAGTAACCGCAGGAGCATATGTTTTCGCAGTGATGAGGAGATTGAAGCCGTACCCACGGAAAGCGTCCGCCTGGAGCGTAAATCAACTTTGTTCCAATGTTACTACTAATTAATGAAATTGACTTTTTATCTTTTGTAAAAAAAAGATGTGTGCAGTTTATGCACACATCCAATCATTTAAAAAACTTTAAGCAGAACAAGAACAAGATCCGCCTGTACCGCATCCACTTCCACAGCTAGAGCTAGCAGAAGCAAAAAATGGATTGCTAACCGGAACTTTGACACCTTCTGAAACAGATTTACCAATTAACAAACTCACTTCGTCCAGTAAGTCCTGCAAGTCGTTCTCAGCAACCTTCAAGTGCGCTACTGCATCTACCATATCCAGTTTTCGTTTAGTAACTCGAATGTCTTTCATAACCTTCGAATAATCTGGATGATATTTCCCGAATCGCTGAACCTCTTCGTATTGCTCCTTCAGCCTAGTGAAGCTATTAACCTCACTTACTAAAGTTGAATCTGTATATACAGCACGATGTGCATCTAAGTATTGGTAAAATTGTTCAGAGGAAAGAATCATAGTACATAATATATCTGATTGGTCCATTATATCGACCCATTCGTTTGTCATAATCATTTGATTAACCTCCAATCCTGTTAATCATACCAGAAAACTAAAAACAAATGCCATACTATTAACTTATTGTTAGGAGAAAATAATGAACAAACTACAAGATTTATTTGAAACAGTGACAAAACAGGCAACAGAACAAGAGCTAAACCTAGTAAATGATTTTCTAAACGCTATTCAACAGAAGCAACAAAACGATGCACCTACATACTTAAATGCGGTATTTCAAATGGACACTCAGTACGAACAAGATCAATGTACTGTCACTATGCCAATAACTCCCATCTCGCACAATAGTTTTAAAATGCCACATGGCGGTATTATCGCAACACTCGCGGACAATGCGATGGGATTTTTAGTAAATAAAGATTTACGCTCAGAAGGAAAAGGCGCTGTTACAACGAATATGACAGTCCATTATGTTAAATCCTCCACAGAAAAAAACTTGATCGCAACTGCTACATATTTACATAAAGGTCGTCAAACAATCGTCATGGAATGTACTGTAACTCAACCAGACGGGAAAAAAATTGCTTATGCTACTGGATCATTCTTTGTTATTAATCCTCCTACTTCTTCAAAGTAGTCATTGACTACATCACGGTCAGAAAAAGGGACAACAAGGTCTTGTAAAATTTGCTCTTGTTCATGTCCCTTACCTGCTATTAACACTGTATCCCCTGCTTTTGCCATCTTTAGTGCATAAATAATAGCCTGTTTTCGATCGGGTTCTATTCTAAATTTCTTCTTATCTAATCCACTTACAATATCTTTTATAATATCTGTTGGTTTCTCATTTCGCGGGTTATCCGAGGTAATGATAGCTTGTGTTGCAAAAGTTGTAGCTACCTTTCCCATCTCATTTCTTTTTTTCTTGTCTCTATTACCCCCACAGCCAAATACAACGTAAATATTATTTTTGGCAAAGGCTTTAATGGTCGAAAGACATGCTTCTAAAGCATCTGGTGTGTGTGCGTAGTCAATTAAAACATTAATCCCATTATTGTTATCCACATGCTGAAATCTTCCGTTTGGTAGTGTGAGTGGTTCTATTTTTTGAATTGGTATGTTCAAAGCACATAAAGAAGCAAGTGCCGCAGCGAGATTCATCCCGTTATAAAATCCACTATTTCTCATTTTCACTTCTACTTCTTCTTTTTTCACTTTAAATTTATAGGTTATCTCTTCCTCTTTGTCGTTTTCCTGTTGAAAAACAACCGTGTTACGTCCATCCAAGCCAAAACTTATAATAGGTAAAAAAGAATTTTGAGCGACTGTTCTACACCATTCATCATCTGCATTTACTACTAGTTTAGTACATAGAGGTACGAGTAATTCTTTAGATTTTTTGTATGGGACCATTCCCCCATGAAACTCAAGATGATCCTTACCAATATTCAAAAACACTCCAATATCGATTGGATAGTTACCTAAGCGATTGTCCAATAACCCCTGCGAAGATGCCTCTAATATGATGAACTCAATGGAATGCTCGTAACAATAATGTACAATTTGTATAAAATCATAAAATGGTAACGTCGTATTATTGCGAAAATTTTGTTCCAACTTTTTCCCGTTGATAAATACTCCTAATGTCCCTATAACACAGACAGACTTCCCTTGCTGTCTGAGTAATTGACCTATAAAAAAAGATACAGTTGTTTTACCATTTGTGCCCGTTATCGCTACTGTTCTTACTTTCCTTCCATACAACTCATAGGTTTTTTTACCGATTCTTTCCTTTAATCGTTCCATATCGGAAGGAATAATAATCTGTGGCACACTACAATCAGCTATGAAAGTATCTGATATCACTGCACTTGCCCCTAAATGTATTGCTTCGTCTATGATGCGCCGATCTTTTCTTTCAGCGATAAATAGATCGCCTTCTTTGATCTGCTTTGAAAAATTTACGATTTTGCTCATCCGACATATTGAAAATTCGCCAATAACTTTATATGTTAAGCCTTTTAAAAGTTCATTTAACGGATAAATAGTAACACACTCCCTACACCATTCTAGTAAAATCGCATACAGTAAAATGAATTCCCTGTATCGTATGAACGGAGTGTTTGAAATGTCACGAATAGAGTGGTTGAGATTATGATTGTTCAAAAATTTGGCGGTATCGCCATGCAAAATCATCAGAACAGACAATTAGTAATGCAACGAATACAACAAGCGATAAATATCCATCAAAAGGTGCTTGTCGTTGTATCCGCAATGGGCAGAAGAGGAAAGCCATATGCAACGGATACATTATTGGATTTGCTTCCATCCACCGAAAATAGCATTGAAACCGATTTGCTCTCTGCTTGTGGAGAGTTGATCTCGAGTTCGGTTCTATCATCAGAACTAAAAGCTAATGGAGTATCTTCTACGCTTTTATACGGAAGAAACGCTGGTATCATTACAAACGATTCTTATGGCAATGCTCTTATCAAAAAAGTAGATCTAAGTTCTATACATTTAGCATTTGAAGATTTCCAATGTATCATCGTACCAGGATTCCAAGGTGTCTCCGAAAGTACAAACAACTTTACTACATTAGGCAGAGGCGGAAGTGATCTTACTGCAGTTGTTTATGGTCATTATTTAAAAGCTGATATGGTTGAATTTTACAAAGACGTACCTGGTATTATGACTTCCAATCCTTTAACTAACAAGGACGCTCAGCTCATACCTTTTATGAACTACGAACAACTTCACGAGAAAATTGATGAGCCGGTCGAAATCATACAAAAAAGAGCAGCCACGTTCGCTGCCCTTCATCAAGTTCCTTTGCATATTCGTTCGTTGTATCAAGATAGTAAGGGTACTTTTGTTTCCATCTAATTATGGAAGAATATCTTTTGTAGTATTTACGGGTATTCGTTCAATAAAGTTTTGCGTATAATAGCTACCGTAGACACCAACTCCAGTATGTGTATAATCCTTTCCTAATAAGATTTCTCGGTGATCTTTAGAACTCAACCAACCATTTACTGCTTCTCCAGCATCAAAATAGAAAGCTGCTGTATTTCCAGCCGCACTAGAAAACTCAATGGATGACTCTTTTAACTGATCACTAAACTTAGATACTTCGAATTTTTCATTAACGACAATATTGTTTCTTGCCATTTCTTCACTATTATCCATCGCAATATGTTGCAATTCATTGTCAGACACTAGTAATCGAAGATTGTTTCGGTAACGAACTACATTTGTTAGTTCAAATATCTGTCTTTCATTTGCACGATCTATTGCAGCTTGGAATAGGGAATCTGGTGTTTTTGTTTCCACCATTATTCCGTGATAGAGAATATCATAAGGTTTATGCAGAAGAATAGTCTTAGGATCCGTAAACCTAACTGCTTGAAGTTGCCGGCTTTCTGAATCTATATAAAGCATAGCAAATAAATTATCGAATTGAACTAATATTCTATTTTCTATGTCATCTTCTGAAAGTGTAAAGGTATACGTATTTGAATCTATCGAAAATGTAATTTCAGATTGAACTATCGTAAATCGATAAATTTCATCTAAGTTCTGTCCAATTTTATAAGGGGCAGTCTCTAAGTTAGCACCCGCAGCAAAGGCTTGTGTTACTTTATCACCTTCCACTCCGAGTAACAAATAAGTGGTAAGGGATTGATTGTATACCCACCACTCATATCCAAATGCTGATGGTTCGGTTCGGTTAGGTTTACCCAACATTTCAATAGCATCTTGGGTCGAACCTCCAATTAATGTGGAGATTCCACTTTTTGGGCGTGTAAATACCGTTTCTATCTCCACTACTTCAGGAGAAGTATCTGGTATCACCTGTCCTCTATTGTTTGACCCCGTAATTAGTTCATTTTCCTGTACAGGATTATCGAAATATATAAATATTACTAGTACGATAGCTATAGCAATTACAATTCTAATTAAATTATTCATCATAACTATTTCTCCTTACCCCTCCACCATTACTTTTAGTATACCAAGGTTAACTAGAAAGACACAATGTTACCATTGCAACATTATCAAATTTGAATTAATATTAATAGGAACAGATTCTATTTGGAATATGAACGTGAAGGAGGACAATTCAATGTATTTCGAAAACACTGGTATAGAAAACACTGTCATAGATCTTAATATATTAGATGATCTTATGAAAAAGCAAGGTTTAATCCGTGCAGGTCAATGGGATTATGAACGCGTAACTTATGATAAAAAGTATGTGATAAAAGAAGGTACATTTTATCTTCGAGTATTTGGTTTTACAAAAGATGGTGATGTAGGTGCACATGATGCAAATATTACACTATTAAAACCTGTTATAGGGAAACACTATTATCCACATGGTGTAGAATATGGCGAAAATGAAGTATTCCCAAAACATCTGTTGAAATCATGTGAACAAACATTAACTGCTTTAAAAGCGGATCTAGCTGCTTTTGAAGTCCACGCTTAATAGATATATACCTAAACGCAAGAGTTTCATTCTCTTGCGTTTTTTCTGTTCAAAAATTGCCAACTTGTCTATACTGATTGTAAGGGTCAAGAAAGGAGAGTACAATGGTCTTAAATTTTTTAAAAAAGGAATACATAAAATATATTGTTCTAGCTGTTATGCTCTTATTATTAGCTATATTCATACTTCCTGTATCTATTCCCATTATACTCGCTTTAATAACAGCTATCATTATGGAACCTGTCGTAAAATTCACTCAGAAAACGTTTAAATGGAAACGTAAACCTGCAGTAATAACTAATTTTGTTCTTTTTATTAGTGTCATTTCTGGTCTATTGTATTTAGTTATTACAAAACTTTTTAGTCAACTCATTTATGCCTCACAGACCATTCCTTCTAATATTAATAACTGGACTGGGTTATGGATTGATATGCAAAACAGTTTATTTAAATATACGGAAGGGCTACCAAAAGAAGTAGTCGAATCCATTCAAAATAAATTTGATGCGACATTAGAAAGTATGAGAGACGCCCTTTTAGATATACTTAGCTACAGTAATATTTCTGCGTTGTTAACGAATATACCGAATTTTTTAGTTAGTTTTATAGTATTTATAATTGCTCTTTTTTTATTTATGTTAGATTTACAAAATTTACAAGTTAAATTTTTTCATTATCTATCGGATAATACAGCAAGTAAAGTGCGATTTATTTTCGCTAGTGTAAAAAAAGTGGCTATCGGTTTTATGAAAGCGCAAATTATTGCAAGTTTCATCATTTTAGGAGCTGCATTCATCGGACTTTTATTTATTCTTACACCAAAATATGCTCTCATTATGGCACTAGTTATATGGATTATCGATATTATTCCTATACTGGGTTCTATTGCAGTTTTAGCACCGTGGGCGATTTATCATTATTTAACCGGTGATATGGTATTAGGTACGAAGTTAACTATATTAGCAGTTATTTTGTTAATAATTCGAAGAGCTGTAGAGCCTAAGTTGATGGGCTCGCAAATGGGGATATCTCCTCTAGCAATCTTAATAGCCATGTTTATCGGTGCAAAGCTTTTCGGGTTCATCGGGTTTATGTTAGGTCCACTTGTAGTTATTATTTTTATAACTGCTAAAGAATCCGGAATGCTAAAACTTAATTTTAAAATTTAAAGATACATAAAAGCCAACACTCATCGGAATAAGCTCCGCATGAGTATTGGCTTTTCTTTAACCACCTATTATTGCCTTAATAACAGAGGTGGTTTCTCCCCCAGTATACAATACATAGAGTAATAAGTAGACAGCAACACCGGTTATTGCGACAAAAAACCATATAACACTTGTAATGGGTCCAATTTTACGATGCTTTTGAATATTATTTTTGTAGCCTAAATATAGCGTTACTAGACCAAAAACTGCACCAGTCGTTGCCAAAGTAATATGGAATATTAAAAAGATTGTATAGTAAATTTTTATGTCATCAGGTCCACCGAACGCTGTATTCCCAATGAAAATAGTACGCGATGCATAGATGATGAAAAATATTAAGGCCGAAATGGCGGCTGCAGTCATCATTTTTTTGTGAGCTTCAATTTTCTTTTGTTTTATGAGTGCCCATCCAATTGCAACAAGCACAGCACTTAATACGATAAAAAATGTACTTATGGTTGGTAAAACAGGTAAATTCATCAATCATTCTCCTCGAAAAACTTTATTGAGTTTATAGATTAGCTTGTACTTTTAAATCATCAAGAGCTTTTTGTGTAATTTCATCTGCATTGTCCTGTTCATTTTTGTACCATTTGAAGAAAATAGACATTAAAAATACCGCATAAATTATTTCCTGTACAATTTTCATCAGTATTCCACCTAATTGTTGATCTGCTAGAGGTGTCATATTAGAAAATAATTCAGGTCCACTTAAGGATAGTCCCGCTAAAGTACTTGATGGTACACATAGTTCCATCGCTTTTAGCCATACATCTGAATTTGTGTACGTTTCATACAGAGGCGTTCCAGTGAAGATTATCAGTGCACATGCTGGAGTTATTAAAACCGCACTGCCAATTATAAAGCCAATCTTTTTTAATCCGTGTAAACGTCCAGAAACTCCATCTATTTCTACGATAGACCACCACATGAAAATCGCCGATAAGAATAAAATAAACGTGTACGTACCATGTAATCCTTCATCCAATTTGATAAAATCGAAAAGCAATGGAATATGATAAATGGAAAACAATCCTGAAAAGACAATTAATGAAAGTAATGGTTTTGTTACTATAGGAAAAACCTTACGAACTGCTGGCAACTCTATTATAACTTTCCACACCCACCAAGGTATCCCTTTCATAAGTAAAGGAGGAACTAATAGTAGTAACAATGCCATCTGTACCATATGGAATGAAAACATAATATGCGCCATTAAATCGACAGGGGAACCTTTGACAATATATAAAAGAACAATACCCAATAGAAAATAAGCAACCTCGCTCTTCTTCAGTGGCTCTGATACTTTAAAGTCATTTCTCCATTTGACTGTTATTAAAAAATATAAAATTGTTAAAAATACTAAAACTCCAATCATTACTGGGCTCCATAAAGCTTGGAATCCAAATATACTGATAGGCATAAGTATCACCGCTCCTTTTAGGTAACTTATTCTATTATATAGGTCAATCCCCGTAACTTCAATGAACGAACTATGACATTTGAGAATTTACCAAACTAAAGAAAAGCCAGATAAAAAAGCGCCCTGTCCTTGAACCAAAACTTAGATATGCCGTTGATTGTAGCGCAGGTTGGACGCTTTCCGAGGGGACGGCTCGAGGCTGTATTCTCTCCCACGTGCTGTCCCACTAGAGTCGCCGACCTGCGCTACAATTAACAATAATAGCTTTATAAATGAAAGTTGCATAAATAAGCTGTTTTTCTCTATCCTCATTGTATAAATAAAATTTTGCTTTCTTCTATTAACATTGGATAGCACTTCGATTAGCTATATCAAATTTTTTAGTGTAGTACTACACATTAATTGATTAGGGTCGAAGGTGGCGACTTTGGTGTCGGCCACCAGAATGTGAGTTATGCAATCATTGCACAGCACGAACCGTCCTTAAATTACCTTTCCTAAGAGAGGACGCGCTTTCAGCCTTTGTTCCCCACTTGTAATGAAAATGAGTATTTTTTATACTTTTTTTAGTCCCATGAACCCGGTGTTCTCAGGACTTTTTTATATACTGTCTGATTCCTTTAAAAAAGCCGAGACAAAGTGTTTACTTTGTCTCGGCTCTAAGTTATTTATCCCCACCAAACAATTGTAAGGAAAGTTAAAACGAAAGTGAAGGCTAGCATAGTAGCGCTGTACAAGAAAAATGCAGCGACCTGATGATTCTCTTCACTCATATGCATGAAATAGTAAAGCTGTAATACTACTTGAATTGCAGCAAGTAATAAAATTACTGGAACGATTAAATATACAGAAAATCCAGCAGCTACAGATGTAAATGCGATTAAAGTTAAGAAAATCATAATCGCAAAAGATGTAACTTGATTACGCATATCTTTTTTACGTTTTTGCTTAATATATTCAAATTCTGTTTGCGATCTCACATAAACTTGAGCGTCGTGTGACATATTAACCAACAACTCCCATCAAGTATACTACTGTAAAGATGAATACCCATACAACATCAATGAAATGCCAGTATAGAGAAGCAGTATAGTATTTTGGTGCATTATACAAACTAAAGCCACGTTTTGCATTGCGGAGTATTAATAGAATAATCCATACTAAACCAACTACAACGTGCAGCCCATGAGTACCTACAAGTGTAAAGAACGAAGATGAGAATGCACTTTGTCCGTAAGTAAAGCCTAAATGTACGTAATGATTGAACTCATAAATTTCTAAACCTAGGAAAGCAAGACCTAAAAGAACTGTGATAGCTAACCAAGTTTGCATGCCTCTGAAATTATGGTTTTTCATATGATACATTGCGTACACACTTGTTAGAGATGAAGTTAAAAGTATCATCGTCATAACAAATACTAAAGGCAATTCAAAAAGAGTATTAGTGGAGAATTCCATACCGCTTGGCCCTTTGTTTTTAAGTGCTAAATACGTTGCAAACAAACTTGCAAACAATACTGTTTCTCCACCTAGGAATAACCAAAAACCTAAAAATTTGTTTTTACCTTCTAAAGTAACTTGCTCAGGATGATCTGGCCAAGTTTGTGGGGTGTACTTTTTATTAAAGTCCATAATTATTTACCCCCTTCATCATTCATTAAATCTTCTTTGTGAATGTGGAATCCATGGTCGTCTTTAATAGAACGAACAGCCATAGCACCAAATGTAATTGCTAAACCTAATACTAATACTGGGATTGCCCAATCTTTTTCACCATTATAAAGTGCTCCAAAGGCACCGATAAACAAACCAATTGTCATAACGATTGGAATAATAGAACCGTTTGGCATATGAATATCAGAAAGTGGTTCTGCATATGTCATACCTTCTTTGTTACCTTCCATTTTTTCAATCCAGAAAGTATCTAACCCACGAACTAGTGGAGTTTGTTTAAAATTATAAAACGGAACTGGTTGTGGAATAGCCCACTCTAATGTACGTCCATCTTCCCACGGGTCATTACCAACTGGTACGTTTTTAACAACTGTAATGATGATGTTAACTACAAGAATGATAACACCTACTGCCATGAAAGCAGCTCCAATAGAACTGATTAAGTTGAATAAATCCCAGCCTTGATTTGCTCCAAAAGTAAATACGCGACGAGGCATTCCCATTAATCCTAAGAAATGTTGAATAAAGAAAGTTAAATGGAAACCGATAAAGAAGAACCAGAAAGTCCATTTACCAAGTTTTTCGCTTAACATTTGATTGAACATTAAAGGCCAATATAAATGTACCCCGGCTAAAATTGCAAGCACTACCCCTCCAACGATTACGTAGTGGAAATGGGCAACGATAAAGTATGAATCATGTAATTGGTAGTCAAGCGGTGCTGCTGCTTGCATAATACCAGTAACCCCACCTGCTACGAAGGAAGGAATGAAAGCTAACGCATACAGCATTGGAGTCGTAACTTTAATGCTACCTCCCCAAATTGTAAGCAGCCAGTTAAAAATTTTCATACCTGTTGGAACAGCGATTGCCATAGTAGCAACTGCGAAAATTGCATTTGCTGTAGGGCCTAAACCAACTGTGAACATATGGTGAGCCCATACCATGAATCCTAAGAAACCGATTAATACAGTAGCAAATACCATAGATGAGTAACCAAATAAACGCTTACGTGCAAATAAAGCAAATATTTCTGAGAATATACCAAAAGCAGGTAATATTAAAATATATACTTCAGGATGCCCGAAAATCCAGAATAAATGCTCCCAAATAATTGTATTACCACCCATCGTATGATCAAAGAAATTAGCCCCGAACATACGGTCTAGGATTAAGAAGAAGAGCCCAACAGTAAGTGGTGGGAATGCAAATAAAATCAATGCACTAGCTACAAATGTAGTCCAAGTGAATAATGGCATACGCATGTATGTCATCCCTGGAGCGCGCATGTTAATAATTGTTACAAGGAAGTTAATACCTCCGATGTAAGTACCTGCACCGGCTATTTGAAGTCCTAGTGCATAAAAGTCAATTCCATGACCAGGCGAAGCTAACGATAATGATGCATAAGAAGTCCATCCAGCGTCAGGTGCTCCACCCATAAACCAAGATAGGTTAAGGAAAATTCCACCAAATAAAAATAACCAGAAACCAAGCGAATTTAAGAATGGGAACGCTACGTCACGTGCACCAATTTGAAGTGGCATAACGGCATTCATAAATCCAAATAATATCGGCATGGCCGCAAGGAAAATCATCGTTGTTCCGTGCATTGTAATAATTTCATTGAAAAGACCAGCACTAACAAAATCGTTATCGGGCTTTGCTAGTTGTATACGAATAAGCATTGCCTCTATACCGCCGATTACGAAAAACAAACCACCGGCAGCGAGGTACATGACTGCGATTTTTTTATGGTCTACTGTTGTTAAATAGTCCCATAAAGTGGAGCCGAAGCCTTTTTTCTTTGCGATAGAACTCACAACTTTAACCTCCCTCATATTTTATCTGTGAAACTTATTTTTCTACAGATAGTCCCATTAGATATGCTGCAAGAGCATCTAATTGTTCTTCACTAAATTCTTTGCCTTTATTAATTGTTTTTGGCTGAGGCATTAAATTGCCTGGTTTGTATGCTTGAGGATTACTAATCCATTTTTTTAAGCTTTCTTCATCATGTGACATAAATCCAGCAACACGATTACGGTCTCCAAATGATGCTAAGTTTGGTCCGACTCCGCCAGCAGTACCTGCTCCAGAAATTGCGTGACAAGTTATACAGCTAGTGTTGAAGATTTCTTCTCCTTGAGTTGCAAGTTCACCATCTGCTACATGCTCAGTAGTTTTCATTGATTCAACCCAAGTATTAAAGTCTTCTCTTTCTAATGTTTTAACTTTGAAATCCATTAGTGCATGTGACGGACCACATAATTCCGCACATTTACCATAGAACACACCTTGTTCTAAACCAGCAGAAGTATCATCAAATTCTAAATAGAATTGGTTAACGTTTTCTACGTTTGTATCCATTTTACCGCCGGCTGTAGGTATCCAGAATGAGTGTTTTACATCAGCAGCTTTTAAGTTAAAAAATACTTTTTCATCAGTAGGTACTACTAATTCTTGAGCAGTTACAACTCCAAGATCTGGGTACTCAAATTCCCACCAATAAAGTTTTGCTGTAACATTAACTGTTACATTTGTTTTGTTTCCATCTTCATCGACTTGATCCATCGCTGCTACATCAGCATGTTTATAAGTATAGTAAACAGTTGGAATAGCAAGAATGATTAACAGTAATATTGGAATAACTGTCCATATTATCTCAAGCGTATGACTTCCTTCTACTTGTTTAGGAATAACATCTTCCCCAACTTTTTTGCGACGGAATTTCACTAAAGCAATAACATAAATAATTACTACTACAATAATAACTAAAGCCATAATAGCAGAAGATAGTAATAACAAATTAAATTGATCTCTTCCGACTTGTCCTGCAGGTGTAAGCGTTGATAAATATTCTTCGCCACAACCCGATAAGAAAATCGTTAGAGCTGCTAACAGTGAAAAAAGTCGCCATTTTTTAAGCCCTCTCATCATAGCTAAATCAAACCCCTCTTTCATAGTTGTTTTCATGTTTCTTTGGACTGTGGTTCTTTTTATATGAATTCTTGTTGACTAAAGAAAGAATTCCAGCAATTAGGTGAAAATAGAAAAAACAATAATAGCAACGAACAATATCGTCATATAGTTTAAGGAATAGATAAACATACCTGTTGCCCATTTGATATCATCTTTCACACGGAAACCCTTAATGGAAAAGTATAACCACCCAAGATTTAGTGCAGTTGCCAATACAACAAATATTACTCCTAACTCCATTAATAAAAATGGTAACGGGAATAATAATAGAATCCATAAAAGTATAGACACTTTTGTACGTTTAAAACCTTTTACTACAGGTAGCATTGGAATATTTGCTGCACGGTATTCTTCCGTACGTTTCATCGCGAGCGCATAGAAATGAGGAGGTTGCCATGCAAACATAATTAAGAATAAAGCTAGTGCTCCAAATCCTAAACTAGGTTCAACAGCTGCCCAACCAATCACTGGCGGGATTGCACCGGAGATACTACCAACTATAGTATTACTCACATGTTTTCGTTTAGACCACATCGAGTATAACACAACGTAACTAACGATTCCCGCTAGTCCCCATACTCCTGCTGATGTAGAAGCCATAAATAATAATATTTCGCCTACAATCAATAGTGTAAAAGAAGTTATTAGCACGGCTGATGGACTAAACCGTCCTGTAACTGTAGGTCTTCCTTTCTTGCTCTTCATGACAGGATCTATATCACGATCGATAAAGTTATTCATAGCAGCAGAACCCGCGATTATCATTCCGGATCCGATTAGCGTAAAAAAGAGAATATCTAACTCTCGAAGAAAGTTTCGATCTGTAAATTGAAATGCTAGCCACATACCAGTAAATGTTGTAAATAAGTTAGAGTTAACTATACCTATCTTAATGAGCGAAAGAAAATCCTGAAAAAATGAAGTGTTTACACGTTCATCTTCAGACTCATTAGTAGCGGTTATTAAATGACCATTTGACATGCTGCCCCTCCTTTCAAAGTTGTAAGCATATTCCGCTATCTTTTACTATAACGAAAATCTCTCGTAAATTCTACAGTTAAAGATAATTTTCGCATAAATTAAAATCAAGATACACTTTTATAAGCTTAGAACATATCAATAATAATGCATTTTCGTGTCCTGTTTGTGAATGTTCGGGTACGAATTTATGAACAATTTGTGAAAAATTATAACCACTCATATTAGTTTTGAGGTTATACATTGTATTTTTCTTCATGATTCGATATCATCAAAAAGCAGATACCGTCTTTTAAGACGAGCAAGATACATAAAGTAGGTGGCGTATTGCACATTCATAAAAATTTAAAATGGTTAGCTGTTGCATCTACAGTTGGTATGCTGCTCATTCTTTTAGGAGGAGCATTAGTTACTAAAACCGATAGTGGTATGGGCTGCGGTAGACACTGGCCTGGCTGTAACGGACAACTTATTCCCGATGTAATAACACCTGAAGTATTAATCGAATTCTCTCATCGATTAGTTACAGGGTCTGTTGGTATATTAATCGTTGCGTTAGCTGTTTGGGCATGGAAAGCACTTGGACATGTTCGAGAAACAAAATTCTTATCGGCTATGGCGGTATTTTTCTTAGTAGCTCAAGCATTAATAGGAGCAGCTCAGGTAAAATGGGGACAGGGCGATTTTATATTGGCTCTTCATTTTGGAATCTCATTAATTTCATTTGCTTCCGTTTTATTACTAACCTTATTAGTTTTCGAGATTGATCGAAAATTCGATACAGATAAAATCAGAATCGGAAAAAAGTTAAAGTTTCATACAATTGGTGTAACACTATATTCTTATATCGTTATTTACACCGGCGCATTAGTTAGACATACAGAATCTAGTCTTATATGTAACGACTGGCCGTTATGTAATAATGAACAGTTTGCTCTTCCTTCCAATCTATATGAGTGGGTACAAATGGGACACCGGACTGCCGCAGGCTTAATATTTATATGGATTTTAATAATAGCAATTCATGTAATACGGAATTATAAAAATCAACGGGCAATTTACTGGGGATGGATAATTTCTTTAATATTGGTTTCCTGCCAAGTAATTACCGGGATGTTAGTCGTGCTGACGAAACTTAACCTTTACTTAGCCTTACTTCATTCATTATTTATTTCCTTATTATTCGGTCTGTTATGCTATATGATTCTACTATTATCAAGAAGTAAAATGAATAACTGAACGTGAGAAAAATCGAGCAAAAAGATACCAGATACTTTATTGACAAAACCTGTTTCTATCGTTTTGCTAAAATAATTACCGAGTAAATTTTTAGGGATGCTGGTTGGTTGTGACATCCGTCACAACCAACCAGCATCCCTTTTTTTCAGTAATCTTATGGCATTAGTCCCGCAGATGACTGCCTGTTAATGCCCGAATGGTTCAATCAACAATTAGTGGGTAAGAAACCCCACTGATTGAAGTTTCACTTTATCTATTCGTCCCACTCGCACAACTCTTAGAAACAGGTAAGGACATTATTAACTCATCAAAAAAGGCTGTCAGACAGGAAAGTCTAACAGCCTTGTGCTTATTGGTTATTCTTTTTCCATCTCGATTAATAAATCACCAGTTGCTATTGCCTCACCTGCGACAACGTGAATCTCTTTTACAACTCCATTAAATGGTGCTTGGACTGTAGTTTCCATTTTCATCGCTTCTGTAATGAGTAGATGCTGACCTCTTTTTACTTTGCTACCTGTTGAAATGGCTACTTTTAAAACAGTACCTGGCATAGTTGCTCCAATATGACCCTCATTCGTCAAATCTGCCTTCGGTTTTGATAAATGACTAACTTCCACATTCATATCCTGAATAGAAATTTCACGTGGTTGACCATTTAATTCGAAGTAAATGATACGGTTTCCGTCATTGGTCGGCTCGCTAATGGACACAAGCTTGATGATTAACGTTTTTCCTACCTCGATTTCAACTTCGATTTCTTCCCCTAATCTCAATCCGTATAGGAATGTAGGTGTATCTAAAACCGAAACATCTCCAAAGTTTTTATCCATTTCACTATACTCTTCAAAAACCTTTGGATATAGCGTATACGCTAGAATCTCTTGACTTGTAACAGGACGTTCTAATTTGTGAAACAGCAATTCTTTAACTTCCTCGAAGTTCACGGGCTCCAGCAATTCCCCTGGACGCACTGTTATAGCTTCACGATCCTTTAGTATTACTTTTTGTAATTCCTTAGGAAAACCTCCATAAGGCTGTCCAATATACCCTTCGAAAAACTCTATAACAGAATCAGGGAAATCGATTGTCTTCCCTCTCGTAATGACTGAAACCTCATCTAAATTATTTTGTACCATGAATAGCGCCATATCCCCCACTACTTTAGAAGAAGGGGTAACTTTCACCACATCACCAAATAATAGATTTACGCGAGAATACATTTCTTTTACTTCTTCCCATCGTTCTCCAAGTCCTACAGCTTTTGCTTGTTGCTGAAGGTTACTATATTGTCCGCCTGGCATCTCATGAACATATATCTCCGTATGTGGACTCATCATACCACTTTCGAAATCTTGGTAATATTTCCGTACATCCTCCCAGTAATAAGAGATTTTTTCAAAAGCATCGATATTTCCTATTACCTCTCTATTAGAACCATTCAGTGCATAGCTTAAGCTACTCGCACTCGGTTGGGAAGTTAGACCGGCCATCGCACCTAAAGCAGTATCCACAATATCTACTCCGGCTTCTATTGCTTTTGCATATGTGAATACTCCGTTACCACTCGTATCATGCGTATGAAGATGGATAGGGATATCAACGGTGCTCTTTAATTCACTTACTAGACGATAGGCTGCCTCTGGTTTTAATAATCCAGCCATGTCTTTAATCGCTAAAATATGCGCCCCTGCTTTTTCTAACTCTTTCGCCATCTCTTTGTAGTATTGAACTGTATATTTGTCTCTACTGTCGTCTAAAATGTCCCCAGTGTAACATAATGCGGCTTCAGCGATTTTACCAGACTGTCTAGTTGCATCTATTGCAACTTCCATCCCTTTTATCCAGTTTAGACTATCAAAGATTCGGAAAACGTCTATACCCGCTTCTGCAGACTTTTGTATAAACTCTTTAATAACATTATCAGGATAATTTTTGTATCCTACTGCGTTGGCACCACGGAATAACATTTGGAATAATACATTCGGAATCATTTGTCTCATTTTTATCAATCGATCCCAAGGATTCTCTTTCAAGAATCGGTAAGCAACGTCAAAAGTTGCTCCTCCCCACATCTCATAAGAAAACAAATCATGCATTCCCTGTGCAGATTCCTTTGCGATACCGAACATGTCATGAGATCGGACCCGTGTTGCTAATAGAGATTGATGAGCATCTCGGAAAGTAGTGTCGGTTAACAACACACCCTGTTGCTCCTTCACCCATTTGATCACGCCATCTGCACCTTGTTGTTCTAAAATTTGCTTTGTCCCACTTGGAGGCGCTATGCTCAAATCAAAACTCGGTTTTCTAGTAGTACCAAAAATAGGTTTAGATTTTTTCTCGATACCTGGGAAACCATTGACCGTGACATTCCCTATATAATTCAATAATTTAGTACCACGGTCCTTGCGATTGGGGAACAAAAATAATTCAGGTGTAGAATCGATAAAACTCGTATTAAATTGGCCAGAAATAAAGCTTGGATGTTTTACAACATTTTCTAAAAACGGTATATTCGTTTTGATTCCTCTAATTCGGAACTCCTGCAAATTTCTGTCCATTTTGGCTGCTGCCTCTTTAAAGGACATACCCCATGTAGAAACTTTCACTAACAAAGAGTCATAGTAAGGAGTGATGATAGCCCCTTGGAAACCGTTCCCTGCGTCTAAGCGTACACCAAATCCACCACCCGAGCGGTACACCATTAATTTTCCAGTGTCAGGCATGAAATTATTTAATGGATCCTCCGTTGTTACACGTGATTGAATTGCGAATCCAAATAATGGCATGTTTTCCTGACTTGGAATTCCCATTTCTTCACTATTAAGAGCTAAACCATCTGCAATTTTAATCTGTGCATGAACAATATCTACACCTGTAATCATTTCTGTAATCGTATGCTCTACTTGAATGCGTGGATTTACTTCGATAAAAAAGAATTCATCCTCTGTTACTAAAAATTCTACTGTTCCTGCATTTATGTAAGAAACATTTTTCATTAATTGTACAGCCGCATCGCATATTTTGTCGCGCAATTCTGATTTTAATGAATTTGAAGGTGCTATTTCAACAACCTTTTGGTGTCTTCTTTGAATAGAACAATCCCGTTCATACAGATGGATTAAATTTCCTTGACTATCTCCAAGAATTTGTACTTCAATATGCTTAGGCTCGAAAATACAGCGTTCTACATACACTTCATCTGAACCAAAAGCAGCTTTCGCTTCTGATTTAGCACGTTCATAAGCACTTGCTAGCTCATCCTCCGATTGAACAACACGCATTCCACGACCGCCTCCACCTAATGCGGCTTTAATCATTAACGGATAGCCGTGAGCTTTCGCGAATTCACGTACTTCTTCCACCGTATCTAAAGGACCATCGCTTCCCGGGATAACTGGAATACCTGCTAGTACTGCTTGTTCACGAGCCTTCACTTTATCGCCAAACATATCTAAATGCTTAGAAGTAGGACCGATGAAAATAATCCCTTCCTCTTCACATCTTTTTGCAAAGTCTACATTTTCTGAAAGAAAGCCATATCCGGGGTGGATTGCATCCGCATTACTTTCTTTTGCGATTCGAATGATATCTTCAATATCTAAATAAGCATCAATTGGCTTCTTACCTTCTCCAACTAAATAGGATTCATCTGATTTAAACCGGTGAAATGAGCCACTGTCCTCTCTAGAATAGATGGCAACTGTACGAAGGTTTAACTCCGTACAAGCTCGAAAAATACGTATTGCAATTTCTCCTCTATTTGCAACTACAATCTTTTTAATCTTTTTCATCCAATTCGCCCCTTATTGTCTATTTTTTTCATGCTTCACGAACATCGATACATTCATCAATATCCCAAGTGCTGCTGATAAAATAATAATAGAAGTACCCCCATAGCTAATAAATGGGAGTGGTACCCCAGTCAGCGGGATAATTCCAAGCATACCTCCTAAATTGATAAAGGTTTGAAACCCTATAATACTGCCAATCCCCGCAGCAATCATTCGTGCTTGAGGATCTCTTGTCGCTAAAGCAATACTAATCGCTTTAAATACGATAAAGAACAATCCACATAAAACGATTAATACCCCAATAAGTCCAAGTTCTTCTGCTATGATAGCCATTATAAAATCAGTATGTGGCTCGGGCAAATATCCATACTTTTGGTTGGAATTCCCTAAACCTAAGCCTGTCAAACCACCTGATCCAATGGCAATATAACCATTTACAATTTGGTATCCATACCCTTGCTCGTAATCAAAAGGATTAAAAAATGCTTCCAATCTTCCTCTACGATGGGGAGTCAATAATACATCTTTCATCATATAGATGGCGAACAGACCCGCTACTATAACTATACCAATTAATCCGATTATTTTGGAAAATGATTTAAATTTAATTCCGCTAGCCGCAATTACCGAAATAGCTACGAAACTAATAATCATTGTATTACCAACATCTGTCTCCATCATAATAGACACAAAGACAAAAAATAGTACAAGTAATGGGGGGCCAACGGATTCATTTAATTTATCTAATGTACCGTTTTCAGATTTTTTTGCAAATATCCCTGCAAAATATAAAACAATTACTAGCTTTGCAATTTCGGATGGTTGGATGTTAAAACCTAAGTCAATCCAACTTTGCGAACCACTCTCTCCTCCTACACCTATAAAATGAACCGAAAATAAAAGTGTAAACATAACGAGGAGCATAAGTTTCATCATTGCTTTGTTTTTATAATGTTTATATGGAAAAAAGGCAGCCAGAAAGAATACTGGAATACAAAGCAATAAATTTGTTTTTTGCTTGTTAAAAAAATGATCAGGTTCCCAACCGTAATTCATCACTGCCCACCCCATACTTGCGCTATAAATCATGACCAAGCCAAAAAAGCATAAGGCTAAGTAAATAAACATTAATGGGTAATCGAAATTTCTTGCGTATCGTTTTAAATATGAAATCATGTATTATACCTCTATTTCTTAAGATAGAAAAAAAACTCAAACAGTGAGTTTGTTTGAGTTTTATAGTTATTTTTCTGTATGAATCTCATGCAAAACAGATAGTTCTTTTTCAAGAGAAGCGACAATCTCTTTTCCATCACTTTTCTCTAAAAGTCCAAGCTTTACCGCAAAATCTATTTCACGTGATAATCCAAACATTTGCGTGTCTAAAACCTCTTCATACAGAGGGCATTGAGGCATCGTTAAGTTATCCATTTGCACTTTTATAAGCTGTGCAATCTTTTCTGCATCTTTTTTCAAAAGCTCTAAAGCTTTTTCTTGATACGAAATTTGTATATTAGTATCCATGAGGACGCCCCCATTTTTATTATTTCTAATTATATATCTCCCTAAAGTGTATCTTTTGCACAGAAAAATTGCAAGTGTTCTATCATTTAACTTATGGAAATAGTTAAATATTCTTTAGAACTTTTCAATTTAAAGGTATACTAAGTAGGATTAGATAGTTTAGAGGAGGCAATTTTGTTGGAACTTATCATACCAGTTAAAGGTGCAGTTAAATTTAATATTACTTTAGACCCTACCGTTTGGATTTTCGATGATCGTAAAATCGATTTGGATGAGTTTTTTTCTGGTGAGTATGAGTACAAAGATGAGCTAGAGGAATATACAAAAGTCACATCGGCTCATTGGTCACGTGAAATTATCGAAGGATCTACAAACCCACCAACCTTACAAACAGAAAAAAAATATGAACGAAAAAAAGCACTAACAAGTACTTTCGGAATTGATATGAAACCATTTATCCTAAATGCTGAGCCATTGCCTAAAGCTACAAAGGTTGTAGTAGAAACAACAGAGGGCGAACATACAATTTCATTAGAAGAATTAGATAATCTATTATTAAAATTTAGTCATAAAGGTAAACCTCTTCGTGAGGATGGTCCTGTGCATATATTAAAAAAAGATGGCTCTAATATTAATGCTCCGATAAAATTTGTCACAGCATTCCGTGTAGAATAGGAGATGTATAGATGAAAGTACAATGCGCTATTTGCGATCGAATAGATGAGCTACCAGATGATTTACCGCTGGCTAAGAAGCTACGAAATCGCCCCATTCACACATATATGTGTCCAGAATGTCATGACCGTATTGAAGAAAGAACAAACCGACGTCTTGCAACTGGAAAGTTCATTTTCTATAAGAGTTCACGACTGATTGAAAATGAATTTTAAAGAGTTAATATATAAAAAACAGGTTTGAAAAGGACAAGTCCTTTTCAGACCTGTTTTTATCGTTTCGCAGGTCTTTTGACAGATGTTTTGCTAAATGATTACCGAGTGACGTCCGTCACAACCAACTAGCATCCCTTTTTCGGTAAGCTTATGACATTTGTCTATCGGTCGCCCTTTTACTACTCTTAAAGACAAGTAAGTGCGTTTTAGGATAACTATAGAAAAGAAGCTTTTTATTTATAAAGGAAGCTCTCGAAGATTATTCAATAGAGATTATAACAGGTTTTATTCACTAAAGATTCTTTGCCTAATCACATCATCTAAACAATATGCTGTGCTCTATCTAGTTAAGGAGTACGACTCACTTTATTGATTGGAGTGATAGGTTACAACTCCTTCGGTATGAGTGAGATAGATGTGACACCACATCGACGCGTAAACGACGGTGATGGTTCAAGCTCACCCCGCGGTGGTCACAAATGCCTTGCCACACGATGTGGAGCTCCTAGTCTTTGTTACCCCACCTGTAACGCAAATCAATAGAGTTATTTATTCATTCTTTCATGCATGAGAAAACCTGTTCAAAAAGAAAAAGCTCGGCTACATTTAAGTAGTCGAGCTTTGTCTTTTCTCAAGTCGTAAACGTATTTTATAAATGATTAGGATCAATGCTGCCACGATTAATCCTTCCACAACTGGGAGGAAAAATGCGAGGAAAGTCAACATCAAACAACCTACTAACAAGAATACATAAATAACGACATTTTGACTAAAACGCAATTTCTTTGCAAATCCAAGCTTGTACACAAGCACAGAAAGCAAGAAAATTAAAACAAATAGCACATAACCAGCTATATCGAAATTTGGCATAACCTCATAAATATATCTCGCTATACTAGACATTCTACCAAATACGAATTGCTTTTCCTCCAAGGTTATTCACCCTTTCAGTTTCTATTCAAGTTCTGCATTTTTCATTTTCTTCGTTACACGCTCACGCTCGCTCTTTTCAAGAATTTTTTTGCGTAAACGAATAGAAATAGGAGTTACTTCTAAATACTCATCGTCCCCTAAGAACTCAATTGCTTCTTCAAGTGTTAATATACGAGGTCTTTTAATTACGTTCGTTTGGTCTTTATTAGCTGAACGAATATTTGTTTTTTGTTTTGCTTTTGTAATATTTACAGTGATATCAGCATCACGATTATTTTCTCCGACGATCATACCTTCATAAATATCAGTACCTGGTTCAACGAATAAAGTACCACGGTCTTCAATACCCATCATACCGTAAGTTGTTGATTTACCAGTTTCCATAGAAACAAGCACACCTTGATGACGTCCACCAACACGACCAGAAACTACTGGTTGGTAGCTATCAAATGTATGGTTGATGATACCATAACCTTTAGTAATTGACATGAATTCAGTTGTATAACCAATTAGCCCACGAGCAGGAACCATAAAGATTAATCGAACTTGTCCACTACCATTGTTGACCATATCAATCATTTCACCTTTACGTGTACCCATAGATTCAATAATTGAACCTACACTATCTTCTGGTACATCGATTTGTACACGTTCGATTGGTTCACACTTTTTCCCATCAATTTCACGAATAATTACTTGAGGTTTTGATACTTGTAATTCAAAACCTTCACGACGCATATTTTCGATTAGAATCGACAAGTGAAGTTCTCCGCGACCTGAAACTGTCCATGCATCTGGAGAATCTGTATCTTCAACACGTAGAGATACGTCTGTTTCTAATTGAGAACGAAGACGCTCTTCAATTTTACTTGAAGTAATCCATTTTCCTTCACGACCAACGAAAGGTGAGTTGTTTGTCAAGAAAGTCATTTGTAATGTTGGCTCATCAATACGCAATGGAACTAAAGCTTCTTGATGCGTTGTAGGACAAACTGTTTCCCCTACGTTTATATCTTCCATACCAGAAACAGCGATTAAATCCCCAGCTTTTGCTGATTGAATTTCTTCACGTTTTAAACCAAAGAAACCAAATAATTTTGTTACACGGTAATTTTTCACAGTGCCATCAAGTTTCATCAATGAAATTTGTTGACCAACTGTAATTGTACCGCGGAATACGCGACCAATCCCAATACGACCTACATAGTCATTATAATCAAGTAATGCTACTTGGAATTGTAATGGCTCCTCTGAGTTGTCAATTGGTGCTGGAATTGCTGAAATAATCATTTCAAAAAGAGAAACCATGTTTTCTTCTTGTTTAGCAGGATCTTCATCTAAAGAAGCAGTACCATTTACCCCTGAAGCATAAACAACTGGGAATTCTAACTGGTCTTCATCTGCACCTAATTCTATGAATAATTCTAGAACTTCATCCACCACTTCTAGTGGACGAGCAGAATCTTTATCTACTTTGTTTACTACTACGATTGGCGTTAACTTCTGTTCTAATGCTTTTTTCAATACGAAACGCGTTTGAGGCATACAACCTTCATATGCATCGACAACTAGTAAAACACCATCAACCATTTTCAAGATACGTTCTACTTCACCACCGAAATCGGCATGTCCAGGTGTATCAAGAATATTAATACGTGTTCCATTGTAATCAACAGCTGTGTTCTTTGCTAATATTGTAATACCGCGTTCACGTTCTATATCACCAGAGTCCATTGCTCTTTCGTCTACATGTTCGTTTGAACGAAAAGTACCTGATTGTTTTAATAATTGGTCAACTAATGTCGTTTTCCCATGGTCAACGTGTGCTATAATTGCAATATTTCTTAAATCTTGACGTGTATTTGTCATATTTCCACTCCATATTCTTTTTTCGAGTCCATAACTGTGTTATTATATCACATGTAAAACTAAAGTAATATTATTTTTTATCATTTATTTTGGAGGTAATCATTTTGGGTAATATTAAATGGATTTTCGTCCTATATTCCATAGGTGCTATTTTATCTATGGCACTAATCGGAATTGCTGTTGCACTACGGAATATACCACTTATTTTTATATTCCTTATTTTATTGTTCATCATAATGGGTTTTGGTTTCAAGACAAAGAAAAAAATGCGCGACTCAGGTTTATTATAAATATCATCCAGCAGGCTTATCTTGCTGGATTTTATTTTAATTTTATATATTCTTTTAATAATTGTTCATGTAAGCCTGGTTTAGAAACGATAAAGCTATCAGCATCTAGTAAATCTAGATGTTCAAATGCTAAATTCGTTACAACTGCTCCTACCTCGTTTGCTAGTACCATTCCTCCAGCAACATCCCAAGGTGATAATCGCATAGACATATAGGCATCTAATCGCCCTGTCACTACATAAGAAATTTCAATTGCAGCCGACCCAAGTGATCTAGTACCTCTTACAGTTTTTAGTAAATTCACCATCCCTTCATGATGCACAGACTTATTTGGCACTACCCATCTTGCGTTTATCCCAATGACTGCCTCTTGAACAGTTGTCGGATGGAGCATTGGCAAGCGTTGGTCATTCAAATAGGCACCCCCATTTAAACTACCACTCAACAGAGTATCCTCCATCACATTATATATATACCCTAAAATTCCTATCCCATCTTTATATATACCTAGCGATATAGCAAAATTTTGTTTTTGATGAATGAAATTCGTTGTTCCATCTATTGGATCTAATAACCATACATAACCTGCTAAATCCTTTATATCATCGCCAAATCCTTCTTCTCCAAATATTCGATGCTCTGGAAAATCAGCTTTAATATGCTTAATAAAAAATTGTTCTGTCTCTTTATCAATATTAGTAACTAAATCATTTGCTTCAGACTTCGATTCAATGATGAGTTCGGAAGTCAAGGAGGCTTTAATATTATGTGCTGCTTCTTTTATTAACGACTTGGTGTATTTATCTATTTTGTATATATCCAATTTTTCCCACCCCTTCTTATTGCCTATTCTCTTAGTATAAAGAAAAAAACACCAGCTGTCTTTTCATTAGCAGGTGTTTTTCAAGGTACTCCTATAATTGGAACATTAATCGAGAGCATTGAGTTCCTCCAAAAGCTGGTGAATCTCAGCTAGTCGAGTTTTGGAAGCAGTTATTTCTTTATCATTGTTGCTCGTCATCGCATCATATAAAGTTGCTAGCTCATAGTCTAATTCCATTTTTAATGTGTGGATTTTTTCTTTCTCCATGTCTTCTTTTCGAATAATATGCACTACCTGTCTCATCACTACCACCCCTTCTGATTTTATATCGTAATATTCAGAACATTCTTTATAATAAAATATGCTACCATAAGAATAATGTCTACTGAAAAATACTACTTACAAGATTTTTACCCAAATTTCCTATAAAATAAACATAGAAGTTGAAAGGAGTTTACATATGAGCAAAACATTTTGGAAAGAAGAAGATTTTAATGTTTTTCAAATAGATGGACTTGAAAACAGAATGGATGCATTAATCGAAAAGGTTAGACCTAAATTTGAGGAATTAGGCAATCATTATAGCCATTATTTTTCTACATTACTTGGATCCGAATATTATCCACATGTAGCAAAACATGCAAGACGTTCTGTGAATCCCCCGAAAGATAGCTGGGTCGCATTTGCACCTTATAAAAGAGGATATAAAGCTTTACCACATTTCCAAATAGGATTATGGGGCAGCCATGCTTTCATCATATTGGCGGTAATCTATGAAGCACCAGATAAAGTAGCCATTGCGGAACGATTATTAAAGAAAAAAAGGTTATTTAACAAATTGCCTGCAGATTTTATTGTTTCCGGTGATCATATGAAACCAGAAGCATCCTTATTAAAAAAGGAAAAGAAAGAAGGTCTCGAGCAATTATTAGTGCGCTTAAAAGAAGTAAAAAAGGCGGAATTTTTAGTGGGTCGTCATATTAGTAAGGAAGAAGCAGTACTACTTTCCGAGGATGAGTTTTTAAAAATGGCGGAAGAAACATTTGATCATTTAATACCAATTTATAAAACGATGATTAAGATGAAATAAATTTTATCCTCCTATACCTATTCGGGGGGTATAGGAGGGTTTTCTTATCCCTTGATGATAGCACCGTCCGGTTGCTCTTTCATCTTTTTAATAATAGGGAAACTAACATAACCACTTTCTTTTTCAAATTCACGAAAATATGTTTTTTCTTCTGCAATAGAAGGCACTATTTCTTTAAATCTTCGGTATCTTTTCATTAGATCCTCACGTTTGATGCCATTTTCATATGCTTTTTCTATGGCTTCAAAAAATTGAACGACATCAACAATTTCTTCTGTTGACCAGTCTAATGAAAAAGGGTATGTGTATTCCATCTGTTACCACCTCCTATTATTTCCACTTATTTCGTATGTCCAAAGCTTGTTTTTCCATCCGATTGAACAGTTGTTGTACGGAAGGGATATCTTCGATTAAACCGACAGATTGGCCTGCCCATCCAAATCCATTTTGTTCATCACCTTCATAAATGAATTGCTTATTTGCCTCACCGCTAATGTAGTCCTTAAGAGCATCATATGTTGGATTCTCTTTTTCAATACTTAAAATTGTTTCTGTCCAACTATTTTTAATAGCTCTTGCTGGAGCTCCAATAGATTTCTTAATAACTACTGTGTCCATTTCTCCACTATTTATAAGTGAATTTTGATAGGCAACCGATGCATGCACACACTCTTTTGTAGCAATGAACCTTGTCCCCATTTCAATTCCTTCTGCTCCAAGTGCATGAGCAGCCATCCATCCACGACCATCAGCAATCCCACCAGAAGCGATAACCGGAATGGACACAGCATCGACCACTTGAGGGATAAGTACGATAGAACCTACATCATCTCTACCAAGATGTCCTCCACCTTCTTGTCCAACGACCATAACTGCATCTGCTCCCAGCTGTTCCGCCTTTTGAGCCTGTCGTTTAGCTGCAACTAACACTAGTTTTTTAGTCGATGTATTTGCTAGTTTGTCTAAGATTGGAGCTGGGTTCCCTCCAGTCATCGAAATTACTGGAACTTCTTCCTCGATTGCAATTTGTAGCATATGTTCATAAGGTCTACCTGTTTGACCAATTGCAAAATTCACTCCGAAAGGTTTATCCGTTAACTTCCGTACTTTATGTATTTCCTCTCTTAGCTGGTCTGGTGTTTTCAAGCTCATTGCTGTAACTTGCCCAAGTCCCCCAGCATTTGAGACTGCCGCACATAAATCAGAGTATGCTAAATAAGCTAGACCGCCTTGAATAATTGGAAGCTTTGTACCTAATAATTCTGTTACCCTAGTTCTAAAAGTCATTTTTTACTCCCTCCCTTATACCACTAGTGTAATAAAATTATACGATTGATACAAATTGCAATTATTTTAATAGTATTAATGAACATGAGATGCTATAATTTCTTTTGTTTTAAAAATTTTAACTAAAGGTGGTATGAACGTTGTCACAATTAGAAACTCCATTATTCGATGCATTACTTAAGCATCGTAATCGTCATCCAATCCAGTTTCATATTCCTGGGCATAAAAAAGGAAAAGGAATGGATCCTGCGTTTCGAGAGTTCGTTGGAGATAATGTACTTTCAATAGATTTGATCAATATCGCACCTTTAGACGATCTACATTCTCCTAAAGGGGTTATTAAACAAGCACAACAATTGGCAGCAGAAGCATTTGGAGCCGATGAAACATTTTTCTCTGTTCAAGGGACAAGCGGTGCTATTATGACTATGATACTTACAATCTGTGGACCTGGAGATAAGATTCTTGTTCCACGAAATGTTCATAAATCGATTATGTCTGCTATTGTCTTTGCAGGCGCAATACCAGTTTTTATCCATCCAGAGGTAGATAAAGAATTAGGAATCTCTCATGGTATTTCCGTAGAGTCAGTGGAAAAAGCTCTAGAGACTCATCCAGATGCAAAAGGATTATTAGTGATTAATCCTACTTATTTTGGTTTAGCTGCTGATCTTAAAAGAATTGTAGAGCTTTCACATGCAAAAGGAATTCCTGTTGTAGTAGATGAAGCACATGGCGTTCATATTCATTTTCATGATTCGCTTCCTATTTCTGCAATGCAAGCTGGTGCAGATATGGCTGCGACCTCTGTCCACAAATTAGGAGGATCGATGACACAAAGCTCTATACTTAATGTCAAAGAGGGTTTAGTTTCGACTAAACGTGTTCAGTCAATCTTGTCCATGCTAACGACAACTTCTACGTCTTATCCGTTGCTTGCATCATTGGATACTGCACGTCGTCAGTTAGCTATTCACGGAGAGGATTTAATCGGAGATGCTATTCGACTTGCAAAAGATACTCGCAAACGTATTAACGCAATTCCACATATTCGCTGTGTTGGGGAAGAAATATTACAAACGTCCGCTACGTTTGATATGGATCCAACTAAGCTATTAATAAGTGTTAAAGATTTAGGAATGACAGGATATGAGGCTGAAATTTGGTTAAGAGAAAAAGCAAATATAGAAGTAGAGCTTTCGGATTTGTATAATATCCTATGCCTAATAACGCTTGGAGATACTAAAAAAGAAGTTAATCTACTCGTTAATGCTCTATCAAGAATGGTAGCTGCTCACGAATCAGATGCTGTTGTCGTAGAGCCATCTGTTACACTTCCCGAAATTCCTGGACTTGCAATGTCACCTAGAGATGCTTTTTATGCAGCTACAGAGTCTATTAGGTTAAAAGAAGCAAGTGGACGTATATCTGCAGAATTCGTAATGGTTTATCCACCGGGTATTCCGATTTTTATTCCCGGGGAAATAATTACACAAGGTAATATTGATTATATTACAATGAATATCGAAGCAGGACTACCCGTGCAAGGACCAGAAGACGACACACTTGAAATGATTCAGGTCATAAAAGAACATCAGGCAATATTTTAATAACTAAAGAGGAACCCCTAAACAGGGGTTCCTCTTTGCATTCTTTAACAGAGAATATTAGATTAATAGCGCAAACAACGGGCAAACAAAGGATCCTAATATCGCACTTAAAGTCATCGATACAGATCCCATTGTCAACGTTTCCTCACCATATTCAGTAAGTTTGGAAACACCAATACCATGCGATGCACTACCAATAGATATCCCTCGACTTATCGCTTGGTCGATACGACAAACTCGGAAGATAATTGGTCCCAGTATAGCTCCTACAAGCCCCGCAAAAATAACGAACACAGCTGTTAATGTCGGAACCCCACCTACTGCCTCACTAATTGGGATAGCAACTGGTGTAGTAATGGATTTCGGTAATAATGATAATAAAACATGTTCCTCAAATGACAACAACCTAGAAAGTAAAGTGATGCTAACTAAACCGGAAAGAAGAGCACATAATACACTCAAAAAAATTGGAACCTTATATTTAATAATTTTCTCACGGTGAATATATAGAGGATAGGCCATACTAACAACAGCCGGTCCTAATAATTCATTGATCCACTTCCCACCCGACATATATGTATCATAAGGAATCTTATTCATAACTAATATGAGAACTAGCAATACCGTAGTAGAGAAAATAGGAATCAATAACGGGTATGTAAATCTTCTATAAACGAAAGTCATTAAATAAAAAAGAACAATTGTTCCGATTATCATCAGAAGTGCTATCATTCAACTTGCTCCTTTTCTAAAAGTTTTCTCTCTAGGTACTGGCAAAATTTACCTGAAACGATAATAGTTAGAATCGTGCTAATAACTATGGATAAAATAATTCCTATACCAACCCATGAGAAAATTTCTGGATACTCCATAATTCCAACTGTTGCGGGTACAAAAAACAAAGCGAGAAATGCCAATAAAAATCCAGCTCCATCTTTTATAAATTGAACCGGTATGATTTTAAAATACAAGCAAACAAAAAGTAATATTAAACCAACAATACTACCAGGAAATTGAAGAGAAAAGCTATCTACAACCCAAGAACCAATAAATGAAAATAAATATAATATAAATACTTGGAAAACAATTCGAATAAATTTAACCATACATGTCACCTCCGACAAACTCATAGATATATAGAGAATAATTTTACGCCTAATAAAACACACTGTCTATGTAAAAAAACACCTTTGAAATATTCCAAAGGTGTTTAGATTATTCAATTCCTTTAATCGTTGTTGGATCAATAAAATCGTAGTCTTTTGCACGGAATTCCTCTACCATACCTCGTAGAGCATCTGCAGTCCACTCACGATCATGCATTAATAAATTTGCACCATTCGTCAGATATTCAGTATTCACCATAATATTGGTTAAACTCGCTGCATCCATGTATTGTTTTTCCCAATCATATCCGTACGTCCAATTCATTAAAAGCATCCCTTCTTGCAGAACAAGGGACCTACTAAAATCAGTGTTAACTCCGAAAGGTGCACGGAAAAATTTAGGCTTTTCACCTATCACCGCTTCTACTGTTTCATTAACTTTCAAAATTTCATCCTTTTGCTGTTCTTCAGAGCTATCTTTTAAATTTACATGTGTTTGAGTATGATTTCCAATAGAAAATCCCATATCGTATATAGCCTTTAAATTAGCTTTTTCCTCATCCGTATCGATAAAATGTCCATTTACGAAGAAGATAGCCGGTGCACTTAACTCTTTCAATGTTTTTGCCATTTCTACTGCATATCGATCAGGCGCATCATCGATTGTCAGTAACACTGCTTTCGGATTTGCATCTTTAATCGGCTCGAGTGTCCAGTTTGCTTCGTTCAATTGGTATAGTGGTTCAGGCTCCTCCACAATAACTTCTTCCTCAACAACCTCTTCCACTTCTTCTATTACAGGCTCTTGTGATACTGGGGTTGTTTCTTCGGTTTCTTTTTCTACTTCTGGTTTTTCGTCTACATTGCTGCATGCAGAAAGTCCAAGTAGTATTATCGCTGACATTATCCAAGTAGTAAGTTTCAATCTAAACACCTGTCCCTTCCACTATATTTTAACAGGTGAAAGAGTTGGATAGTAGGGTATATTATTACTACTTTTATCCAAGGTGGATGGAATAAAATTACTATTCCAACTTGAGCATTGATTTTTCCAACTAAACTGACCAGAATTTCAACTAACCCCATTTTGAACATTAAAAATAGACTTGTCGCATAAGCGAACAAGTCTATTTTTGATTCTCAAAGGAGAATTATTTAGAAAGAATATGAATTGGATGACCCATAACTACTTCTGCAGCTTCCATTGCAATTTCACCTAAAGTTGGGTGAGCATGAATAGTCATTGCAATATCTTCTACAGTCATTCCTGCTTCGATAGCTAAACCTAATTCAGCGATCATATCTGAAGCACCTTGACCAACGATTTGAGCTCCAAGTAATAGACCATCTTCTTTACGAGAAACGAGTTTAACGAAACCATCAGTAGCATTTAGAGCAAGAGCACGACCGTTTGCACCGAATGGGAATTTCCCAGCAGCAACGTCATAACCTTGTTCTTTAGCTTGTGCTTCGTTTAGACCAACTGTAGCCATCTCTGGATCCGTAAAGCAAACAGCAGGAATTGCTAAGTAATCTACTACGGATGTTTGACCAGCAATTGCTTCTGCAGCTATTTTTCCTTCGTAAGATGCTTTATGTGCAAGTTGAGGACCTGCAACAATATCACCAATAGCATAAATATTAGAAATACTTGTACGACATTGTTTGTCTACTTCTAATAATCCGCGCTCTGCGAATTTAAGGCCAATTTCTTCTAGACCCATTTCATCTGTATTTGGACGACGGCCTACTGTAACTAAAACGTAATCAGCTTCGACTTTTTTCTCTTCTCCGCTAACTTCATAAGTAACTACTACGCCAGTGTCAGACTCTTCTACGCCTTTAGCAGATGCTTTAACTGCAATTTCAACGCCTTTTTTCTTCAAGCCTTTTTTAACAATCGTTGTCATTTGTTTTTCGAAGCCAGCTAGAATATCGTCGCCACCTTCAATAATAGTAACTTTTGAACCTAAGTTAGCAAATGCTGAACCTAGTTCAGTACCGATATAACCACCACCAATTACAACTAAGTTCTCTGGAATTTCAGATAAACTTAATGCACCAGTAGAGTTTAAAACACGTTTAGAGTATTTAAAAGTTGGAATTTCTACAGGACGAGATCCTGTTGCAATAATTGCATTTTTAAATGTATATGTTTGCGCAGATTTTTCATCCATTACACGAACAGTGTTAGCATCAACGAAATATGCTTCGCCCATAACTACTTCCACGTTGTTTCCTTTTAATAATCCAGAAACACCGCTAGTTAATTTTTTTACTACACTGTCTTTGAAAGCTTGTGATTTAGAGAAATCGATTGTTACATCTGTAGCTGTAATTCCCATATCATCAGCATGTTTTGCTTGTTCAAAACGGTGACCAACAGAGATTAATGCTTTTGAAGGAATACATCCCACGTTTAAGCAAACTCCTCCGATATGTTCTTTTTCCACAACTACAACTTTTTGTCCTGTTTGTGCTGCGCGAATAGCTGCAACATATCCACCAGGGCCTGAACCTATTACAAGTGTATCTGTTTCGATTGGGAAATCTCCTACTACCATTTTTTTACGCCTCCATTAATAATAGTTCTGGACTGCTTAACAAACGTTTCATATGATTCATCGCATGTTGTGCAGTCGCACCATCGATCATTCGATGATCAAAGCTCAATGATAATGCTAACACAGGTGCAGCCACAATTTCACTATTTTTTATTACAGGTTTCTCGGAAATTCGACCAATACCTAAAATAGCAACCTCTGGATGGTTGATAACTGGAGTAAACCATTGCCCACCAGCTGATCCAATATTACTGATAGAGCAAGAAGCTCCCTTCATTTCAGCAGCAGCTAGTTTACCATCACGTGCTTTTCCTGCAAGTGCATTGATTTCATCAGAGATAGCAAAAACAGACTTGCGATCAGCATTTTTGATAACTGGCACTAATAAACCTTTATCCGTATCAGCTGCAATACCTATATTAAAGTAATGTTTTTGGATTACTTCATTTGTTTCATCATCATAAGATGTGTTCAATGCAGGGAATTCTCTTAGTGTACTTACTAAAGCTTTAACTACATAAGGTAAATAAGTTAACTTGATATTCTTTTCTGCTGCAATTTCCTTGAATTTTTTACGATGTGCAACAAGTTCCGTTACATCCACTTCATCCATTAATGTAACATGAGGAGCTGTATGTTTGGAATTTACCATAGCTTTAGCAATTGCTTTACGCATCGGTGAAAGTTTTTCTCTCGTTTCTGGGAATTCACCTTCAAAAGTTACTGGTGCTGAAGCTTTTGGTGATTGCTCAACTTCCACATTTGTAGTTTCTACTTTTTCTTCATTAGCTGAAGTGCGATCTCCAGATAAGAATGCGTCAATATCTTCTTTTAACACGCGTCCATTTTTACCTGAACCAGTCACATTTGTAATATTCACTTCGTTTTCACGAGCAAATTTACGAACAGAAGGCATTGCAATTACTCTCACATCACCTTTTGGTTGCTCTTGAGTAGCTGGTTTTTCAGTTGCAGTATTTGTAGAATCTGCTTTTTTGTCTGGAGTTTCTACTTCTTCTTTTTCTACTGCTTGGCCGTCTTCAGCAGTTGCTTGAACTTGTGCTTCTGTCTTTTCCTCGTTACTATGATCGCCTTTAAATTGAAGGTCTTCATAACCAGGTGCATCAAGCTTAACAAGTACATCTCCAACTATTGCTACTGTTCCTTCACTTACAAGAACTTCCGTAACTTTCCCTTTTACAGGAGAAGGAATTTCCACAACCGCCTTATCATTTTGCACTTCACATAAAATATCGTCCTCTTGTACCTCATCGCCTGCTTTTACAAACCACTTAACGATTTCACCTTCATGTATACCCTCACCGATATCTGGTAATCGAAATTCAAATGACAATGTATTCACCCTTTCTATAACAGATTTTATATTAGAATGTTAAAACTTTTTTAGCTGTATTTACTATATCCTTAGAATTAGGTAACCAAACTGTTTCTGCTTGAGAGAATGGGAAAACAGTATCAGGAGCAGCTACTCGTAATACAGGAGCCTCTAAGCTTAAAATTGCACGCTCCGTAATTTCAGCCACAACGTTTGCAGCAATACCCGCTTGTTTTTGTGCTTCTTGGACAACCATTGCACGATTCGTTTTTTCAACAGATGCAATAATTGTTTCAATATCTAATGGTTGCACTGTACGTAAGTCGATTACTTCTACAGAATGTCCTTCTTTTTCGAGCTCTTCTGCAGCTTTTAAGCTTTCGTGTACCATTGCGCCATAGGAGATAATTGTTAAATCTGTTCCTTCACGTTTTACATCCGCTTTACCAAGAGGAATTGTATATTCTTCTTCAGGTACTTCGCCACGGAATGAACGATATAATTTCATATGTTCTAAATAAATTACTGGATCATTATCACGAATTGCAGAGATTAATAAACCTTTTGCATCGTATGGAGTGGAAGGAATAACAACTTTCACTCCAGGTGTTGAAGTCATTAAAAGCTCTAAACTATCTGCGTGCATTTCTGGTGTATGAACCCCACCACCGAATGGAGAACGGATAGTTACAGGTGCATTAAATGCTCCACCAGTACGGAAACGCATGCGAGCTAATTGACCAGCTATAGAATCCATTACTTCAAATACAAATCCAAAGAATTGAATTTCTGGAACAGGGCGGAACCCTTGTAATGATAGACCTACTGCAAGACCACCAATACCAGACTCTGCAAGTGGTGTATCAAACACACGATCTTCTCCGAATTCTTTTTGTAATCCTTCTGTTGCACGGAAAACTCCGCCGTTAACGCCAACGTCTTCGCCGAAGACTAGAACGTTTTCATCATTTTTAAGCTCTGTACGGAGTGCGTCCGTAATTGCTTGAATCATCGTCATTTGTGCCATCGGTTACTTCGACTCCTTCTCTGTGTAGTAAGCTAATTGCTCATCTAAGTTGTATGGATTTTCTTCATACATAATATTAATAAGGTCAGTTACTTTTTGTTTTGGTGCTGCATCTGCTTTTTTAACTGCTTCTTTAATTTCTTCTTTAGCTTTTTCAATTACTTCTGCTTCTTTTTCTTCATTCCAAATACCTTTTGTTTCTAGATACTTACGGAAACGTACTAATGGATCTTTCTTTTCCCATTCAGAATCAGTTTCTGAAGTACGGTAACGAGTCGGGTCATCTCCTGCCATTGTGTGTGGACCGTAACGGTAACATACAGTTTCAATCAGACTAGGCCCTTCTCCTTTAATCGCACGTTCTCTAGCATCTTTTGTAGCTGCATAAACAGCAAGTGGATCCATACCATCTACTACAAGACTCGGAATACCAGCAGCAATACCTTTTTGAGCTATTGTTTTTGCAGAAGTTTGTAATTCACGAGGTGTAGAAATAGCAAATTGATTGTTCTGAACGATAAACACTGCAGGTACACGGAAAGCCCCAGCAAAGTTAATACCTTCATAGAAATCTCCTTGTGATGATCCACCATCACCTGTATAAGTGATTGTAATCGCTTTTTTACCACGTTTTTGCATACCAAGAGCAACACCAGCTGCTTGTATAAACTGAGCACCAATAATGATTTGTGGCGGGAAAACATTTACACCTTCAGGAATTTGGTTCCCCATAAAATGCCCACGTGAGAATAGAAACGCTTGCCATAAAGGTAGACCATGCCAAACAATTTGTGGTACATCACGATAACCAGGTAGGATAAAATCTTCTTTTTCTAAAGCATACTGAGATGCTAACTGAGAAGCTTCTTGACCTGCTGTTGGAGCATAGAAACCTAAACGACCTTGTCTGTTTAAAGAAATAGAACGTTGATCTAAAATACGTGTATAAACCATACGGCTCATCAATTCTACTAATTCCTCATCTGATAGGTTAGGATTTGCTTGCTCGTTAACTATTTCCCCTTCTTCGTTTAAAATCTGAAACATTTCAAACTTTTCTTCAATTTCTTGAAGCGTTTTCATAGGGTCTAACTGCGCTGGTTTGTTTGCAGCCATTATTACATCTCTCCTTTTCTTCTGTATTAAGATTTTCTTTTAAATATAGTAGTACAACGATATTTCTCTTTTAGTATACTCAAGAATAAATTTGTGGTCAATCATATGAAATTAACGAATTTAATTGTCGAAACATTGAAATTCCTTCAATCTGTATTACTCGTAATTTATGTCTGTATTATATCAGTTTAGTATTATTATATAAAAAAGCAGCTCTAAGCAGAGCTGCTTTTTTATATTTCATCTTTCTGTAGTGAAGTTAAGACTTCATCCTTCACTTCATTTACCCTTTTAGTTGCCTCATTAAACTTTTGAACAGATTCTTGAACTAATTCATTATGTTTATTTACTACCTGAACTTGTTCTTGGATTGATGTAACTTCCGCTGTGTCATCCACTAACATATTGTATAAATCTTGTTGTTTTGTAGCTAACTCATTATAGTTATTCGTCAGTTCTTCATAAGCTGCAATACGCTCTTTCAAAGTAGTTTCCATTTGTTTTAAACTTTCTTTATCGGACGCTTCTTTTGTTTCTGAAATAAGTGTAGTAAGTTTACTAATCCCATCAGAAGTAGCTTTTAAAGAAGCCGCTTCCTTCTCAACTAATGCTAATCTAGCATCCAAAAGAGTTGCGGTATCTTCTACCATCGTAGTAAGTTCTTCTTTTTGATCCTTCGTAAGTTCCATCATTTGTTGAAAGTTTGCTTGTTCTTTTGTTTCTGTTTCAGCCAATTCTTTTTGTACATCTCTATAATCAGCTTCTAAATCATAAATTTCTGTCAAGATGTTTGATAGCTTTTCTTCTGTTGATTCTCCAAAATTACAGCCAGTAAGTAATAAAATACTGCTGAACATGATAATATATTTTCTAAGTTTCATCATGTAACCCCCTATACCCATTCAACTATAATTGTATTAGGCTCTAAATTCAACTGACCAAAAGGCTGTTTTTTGTTTAGTAAATAGTCAAATTTCGCTATAATAGATATATGAACATTGAAGGGACGATTAAAATGATTTTAATGAATGATATTGTCAGAGATGGACACCCATCTTTACGAAAAAAAACGGAGGAAATGACCTTCCCATTATCAGAGCAAGATTTAGCACTTGCAAGCGAACTATTAGAATATGTTATTAACAGTCAAGATGATGAATTAGTCGAGAAATATAAAATACGACCTGGAATTGGAATCGCCGCTCCACAGGTAAATGCGAACAAAAGAATGTTCGCGCTCCATTTGGAAGACGAAAACAATGAAGAAGTGAGCTTTGTAGCAGTCAACCCAAAAATAATTAGCCACTCTGTGGAAAAAACGTATATATCTGCTGGAGAAGGCTGTTTGTCTGTAGACGAAGTAATTGAAGGATATGTCCCAAGATACGCACGTATAACTGCAACAGGGTTTTACCCAGATGGTACTCCATTCAAAAAACGTTTAAAAGGATTACCCGCAATTGCTTTCCAGCATGAGCTAGATCATCTAAACGGCATTATGTTTTATGATCATATAAACAAAGAGAATCCTTATGCTCCTATTCCAGATTCAGTTCCATATGACCGAACTTAAAGTGATTACAAAACGCCAGCCCTACAATTGTAGAACTGGCGTTTTTTCTATATATTGCGCTTTCGTGTGTCGAACTTGCGATTTAAAACTTCAGATTTGCGATTTGCATTAATATAGCTGCTAACTTGCGATTTGAACTGGTTATATTGCGATTCCCAATACTGAACTTGCGATTTAAAACTTCAGATTTGCGATTTGCATTAATATAGCTGCTAGCTTGCGATTTGAACTGGTTATATTGCGATTCTCCAAACTGAACTTGCGATTCGAAAGGACCAACTTGCGATTTATAGCTTCAGATTTGCGATTTGCCTTAATACTTTATTGTTTAATATCTATGAGCCTTGGCATGGCAGATAATGCACCTGACTTAGTTGCGCATATTGCGCCTAGCTTATTGCCAAATGCGATATACCGAATCCAGTCTTCTTTAGTTGAAGGATGCCCTTCCAAATAAATTTTAGAGAGAATACCTGCTACAAAAGCATCTCCAGCTCCAGTTGTATCAATCGGAATCACTTTTTCTACAGGAACATGTACGACTTCCCCATTTATCACCGCATAAGTACCTTCCGAACCAACTGTTATAAGTAATGCCTCAATATTATATGGCTGCAAGGATTTAATTCCCTCTTCTATTGATGTCGTTTGCGTTAAAAACAAGAGCTCTTCCTCTGTTAACTTCAGTATATTGATAAACTCAAAAAAGGAAGAAATCGTTTTTCTACACAACTCTTCACTTTCCCAGCGCAACGGTCTAATATTGGCGTCAAATGAAGTAGTAACATTGGATTTTTTCATACTTTCTACAATTTTTCTTGTAGTTGCAAGAGCTGTTGGATGAAAAAGAGTTCCCGAGCAGAAATGAAATACGGAAGACTGCTGGATTGCCTCGCACTTTATAGAAGAGAAATCTACTTGGATATCAGGTGTCGAATTTACATAATGTGCGAAATGGCGTTCATTATTTTCCAATAGATGTACGTAAACTCCGCTTACCTCTTTTTCTGGTACTATTTGAGAAAATGATAAGTCCACACCTTCTGCAGTCAATTCATTTCGAACGAATTCAGACGTTTCATTTTCCCCTGTGACTGTGATAAATGACGTAGCTGCCCCAAGACGTGCCACACCTGCTGCAACATTAACGGTAGCCCCGCCTAAAAATTTTGTAAAACGATTATTGCTCTGATCTTCGGCAATATAATCGACAAATGCATCCCCATATATGAGGACATACTTTTTGGACATCTAGTAAACTCCTTTAGATTAAACTTAATTTCTTCATTGCGTTTGTTAATCCGTTCTCTGATACATGTTCGGTAACAAACGTAGCGTGTTCCCTTAACTCTTCAACACAGTTCCCCATTGCAACACTTGTCCCTGCGAATTGAAGCATTTCGATATCATTTAGACCATCTCCAAAAGCAATTGCATCTTCGGGTCCCCTGCCAATATGCTTCAATAACAAATCCATTCCTTTAGCTTTTGAAATGCCTTTCGGAAGTACATCACAGGAAACACGATGCCAGCGGACGAATTTTAAATTTGGAAATGCTTGTTCATATTCCTTTTGTTCTTCCAAGCTACAAAAAATCAGCGCTTGATGAATGTCATTTGTTAAAAAGAATCCTTCTGCATAACGGGGAAAGTTTATCTTCAGTGTAGATATACTTTCCAATACATCTTGATGATCCGGTAAACTCGAAACCATCTCATCACTATCCATGTAAACTATTGGTTGCTCTCTTTCATTCGCAAAATCCGTTAACTGTTTAAGCTCCTCTCTCTCAATAATTCCCTTATGTAGTATTTTCCCTTTAAACTGAACAATTTGCCCATTATAGCAAACAAAAGAATCTACCTTCAATCGATCTAACACAGATTGAGCAGTAAATGGAGACCGTCCAGTGGAAATGACAATTTCATGTCCATTATCCCTAGCTTTTTGAAGTGCTTCTTCTACACCTTCAGGAATATTTTTGTCGTGATCTAAAATAGTTCCATCAATATCAAAAAATAAAATTTTGTTTTTCATAAAAATTCCTCCATTTCAATATTCAAATTATTTGACTTTTCTGTCTAAATCCTTTACACACTTCTTCCTATGGTATATAATACTCTATAAGGAGTGAATAGCCATGTTGAAACGCCTGAAAAGGAAATTGTTGAGACGGCTCGGTGGAATGCTTAGAAACAAAACGATTGCTTAAAGTTAACTTCAATCTTGGATTGTAAGTTTAATCATTCAATCGTATACGGACAGTTAATCTCCCATTATAACTTAAGTTCTAGAATAAGACTCAAAACTGGTGAATTATACTATCCGTAAACGCATGTTAAATACTTTTGCCCTCTAAAATGGAGGGTTTTCTTTATTTTAAATAAGTGTCGTGATAATATAAAGAGAATTGATTTATTTTGAACGTGAAAAAGGAGAGTATAAAATGATTTATAAAGTTTATTATCAAGAGAATGCACTAGAAGTACCAGTCCGCGAAAACACACAAGTTTTATATGTAGAGGCTGAGAATGAGCGCGAAGTTCGTGCTCTTTTAGTAGACCGCAAATACAATATCGAACTAATCCAGCTACTTGAAGGTAATCATCTTGAGTACGAACAAGCTAGCGAAAATTACAAAGTAGAGAACATTTAATATATGAAATTTGTAAAAAATGACCAAACTGCAGTTTTCGCTCTTGGCGGACTAGGCGAAATCGGCAAAAATACGTACGGCGTACAATTTCAAGATGAGATTATTTTAATAGATGCTGGTATTAAGTTTCCAGAGGATGACTTACTAGGTATCGATTATGTAATTCCTGATTACACATATCTAGTAAAAAACGTTGATAAGATTAAAGGATTATTTATAACACATGGTCATGAAGATCATATCGGTGGTATTCCTTATCTATTGAAACAACTTAATGTACCAGTTTATGGTGGCAAGCTAGCGCTTGGGTTATTACGCAATAAATTAGAAGAACACGGGTTACTTCGTCAAACTAAGATGATTGTGATTGAAGAAGAAGATGTTATTAAATTTAGAAAAACTTCTGTAAGTTTCTATCGTACAACACATAGTATTCCCGATGCATTCGGAATCGTTGTAAAAACACCACCAGGTAATATAGTACATACTGGTGACTTTAAGTTCGACTTTACTCCTGTAGGTGAGCCTGCTAACTTAACTAAGATGGCAGAGATCGGTCGCGATGGAGTTTTATGTTTATTGTCAGATAGTACAAATGCGGAAATTCCTAACTTTACAATGTCTGAACGTAAAGTTGGAGAAAGCATGGATTCTATTTTCCGTAAAGTAGACGGACGTATAATCTTTGCTACTTTTGCTTCTAATATTCATAGACTTCAACAAGTTACGGATGCAGCTGTGTTACATGGTCGTAAAATTGCTGTATTTGGTCGAAGCATGGATAATGCAATGACAATTGGTCGTGAACTTGGCTATATTACTGCGCCAAAAGAAACGTTTGTAGATGCAAGCGCATTAAATCGTTTACCAGCAAATGAAGTTCTTATCCTTTGTACTGGTAGTCAAGGTGAACCAATGGCAGCCTTATCACGTATTGCCAACGGAACACACCGACAAATTCAAATTCAACCTGGCGATACTGTTGTATTTTCATCTTCTCCTATCCCAGGTAATAGAGCGAGTGTCAATCGTACGATTAACCTTTTATTCCGCGCTGGAGCAGAGGTAATACACGGTTCCTTAAATAACATCCATACTTCTGGACATGGGTCCCAGGAAGAGAATAAACTGATGCTTCGCCTAATGAAGCCAAAATTCTTTATGCCAATTCACGGTGAATATCGTATGTTGAAAATTCATACAGAGTTAGCTGTAGATTGTGACGTAGATCCGAATAATACATTTATCATGGAAAATGGAGAAGTCCTTGCATTAAGCGCCAATGAAGCACATGTTGCTGGTCGCATTCCTTCTGGTGATATATATATTGATGGAAGTGGAATTGGGGATATCGGTAATATTGTCCTACGTGATCGTCGCATCCTATCCGAAGAAGGTTTAGTCATTGTAGTAGTTAGTGCTGATATGGAAAAGAAAAAAATCGTATCAGGTCCCGATATTATTTCACGTGGTTTTGTCTATATGCGTGAGTCAGGAACAATGATTAATGAGGCACAACAAATGCTGAACAAGCATTTACGCTACACTATTCAAGGTAAAGATACTGAATGGTCCGAATTGAAAAATGAAATTACGGATGTGCTAAGTCCATATCTGTATGAAAAAACAAAAAGACGTCCAATGATTCTTCCTATCATTATGGAAGTTTAATCACAAAGAATTCCTTACCATTATCCTAATGTTAGATAATTATAACCTCAGAATCGATCGATTCTGAGGTTATTTTACCATTCCAAAATATATGTGAATTCTTTTACTTTGCTAAGTTGTACAATCCCCTCCAACTGAATATCATACAAAGATATCATTTCTTTGGAGGAATCTAATATGAATTCTGTATTTGCTTATGTTTTTCTAGGAATATCCTTGGCAGCACCAGTTGGACCTGTTAACGCCGCACAATTAAATACAGGTATTAAAAATGGATTCTCTCATGCATGGATTTTTGGGTTTGGTGCTTTACTAGGAGATATTTTTTATATGGCGTTAGTCTATTTCGGAGTTGGTCAATTTATTGATTCCCCATATATAAAAATATTACTATGGTCGTTTGGCTGTTTTGTACTGATTTATACAGGTATAGAAAGTATACTCACTCTCAATAGTATTAAGTTAAGCTCCGACCAAGAGAAAAGAGTTAGACTGAGACAATCATTGTCATCGGGATTTCTTCTATCTTTGTTAAATCCATTAACAATCCTTTTTTGGTTAGGAATATTTGGCTCAGTTCTAGCAGAAGCCTCTCAAAACTTTACGGGCAACCAACTCTTGTTGTACAGTTTCGCAATTATAGCCGGGATTATTTTATGGGATACTTTTATGGCATTCCTATCTAGTGGAGCTCGTAAATTTCTATCGAATAAGTTTTTAGTCATAATTTCCATCATCTCTTCTTTATCGATGCTTGCTTTTGGTATCTATTTTGGAATAAAAGCTTATCAATTGATTTTTTAAGCTTCTTCTTCTTTCCATCTTTTGCGCAGAAATAAGACAATTGTAATAATAATTGATAAGAAGCCAAGACTGATGAAGAAGCCTGGCATACTAGTGGAGTTAAAAAGTGCACCACTTACTGCAGCTGATACGAGTATCATGCCGATTACTCTTTTTACCTTATCTGCTTTAGTTGCTTTCACTAGCCTTTGATACATAGATAATATAAACAGCCAATTATACAGCAGCATTAAAGCCGCGGCTGTTGTTATATACTGATAAACTTTATCGGGTAATAATAAGGATGTAACAATTGAAAGAATAAGACCTACTGAAGTTAGTGCAATCGCTGGTAAAGGCATTTTAAATTTCTTTTTTGTTTGTTTGCTAAATATTGCAGGAGCGTCTCCCTCTTCCGATAAAGTTGTGAGTATTGTTGTTACTGAAAATAAGGATGCAGACATAGTTGAAAAACCCGCGATGATAATAGCAGCTGTAAATACATGCGGAAAAAAGTCTAGGTTAAAGTCTGTTAAAGCTGTAACAAACGGACTCTTGTCATCCTTAAATTTTGTATAGGGCATTAATAATAATGCCAAAGTAAGTGAGGTAACATAGATTACACCTAGCAGTAATAGCATGACTTTACCTGATTTTGGTGCGTCTTCTTTTTTTTTCAAATGAATAGCCATAACTCCCATTACTTCAATGCCACCATGGGCATAGAAAGCAAATAAAAGTGCACTCCAAAAGCCTAATAATCCTTTCGGAAAAAAACCTATTATAGTATTAGGAACATCACCCTTAGGATTGCCATCTATTACGCCAGTCAATGCCAAAATCGCAATCACAATAAACATAAAAATAGCAGCAATTTTCAGAATTGCGAATACACTCTCCATTTTTCCAAACGCTTTTGCTCCAATAAATAACACTAGCAACCCACAAATCGCATAAATTAATGCAAATATCCATAAAGGTACTTTCGGAAACCACAGCTTAGTTAACAGAGAAATCGCAGTCAATTGGCTACCTATGATCAGAATTTCAGAACACCAGTAAACCCACCCACTACTAAAGCCCGCCCATCTACCATAAGCTTTTTTAGCATATGTTCGAAATGTCCCTTTTTGTGGATCATTCGCTGACATTTTTGCAAGTGCTTCGAACACTATATAAGTAGCACAGGCAGCCATGATAAAGGCAAGTATAACAGATGGACCAGTCATCTGAATCGCTATACTAGATGCTAAGAAAAAACCTGTACCTATAATACAGCCTACCCCGATTAGAGATAATTGCCACCAGGCTAGATGTGCCTCTTCTTGTTTTTTAGCCATAACGCACCTCCTCGTAAACCTAGTCTTTCACGAGAAAATATAATTATGTGTCCAAATTAATCTAAAAGAATGTTACTCTTGGTATATATATACTTTAAATATAGATATACTTGCATTAACATTTTCATTTTATTTATAGAAGTGTGAAGCATAAGAAAAACTGGGTAAATGACATGAACGGTCCCAAGGTAAAACACTGGATGCGTGCGTTCATAATATGTAAATTTTATGCTTCCTTCTTAGAAAAGAGGCGATTTGTAACATTGGTCACAAATCACCTCTTTTAATATATATCTATATCTCTATATTGTCGGAAAACAGCCTTGGATCTAAAAATAATTGATCATTATTAAGATAATACTTTCTTTTCAAATCGAATGATATCTACATCTGCTCCAATAATAATTAGAACGTCATTTAGTACTAGCTTTTCATCCGCTTGTGGTGAAACAATAATATTATTCCCACGTTTGATGGCTACAATATTAATGCCATAACGTGCTCGGATATCTAAGTCAATGAGAGATTTGCTGGCTATTTTCTCATTTACTCTTATTTCCATTATAGAATGCTCATCTGAAAGCTCCAGATAATCTAATACGTTATTAGACAGAATATTGTTTGCGATACGAATACCCATATCTCTTTCAGGATGTACTACCATGTCTGCGCCGATTTTTCTTAGAACTTTTTCGTGGTAATCATTTTGTGCTTTTACCGTAATTTTCTTAACACCTATCTCTTTTAGCATTAAGGTAGTTAAAATACTCGATTGAATATTATCCCCAATAGCTACTATCACATGTTCGAAATTTCGAATACCGAGTGATTTCAGCACTGCTTCGTCTGTTGTATCAGCTACTACAGCTTGCGTAGCGATAGAAGCAAACTCATCCACTCGCTCTGATGCTATATCAATTGCCATAACATCAGCTCCTTGGTCAATTAGCTCTCTTACGATACTACCGCCAAATCTCCCTAAACCGACTACAACAAATTCTTTGTGCATATTAATGCCCCCTACTTATCTAATGAAATTAGTTTACCATATCCATTCCATTATTAGATACGAAATCAATTCACAATTATTTGTTTTCATTTATAAGCATTAGGAGTCTTTTTTCTAACATCATCATTCCATTTTCTCCCGATTGTATATGACGCAATAATCCTTTCTTATCAAACAAATAAAAAGAAGGAACTATTCTATTTTGAAATTGTTTAGTCATAACTAACGCATGATCTAAGTAAATGGAGTCTTTCATCCTCCCCTTTTGAATTGCCTCAACAATACGCTGTTCCTGTAAGTCTTCCTTGGATCTCGGCATATGAATTCCAACAAGATTGAAGAATTCCCCATATTTAGCTTTCCACTGACTAATGTACTTATATGCTCCTCCGCATGATGGACAGCTCACGGACCAAAAGTATACGAGTACCGGCTTTTGCCCTGCTAACTTTTCATTGTTTATCGGTCCATTTATCCAATTGTTATCGCTTGGAAATGATGGTATTTTAGTTCGTAATTTCACTACCTATATCCCTTCTTTCTTTAAGCATTCATTAGTATATGCGTACTCTAAAAATAGCGTTTAATCGACAGCCTAAAAAAAAATTGAAGTTCAACAAATAAATTGTTAAAGTAAACTTTAAGTTGTGTTAAAATAAACTTTGTTTGAAAATATGCTATTTTTATTTCCGAAGGAGCCTAAAAAATGCAAATTGGGAAAAAAATAAAAAGATTACGTTTAAAAAAAGGCCTTACCCAAGAGGAATTAGGCGAAAGAACAGACTTAAGCAAGGGATTTATCTCACAGCTTGAAAGAGATATTAACTCACCTTCTATTGAAACACTATTTTCTATTCTAAATGTCCTTGGTTCTAAGCCAAAAGACTTTTTCGACGATGAGCATTCACGCACGAAAGTTGTTTTTCGAGAAGATGAGCAAACCGTTTACTTGGATGAAGAAAAAAAGTACAAGCTTCACTGGCTAATTTCGGAATCCAATGAAAATGAAATGGAGCCTGTGTTAATTTCGCTAGATTCAAATGGCCATTTTAAACAATTTGAACCTTCCCTTTCCGAAACTTTCATCTATGTACTGGAAGGTAAAGTTTCGCTTACATTAGGAAAGCAAAACTATACTGCTTCTGCTGGAGAATCCCTCTATTTTGAAGCATCCGACAATCATCAACTAAAAAATGCAGCTGATGAAATGGCGAAGGTAATCTACGTTGTTACAAATTCTTATTTGTAATCTTTTAATAAACTACCATGGAGGTATATTATGACAGATAATACTATAATTCGTTTTGAGAATGTGTCCAAATCATATGATGCAGAAACGACCGTACTAAAAAATATTAACTTAGAATTAGAGCGTGGAAAGTTTTACACTTTACTTGGCCCATCCGGTTGCGGAAAAACAACTATTTTACGCTTAATCGCGGGATTTATGCAACCCACAAGTGGGAGCATCTATTTTAATGGCAAACTTATTAATAACGTGCCAGCAAATGAACGTCAAGTAAATACAGTATTTCAGGACTATGCGTTATTTCCACATTTAAATGTATTTGAAAATGTAGCATTCGGCCTTCGCATCAAAAAACTTGGAAAAAAAGAAATTGAACAAAAAGTTTTAGAAGCGTTAAAATTCGTTAACCTAGTAGGCTACGAAAAAAGAGAAATTGCGGAAATGTCAGGCGGACAAAGACAGCGTGTTGCAATTGCTCGTGCAATTGTCAATGACCCGGAAATCATTCTACTGGATGAGCCGCTTTCAGCCTTAGATTTAAAATTACGTTCAGAGATGCAATATGAGCTTCGTGAGCTTCAGCAAAGACTGGGCAAAACATTTATTTTTGTGACGCATGACCAGGAAGAAGCACTGGCAATGTCTGATGAAATCTTCGTATTAAATGAGGGTGAAATTGAGCAAAGTGGTACACCCATGGATATTTACGATGAGCCGATTAATCGATATGTAGCAGACTTTATCGGGGAGTCAAATATTGTATCGGGTGTAATGGTAGCAGATTTCCGTGTGAAAATTGGTGGAAAAGAGTTTGAATGTGTGGACCAAGGACTAAACCCAAATGAAAAAGTCGATATTGTTATTCGTCCAGAGGATTTAGAAATAACAACGGTCGAAAAAGGGAAAATGAAGGTGAAAGTAGATACTCAATTATTCCGAGGAGTACATTATGAGCTTTCTACTTACGATGATGAAGGAAATGAGTGGCTTGTACATTCAACTAAAAAAGCTGATGTTGGTGAATATATCGGCTTAGATTTCGATCCAGAGGCAATTCATGTAATGCGTTTAAATGAAACAGAAGAAGAATTTGATAAACGTCTCGAGTCTTATGGAGAAGACGCTTATGCAAACTAAAACTACAAAAACGTTTTACTTAATACCTTATTATGTATGGATCGCATTATTTGTTATTGCGCCAATTGCGTTAATCGCATATTATTCCTTCTTCGATTTAAATGGAAGTTTCACTTTAGACAATTATTTAAACTTTTTCTCATCAGTTTATTTAAAGCTAACACTTAGCTCGTTTTGGTATGCATTTTTAATTACATTCTTTACGTTAGTCATTGCATATCCAACTGCTTATTTGCTCACGAAAACAAAACATAAACAATTATGGTTATTACTTATCATCATTCCATCTTGGATCAATTTACTATTAAAAACATATGCATTTATCGGTATATTCGGTTTGTATGGTCCTGTGAACGCATTTTTAAATGTATTTGGAATTGGAGAAAAGCAAATTTTATTCACAGATTTTAGTTTCGTCTTTGTAGCAGTTTATATATTTATTCCATTTATGATTTTACCTATTTTTAACTCTTTAGATAAGTTAAATCCATCTTTAATTGATGCTAGCCGAGATTTAGGAGCATCAAGCTGGACAACATTTTCAAAGGTAATATTACCTTTAACGATTAATGGGGTTAAAGCTGGTATTCAAGCAGTATTCATCCCTTCCCTTTCATTATTCATGATTACTCGATTAATCGCGGGGAACAAAGTGATTACGTTAGGTACAGCTATTGAACAGCAATTCTTAGTTACGCAAAACTGGGGAATGGGTTCTACTATTGCCGTTTTCTTAATCATATTTATGGTAATTATTATGATCATTACAGGTCAACGTGATAAGGGGGCTACTTCCAATGGAAACAACAAGTAAGTCAGCGAAGTTTTACTTAGCCCTTGTATTTATCGTGTTATACACGCCTATTATCTATTTAATTTTTTACTCTTTTAATAGTGGTGGGAGCATGAATAACTTTGAATCATTCACTTGGGAGCATTATGCGGCAGTATTTTCAGATACTCGTCTCATTATGATTCTTCTTAATACCGTTATTGTCGCCTTACTTTCGGCCCTATTAGCAACTATTATTGGTGTTTTCGGTTCGATTGGTATTGTATTTATGCGAAATAAATCATTACGCAGATCCATCCTTTCTTTAAATAATGTTTTAATCGTAAGTCCGGATGTTGTAATTGGAGCATCATTTTTAATCCTTTTTACTGCAATTGGAGTAAAACTTGGATTTGCATCCGTTCTAATCTCTCATATTGCATTTAGCATTCCTATTGTAGTGTTGATGGTACTACCTAAGCTACAAGAGATGAATAGTACGTTAATAGATGCAGCAGCTGATCTGGGAGCAACTAAACGTGATATTTTGACTCGCGTTATTATCCCATTCATCAAGCCTGGAATTTTCGCAGGATTTTTTATGGCATTAACATATTCATTGGACGATTTTGCAGTTACATTTTTTGTAACAGGAAATGGTTTTAGCACGCTTTCAGTCGAAATTTATTCGATGGCAAGAACGGGTATTACGTTAACTATTAATGCATTATCTGGAATTGTCTTTATCGTGACACTTCTTCTCGTTGTTGGTTATTATTTTGTTAGCCAACGTGGGAAAAACCCTGTCGGAATGGGGGTTCGAAAATGAAAGAAATAACAAGAGCAGCAATAGCAATCGTTATAGTATGTATTATATTGTTTGGTATTAACAATTATTTAAACAAAAGCTCTGGTAATGCAGGTAGTGATACTTTAACAATTTATAACTGGGGAGAATATATTGATCCCGATTTAATCACGCAATTTGAAGAAGAATCGGGATATCGTGTCGTATATGAAACGTTTGATTCGAATGAAGCTATGATGACAAAAATTGAACAAGGCGGTACTTCTTATGATATTGCGGTACCTTCAGAGTATGCAATTGAAAAGATGAAGGAAAATGATTTATTGCTAGAAATTGATCATTCTAAAATTCCAAACTTGAGCAATATTGATCCGTACTTTTTAGATTTAGCATTCGATCCAAAAAACAAATACTCTGTTCCTTATTTCTGGGGAACCGTAGGAGTTGTATTCAATCCTGCCCTTTTAGATGGACAAACCTTTGAAAGCTGGGATGCACTTTGGGATCCGTCACTAGAGGGCGAAGTATTGCTAGTAGATGGAGCTCGTGAAATCATTGGTATGGGATTAAACAGCTTAGGCTATTCTCTGAATTCTACAGATGAAAAAGAATTACTAGAGGCCACAGCTAAATTAAAAGAATTAACTCCAAATGTAAAAGCGATTATTGGAGACGAAGTTACACAGCTAATGATAAACGAAGAAGCTTCAGTAGCAGTTACGTTCTCTGGCCAAGCCGCTGATATGATGTGGGAAAATGAAGGTTTAGATTACGCGGTCCCTGAAGAAGGGTCTAATCTATGGTTTGATAATATGGTAATACCTAAAACAGCCGCAAATGTGGAAGGTGCACATGAATTCATCAACTTTATGTTGGATGCCGAGGTTGCTGCACAAAATACAGATTATGTTGGATATTCGATACCAAATGCTGCAGCAGTAGAATTACTGGATGAAGAAGTTACTTCGGATGAAAGATTTTATCCTCCAGAGGAATCTAGAGAAAATCTAGAAGTTTACAAAAATTTAGGGCTTGAAATGCTCGGGAAATATAATGAGCTGTTTTTAGAATTTAAAATGAGCGCAAACTAAAGTGGAGAGTCGTCAATTATGACGACTCTTTATTATTCTCCAAAATTTATAATTTCGCTACTCGAAAGTTTTTATTCTAACCGGAATATGGTAGAATCGATAGACGTGTATAAGTATTTACAGAAAGCAGGAATTTTATGGCGAAGAAAACAAACAACTCTGCATTGTATATTTTAATGTTCAATATGTTCATAGCAATGTCTGGAATAGGTTTAGTAATTCCGGTTATGCCCCAATATTTAGAGACCTTTGGTGTAGCAGGTCAAGCACTTGGGTTTATCATAGCATCATTTGCTTTTGGACAATTTTTATTTTCACCTTTAGCTGGTGACCTATCCGATACATTAGGACGTAAAAAACTAATCATGGTAGGATTGATAATATTTTCAGCCTCTCAATTATGGTTTGGATTAGCAACTCATGAATGGATGTTGTACACAGCTCGATTTGTTAGTGGTATTGGAGGAGCTTTTTTAATACCAGCTACAATGGCCTTTGTTGCTGATATTACCTCTTTAGAAGAACGTGGAAAAGGAATGGGATTCCTAGGAGCTTCTATGTCTCTAGGATTTATGGTTGGTCCCGCAATTGGTGGATTTTTAGCAAAAGTAAGTTTAACCTTCCCGTTTTATATGGCTTCTGTAGCAGCAGTTATTGCAGCAGTTATTTCATTAATCATCCTACCTGATATAAAAAATGCTGTTTCAGAGATTCCACCTGAACCTAAAAAACGCGAAAATATATTAACACAAATGAAAAATTCAGTGAAAACACCTTATTTTATGATGTTAATCATCATATTTGTTTTCACTTTTGGTATTGCAAATTTCCAAACGACCTTTTCTTTGTATGTAGATCATAAATATAATTATACTCCACAAGATATTGCTGTTGTATTAACAGTAGGTGGATTTATCGGGGTTATCGTACAAACATTGGTAGTGGAGAAACTATTTAAACGATTTGGTGAATTGAATGTTATTCTAGTTAATCTAATTGTTGCTGCTATAGCTTTCCTACTATTCTTCGTAGTAGATGGTTTTGCGCTAGTGTTACTAGTTGCATCGATATTCTCTACCGCTACAACGCTCATTCGTCCAGCCGTTAATACCGTTATTTCAAAATTGGCGGGAAATGAACAAGGGTTTGCAGCAGGGATGAATAATGCCTATATGAGTTTAGGCAGTATGGTTGGACCAGCACTTGCGGGAATGTTTTTTGATATAAATATTAATTATCCTTTTATAATAGGTTCCATTATTTTGTTAGGCTCGTGGGCAATCACACTTGTTTGGATAAAAAGAAAAAAACCAATTATATAAACAATGTAGAAAACTAAGGTCAGAAAAAATAACCGTTAGTGAGCAATGGCTCATTAACGGTTATTTTTATATTACTTATCGTTTTTTCTTTTCTCTTACTAATTTCCCTAAATTCGTAGCAGAAGTAGAATTTTCTGATTTCATTTTTTTACGTGTTCTTTTGAATGGTGCAAGTAATAGATGGAATCCGAATCGTCTGATCGTTATATCAATGAAAAATAAAAGAATGGCAACCATTAAAAGTAATTGTTGGATAGATTGTTTCTCCGAGCTCGAGAGCTCCATTTCCCGGAAAGCCTCAGAAGGTTCCGTCAGTAGCTTACCATCTGTTTTTGCTGAAATCATCTCCAAAATTGCTGTATTCGGCTTTTGTATTTTGTATTCCTCGCTATAAGGAATGGAAATACCGGCTTGGTATAGTGCATCCTTTTCATTTGAAATACGGAAAAACACAAGCCCAGGGTCACTGTCAACTGTTACTCTTGCTTTACCAGGCGCAAGTGCTTCAGATGTAACCGAAAGCTCATCTCCTCGTTCGTTAACAGCTGCTATTTCTAAAAAGGAGGATGTACCTGTTGGATCTGTTACCGTGAATGATTCATCTGATGACTTTTGAATTGAGAATGGTACCTCACTATAGGCCGGTAGTAATCTTGATACGGCCGTATTCCAAAAATCATCCCAATTACCCCATCTTGCAAAATCTCCGCTCCATTCACCCGTTGAATCTGATGTAAATGCAATCGTGCGACCGAGACCGTACATCCATTCTGCTAATACAGGATCCTCTTTTTCACTTTCTGCGATAACGGATGCTGTTTGTTTCGGTGTAGTTGCAATATAAGCATTCATTTGCGGTACACCTTCTGCAAATAAGCTCGTCCACGCTGCATCACCATAAATTGTTGGATAGAATGGATTATCCTCGATATATGTTCTTGAAATCATTGCAGTCTCGGTGGACATTATTGCAGGTATAGTAGATTCATCTTGGACATCGTAAAACGTGCCCCCTCCCATTTCTGCTAAACTTTCTAATAATGATCTATCTGCATCTTGACCAACTGCAACAGTGGAAACAGTTATTAAATTATTCTTTCCATCCTCTAACAGCGTTTGATAGTCATTGCTCGTACCTGACTGACCATCCGTCAATAATATAATATGCTTGCGTTGTAGTTTGAGAGGTGATAATTTTTCATATGCTAGAGCTAAGCTTGTATATATTTCTGTTCCTCCGCCAGACCCTACCGATAGTATACTTTCGACAGCGGTTTCTTGATCATTTAATGGAGCAGCCTCTATAATTTCCCAAGGTCGATCATCAAATGCGATAAACCCAAGTGTGTCTCCTTCTCGAAGCATTTCCACAGAACGCGCAGCAGCTTCCTTCGCATATTCCAATTTTGTTCCACTCATACTTCCTGACCGGTCCATTACAATGACTAATCCTAGAGATGGCAGTTGCTGTTTTCCTTTTATCTCCATCTCAACAGGTAATAATCGCTCAATGGGACTCTTAAAATAGCCTCCTAAACCAAAGCTATTGTTCCCACCAACCATCATAAAGCCGACACCAAAGTTCTTCACTGCCTGTTCAATGACTGTCATCTTTTGTTCACCTACAACATGACCTGGGACATTATCAAATATCATTGCGTCGTATGTTAAATAATTCGATAAATCAAAAGGTAGCACACTTGCATCAATGACATCTGCTTCTATAGCCTGTTGATCAATCACAGCCGCAATATTAGAAGAATTACCATCATGGGTAACAATTAAAAGTCTCGGAGGTCTCTCTACATTTGTGACACTTGTCAGCTTGTTATTTTCAATTAGTCCATCCTCTGCCAGAACTACTTGAGCTTCATATTTAAGTAATCCTTCTCCCTTCGATGCATTTCTAAATGTATACGTATTGGTGCCTGGTTCTAGATTAATTTGTTCTCGTGTAATTAGCTGATCATTTTGATATAGAAGTAATTCTGCCTCTGTAGCAATTGTCGCTTCTATTGTGACATTAAGTTGTTGCTGCTCCCCTTCAAAAGCCACAGGTGGAGTCTCAAAGGAAGTTATTGCAACATCTTCCGAAGACAATCTTGCCATTGGAACAACATCTATCGTGACATTCCCGCCAGCTATTTTCACTATTTCATCACTTACAGACCCTGTCGTTTCTAGTCCATCCGTAAAGAGGACTATTCTTGTTGCCTTGTTAGGCTCTATAATGCCAGTTGAAAGCTGTAAGGCTTTTGCTAAATCTGTATTACTAGGCTCTATCATAGGAGTAAAAATGGGTAAATTCACTTCTCCATCAGTCAACGCAACTTCTGTTTGAAAATCCTCAGCAAAAGTATAAACTCCTACCAGATGGGAAGCTTTTTTAGAATGCAAGCTCTCGTCTATCCACTCCGTTATTTGCTGATCAGTTCCTTGTAAAGAAGCAGATCTGTCTACCAAAAATACTACCTGTTCTTCCTTAATTGGTAATAATAAATAAGGATTTGTAATCCCTAATATTAAGCATAGAATAGCAATAATTCGTATATAAAATACTATTTTCGCTTCTGTTTTTAAGGACTTCTTATCTTTACTCCATGCCCAAATAAAATAAATACTAATAGGAATTAATAGCAATAGCCATAGTGGTTGGTCAACTCGTAAATCCACGTCGTCTTTGCACCTCCCACTCTATAACAAACAAAAGTACTAGTAAGATTAATAAATAAGGCACAAAAGAGTGAAATTGATGTTCATCCTTTGAATCCATTTGCTGTCCAGACACTTTATAAGACTTGCCTTTATCAATTACTTTTTCTTCTTGAGACAATACTACAGAAAGGTTCTTCTCTACATCGTTTGAACGCAGTACATATAGACCAGGTTTACTTGGTGCAAAGAATTTCCCACCATTTTCAATCGTATATTCATACTCATCATTCATCGTATAAATTTCCCACTCTTCCGTAGCACCAAGGGATAGAGCCTTTCGCTCATTGGGTGTGAATGCCCCAATGTAATCACTTCCTGCCGAAAGATACTCTTTAACACTCCACATAAATAGTGGAAACGTAGGACTCAATGGCCAATCCGTCATTTGAATATCTGAAAGTATTAGAATATCGCCTGATGGTGAGATTTGAATGAATGGATCCTCTCCAACAGTAGCAATCGTAGTATAGTCGTCTATAGGTGGATAAACTGAACTCACATATATATCGGATAAATCAGCAAAAGCAAATAACGGAGATTCCATTATATGCACTATTCCATTTACTTCCTTAGGAGATGTATCATTTCTTCCAATATATAAGGTTGGCCTCTCACTATCATCCTCTATTTCAAATTGATTGGTGACAATAATCCCTTCTTCTTTTATAAGACCCACTTGTTCTGAAGGTACACTGCTTACATTAATATCTAATGATTGAAAGGCAGTTCGAACGAGCGAATGAATAGAGCTATCGATGAAAACATTAGACAATTGTTCCTGCATGAAGACAATAGTCTCATTATCTAATAGGTAAGAATCTTGAATGTCTATATATGCCCTCAAATAATTTGAATTTACAAGTTCATCAAATGATAACGTAATCGTTTCTTTTGGCGGTAGTTTAACAATCTCCGAAACTAATTTTTTCTCTTCATTTGATATCGTCAGCTCAGTTTTGGTCTCTTTATCTGACTGATTTTCAAGTTGAATTAACGTAGAGATTCCATTTACAGTTTCTGTTGCACCGAAACGTTTAATAGAAACATTCGTACTGTTTACTTCTAAAGCTTCGATATTCCAGCTCACATTTTCATATTGTAAAGGAAGATTTTGCCTATCTAATTTATCGGTAAAAACGTAAACCGAAGTGGCTTTATTTTGAAAAAAAGATTGCGCAAAATCCAATGATTTAGACATATTTTCTGCCTCATAGCTGATCTCTAGTTTATTAATTTCTTTTATCATTTGCTCTGTATTCAATTCTTGGCGTAAAAGAACTGCTGGTTCATTTCCAGTTGTGATTAAAGTAAGTGGCTTCCCTGATAACTGCTCAACTAGCTGAAGCATTTTTTCCTTATGCTCTTCAAAAAGAGGAGTAGAATTATTCGTATGCACATTCATCGTTGCAGAAGTATCAACGATAAATACAATCTGTTCTCCAACAATGGCTTTCGTTTTCCAATAAGGTTGGAGTAAAGTTAAAACAAGCAATAGCATGGCAATCATTTGTAAATAAAACAAAGCATTCCGCTGTAAATGTTGCAAATATGGGGACGCTTTCGTTTCTTTCATCGCCTCTCGCCAAAACAATGTAGAGGAAACAGATTTTTTCACATATTTTTTTCGAAAAAAATAATATAGAAGCACAGCAATTGGAAAAATGGCTGTCCAAGCATATGATAACTGATTAATACCCAAACTTTTTCACCTCATTGAACCCAATTTGCTCGTAATAATTGATGAAACATTGTATGCGAAATACCCTCTTCTGCATTTACTTGTAGCATTTTAATGCCAAACTTATGACATAATAGTTCTATTTGCTGTTGATGTGTTTTTCTTTCCTGATGATATGCTTCTAGCACTCTATTAGATATTGATACATTTACTTGTTCGCTAGTTTCGACATCCTCCAACTGAACGTCTCCACCATAGGAAGGATCTATTTCTTCGCTAGTAATAACATGTAAAATTCGAATGTCTCCAGCGAATTTCGGTAGCTTTTGAAGAAATCTTTGCCATGATTCGATACTTTCTAAACAATCTGTTATAACAAATAAGACTGTACTATCTTTCGGTAGAAAAGGAAGTGCATGATCCGTAAAAGAGGAACTCATTGTCGGTTCGGGTATGTCAGAAATAGTTTGGATGAATGCTTTGCGATAAGTTGCTCCCTTTCTTCTAAAAGGAGGCTTTTTTTCCTCATTAACTGCTGAAAATGATAGTCGATCATCTCTTTGTAGCACAAGAATACCTAAGGAAGCTGCTAATTGCTTTGCAAAGGTCCATTTTACAGGATCGCTCATTGACTTAGTTGTATCAAGTAATATATGAACTCGCATTTCCTGTTCGTCTAAAAAACGTTTGATAAAATATTTATCTGTACGAGCAAATACATTCCAATCTATTTGCCGTACATCGTCACCAGGAGAGTATTCGCGAAAGTCCGAAAAATCTAAAGAAGCCCCAAAACGCTGAGAGCGATGTGAACCTTTATGTTGACCTCTTAGTTTCGATTTGGTGGTTATGGATAGTCTAGTTAGTTTGGCTGCCCAATCCTTTGGAACTAAATGTTCGATACTCATACCGCTTGTCCTTGCTTAACTGATTGTAGGATAAGATTGATCAGTTCATCTGCTGTTTTTCCCTCTGCTTCTCCTTCATAGTTAAGTAATAATCGATGGCGTAATACAGGTTTTGCAACTGTTTTTATATCTGCTATCGATACATGGTAACGTCCAGCAACTAAAGCTCTTGCTTTGGCAAGCTTGATCAAGCTTTGCAAACCACGCGGACCACTTCCGTATTGAACATACTGTGCAATCTCAGGGATACTTGCCTTTTCTGGATGTGTCGCCGCAATAATGTCTACTGCGTATTCGAGCATATCGTCTGCAATAAGTACTTCCTTCACCATCTGCTGAGCATGCACTATTTCTTCTGCATTCATTATTTTCTTTAACTGTATGGTTTGTCCACCTGTCGTACGTTTAGTTATTTCCATTAACTCGGCTTTAGATGGATATGATACTAGTATTTTGCATAAGAAACGATCCATCTGAGCTTCTGGTAACGGATAGGTACCTTCCATTTCAATTGGATTTTGCGTAGCAAGTACAAAGAATGGTCGATCCATTTGTTTGGTCTCACCGAGTACGGTGACTGTTTTTTCACCCATCGCTTCTAGAAGTGCACTTTGTGTCTTCGGTGTTGCTCGATTTATCTCATCCGCTAACACCATCTGGCTAAAAATTGGCCCCTTTTGAAAGGTAAATTGTTGTTTTCCATTTTCTAATCGTTCAATCATACTAGTTCCAGTAATATCTGAAGGCATTAAATCTGGGGTGAACTGAATACGTGAAAAGGACAAATCTAATACCTCTGAAACTGTTCGTATAAGCATCGTTTTACCTAAACCAGGTAATCCCTCTAGAAGGGCATGCCCATCTGCTAATACACAATAGATGGAAAACTCAACTGCCTCCTTTTGACCAACGATAAATTGTCCTATTTCTGTCCGAACATCATCTAAACGCTTACTCATATTCATATAGTCTTCTGTTGTAAAAGTCATGATTCCCTCCGCTATTCTCTATTTTCAACTGATGAAAAGTAGTCTTGGACAATTCTTTGTAAATCTGACGGTAATTGCATTCGTTCTGAGCTTTTTATATAGGATTCGGAATATTCGTTAACTACCTCTTCATATGGTCTTGCGGTACCTCGAGTTATTGGAGTATTTGCTGGTTGCTCACTCGCGGAATCTCCCTCTCCAAGTTCACCTGAATTTACTGAAGTATCTCCTTTCCCTCCAATTCTTGATGGAATGGAAAGTAAATCTCTACCTCCTGAACCTAACCCTGCACCTTGACCTTGACCTTGCCCTTGACCTTGGCCCTGACCTTGGCCTTGCCCCTGACCCTGACCCTGTCCTTGACCTTGGCCCTGACCTTGGCCTTGACCTTGACCCTGTCCCTGGCCTTGGCCTTGTCCTTGACCCTGTCCTTGACCCTTTCCTTGACCCTGTCCTTGACCCTTTCCTTGACCCTGTCCTTGAGTAGGTTGATTTTGTCCCTGCTGACCTTTAGGGTTGTTAGGAGTTTGTGAGCTGTTATTTCCTTGGGCAATACTATTTGAATTGAACGGTAATGATTTACCCATCTTACTTAAAGTAGTTTGTGATTTAGATGCACTTTTTGCGAGGGAGTTATTAATATCCTTCAAACCTGCTAGCTCTGTTTGCTCTTCAGCCGTTAAACCAGAATCAGTTGAACCATTTTGTCCAGCTACCTCTTTTTTTTGTTCTAGTTTCTGTTCCTTAAGTGCTAACTCTTTTTGCTTTTTTACTACTTCACGCAAAGCTTCTTCTGCTGTATCTACATCTTTTAACTTTTCTTTAAGATCATTTAATTCTTTTTTTACGGGCTCTGATAACTCTCCCTTTTCAAGCTTACTCACTTTTTTCTTTAGTTCCTTTATAATCTCCTGCTCTTGTTCTAAATCCTTCGCCTCTAATTGTGTAGCTGCTGGGAATATATACAAACAAAGAACTGCCGCAAGTGCCAAAACAAATCCTAAAATCCACTTAGGTTGAACATACTTTTTTTCACGCTTGCTAAATAACTGGAATGCAATTTCACTATTTTTTTCCGCTTTATCTATTAATCCTTGTGCAAGCAAGGATTTTTCCCCTATGAAAGCTAAAGCACTTACCAATAAATTATCCAAATAAAACGTATCCAGCTTCTGAACTGCCTCGTTATTTGAAGGTCTTTTCCAAAAAGCGTACAAAAACGTACCTATAAAAACAGAACCTCCAACTAGAATGGAAGTTCTTAAGTAATAAGGAAAGACAAACAACCGAGATACTAAAAGAATAATCGCTGTGGCACTGAAACTATAAAATAAAGCAGCTTGGAGCATTCTAAAATAATGCTCCACTGCAAGACCATTTTTAGCCCTATGAACGTACCGGATTAACTTTTTGGGTCTATTCATCTATTGTCCTCCTCATTTGGTTCGGTTCATGTTTACTCTCAATTTTTTCACCGATATAAAAATAGCAAATGCTGTAATACAAATATAAAAGATTGCATAGCCCGCCCAAATGGGGAAATCGACCTTAGTTGTATCTGTTATAAAAGTATCTGACCCTGGCGATACAAGCGTTAGTACTAACACTACTGGGTTAATACTTGCAAAGAAATGACCTATCGGTGAGGATGATATAGAACCAGCTCCCATAGTATTCACCCCTGTAATAACTAAGTAAATAAATCCAGTCACCGCACTTAAAAAAATCATTGTCCCATATGTTGCTATCATTGAGACAATCGTTTTACGAATGATGGTCGAATACATAATTCCAATACTTCCAATGGCAAGCATCGTTAAAAAGAAAAATAGGAAAATAACCCCTAATTGACTGGGTGATACCCCACCAAATAAGAAAACCATGCTATAAATCGGCAATCCAGCGATTAATAACAATAGTAAAAAGGCAATCGATGAAGTTAATTTGCCAAATATTATTTGAAATGAAGTCTGTGCTGTCGTTAATAATATATTCAATGTTTGTTTTTCTCGTTCGGTACTAATAGCACCGGCAGTTAAGCCTGGAGTGATGAAAAGTATTAATCCTAATTGTATATAAGTAAGCATCGTGAACATAAAAAAACTTTCCTCTGGACGGAAATATCCAGTTCCTGAAAACTGTGTTGTTAGTAATATAAATCCAAAAACAAAAATACACATTGCGATTAAATAGAACAGAATTCCTATAAAACTTTTTGGAGAACGAAAGCGCAACTTTATTTCTTTTACCAATACAGGGTTAGAAAACACCTGCTTCATATTATTTCGCTCCTTTCGTTATTTCCATAAAGACATCCTCTAAATCTGTTTCTGTCTCGGAGAAGGAAATAACCTTTATCGAATGATCCATCGCCTTTTTCAGCAAATTAATTTGATCGTCCTCGGTTCCTCGATAATTGAAAGTAACTGCATTTTTCTCTAGATGCATTTCTATGGAGGATACGAATGGGTCTTCTTCAAAAAATGTTGCAACATTTTCTAGTAGTCCCTTCACCTTCACCGTAATATGTCTTTCTCCTGCAAGCTGCGACTGTATCTCTGAAACAGAGCCATGAGCGATAAGTCTACCCCCATCAATAACACCTATTTCATCACACATCTCAGCTAGCTCTGGTAATATATGAGAGGAAATGAGGATTGTTTTCCCCATCCCTTTTAGCTGTTTTAGAATATCCCTCATCTCTACACGTGCTCGCGGATCAAGTCCTGAAGCTGGTTCATCTAAAATAAGTACCTTTGGATCATGTATTAAAGATCGAGCTAAACATAAACGCTGTTTCATCCCGCGAGAAAGTAAATCGACATATTCATAACGCTTATGTGTCAAGTTCACTAGCTCTAGCAGCTGTGGGATTAATATCTTTCTATCTGCTTCAGAAATTCCATAACTAGCTCCGTAAAAATCTAAATACTCATTTGCTTTTAATTGGTCATATACTCCAAAAAAGTCAGGCATGTAACCGATTTGTTTGCGAACCTCACTTGCATCTGTTCTTACACTTTTTCCATTTACAAAGGCATCTCCTGAGGTTGGCTGGAGTAATGTAGCCAAAATTGAGAAAGTAGTCGACTTCCCTGCACCGTTCGCTCCAACAAAACCAAATACGGTACCCTCTTTTAGTGTTAGATTTAAATCGTTTAATGCATAAAATGCTCCATACTTTTTACTTAACCCTTTAATTTCTATCATTACTTCACCTCCCCTTTCATACGCACTTCTGGAAGTCGTGTATATGGATCTCCATGGACTGATTTTTTAATTAATTTGTATTGAATTATCCCTTTTTTGTCGATATACGCATCAATATTTTCTTTTAACGTAAACCTGCTATCCGTAATTTCTTCAAAAGATTCTGTTTTTAAGTTCCAAATTTCGATTGTATGGGAGTTACGATCAGTATTTGCAATTTGTAGCTGTGTCCAATTAACCTTGTCTAATGGAAGTGTTTCTGGCACTGCCCAATACACATTATATTCTCCATCATCTAAATACCACTCAAGGTAACTATTTTGAACCGGTTCCATATACTTACCATACTGTTCGGTATTTACATTGACTGTAAACATATTAGCAGGAAGCGTAAACTCACCCGAAAAAATAGTAGTAGCCTTAAAAGGCTGAATGACTAAATGCAACGCAGAAAGCTCACTTTTTTTATCCTTCAATTCAATTGGAAGGATATTATCCTCTGCAAATCCCGTAATAGCTGGAGCCGATTTAGTATTATTAAATATATGACTGGATGAATATAGAGCTTGTTTTCGTTGGGTCAATAAATCGAGCGAGTTATTACCGAATGGTCCGTAATTTGTATTAACATACGGATTTGAAATTGGCATTAACATAACTGTACCAAGTTCTTTATCCACATCTACCTTTTCTCCAGCTGCTAAATCACCTAATTTATATAATTTGCTGCCTGACCAGATGGATACATCTTTTAATCCGAATGAAAAATTATTTTGAATTGTCCCCAGTATTTTACTAGAATCAACTTTTAAATCTACTTCAAAATTACCTACGTCCTGCACTTGTGTCTCTCCAAAAAAGGTAGATACAGACCAATAACCAACATCTCGGAATATCAGTTCACTATTTGTTGCATGTTTTTCCATAATGGCATCTTCATGCACATTGGCAGTCTGACCTGTTAATGAGTTTGTAACTCTTTGGGCAACCATCGTAGTAGAAATTGGAGCTTCAAAAGTGAAATCCCCACCTTTATTACTTAATATCGATTCAGCATAATATCCATGCAGGCTCTTATCATCATTTACTTGAAGGAAGGAGGATTGCTGAACTTGAGGTCTTGCTATTCGATCCTTTGCACCGTAGCCAAAAATCGCTAGTGAAGCAATTATCGCGGTGAGAGGAATGATACCCCAGGCATACTCGCGCTTATCTTTTCTTTTCAAAATAATATATAACAATGGAACTATTATGATCATATAAACAACGACGATTCCAATCATGAGAGGTGTAGATACTTTAAAGGAACTGAATAACGAATTCGTTCCCCCTAAATTATATACAAGCTCGTCTTTCGTATTATATCCATACATACTTTGTGTATTTTTCACTTGTACTGACTGCAATATAGTGGAAATTAAATCACTATAAACAGGATCAGCTGCCAAAGGTGCATCTCCTAGTGAAAAAGTAGTTTGTATGATCGTCCCGCTACCTACTTGCTTCTTACCTGCTAATATTGTCCCATCCAGTTGAAGTAATGGTGACGATCCTTCAGTCAAATTTGCATCATATACTTTTAAATTATTCGTCAATAAGTTGTTCGCAGTTAATGCACTTACTTGCTGAGCGGTTATGCTTTGTGTGGTTGTATGTAAATTTAATGGTAAATAATCCCCTAGTTTTCCAAGCTCTGCTATTACATTATCAGAGGCACCAACTACAATTATTCCACCAAAAGTAACATAATCGATAAGTGCTTGCTGTTGCTGCTCAGTTAAATCAGCAATCACAAACTCATCTATAATAATGTAATCTGCCATTTCCCAAGCAACCGCCTCATTTGGTAATGCAAAGTTGCTCTGCTGAGCTACATGTATAATTTCATCGTTTACTTGATTTGGTTGTTTTAGTTGATTGAGGACCTTTAGACGATCCGCACTCTCTGTTAATGTTAAATAGTAAATGGTTGCGGGATCTTGAAAGCTTGTTCTAAAAGTTTTGTTTCCTTTGAACTCAATGGATTTACCTTTTTCCCAACCTCCCTCAAAAAAATGGATCAATTGAACATTAGTTCCTTGATACATATAGTCTTCTGCTAATCCACTTGCTGCAATTTGAACAGTCTTTGTTTCGCCTGCGCCAATCTCAAAAGGGAAAGACTGTGCATTCCCAATGTTATAAGACTCCGCTAGATCAAGAACGATGTCACCGGAAAATGCATCTCCTTTGTTTTCAACTGTAAGAGTTATGGGCAATCCTTCACCATATTTTGCTTTTCCATTAAACCCAGTTGTCACTTTTACATTTAGTTCAGGCGCTGCTAAAGCTTCTAATGATGGCGAAAATATAAAATAAAGCATAAATGCCGAAATAACCATCACAAACTTTTTAATATGCATCTTTTTCCCCCCTTGTCTATATATGTATTAGTACGTTAATGGTGTAGTTAGGTTCCTTTCATTGAAAGTTATTTGCATGTTTTTTTACAATTTCGACAAACGCATCTACCTGGGGTAATTCAAATGCCGCATCATAACCGATAAGCCACGTATCTCTAGTTAATTCAAATTGTTCTTCATTATTTGTCAGCGGAATTTTATTTACCTCTTCATGACCTGTTAAAGTAATAGAAGGTAAAATAGCATAACCAATTCCATTTAACGCCATTTGCTTGCATGTTTCAATTTGATCAACAATAATTTGTCTTTTAGGATTAATTGCAAAATGTTTTTGCCACCATTGTTGAATTTCCTGATAGTAGTTAGAATCACTTTTGAATTGGATAAAAGGCTTTTCCGTCGTTAACACTTCATCAATGGAAGTCATCTCCTTGTCCACCAAATATAAAGTATCTCTAAATAAATGAATCTTATTTCCTTTCCAATCAGATTGACCACGCACTATGCCAATTTGAGCTTCTCCATCATAAATCGATTTAACAATTTCTGAGCTCCATCCTGTCAACAAAGAAATTTTTGCTTCTGGGTAAGTTTGCACGAAGTCCTTCAATACCATCGGTAACCAGTTTTGACCAACGATTGAAGCACATGCAATTTTCAAGGTCCCGTGTACTTTAGATGTTAACGATTGAATCGTTTCGTATACTTCCTCCCTTTGCTGAAGAATTTGGTTGGCAAACTCAATAACTAGCTCTCCTTCTGGAGTTGCAGTTAAGCCCTTTTGTGATCTTAAAAAAAGCTTCGCATTCCATTCTTTTTCAATTGTTTGAAGTCTTAGAGATAAAGCTGGTTGAGATAAAAATAGTCTCTCTGCTGCTTTTCGCATGTTTTGTTCTTCTGCTAATGTTCGGATAATTAGAAAATCTGTTACCACTGTCTTCCCTCTTTTCAAATTGAATTATTTCTATGCTTTATGAGCAAATAAGTAAAACCGGAAAAAGACGCTGGTTCTTTAAAGTAATATCCAAGAAACGCAATTTCCGCTTTAGGAGGACGCTTTCCGTGGGCACGGCTCGAGCCTGTAGTCACTCGCTCATGCTGTTCCACTGGATTCGCCGCCACCCGCTCCAATCAATGGGAACAACTTCACGGATACTTTATATACTTGCCTTAAAAAAAGAAGGCCAACTAAGATTGGCCTTCCATACTTAAAAAATATCTAGTATCTTATTGTGCTTGATAAAGGTACTTTTTCATTTGTTTCAAAATAACTCTTCTTGTTAAAATCCCTAAAAAAGTACGCTCATCGTCTACTACACAAACATACGGATTATTTACTAATAAATCTAATCCTTTTCGAAACTTTTCATCCACATGAATGACAGCTATGTCTGTTTTCATAATATCGTCTACTTTTAACTCTGGTAAACGTTCATATTCAATATGTTCTAATCCTAAAATTTCGTCTGTAATTTGCTGTGAACTTATTAAACCCTGTAATCTATATTTTACATCCAATACTGGTATCGAAGAATAGCCTGTTTTGGTGAGTACAAGTAAAGCATGTTCCGCATTATTTCCAAGTTGTACATGTGCAACCTTTTCTGCAGATATTATATACTCCAAAATCGGAATTTCTAAAAAATCTTTGCTGCTCACGGTTATCATTGCATCCTACTCCTTTGTTTGCTTTCATCATAAGAAAACACCCTATGTAGCTATCATAGCATATTAAAGGAATAAAAAAACCATGAAATCGCTTTCTTTTATATTAAAATGGATTTGGATTTAACCACTGTCCCCCATCTAGAGTAACAATTTCACCATTCATATAAGATGCTTTGTCGGACAATATAAATGCTGCGAGTTCTGCAATTTCTTCTGGTTTTCCAAGGCGTCCAAGTGGAACTGATAGAAGCGTACGCTTAGCTGCTTCCTCTGATTCCCATAGCTTTTCTGCTCCTCCAGTGCGTTCGATAGGTCCAGGTGCAATTCCGTTTACACGAATTCCATATTTAGTCCCCCACTCTACTGCTAATGTTCTCGTTAATGACATAACACCTGCTTTTGCTGCAGCTGAATGAACCACTCCAGCGCCTGCTCCCCATGCATAAGTCGCAAGCATATTTATAATAGACCCCTTACTTCCTTTGCTAATCCAATAGTTTCCAATAGCACTTGAACAATAAAAAGAACCATTTAAGACTATATCTATAACTGCCTTCCATCCATTTGGAGAAAGTTTTTCTGCTTCTACTATAAAATTACCCGCTGCATTATTAACTAAACCATCAACATGACCGTATGTTTTGTCCGCAAACTGAATCATTGCCTCTACATGTTCTGGGTTACGAACGTCCATTTGAAAGGACGATATAGTATTACCATATGCTTGAATTTCTTTTTTAGCGCTCTCTAGCTTTTCTAAATCACGTCCAGTTATAACTACATTTGCACCTTCTGATACAAACTTCATAGCCATGTATTTTCCCATTCCGCTTGATCCACCTGTAATGATAATTGTTTTTTGTTTCAACATCATAAAACACCCCTTTTAATTGAATGAACATTCACTCAATATTTTATCATATTTAATTCAAAAAAAAACCGAAAACTCCTTAAAAAGAATTTTCGGCTAAACATACTGCATATATGATTTGTTTATATACTCGATTGAAACAGGTTTACTGAACAAATACCCTTGCGCTTTTTGACAATTAGCAGATTTAAGTATTTCTACTTGTTTATCCTTTTCCACACCCTCAGCAATAACTTCCATACCTAAACTATGGGCAAGTTGGATAATCGTTGTAGCAATAGCTGCATTTTTCTCATCTAATTCCATATCTTTTATAAACGATTGATCTATTTTAATAATATCGATTGGATATTTCTTTAAATAACTTAAGGAAGAATAACCAGTTCCGAAATCATCAATCGAAATAACAACGCCTATTTCTTTCAGTTCTTTTAGAGTTGTAAAAGTATCTTGCATATCCGTCATTGCACTTTCCGTAATTTCCACTTCCAACGAACTTGGACAAATATCATACTTTTGAATTTTTTCGTTTATCTTCATAGCAAAATTATCTTGTATAAATTGTTTTGGCGATATATTCACTGCAATTCTAACTGGTCGATATCCTTTTTCTTGCCAATACTTCAGTTGTTTACAAACCTCTTCGAGTACCCACTCTCCAATTTGCATAATCATCCCAGACTCTTCTGCAAGCGGTATAAAATTCAAAGGGGATACATATCCAAATTTCCTATTATTCCACCGAAGTAATGCTTCAAATGAATTAATTTCACCTGTTACAAGATTTACCTGTGGCTGATAATGAATAGAAAACTCTTCTTTTTCAATCGCTCTTCGCAAATGCGATTCCATTAAGGCATCATTAGGAAAGGCTAAATTCATTTGTTCTTGATAAAAACGATAATGAGCCCTCCCTCTATCCTTCGCCACATATAGAGCTTGGTCCGCTTTTATTAGTAGCTCATCCATCTTTTTTCCATCGAAAGGGTACATGGAAATGCCAACAGAAGCAGTTACGAAATATTCCTGATGATCTAAGTATAATGGCTTAGAAAGTTCTATTAAAATTCTATTAGCAAAACTACTAGTTTCATCTCTAGATTTATTAATAACGATAAAAACAAATTCGTCACCACTTTGACGATATAAATTACTTGTCTTATCTATGTATAAACTAAGTCTATCTGTAATTTTTTTCAGGAGCTCATCTCCATAACTATAGCCAAGTGATTCATTTATCATTTTAAATCGATCTAAATCAATTCGTATTACCGATATTTCTGAATCAAATGGTGCATTGGCTAGGGCATCCCGTAGGTGCTCCTTCAAGGCACGTCTATTCCATAAACCAGTCAATTGATCATGATATGCAAGGTAATACAATTGTTCTTGATCTTCTGACTCCCCAGCTATATCACGCAGAACCAAATGGAGCCCACTAACTGTATTGTTTGTTTCTTGTGGTATTGCTTTTATATACATAGGCAAAAAATGCCCTTTAACGTGCTGTATTAAGCAATTTTGCATTTCCGTAGCATAGCCCGTTAATGTTTGCTTCATCATCAATTGGAAGTTCCTCATTGAATTTTCTTCAATGAGGTGTTCAATTGATAGGCCAACTAAGGTTTTTGGATCATATCCCAAAATTTTTGACGTTATTCCGTTCATGTCCAGAATATTTCCGTCCTCACAAACTGATATAATAGGATCCAAATTATTATTAAACAGGGAAAGGTATTTATCTTTATATTCTTTTAACCTACTTTTTTCAAGCTCAGATTTCGTGTTATTGTACAATGTCACACCATAAACTCTTTCTATGCCATCTTCTAACAAACTAATAGATACGTGATATATATATAATTGTTTTTGAATAGTAAAAGGAATGTTTTGATGAAACTCATGCTTTCTATTGCCAAAAAGTAGTTTTTGTAGTTGGTTCGACAACTCTTCTAGTACATTTTGTTCAAATGGGTGTAAAATGGAAGTAGTAGCATCATTAACATAAATAATAGAAAATCTATTTTGTTCATCTTGCTTGAGTACAAGTACTGGGATGAATGGATTTTCCTTAACGAGATTTATTAAATAATCACTGATAGCTAATTTTGTTTTTGATGATTTATGCATATAGTCCTCCAATGATCACGTCAAAAGTACTTGTAATATGAATAACTTTACTTCATTATATCGTCTTATTCACTAATTTCTTTAGAATTGTTATTTAAATAAATTTATTTATAATATTTTTTGATTTGTGTACACAATTTATTGGGGAATTGGTATGATATAATAATGGAGCAGCTTTCGAAGGGAGGATTATATGTCCTTAATATTAGACGAAAAAAACATTGCAACAGCAATCTACACAGTAAACCGTCATGCGAAAACCGCAATTGATAACAAACTACTTTATGAATTGAAAAAGTTAACAATCAATAAGCTTTTAGCAGAAAACAAGGCAAAGAAGGTAGGACTTCATTTCGTTAGAAATCCGAAGAATAGCCAACAACAGTCCTCAGTCTTAATCCAGTATGCCGACTACTATTTTCATATGATTCCGGTAAAAGAAGATTTTAAGAACCTCCCACATCTTGGACATCTAGATGATTCTTATCGAAACCCAATTCGAAAAATGAATTTAAAGATGGCTAAGCAGTTACTTACCGAATATATTGGTCCTCAACTTATTGCGAAAAAGTCCTCAACCAAACCTGTTGTTTGTACTAAGCCCTACATGCGAGAGAATCGAACCAAACGCACAATGAAATCCTATTTAGATAGGTAAGCATTTATGAATTTATTATGTAGTCTTTACGATTTATTAGATAGTTCTATCTCTATATTAAAACTGAATTTTTTAAAGAAAGAGGCTGGGACAAACCTTTCTTTAAAAATGATAAGCCCCGAAAACTTTACTTTTCGTAAAATTTTCGGGGCTTTCTTTTAGGTTTCTACTACTGTCCTTTTCCGCTACGGCGGACGCTAACAAAGCCTATAAAATAAACTTATCTATTTTTAAGACTAGTTCAGCTATTTCTGGTTTACTAATTTGATCTTCTGCACCAACTTGGTCGCCTTTATGACGAAGATCATCTGTTATTAAACTAGAGAATATAAGAACAGGAAGCTTTGATAAATGATTATGCTCTTTTATCCTTTTGGTTAGTGCATGACCATCCATTTGAGGCATTTCAATGTCTGTTACAACAATTTGCACATGCTCTGAAATGTCACTCGTTACTGTTGTTAGTTGCTCTAAATAGGTCAACGCATCTAAGCCGTTCTCAAAAAATTCTAAGTTAGCATAACCCGCTTCGATCAGCGTATCATGTAGCAGTTTACGGAGTAAAGGTGAGTCTTCAGCAATCACAATTTTTTTGTCTGAACGCTCTCGTTTACCAAGCTTTTTCACAGATTCTACACTAATACCTGATTCAGGATTAATATCGACTATGATTTTCTCAAAATCTATTAATAGAATCATTTGATCTTGTCTTTTAATAACTCCAATAACATGTGAAGAGCTTCCTTGGTAAATCTCGGATGGTTTTTCAATTTGATCCCATGATATACGATGAATCTGCGTGACATTATCCACATGGAATATAACACGCTGTTTGTTGAATTCTGCTACGATAAACTTTTCTTGGTCACTTTTGTTTTGTACCGGTATTCCTAAAACTCTATTCATGCTTACTACAGGCAAGACCTCACCACGAAGTTGAACAATCCCTTCGACATGTGGATGCGCATGTGGAATAAAAGTAATTGGGATCGGCTGAATTATTTCTTTTACTTTGATTACATTTATACCAAACTTATTTTGTCCAACTTGAAATTCCACAATTTCTAATTCGTTTGTGCCACTTTCAAGTAATATTCCTTTATGATCGTTCATGATGAATCTCCTGCCTTTATAGTTTGTAATACCACTAGTATAACATGTACTAGTAAAAAGTTACTACATTATATATAGAGATTAACTAAGGCTTGTGTACCATTTTCAGCATAACCTTCATTAACTAAATCATCATACAAAGATTTTGCTAGAGTTAAACCAGGTAATTGCAGATTCATCTTTTCTGCCTCTTCCAATGCTATTTTCATGTCCTTCACAAAATGTTTAATATAAAAGCCTGGCTCATAATCACCCGCAATTATTCTTGGTGCTAAATTACTAAGAGACCACGAACCCGCTGCTCCCGTTGATATCGAACGCAATACCTGATCTAAATCTAATCCAGCCTTCTTTCCATACGCTAATGCTTCACAAACGCCTATCATGCCTGAAGCAATAGTTATTTGATTACACATTTTCGTATGCTGACCTGCTCCAGCTGGTCCTTGGTATAAAATAGTTTCTCCAAATAGATTTAAGATAGGTAGGGCTTGGTCAAAAGTCGACTTCTCTCCTCCACACATAATTGAAAGCTTCCCTTGCTGTGCACCAATATCTCCTCCAGAAACAGGTGCATCCAACGAGAGCATCTCTTTCTCATTCGCTTTGTCAGCTATTTTTTTTGCTAAAGTAGGAGTGGATGTTGTCATATCTATAACCATTAGATTTGGATTGTTTACTTGAAAAATGCCTCTTTCTCCAAAATATACTTCTTCCACGTCATAAGGGTAACCTACCATTGTAAATAGAACTTCCACTTTTTGGGCAACCTCGCTAGGAGATGACGCCATTTTTGCGCCTTCTTTTACTAGATCAGCCGCCTTTTCCTTGGTTCTGGTATAAACAGTTACATCATGATTTGCATTTAATAAATGTTTCACCAAGCTTTTGCCCATTACACCGGTGCCGATAAATCCAACCTTCATTTGTTTTAACATAGCTAATCCCCCATTTATATTGTTAATACATTTAGTGTACCAAAAAAAGAGGACCATCCATATAACTTTTGGATGATCCTTAAAAAAGGGGGAAATGAGAATGTTGCTGTGTTCTTTATTAATATGCCCCGTTCTATATTTTTTAAACATCTTTTTCGAAAAAAAATGTTATTTTTATTTCTTCTAGATTTGAGAGGAATAATTCGGCTTTCTCTGAAGATATAGTTACATCGCCATATCTTAATTCTTCATAAATTTGAAAGAACTCATTCTTCACTGGCCATTTCATCCTTAGAAACCACTCGCGTACAGTTTCACTCTTTGTTCTGTGAAAACCATAGAAGGAAGCCTCTACTTCAAATTCTTTATATTTTTCTCTTAACAGAGAGGTATTTACTTTATAAAGTGATAGCTGACCATTCAGTTGCTTTTCCTCCTGATCCTCTAGTTCTTTGTTTAAATAATGAATAACACTGGGCTTTGTCGTTATTGTATCTGATTTATTTTTCAATAAAAATCGAACAAATAATATTATGACTATAGCAGATATTGCAAAGAGAATTATTTCAAACAAAAAGCCATCTCCAATAAATCCCTCGAACGATTCAGGTGGTTCCAATTCCGTTTGCTCTTCTGACTGGATACGTTCGGTTTCTTCCGGTGTTTTAATTTCTAACTTACTTAATAGCTTTTCTAGATATTCTAATAACGGTAGGAATGGAATAATAGCAATACTAACAACCTTCTCTAATAGAATATCAAGCACTTTTCTTATAAATGGAATGACAAAATATAAGCCTGTCGATAAACCCGCTATACATAACAAACCTAGGATAAATCCCCCTACCACATAAGTAAGAGATGCTGAATTTTGTTTGTTCGTACTGATCCAAACAGCATACAAACGCATTGCAACAAATATTACTATCCCCGAAATAACTACGCTATATGAAGTGGTTGAATAATCGTCCAACTTCAGAATAAAGCCAATAAAATGAACGGCTAAAAATACTAAAAAGTAGTAAATAAAATAGTCACTTTCATACGTTTGATCATCCTGCTCTTTAAGAAATCTTACTTGTACACGCCATATCGAAATCCCACTGCCAACTAAAAATAACCAAAAAGGAGAATGAAACAAAAATAATATTAAGAGAACAATGGTAGGAATTATAAATGGAATAATGGGATTTGGACCAGTTCTACTAAATATTATTTGAACGAGAATAGCGATAATAATTTGAAGGATGATCCATAAAAAAGGTAATGTAAAAGTCGTTTCATGCTGGACTATAACTAAAAGTAGTGCAATGATCCATACATCTTTAATGTATTTCCCCATTGACTGTGCCTGAACTTTTATAGGGTTAATCATATTATCCACGTGAGATGCCCCCTATCTTCGCAGGCGATTTATATATAACATTTGTTCGTTGCTCCCAATTATGGAGTAAAGGGCTATGCTTTTCTGTATATGGCGACATCACATACGTTGCAACTGGTAGCTCCTCATGTATATTTATATATGCTAGTAATTTATCAAAAGGAATAATACTATTAGCAATCGATAGAATCGATAGTATTTCCATTGCCTTTATACGATGGGAATCCCCACTACCTAAAGGTAGATACACAAACGGCACCTTTCCGGGAGCTCGAACATTAATAGCAAACGAAAAAGGGATATCTTCCTTATAGCAAGCATCTATGTATGAAGCAAGCCACTCTAACTTCTGTTCAAAATCAGACAGAACACTGTACTTTTCTCCAACATGGACAATAAATAAAACCGACACATTAGCTACACGTGTAAAAACCTTCGTCTGCAACTGCCCAGTCTTTGCAGTCGCCTTCCAATGTATATGATGAAACTGATCCCCTGGCGCATATTCCCGTGTACCTACTGGGAAGAAAGGATCATCAAACAAAGAGGAATTTAATGCCAAATCTCCTTGCTTTAGTTTAGATGGCACAAAACTTTCTTTAATATCATATATATTAGGGAAAACAATGGCATCTAGTAATATATAAGGTTTATATTCCAATATGATAGATCCATCGGTTAAAGGATGAGGTATTTGGACTTCCAGTTGTTTTATCCTCGCAAGACCTCTGCTCACTCCTTGAATAGGTACCTTTAAGGAGACACTTTTTCTATATCCAATCGAAAAAGGTATTTTAACTTCGTGAAAGTCACCTATTAATGTATTAGGTATTCCATCTGGCTTAATAGTTGTTTGAAATGTAATGGTTAAAATTGCGTTCCAAATCGGTAACCCTTTATTATGAAAAGTAAATGTAAAATCTGAAGTTATATTTGTCATTAATCGTACTCTTTTTTTATCATTGACAAATTCAAATTTTTTTCCTACTTGGCGATAATAAATTATTTGTACTAGCGCGACTAACAATAAAAATGAAATAACTGCAACAAAGGTAAACTGCTTGAAGAGAAAACTTAGAATAACAGCAAATACGAGGAAATCTATGTACATCTTCGTATTCCTCATGCCTGAACCATGACGATTCCAATTCATCGTATATTAGCCTCAACAGGTGCTTCTACCTCTTCTACTATTGTTTTGAGAATTTCGGTTAAATCATGTATAAGCATACCTTGTGAGGATAACTTCATCCGGTGAAGACATACTGGTTCAATAACATTTTTCACATCATCTGGCGTCACAAATCCTCTATTATTAATAAATGCATATGCCTTTGCGGCTTGTAAGACTGCTAAAGATGCTCGGCTACTTAATCCTAGTTCTATGTATGGATGATTTCTTGTATAGTGCACAATTTGAATGATATATGTCATGATATCCTCATGGACAGTTACTTCTTTTACTTGTTCTGACCACTCCTGGATTTGATTCAATGTAACAACTTTTTCGATATTTACTTTTCCTGGTGTGCGACCAAATTGCTGCAGAATACTTTTTTCCTGTTCCTGCGAAGGATAATCTATCGTCAACTTAAATAAAAAACGATCTAATTGTGCGGCTGGCAAAGGAAAAGTCCCCTGTTGCGATTCTACTGGATTTTGTGTAGCAATTACCATGAATGGCTTTAAAAGAGGAATCGTTTCCCCGTCAATGGAAACCTGTTTTTCTTCCATTGCTTCCAACAAACTAGACTGGGTTCGTGGAGTGGCACGATTGATCTCATCTGCAAGTAATATATTACTCATTACTGGTCCTACGCGAAGAACGAATTCTTGTTTTTGTGGATGAAAATAGCTAATACCCGTAACATCTGAAGGCAATACGTCTGGTGTAAATTGTAAACGTTTAAATTCACCATGAATAGCTTCTGCAAAAGCCTTAGCCATCATCGTTTTCCCCGAGCCGGGTACACTCTCTAATAGGACATGACCTTCTACTAACAACCCCATTAGCATAAAGTTAATTTCTTTTTCTCTTCCAACAATGGCTTTATTCAGTTCCCTTTGTAATAATGATATACTACTCAATTAATTCTCTCCCCTTGTTATCACTCTATTTTAGTTTTCTCTTCATCCGTATTAATATATTGAAATTCATTTAATAACTGATCTAACTCTTCACTCAATTTAATCGTATCAGTGTTTAAAACACCTTTTTCTAAGGCTGATCTGTACATTTTTTCCCTAGTACACTCTAATCTTTTTAAACTTTTCTCTGACATATTGAATCGCTCCTTTTAACATGTATATTCTTTTCAGTATACCTGTTGAAGACAGAGACTAAACCAATAAGTGTGCGACAATTTATGACATCTTTAACTCCTAGGAACCTCTAAATATGTATATACTACCTGTCCTCCTTGTTTTGCATTACCAGAAAAATGTTTAAAATCCTCACGTTGTACTAAAACTTCTCTTAAAGCGATAAAATCATTTTTTTCAATTACTATTTCGTTAATTTCTCCACTTTGTAGCATATTAAGTTTTACTTCATATGATTCTTGCATTTGTTCAAATCCTTTCATCTATTATTTTCAATATTTTTTTAAGAAGTTTAGTTAAAATACTTTACGTATGAGTAATTTTAAGGCAAACTGTATTATATTATGTTCTTAAGGGGATGGAACACTCTATGAAAATAGCTGAAGTTGGGAATATCATAGAATTTAAAGATGGTCTTCAAGGTATTGTAGAGAAAGTAAATGAAAATTCGGTAATAGTTAATTTAACTTATATGGAAAACTTTAATGAACTGGAGACCGAAGAGAAAACAGTTATTAATCACAAGCGTTATAAAATATTATATAGTAATGAAGATTAAACGTCATGCCGTTCCTCTCGATTAGATGGACGGTTTTTTTAAATATTAGAAGGATGTGTATTATGTTTCGTCAATCTCCAATATATCAACTAGTAATTTCATTAATTCTGGCCTATTGTCTATCCTGGATTGCTTTTTCAAATGAAAAAGTTTTTTGGTACTTTTATACTTTCTCCGTATTTTTCCTTATGGCAGCTTTTTTCTATTATTCCAAAATCGAAGAAGACAACAATTCTATTCGCTTAATTTTTCTTGGGATTATGTTCGGCGTGCTTTCTTACGCTGGCATGCTAGGTGCTTATCTCTTATTAGAAATGGGACCAGCATATTGGACAAGCAGTATTCATAATTTTTTAAGCCATTTTGGACCAACAACCATTTGGCATTTTCTATTATTAATATTCATCATTGCTCCTGGGGAAGAGCTTTTTTGGAGAGGATTAATCCAAGAGCAATTGAAAAAATTTATGCAGCCAAAGTATGCTGTTATTTTAAGTTCTTTGCTATTTGGTTTGTCGTTCATTTTCACTGGTTTTTGGATAGGTATATTAGGAGGATTTTTCGTTGGTATTATCTTTGGTATACTATACGAGTGGAAAAGAAGTATCACTGCTATTGTTCTCGCACATATTACATTGCTAGTGCTATTGTTTTTAATTTTGCCTTTCCATTGAAACATATGAAGACCTTTATCGTCCAAATACAAAAGGAGCTGAATTATGATGAAAAAAATTTATTCAATGCTGACAATCCTCTTACTAACAGTTATACTCGCGGCCTGCGGAACAAGCACAACAACAGAAGAACAAGATAAGACTGGAGAAACAGTAACTGAAAATACGGAACAAACAACTCCTGAGGTAACGGAGAATACAGAAACTGAGACTGAAACCGCTACAGACACTGATTCAGCACAATCTGCTGAGTCTCCGGAAGTAGTATTAGAAGGAACTACTACGGAAAGTGATAGTCAAAACTATTCCATCACAGTGGTCGAAGGTTATGAGCTAACTGGAGAAGAACCTAATAAAGACCTATTGTTCAATCAAAACAACGATTTACAGTCCATGCGTATTGAAACTTTCTCAGCAGATCAAGCAACTATCGAGGGAATTCAAGAAAATTTAGTTACAACTTTACAAGCTTCCAATGAATCTTCTACTGTTACAGAAATTCAAGACGAAAATCTTATTCCAACAAATGAAGATATAAAAAATACTTCTGCACATCAAATTGATACCCCTGAAGGTAAAGTTTCAGGTTATGTATTTGAACGAGAAGGACTTATTGTTAAACTAACAATATTTGACACAGTTGAGTCACCTGCCCTTGAAACATTTGTACAAATGGCAGAAACAATTAAAACTAAATAATAGTTTAAGAGCGTGAGATAGTGAGCAATACACTAACTACCGCTCTCTTTTTTCGTGAACTTAAATTTAAATCCGGGCAAAAAAAGGCTAGGAATATTAAGGAAATCAGTAGTATTATTTATTCTTTCTTATAAAAAAACCTTCGATCCTGTTACAGGCTCGAAGTTTCTTTTTAATACGATAAGTTTTTAATAGATAGACCTAATTTTTTTATGAGTTCAATTACATCCTGCTTCTCATCTTCCGATAATGCATCCATCAGACTGACTAATTGTTCTTCATGGCGCGGGAATAACTCATCCATAAATTTTGAACCTTCTGCAGATATTTCTGCATATGTCACACGTCTATCAGTTGGACTAGACACTCGATTAACATAGCCTCGTCCCTCTAATTTATCAACAACATATGTGATAGAACCGCTTGCTAATAAAATCTTATTACCAATTTGCTGAAGTGGCTGTTTACCTTTATGATACAAAAGCTCCATTACAGCAAATTCAGTGGGATTTAAACCGTTTTCTTGAAAAAACTGATTGGTACACTCGTGAATTACTTTATGGGCACGTGACAATACTATGAATAGTTTTAGAGCACTGGTAGTTTTTTCTGCTGTCATATTACTTCATCCTCACCTATATTAAATACATTAACAACTATTATATAGGTCCGTGGTTTAAATTGTCAAAAACCATCATATTTTTTTCTGCAGGGTAGTAAAAAATCGAAAGTAGTACCTTCTCCAACTTTGCTCTTAACTTCTATATTTCCGCCATGTTCTTCTATAACTTTATAAACGTGTGAGAGTCCTAGGCCTGTCCCTGCTGTTTTAGTAGTAAAAAATGGTTGGAAAATTTTATTGATATTTATATCATCAATCCCATGCCCTTGATCCTTCACAGAAATACTGACTACGTGTCCCGGCTTGCACGAAATATTAATAAGGATATTTCCACCATTAGGCATTGCTTCTATTCCGTTTTTAATAGCATTTATAAATACCTGCTTCAATAATTGACTATCTCCAACAACATGACATTCTTTGGTTACTTGACTAGAAACATTTAAATTTATGGACTTCAATAATGCTTCCGGCGCCATAAAATTAACCACTTCTAAAATTGTATCTTCCACATAGATAACATTTAATTTAGATTTACTTGGTTTAGAAAGCTCTAAAAATTGAGTTAGAATATTCTCCATTTGATCGATTTCGTGTTTAATAACAGTTAAATAACGCTGCGTATCTTCTGTTGCATTTTGACTTAATAATTGTGTAAAGCCTTTTAACGAGGTCATTGGATTCCGAATTTCATGTGCTATTCCGGCAGCAAGTTGTCCTAATGTACGAAGTGATTCAGATTGATCTAATCTTTTCTTCATATATATCTTTTCAGATTCATCATTTATTTCTAATAGATATAGTCCACTATCTATTTGTTTAGAAATTACTACATGTACATATTTATATTCACCATCGATTGGTTGGTATTCCAAATGATTTTCCAAATATCCTTCTTTTTGGAGTTTTTCTGTGAGAATTTCTTTCTCTTCGTCGCAAAGATTAAACATATTGTATAAATCCTTTGCATTTCTACCAATATAGTCACTTTTATTTATGAGTAGAATTTTTTCGGCATACGAATTCATGTCTAATAGTATCCCTCTGTCATTAATAAAAATCAGCCCACTTGAAAATAGCTGAAATATATGATCAAACTTTTCTTTATTATCATATTTTGTTAACAAGAAGACACCAGCCTTTCAGATTATTACAATTACAAAATTATATAGTCGAAAATAATATTTGTTTATTTATTCTGATTATTCCATAATGTCGAACAAATTTGCATGATTCTTTTAGCCTATATTGTCGACAATACTAATGACTGATACAATAGATATATTAATAAAGGAGTTTATGAACAATGAATATAATATTAACCACTTTGAATGCAAAGTTTATCCATACCAATTTAGCACTACGCTGTTTAAAAGCATATGCTGAACCTGAGTATCACCCCCAAATAGTAGAATACACAATTAAAGATCCGACCTTTAATATCGTTGCTGACCTTTATCAAAAGAAGCCGAACGTTGTGGGTTTTAGTTGCTATATATGGAATATTGAAGAAACGATAAAGGTTATTAAAATGCTTAAAACTGTAGATCCTACAATAGTAGTCGTTTTAGGAGGTCCAGAAGTTTCTTACGATACAAATATTTGGTTACGAAAAGTAAAAGAAATCGATTACGTGGTCGTTGGTGAAGGAGAGCAATCGTTTAAAAATTTGCTAGACTTTTTATCTCATAAAAGAGAGATAAAAGAAGTTCCTGGTCTAGCATATGTACAAGATGACAAATTTATACTTAATGTGCTACCGCCAAAACTGGATTTAAGATTATCTCCCTCCCCTTATCGTTTCGTGGAGGATCTTCCTGATTTGTCGAAGCGCATTGTCTATGTGGAAACGAGTAGAGGTTGTCCCTTTTCTTGTCAATTTTGCTTGTCTTCTATAGAAGTTGGCGTCCGATATTTTAATCGAGATAAAGTAAAAAATGATATTCGATATTTAATGGAAAATGGTGCAAAAATCATTAAATTTGTCGATCGAACATTTAACATTAGTCGAAGCTATGCAATGGAAATGTTTCAATTTCTTATAGACGAGCATCATCCTGGAGTAGTTTTTCAATTTGAAATTACAGCCGATATTATGCGTCCGGAAGTTATTCAATTTTTAAATGATAATGCCCCTGCTGGATTATTCCGCTTTGAAATAGGTGTTCAATCGACAAACGACTTAACGAATGAACTTGTTCAACGTCGACAAAACTTTGAAAAACTAAAACGAACTGTGACGATGGTTAAAAGCGGTGGAAAGATTGACCAACATTTAGATTTAATCGCCGGCCTTCCAGAAGAAGATTATTCTTCATTTAGAAATACTTTTAATGAAGTATTTGAGATGCGTCCTGAGGAACTTCAATTAGGATTTTTAAAATTACTGCGAGGGACGGGACTACGCGTCGAAGCTGAAAAATATGGCTACGTTTATGTAGATCAAGCCCCATACGAAATATTCTCAAATAATGTGTTAAACTTTGACGATATTTTACGTATTAAACAAGTAGAAGATGTTTTAGAGAAATATTGGAATGCACATCGAATGGATCGGACTCTCGAGTATTTATTCGAATATGTATTTGAGACACCTTTCGATTTCTTTCAACAATTCGGCACTTTTTGGGAAGAGCGCAACTGGTCAAGAATCGGTCACCAATTAGAGGATTTATTTACAAGACTTTATGCCTTCTTAGAAGGACTAGAGAATATATCATTGCCTACGATTAGAAGTGTAATGAAACTAGATTATTTATCAAAACAGAAGTTCCAGCCTCGCAAGCCCTGGTGGAATAATGATCTTAGTAAGGAAGAACAGTCTATAATGTATAAATTATTAGTAGAGGATCCAAGTATAGCAGGAGAAGCCTTTACTACGTTACAGTTGAATGAACGTGAATTGTATAAGCAAACCTTTATCACGCCAATTTCTATTGATGTAGATGCATTTATGCACGGTTCTATTGAGGAAAAAGAAGGATATTTATTAACTACTTTTGGTAAATCTGAGTCTCCTCATTTATCTTTTGTTAATGGGAAACGCGCAAACACACTTTAATGTAAAAACCTGTGTCTATCGTTTTCCAAGGGCTTTGACAGAAAATTCCCTATATTATTACCTAGTGAATTTATAGTGATACTGGTTGTAACGTCCGTCACAACCAGTATCACTTTTTTTGTAATCTTATGGAGTTTTTCTCGTATCAAGGGGCAGTAGATAACTGCCTGTTGATGCCAGAATGGTTCAAAAAAAGCCGAGCAATAATTCCATTGCTCGGCTTTTATATTATCCAATAATTACACGCTCTTTCGGATAATGATATTTTGTTTTGTTATGCTTTCCTCCTAATGTAAACAAGAACGATATTAACCCAACTCGTCCGATAAACATTAAAATCATAATAGTAACTTTCCCTATGTCCGACAAATCTCCTGTAATCCCAAGACTCATACCGCAAGTTCCAAAAGCAGACGTTATTTCAAATATCAAAGAGGCAATTGGTACATCAGGCTCCGTAACTGAGAGTAATAATGTTGCGACAAAAACCATTATTAATGCCAAAATAATCACTGCATAGGAACGATAGACATCTATTAAGTGAATTTCTCGATTAAAAATTTGAATATTTTCTTTTCCTCGTGAAAAATGGATTAAAAAAAGAAGTGCTATAGCAAATGTAGTCGTTCGAATTCCACCACCTACAGAACTTGGTGAAGCACCTATAAACATTAAAATACTCATTAAAAAGTTAGTACCTTCACTAAATAACGTAACATCCATCGTAGTTAAACCAGCTGAACGTGTGGACACCGAGTGAAAAAATGCTGTAAAGAACTTCTCGTGCCACGGCATACCTTTAAACGAATTAAAAAGCTCTAATAAAAAAATCATCACAGTACCAAACACTAAGAGTGCGCCATACGTTATTGTCGTCAGCTTTGTAAATAAAGAAAAACGGAAATTTTTGTTTTTATTAGACAAAAACTCCTTTACTTCTATTAAAACTGGAAAACCGATAGCCCCAAATACAATCAATATACTCGTGATCGTTTGCACAAAATAGTCATTATGGTATGCAAATAATGATTGACCAGTAATATCAAATCCAGCATTGGTTGTTGCGGAGACAGATGTAAATATTCCATGCATTGCCGCTTGCTTAAGTGTATCAAAATACTGTGTAAAATATAAAGTTAATAGTATTGCGCCGATAAGTTGAATAAGTAGTAGAATTTTAACAATCTCTTTAATTAGATGAACAGCACCTGATAAATTGGATTGGTTATGATCGACCATTATTAACTGTCTTTCACGCAGCCCAATCTTTTTGCCTGCTATTAACCAAATAAATGTTCCTAACGACATAATTCCAATTCCACCAAGCTGAAGAATAAGAATAAGCATGAAATAGCCAAATACACTGTATGTATCCAAAATACTTATTGCAGTTAAACCAGTAACGGAAACAGCACTGACTGCGGTGAACAAACTGTCAATGAACGCAACTTCCACCCCTGGTTTATGTACTCCTGGTAAACGAAGAAGAATAACAGAAATAGCAATCGCAATGAAATAATAAGTGACAATTACTTGAGCAGGTGTAAATTTCAATTTCTTTTTAAGTTGTGGCTGCTTCATTATTTTATTTCCTTTCGACAATTCGAGTAATTATTATCTCATTGTAAAAAAAAAAAACGTAAAAAGATAGCTAAAACTATCTTTTTACGCATTTTCTAAAATTATTACGCTTCTTTTTTCTGTTTCGCAACACCTAAAAGGTAACCACCAATAGCAATTCCAAGTAATACTACCCAGAAAGTTACTTTCCATGGTGTAGAGTGTGGGAAATGCTCATCTAACACTCCAACATTCGGATGTGCTAATGTCATTACCGCAAGTTTAACCCCAACCCATCCTACGATTAAGAATGCTGCTGTTTCAAGGGAAGGCATTTTTTCCAATAATTGAACGAATTTATGTGCAGCAAATCTCATAATTACTAGACCTATTACTCCACCAATGAACATTACTGCGAACTGTCCACCATTAATACCACCAATTTCATATTCTCCCCAATGTGGCAATGTTACCGCTATTGCAACCGCTGCTAACATAGAGTCAATCGCAAATGCTATATCTGCAAGCTCTACTTTTAAAACGGTCATCCAGAAGCCCGACCCTTTTTTAGGTGCCATATCGTCCATATCTATATGGTTATCCGATGTTTTTCGCTGATCATAAATGTGTTTTATCGAAATGAATAACAAGTATGCTGCACCTAATGCCTGCACCTGCCAAATATTCACTAAGAAAGTAATCATAAATAATGCTAAAAATCTAAATACAAATGCACCTAGTAAACCGTAAAATAATGCTTTTTTCTGTTGCGCTTTCGGTAAATGCTTTACCATTACAGCCATAACGACTGCATTGTCGGCTGCTAATAAACCTTCTAAACCTACCAAAACTAATACTACCCAACCGTACTCCAATAATATTGCCGTATCCATCAATATCCTCCTTTTTTGCATATAAAAAGACCCCTGCCTTAAAAAAGGCAAAGGTCTTGCTAAGCAAAAATAATATAATTGCTATCATAACCGGTGGTATAAACCACGTAATGACGACTATGAAATAGGTTTCCCTATAGCTACTCCCCTTTGACGTTAGTCAAAAGTTTATTTAGTTATGTTACTAATTATACCCATAACTCCAGCTCTTGTAAACAAATAATACTCTATCAGCATGAGGAAGTTCATTTTATCGGTATATGAAAAGATGGGTCATGCTTATGATTGTTATAAAATGTAATCATCGGTGGTATAGATTGAATGAAATCTGGGCAAGTAATATTCCCTTTTGAAAGAATTGCTTCCGCATTCGTTGTATCAAATGTAGCATACCACGTTAGGTAGTCTAAAGTTTCTTTTTCCACCTGTAAAAGTTTTCGAATTGGATAGAAGGAAACAGCAGTTTTCGCAATACTTAAGGGGAACCTTCCTTTTGGATACTTCCCAGTAACTTCTTTCACAAATGCTTTGTAAACCTCCTCTACTGGATAAGGGTTAGGATCTGTCAGATGAAGGGTCTTGCCTATTGCCTCTTCACTTAATGAACAATAGATGGATGCTTTGGTTATATAATCACTTGGCACAACATTTATAAATGCATTCGATTTACCCAAATAGGGTAGGAAAGGAAGCTTCCTTAAATTTGAAATCATATTAACAAAAAAATACGGACCATCAAACTTAATCGTTTCACCGGTTTCTGAATGTCCTCTAACAATACCAGGACGAATAATAGTAACAGGTACTCTTTCTTTTAACTTTTCCACTAGCAATTCTGCCTCATATTTAGTTTCTTCGTAATGATTTTTGAATCCTACTGGTCGAATTAATTCAGTTTCTAACAATTTCCCTTCTCGCAAACCTGCAACATATGCAGTACTAAAATATGTATATCGCTTTAGCTTGGAGAACTGAGTAACTACGTTATTAAACATTTCAGTACCATGTACATTCACTTTCCATGCAATTTCCTTCGGCACTGCTAAATCATAAATTGCTGCCAGATGCCAAACATATTCTACTTCGTCACATAACTTTTCAAATGTATCTTGATGTATACCTGCTCCAGCGAGCGTAATATCTCCTTCTACTATTTCAATTATTTGAGAATGAAGTTGATCATGATAAATTTCTGCAATTATACTCTCGGCTAATTCAATCTGAGAAGGAAGTACGAGAACATAGATTTTTGTATATGCTTGTTGCTTTCTTAACTCTTTCATAATATTCTTTGCCAAAAAACCTGGAAATCCAGTTATTAACGCAGAAGCCAATAACAACACCCCTTTTTTTCCAGTATACAAAAAAAGAGCCTTCAGTTGAAGACTCTTTTCACTAACTATCAGAATCTTTAGTTGTTTCTTTTCTTGTTTCTTTATCAAATAAACTATAAATTATCGGAACTACGTACAAAGTAAGAAAAGTAGAACTTATTAATCCACCAATAACAGTTATGGCCATTGGTTGATTAATCTCCGTACCTTCTCCAATCCCTAAAGCTAATGGGACAAGACCTAATATCGTCGTCAATGCAGTCATTAAAATGGGACGTACACGGTCTCGGACTGATGTAATAATTGCCTCATACGAGGGCATTCCATCTGCTTTTCGTTGATTGATATAATCGACCAATACAATTCCGTTATTTACAACAATTCCTACCAATATTAAGATTCCGATGATAGCAGAAATACTTATTGGTAAATTAGTTGTAAATAGTCCTATGAAGACACCTATAACCACAAGTGGTACTGTAAACATGATGACAAAAGGATATTTGTATGATTCAAATTGTGCTGCCATTACGATAAACACTAGTACTACCGCAAGCAGCACTGCCAGAATCATATCATTCTTGGAGTTATCCATTAATTCTCGATCTCCACCAAAAGATACATCAATATCCTCCGAGAAATTCTGTTGCTGGATAACCACATCCACTAAATCAGACATATCCCCTAATGAATATTTGGATTCGTATTTCACTGAAAATGATATTGCACTAGCTTGATCTACGCTTCGAATGGCGACTGGTCCTTCAGCAATATCAACAGTTGCAACGTCCTGTAATGCAATATACTGACCTGATGGTGCACGTAGCTGCAATTGCTTTAACTGCTCCAAGTTACTACGATACATTTCATCGTATTTCACATAAACACCAAATACATTGTCGTTTTCATCAATAATCTGAGAAGCCAAAACCCCTCTTGTTATGTTATTTACTGTCTGTGCAATTTGAGCTGGAGCAATTCCATATTCAATTGCTTTCTCTCGAATGACATTAATCTGTACCTCTTCTACTTTAGTAGTTAAGTCATTTGCAACCTTGACAACACCTTCTAAGCTTTCTAAATCCTGTTGTAAGTTATTCACTGCTGTGTCCAAGACTTTCTTGTTATTTGAGGACAAAGTAAATGACACAACATTTGGAGAAGAGCCAGAAGCAGTCTGCACATTAAAATTAATCTCTGCATCGGCTCCTACAACTTTTAATACTTTTGGCTGTACTTCATCAACAAACGTAAAAACAGACCGATCCCTATCTTCTAATGCTTTTAACTTCACTGAGATTTCAGCCGTATTGGAGTTTGCACTACCTCTAGATTGTCCTTCCTGACTTCCTCCAACAAAACTTACATACACCTCTATATCCTCTTCTTCTTGTAGAATTTCTTCTACTTTATGAACCACTGTATCTGTTGCTGTAAATGAAGAGCCTTTTTCAAGATCTATTGAAATAGTGACAAATCCTTCGTCAGTTGCTGGTAAAAACTCTGTTCCGACTCGGAACAAACCTATTCCGGAAACGACTAATAGAACAAAGGTAATCATTAATATTATGGAACGATGACCTAAAGTCCATTTAATCGAACGTTCAAAATTATTATACGCTTTCGACCTTCTTCTTTTAGCCTCTAAGTTCCCTTTAGGCTTTTTCAATAACTTACTTGCCATCATTGGAATTACAGTAATGGCTACTACCAAGGATGCGAACAAACTAAATGAGATAGTAAGAGCAAATTCCGTAAATATTTGTCCAATTAAACCAGAAAGAAACAAAACGGGTACAAAAACAGCTACAGTCGTCAAAGTTGAGGCTGTTATAGCACCAGCTACCTCTCTCGTTCCTACACTTGCCGCTTCTTTAGGAGTCTTTCCTAATCCTAAGTGCCGCTCTATATTCTCAATAACAACAATAGAGTTATCAACAAGCATCCCAATACCTAGTGCAAGCGCCCCTAATGTCATAATATTTAGTGAAAATCCAGCAAAGTACATGAGAACGAATGTAACAATTACGGAGTATGGAATTGCGACTCCAACAATTATAGGACTTCTAATACCTTTTAGGAATATAAACAGAATGACCATTGCCAATAATCCACCCGTTATTAACGTAGTTCCTATATTGTTTATGGCAATTTTTACATAGTCTCCTTGATCAAAAAGAATATTTGCTTTTATATCTTTAAACTCTTCTTTTTCAAGTTGCTTATCTAATGCTCCCTGAAAAGCGGTAGAAACATTTGCAGTATTGGCACTAGACTCCTGGAAAACAGATAGTAAAACAGCTGGTTCATCATTCGCTCTAGTTTGAGAAAATTGTTCTGACTTAGTTAAATCGACAGTCGCTATATCTGCAATCGTAATAGTTGTCCCATCCAAAGGATTAACAGTTACTACTAAATTTTTTATATCTTCGACAGATGTTAACGTGCTAATAATTCTAGTAGTTAATGATTTATCCTCATTAGTTTCAACTGGATTACCTGGAAGTGAAATGTTGTTCGCCTGAATGACTTGTACGATGTCAGCTTGTGTAAGTCCCTTGTTTTTTAATTTCTCTTGGTCCAATAAAATCTGCACTTCTTCGACTAAAGAACCGGATATATTAACACTTGCGACTCCTTCTGTTCTCAATAATTCTTTCTCTAATTGCTTTGCTATTTGTTGAATTTCAGCTTTTGAATCCTTCGTGTTTAGGGATAGCTGGATGACTGGGAATTGAGCAGGATCAAACTTCAGAAATCTTGGCTTATCTGCTCCATCAGGAAGTGGTGTAATATCAATTCGTTGCATAACGTCTAACTGAATGGCATCCATATCTGTAGACCAATCGAATTCTAAAAGAATAAAATTAGCCCCTTCTTGGGATGTACTATTAATCGACTCGATTCCTGGTAAAGTACTTAACGATGCTTCTAAAGGCTTCGTAACTTTTTCATCTACTTCAATTGGACTTGCCCCTTGATAGTTCGTGACAACCACTGCAATCGGAGGATTTAAATCTGGTATTAAAGTAACAGGTATTTTAAAAAATGAAACCCCGCCAAGTATGATGATTAAAAACATTATAACGGTTGTAAATACGGGTCTTTTTATGGAAAAGTCACTAATATTCATTCGGGGACCACCTTCTTATTTGCTCTTTCTATCATATGCTCTACAGAAGCAGAGTTCAAATATTTATCCAGTTTAGCCTGAGAAATCAAGAAAAACCTGGCAAAAATGCCCGGTCTTTAAATAACTTTGCCGTAGATTTTCGCTCAGGGCGGACGCTTTCCGCCGGCATGACTTTAGCTGCTTCACTTGCTCCTGCGCAAGCTCGTCGAAAAAAAGATTTTGCTACGCTCATTCCAGGGTCTTCAGCTCATGCTTTTCCGGCAGGAGTCGCCGCCCTGAGCTCCAATCTACAAGAACCACTTAATATATGAAAGTTGAATCCAATACCATATAAATAAGTGCTCTTCTCTATGATTTGATAACGTTTTTATTCAAAAAAGATTACAAGTAATTTGAGTTAATCACTAAAAAAATTGGCCAATCTTTTAGTCTTTCGGGTAAGGTTTGCTTAATTTTATAGTTGAGTACTATTCACTGTATTGATTGCTGTGAAAGGTGGCTCTTCAGCGGGATGAGTGAGACAGATGAGTTATCAAAGCGGCGCATTAGCGACGGTGATAGCTCATCGCTCAGCCCGTGAAACGCATCCACCCGTAACGGAAATCAGTAGTATTTTTCATTCTTACAAGTCCTTCAACCAAGTGTTCACAGGACATTTTAATATCCTTTCATCCAAAAAAGGTCACCATAAAGGCAACCTTTTCCATTCTATAGTAAGTTATAAAGCTTAATATGCTCGTATTTGTCTTGGAACCAACGAGTGGCAAACTCATTTTCAAATAAGAACACATAATTATCATATCGATCTTTTACAAGCATCGAACGTGGACCTGTCATAGATTCCTTAACCTCATCTTCGTTCTCAATCCATCTGGCAACTTTAGAGCCGATTGGTTCCATTCTGACATCCACATTATATTCATTATTCATACGATGCTCAAACACTTCAAATTGAAGCTGTCCAACAGCACCTAAAATAATTTCCTCAGTGTGTAGTGTTTTATAATACTGGATTGCCCCTTCTTGCACTAATTGTAATATTCCTTTGTGGAAATGCTTCGACTTTAGTACATTTTTAGCAGTTACTTTAACAAATAGCTCAGGTGTAAATTGAGGAAGCTTTTCATATGTAAAAGCTTTCTTGCCACCGACAACCGTATCTCCTATCTGATAATTCCCCACGTCGTAAAGCCCGATAATATCTCCAGCAACCGCCGTATCAACTGTTTCACGATCATCAGCCAAAAATTGGGTAGACTGCGTAACTTTAAACGTTTTTCCAGTACGAGCCAATGTAACCGTCATGCCTCTATCAAATTTACCAGAAACGATACGAACAAAGGCAATACGATCACGGTGAGCTGGATTCATATTCGCTTGAATTTTAAAGATAAAACCTGAAAAATCTTCGTTTAACGGATTTATTTCTTCTTCCTTTTCAGTCATGCGAGGCTGAGGTGTTGGAGCAAATTGTAAATAGGTTTCTAAAAATGTTTGTACTCCGAAATTAGTTAAAGCACTACCAAAAAATACGGGAGTCAAATCTCCGGCCAATACTTTTTCCTTATCGAAATCATTACCGGCTTCGTTTAGCAACATTATATCTTCAATAGCCTGTGTATAGTAGGAAGTTTCTTTCATTGAATGATCAACTGCAAGCTCTCCCTCTTCATCTAAAGGAAGGAATCTCTCAGATTCTTCGGTACGGAATTGCTCGATGCGTCCATTAAAACGATCATAGATTCCTAAGAACTCTTTCCCCATACCAATTGGCCAGTTCATTGCATATGATTGAATGCCAAGAACCTCTTCTAATTCTTCCATTAGTTCAAGTGGTTCCTTCCCTTGACGGTCCAGCTTGTTTATAAAAGTGAAAATAGGAATACCTCTCATACGACAAACTTTAAATAGTTTTAACGTTTGAGCTTCAATACCTTTTGCTGCATCGACAATCATCACCGCGCTATCTACAGCCATTAGTGTACGATAGGTATCCTCACTAAAATCCTGATGTCCAGGTGTATCCAATATATTTATACGACAATTATTATAGTCAAATTGCATAACAGACGAGGTTACCGAGATACCACGTTGCTTTTCAATTTCCATCCAGTCAGATGTTGCAAATTTCCCAGACTTTTTCCCTTTAACTGTTCCTGCATCACGAATGGCTCCACCAAAGTATAAAAGCTTTTCCGTAATAGTTGTTTTTCCGGCATCTGGATGGGAAATGATTGCAAAGGTTCTTCTTTTTAATATTTCATCTTGTAATTTTATGTCCATTCTGTTATATCTCCTTCTTATTCACTTTCTTATCATATGGATTTAGAGGGAAAAAAACAAGTAAAAAAAGTGAAAGTACCTATCTTAGTTATGATGATCGTTGGACTAGATAAAGAAAAACCGGGCAGAAAGAAACCCGGTCCCTTAAGAATAAAAATCTAGATATACCTTTGATTGTAGCTCCGGTCGGACGCTTTCCGTGGGCACGGCTCGAGCCTGTAGTCTCTCCCTCGTGCTATTCCCACAGGAGTCGCCGACCTGCGCTACAATCCATAATAACCTCTATTATATAAGTATAGTTCCATACAATATCATTTAAATGACACTCTGTCTTTTACTGCTCTTATTGCACTACAATCCTATCCCAAAAAGATTACTGGTAATTGGATGATTGTTTATAAAATTTGCCCAATTCCTTTATGTTAAGGATAAGCTATAGCAAATCTCTTCGTGTAGTACTACACATTCATTGATTGAAGTGTAAGGTGGCGACTTCTGCGGGATGAGTGAGACAGATGAGATATCACAGCGGCACGAAGCGACGGTGATAGCTCATCGCTCACCCCGCGAAACGCGTCCACCTGAAACGTAAATCATAGGATTATTTATTATTCCTAGTTCCCTGAACTCAGTGTTCACGAGATACTTTTATTTACTCTCTTTTTTTAAAAAATCGGTTTTACCCGATTTTCAAGAGATTTTCGTGTTTACATAGCTATATAAAAGTTTGGCAGTATTTTCTAATGAATCGATATGTGTACGTTCATAAGCATGAGATGCTTCAATTCCAGGTCCTAATAATGCATGCTTCACATCATACCCTGCTCGAATTGCTGCCGAAGCATCAGACCCGTAGTATGGATAAATATCTAATTTGTAATCGATATTTCCTGTTTGAGCCAGCTCTACTAATTGACGAGTTAATTCATAATGGTATGGTCCCGAGGAATCCTTTGCACAAATAGAAACCGTAAACTCATCCGATGCTTGTCCATCTCCAATAGCACCCATATCTACAGCCAAATATTCCACCGTTTCCGCCGGTACATTTGAGTTACCGCCATATCCAATCTCCTCATTATTAGAAATATAGAAATGAGTTGTATGTGGTAAGGTCACCTTTGAGGTTTGAATAGTTTTGATTAATTGAAGAAGTAAAGCAGTGCTAGCTTTATCATCTAGATGGCGGGATTTAATAAACCCGTTTTCGGTTTCTTCAAATCGTGGATCAAATGAAACAAAATCCCCTACCTCAATACCTAATTTTCGTGTATCTTCTGCAGTTAATACTTTTTCGTCTATACGAACTTCCATGTTTTTTTCATCACGAGGTAAACCACTAGCATTTTTGTATACATGCACAGTAGTTTGGTGCATTAAAATAGTGCCTCGTATTTTTTTACCATCTGCTGTATGAATAGTACAATATTCACCTTCTACAGCATTCCAGTTAAAGCCACCTACCATAGTAAGCTGCAATCTACCGCTTCCCTTTACTTCCTTTACCATCGCACCTAAAGTGTCTGTATGCGCAGTTAAAAGACGATGCTTTGTTTCATCAGAACCTTTTATAGTTGCGATTAATGCCCCTTTATTTGTTCTAATATAATCCACTTTTAGCTTCTGTAGAATGTCTTCCATAAAATCCATAATCTCTTTTGTATAACCAGATGGACTAGGGATTTCTACTAATTGTTTTAATAATGAAACTGTATCTTTTGCATGAAATGAAAATGACATTAAAAATCCTCCTTTAAGCATACCTTTATCATACCAAAATATTACTTTAATATAAAACTTGGTACTTGGTATGCTTTAATAGGTTTTGAATAGTAATAGCCTTGTATTGTATGACAATTATGAGCCTTTAAAAACTCTACAACCTCTAAGGTTTCTACTCCTTCTGCAACTACTTCTAGACCTAAACTATGACCGATTCTAATTATGGAGGACACAATCACTTCATCACGGCCCGTTAATACCCGGTCCATTAGACTTCTGTCAATTTTTAATGTGTGAATTGGAAGCTCACTTAAATATCGGAAGTTAGAAAAACCAGAACCAAAATCATCCATTGCTAGCTTGATTCCAAGCTTTTCTAATTTATGTAGTAAATTCAATAATTTATCCATATTCTTCATTAATATATTTTCTGTCATCTCTATTTCTAAATATTTTGCAGGTAGCCCGGTTTTCTCCAAAATTTCTTGCAAATTTGTAAAAAAATCATTCTGCTCTAACTCTACGGGACTTATATTAACGGAAATAGTTTGAAAAGGGACCCCCTGTTTGAGCCATATAACTCCTTGTCTACAGACTTCTTCTAACACATATTTTCCAATAGAAATAATGAGACCTGTTTCTTCTGCGAAAGGTATAAAGTCATTTGGCGGAATAATTTCTTTACCTTTTTTATTCCATCGAATTAATGCTTCATAGCCATCAACCTTTTCTCTTTTCAAATTTACTTTAGGCTGATAGTCAAGGTAAAACTCATGATTATTTAAACCTGCCCGAATATCGCTTTCTAACCCTACCTTGTTGACATGCCCCTCCATAAACTTTTTATCGAATATCACAGCAGTTCGCTTTCCATAGTCCTTTGAAATATTAAGTGCTAGATCAGCTGCTCGGTGCATTTCCTTATAACTAGATCCGTGCAACGGAAAGGAAGCAATGCCGATAGAACAAGATATATATATTTCCATTTCCTCTATACTAAAAGGTTCTTCAATCTTTTGGATTAATTCCAATGCATTTTCTAGTGTTTTATTTTCTTTTTGTCGCTCCACAATAAGCACAACAAATTCATCACCACCAATGCGATATAACTCACCAGTTCGTTTATAGAAATTCTTAATTCTTTTAGCAACTACTTTAAGTAAGGAATCGCCGGTAACATGACCTAAGGAATCATTAATATTTTTAAATCGGTCCAAATCTATATATAGAAAACTAAATGGCAGGTTTTCATTTATAAGTTCTACAATATCTCTTTCAAGAGCAGCGGTATTATATGTATTTGTCAAATGATCACGGTACGCCATCTCAGTGAGTTCAGTCCTCGCTGATTCGAGCTCTGTAATATCGTTGCCAATACCAATCGCACCACTTATTATTCCATCTTGTTCAATTGGAGAAATTGTAATATGTACACATCTATCGCCAAACCATTCTTTGTAGAAGACTTCTTCCCCAATATTAACTTTTTTTATATAAAATAATAATCTGTCTGTCATCTCTTCAGAAAAGTATGTATTTATATTATAGATTGGACTTAAAACTTTTTTCTTAATAGAATCCCTGTTGGGTTGAATCGTTTGTAGCCCTTTTTCAGCTAAATATTCTGCAGCTAATTTCCCTGTTAATAAGGAAAAACCACAATTGTTATCACTATCTTTTTCCACTTTGAAAACTAAATTGTTAATATGGTGGACAACTGTTTCAAATGAGGAAAGTAGTTTGGACTGCAATAATACTTCTTTTTCTTTTTCTAATGTAATATCCGTACGGATGCTGAGGAAATAAGTATCATTACCATACGTTTCAACAGGTAATATATATGTTTTCACCCAATATAATTCGCCATTCTTACGTCTATTGCATATTTCACCTGTCCATGTGTTTCCTTTAAAAATAGTTTCCCACATTTCTTTAAAGAAGGATGCAGGGTGAGTATTGGAATTAATAATTTTATGTGTTTTTCCTATTAACTCTTCCTTCGAATATCCTGTAATATCGCAAAAGCGATCATTTACAAATAATATTTGTCCAGCCTTGTTGGTAACAGCTATTATCATCGTTTCGTTCACTGCATAATCCATAAGCTCCATATTAAAAAAGGCATCGTCAAGCTTCTCCTGAAGTGCTATATCACTCGCCAATGACTCATCAAATATTGCAGTTTTAACTTTATATAATAATTCATCGGTGTTCGTATTAAATACAGACTTCATATTACTCCCCCCGCCTAAAAATGGTTGTTAAGTATCAATATCTAACTCAATGTTAGTTAAATAGTCACTATTTGTCAATGAGTCGACAGTAAATATATATCGATTTTACAAGAGTTGTGACATTTTATAATCTTTTAGTAAGAATTGGTTAACACTGAATACAAAAAGCCATCCTAGCTTAAAGAAATAGGATGACTTTTGGATCATATAATATTACTAATTTTCAATTTCATTTAGTTGCATTTTCATTATTTACTTTAGCAAACCTCTTACTAGCTTTACTTTATTTTTATACGGTGGAAAAACAATATTAATCGGTAAGGTAGTATTTTTCTTCACAATGGATTTTTGGTGAGTAAATAAAGTAAAACTCGCTTCTCCATGATAAGCTTGAGTCCCTGAATTTCCTACTCCCCCGAATGGAAGGTGTACACTGCCAGCATGCGTAATCGTGTCATTTATACAGCCACCGCCAAATGGGAGCTCTTGAAGAAAGTATTGCTGAGCTTTTTCATTTTCGCTAAACATATAAGCAGCCAAAGGTTTTGGCAATTTGCGAATTCGATACACTATTCCTCGTAAATCGCTATAACTAATGATAGGTAATATAGGACCAAACAATTCTTCCTCCATAGATGGACTATTGAAGTCAACTCCATTTAAAATGGTTGGCTCTATAAATAAATCATCCCGGTCCATTTTGCCTCCGAAAATAATTTGGTCCCTTTCCGCTTCTAAAACACCACTTAGTCGATCAAAATGATTACTATTCACTATTCTTCCAAGGTCAGTACTTTGTTGAATATCGTTACCATAAAATTGAGCAATTGCTTTCTTTAACTGTTCGATAAACTTATCTTTAACAGTTTCCTCCACTAATACATAATCAGGTGCAATACATGTTTGACCAGCATTCACGAATTTCCCCCACACAATCCGTTTAGCTGCAACAGCTAAATTAGCCGTGTGATCAACAATTGCTGGACTTTTCCCACCTAATTCTAGAGCAATTGGAGTTAATCTTTCTGCTGCTGCCTTCATCACAATTTTCCCTACTTGAACGCTTCCAGTAAAGAAAATAAAATCAAACGCCGCATGTATTAGCAAGGAGGTTTCTTCCTTTTCTCCCTCGACAACGCGAATATATCTTGGGTCATATGCTTCCGCGATTATTTTTTTCACGATATCAGATGTATTTGGTGTTGCTTCAGAAGGTTTTATAATTGCACAATTTCCTCCAGCAATAGCTCCTATAAGTGGTTCCATCACAAGCTGGAACGGATAATTAAATGGTGCAATGATCAAAACCGTACCGTATGGATCGTTGACGATAAAGCTTTTAGATGGCATTAAAGCAACTGGTGTTTTTACAACCTTTGGTACCATCCACTGCTCCAAATTTTTAATCATATAAGATATATTGTCATAAACCAATCCGATTTCCGTCACATAGGCTTCAAATTCACTTTTTCTTAAATCTTTGTATAAAGCTTCGATAACTTCTCCTTCATACTTTTTAATCGTCTTTTTAAGTATTTCCAATTGTTCTACCCGAAATGCCACAGTTCTCGTCATTCCACTATAAAAGTAAGCTTGATGCTCGTCTAGCATACGATTTAGTTGTTCCTCTGTAAATCTCATTTATACTCACTCCTTTTCCATTTCTTTACTCTTAAAGAAATCATACTATGTATTTCTAATAGAAGATAGAACAAGCAATTATTTTTGGTATACATGAAGAGTGACTTTCGTGGAATACTACTTTTAAGAATTCTTTTCCAACTATATTGATCAATAATTTCTTGATTCTTAAACTGGAAAGTTTATTTTATCTTAATTTTTTAATCGTTTTTATATAGTCGATTCTGTGGATATTGGAGAGGCGAGTCTAGCGGGAACAGCACGAGCGAGAGAACAGGCTCGAGAGGCACAAGCCGTGCCCGCCGAGAGCGGAAATCAGCGTTGTAAGTGTGCTTTTATGAAAGTGGCACATATAGCAAAACTTTTAGCCTATACACTTTAGAAAATCTATGCTTATTGATTCATTTTTCAGCAAAATAGTTTATGAATGAAAGTTGGCAGGGTATAGAACTGATATATAAATAAACGTATTAAGGGAGGAAATAACAATGACTGAAACAGAAACTTGGTGGGAGCCCATTTTTACAGGAGCTATCGCATTAGGGCTTAATAAGGAACGAATGAATGAAATAGAAGAAGAATCATTTTTATATTTTAAAGAAGACCACGGTGAAACGGAGACACCTAATTGAATAACCGATATAGGATATCAGCTTTTCCCTTCATATGATTAAGGAAAAGCTGATTTTTTCATTCTATATTCTTCCAAAGGTATAAAGCGGCATAGCTATTATAAGGTGACCACGATTCTAAATGAGGTGTAATTTCACTTTTCATAGGCTTTCTGTCTAAATGCCAAAGTATTTTAAGTGAATTTTGAAGCCCTATATCCGCTAATGGAAATAGATTCTCTCTTCCTAAACCAAACAACAAGAAGCTTTCTGCTGTCCAAGGACCAATTCCTCTGTACTTAATCAGTTCTGAAATGATGAAATCATCCTCTTGAGTGGAAAGAGCCTCTAAGTTTAATTGACCCTCTGCAACAGCTTTAGATATCCCTACAATATATTCTGCTTTTCTTGTACTAAATTGCATTTGACGTAACGTATTAACATCAATACTCGCTATAGTTTCAGGAGACGGATACAACCAAACACCCTCCTTGCATTTACCAAAAGTGTGAACGAGTCTTTCAGTTAATGTTCTAGCAAAAGAAAGATTTAGCTGCTGATGAATGATACTTTTAATAATATTTGCGTATAAAGAAAAATCCGTAATAATCGGAGTTCCTTCGAATCTTAAAAACAACGAATGTAAATTAGTATTTAAAAAGTGCTTTTGAATTGGTTCTAAGCTTCGATTAAAATGAAAGATGGATTGCACTCGTTCATATTGTTCCTTTGTTTCTAAGCCCGATACTATAAATTTAGGTTCATGAAATGACCCAATACTTTGAACCGTTATAATAGATTCTTCCAAAGGGATTTTGACTGTTTGATTGGCTATATCAACGCAATTTAATGGATCGAAAGCTAGTCTTATTAAGACATCCTCCATCCGATAATTAAAGGCTAACTCTACTGTTTGTGTCATGGCTATCTACTCCTTTTTAACTCATGTTACAATACAATGGGTGATATTAATGAAAAAGTTTTTTGTATGGGTAGGTCTACTTTTTGGCATTCTGTATGGTTGTGAAGAAAATTCCTCTAATGGTGTCATTCAAACAAGTGGAAGCACAGATCAAATTTCCGTAGAAGTTGTTGAGGTGATTGACGGCGATACTATTAAGGTCAAGTATAATGGAAATATAGAAAAAGTTCGATACTTGCTAATAGATACACCAGAAACAAACCATCATACATTAGGAAAGCAGCCTTTTGGTCAGGAATCGAAACAACGCAACAAGGAATTATTAAATAGTGGGGATGTCACAATTGAGTTTGATGTAGGAAACCGTATAGATGATTACGGCAGAATGCTAGCATATGTTTATGTAGATGGGGAGAGCGTTCAAGAAACATTGCTAGAAGAGGGGCTTGCCCGTGTTGCCTATGTATTCCCTCCGAATACCCGGTATTTAGATGAGTTCGAAAAAGCTACTGAAATTGCGGAGAAGAAGAAAATGGGGGTATGGCAGACAGAGGATTATGTCACGAACCGGGGCTTCGATGTTTCAGTTAGAGCCAATAAAAACACTCAAGAAGCTGTACAATCAGCCAAAAAATGTAACATTAAGGGGAATATTAATCGGCAGGGTAAAAAGATTTACCATCTACCTACCGGAAAGTATTATGAGCAAACAAATCCTGAAGAATGGTTCTGCACCGAGCAGGATGCTACTAAAGCAGGTTTTAAAAAATCTGGGGAGTAACAAAAAAACTGTGTAGCCTCTTTGAACGAGGCCGCACAGCTTAAGTTCTAGCACCTTTTATTTTAACTTCTGGTGCTGTTTGTTCAGGTGGAATATCTGCAAACGTTTCATTTTCTTCTTCTAAATCTCTCGTCCGATGCGCCAAACGCGAAGCCGCACTCGAAGCAATGCTTGCTACTAAATCATCCAAGAAAGTATGAACCGCTCCACCGATCTTTGTATCTAGTTTAGAAATAAGTCCTATTTTATTTTTATCTAAATGACCAAACGTCGTTACTGCAATACTTCCGTACGTAAATACAGCCCCTAGTGCGATCGTTTCGTCTACCCCGAACAATCCTTCATCTGCTTCTACTATTTGTTGTAACGGTGCAGATAACATTTTCTTCTCTGCTAACTCGTCTAGTTCGATACCAACTAAAATGGCATGCTGCATTTCTCTTTTTTTCAATACACTTTTAACCGATTCTATACAATGCTCAATCGTAAGGCCTTTGTTGTATGGAAACTGCATTTCATAGACGATTTTTGCAATTTCTTCAATCGTAACTCCTCGTCTCTTTAAAGCATCCTTTGTAGCTTGCTCCACTTCACGTGAATGGACTCTTGATGTCTGTCTATCCATATTATTATCCCCTTTGATTTTACAGCGTTTGGTTTATTATACCTCTTTGCTAGTATATGATACAATTTCTTTACTACATGAATGACTTTAGGAGGAACTTATGAATAAAGGTACTATTCAAGATATATCTTTTTTTAGCGAAGCTTTACAGGAAGATATGCAACTACTAATTTACTTACCACCAAACTATTCACCACTATATAAATACTCAGTACTAATCGCATCCGACGGCAAAGACTATTTTCAGCTAGGTAGAATTTCCAGAGTTGCTGATGAGTTATACGAAGAGGGTGCAATAGAAAACATAATCATCGTTGGAGTGCCTTATAAAGATGTTAAAGACCGGAGAAGCAAATACCATCCAGAAGGTTCAAAGCATATTGCTTATACTCGATTTTTAGCTCAAGAGTTAGTCCCTTATATAGATGATAACTATCCTACCTATCAGGTTGGTATGGGGAGATCTCTTATTGGCGATTCCTTAGCTGCGACTGTTTCACTGATGACTGCTTTAGCTTATCCAAATACATTTGGAAAAGTAATTATGCACTCTCCGCTCGTAAATGATGAGGTTCTTAAAAAAGTGGAAAATCACGCAGACGTACATGCTTTTTCGCTATATCATGTCATTGGAACGGAAGAAAAAGCAGTGAAAACTGGTGACGGCAAACTAACAGATTTCATCACACCTAATAGAGAATTACACAATTTAATTAAGAATAAAGGGATTTTGACCTTTTATGACGAATTAGAAGGTAACCATACGTGGAAGCTTTGGCAACCAGATATGAAAAGATCTCTCCTGCATAATTTTAGCGTATAGAGATATATTTGTTATAATAGTAATGTGATTGTATAAAAATTTGAGGAGGTAGTTAAAATGAAATACGGAATTGTTGCTTTTCCATCTAAAAAAGTCCAGGACTTCGCAAACTCCTATAGAAAGCGTTATGACCCTCACTATGCTTTAATCACTCCACATATGACCGTTAAAGGAGTATTTGAAGCTGATGAAAATGAAATAAAAACAATTGCAGAAAAGGTTTCTCAAGTTGTAAAAAAACATAAACCTTTTACTTTAAAAACAACAAAAGTTGGTTCATTTGCCCCTGTTACGAATGCAATATACTTTAATGTACAGTCAACAGATGAACTAATTAAGCTACATGAAGATTTAAATGCTATCGAATACAATGATGAGGAAAGTTATTCTTTTGTTCCCCATATTACAATTGCTCAAAAAATGAGTGCAAGTGAACATGATGATGTTCTCCCTCAATTAAAAATGATTGGTGCACAATTTGAAGAAGTAATCGATCGACTTCATCTACTATATCAATTAGAAGATGGATCATGGACTGTATACGAAACATTTAGATTGTCTGGAGCTGAATAAGGATTGGTTTATGCAAAAAAAGTGGAAACTGAAAAAGAATATGAAGATGCTATTAAAATAAGAAGAAAAGTATTTGTAGAAGAACAGGATGTCCCACTACACCTTGAACTCGATGAGTTCGACGCAGAAGCAGCGCATTTTGTAGCCTATGATGAGAAAACACCTTTTGGAGCTGGCAGGATCAGAGTAATTGAGCCGGGTATCGGAAAAGTAGAACGTGTTTGTATTCTTCCTAGTTATCGAGGGAAGAATTTAGGAAATCTTATGATGCAATGCATGGAGGACTATTCAACTTCTGCTGGTCTTACTAAGTTAAAGCTTAATGCACAAAGTCAGGCTATCCTTTTTTATGAAAAAAGAAATTATACAATAACTTCACCTGAGTTTTTAGAGGCTGGAATTCCTCATCGAGCAATGGAGAAACAAATTTAATATTTTAACTCATGCGGAGGGCCGTGACTATCGTCATTGCCCTCCATTTGTTGTCGAAAAAATTCAAGAATTATGTGTTACTTAAATCAATATGCTGCATTTTTTGTGTCATTCTCTCTATCAAAAACATATACATACTAATAACTAATGTAATGCACTGTACATTGTAAGCAAACGATATAGGTCTCCATAGTAAATTCATCTTAACATTCCAAGCTTTTTATGATTTTCTAGTTGGCAGTAAGATTTTTTATCATGGATTCTTTTTATTTTTTATGTGAATCAATTTCAAAATTTATAATTTAATTTTCAAACACGAATGATTACTTTGTTTCGCAATTTATTATCCGTTATTAAAAAAGGTAATTCTGTCGATTGGTGCCGTTACCGTGGAAAGCGTCCGTCTAGAGTGGAACAAGTGTTGTTCGGTTTTCACTATTTAGTATGCTTTTTGAAATTATGTAATTATAGAATTATATAGAAAAGCAGGAGTCTTCCTTTTATTGAAAAGTTCCTGCTTTCTGATAGCCTATTTATCTCAATTACTTCTCTAAGCTAATTAAAAACTAACTGCACCCAAATATATAAGAGTGTTAGCGTTACAATCGTTGTTATTGGAATAACCTTTAAAGTAATGCTCAAATAATCCTTCCATGTAATTTTTATTTTATTTTTTCTTAGAATATCCATCCATATAAGAGATGCAAGTGTTCCAATTGGTAGCAACAGTGAACCCATGTCACTTCCAATTATATTTGCAAGATAGATTGTTTTTAGAGTTATTGGATCTAAGCCCATCTCTGTTAGTGTAATCGTCCCAATCATTAAAGCAGGGTGATTGTTAAAAAGGTTAGAGAGTATGGACACTACCCCCCCCATGATGAAACTTGCTTGAAATAAACCTTGCTGAACTATCGGTTCACACCATTGAACCAATAATGCAGTTAGTCCGACATTGTGTAGACCATAAATAATTACATACATAGAAAATGCAAATATTAGAATATGCCATGGCGTTTTTTTCAATATATCTATTGGATTTGATTTTAAATAGTAGCCTCGCCAAATCAGAAGTATGATCGAACTAACTACCGCTACGATTTCAATGGGAATATTTACATAAGATGCGACAAATAGCAGACCTCGTACAACTAAAACAAAAAATAGGACCTTCAACATAAATCTAGTACGTTTTTGTTTTGTTTCTAAGGAAATACTTGTTTTCAGTGGATGGAAGCTTTTTGTGAAAAAGGATTCTTCAATATTAATGAGAGAGTTTGGTAAAGTTACTGGCAGCTTTTTCTTCACAATAATAAACATCAAACATGACATAAACAATAACCCTATGGTTGCAGGGACAAACATCATTAAAGTATGCATCCATAAGGACATATCAACAATCTTTAAAGCTATTAGGTTAACTAAATTACTTACTCCTATAGGTGCGCTTGAGGCAGTTGCAATTAGTGCTCCACTAATTAAATAGGGGATCTGTTGAGGAGGTTTTAGTCGCATGTTCTTAAGAAGTAATATTAAAATGGGAGTAGTTATTAAAATACTACCGTCATTATTAAACAACAATGTCATCCCAAAACACAATAACTGTATATACCAATACAATCGATAACCCGATCCTTTTGATAAACTTACAATTCGAGTAGCTGCCCAGTTGAAAAAACCGAAGCTTTCTAATATAACAGCCATGACAACTGTCGATATGATCGTAATGGACGCCCCTCCAATTTTATTGATAATATCTAGTACATCTTCTAAAGACACAATACCTGCTATTAAAATAATCACAGCACCAATTGTTGCTGGCCAAGCCTCATTTACTTCCCTAGGTCTTACAAAAATGATTAGCATAGTAGATAGGAACACCAAGGTGGCGATTCCAATTTGCAAACTCATACATATACCATTTCCTCTCCTTGTTAAGATTGTCCTCTTCCTTGTATGTATATTCTCCTTCTCCTTGAAGAAACGAGGTGTATGTCCATACCTATTTAATTATTAATTTATATTTTCACTTTTACTCAAAAAAAAACTATATATTCCCAAATTCAAGAAGCATGAATCATTTCATGCTTCTTGAATTTGAGATTATTTTATCCAATACAGTGAGAGTATTATTCATAACTACTCCCTTGTCTTTCTTACTTATACTTCGTGAAATGTCTTTAAGTGATCAATATTTAGATAATTTTTAATTTCTCTTGCTTTCTCCAGTTCCACTATTTGTTTTTCTACATTTATTATTTTCCCTATATGACTCTTACTTCCGCCAATATTGAACACACCCATTTTAAATTTAAACTTTTCTATTTGAGCATTAAACGTATTTTCAAGGGGTGCTTTCACTAATGGGTTGACGTACGTGCTATCTAAACGGTAAGGACCTTCATTTGAAACATAAGGAATTAGCCACTTCAAATGATTAGTAGATATATACATCGTTTTGTACACAGGAGAATAAAACTCAAAATAGTCAGCCATTACCTGAGTAATGCAACCATGCAAAGGCTGATCATCTATCAAATATATTTCAGAATACTTACCCATAGCTTGGTGCAAGGTATTTTGTAAAGTCAAATCCTCACTATTTCTTTCAAACTGATTACTAGATGATTCAGTAGGAAAAATTGTTTCGAATTCATTCTTCTGGATTGCACGGAAACCATGGACATGATGGGTTGGGATGTACAAATAATCTGTTCCGTTGAAAATAACCATTAGGTCAGTTCCCAAATCAATTAGAACACCCTTTAATATCTTCTTTCCTGAAACTTCAATTTGAACTAATTCCTTGACCAGACTTTGAATAATTTTATTCAAGGTCACAACTCCTTTTACCATTTATTCATCTGTTAACTAAATTTTCCTTAAGCTACGGTACATGGATTTTGCATGTTTCATCAACGAAATATATTGCTTTTCTAATGCAACCGTCTCTTGTTTAGAATCATAAATTGGATTACTATTAGTGATTTTTCTCTGTCCAATTATCTCTGGACAGTATTCACTTCCTTCAATTCTTGGATGAAAGTATGATCTATTTACTGTTTGGTTCAAATTAAATCCATTTGAAATTTGTACTGCAGCGTAATTCATCAATGCAAAGTATTGCTGCTCCAACATTTCTTTTACTTCTTTTGGGCTTAGTACATTCTCATTTATTTGATCTTTTTTTTTTCAGAAACCTGCGATATTTTATTTGAAGTCTCTTGTTTGTCTTCACTGTTTGAACTTTCGATTAATTGATTTGAAAAAGATCTAGTTTGTGTGGTCGTTTTTCTTATCGAATTAGTTTCCTTTTGTTGGGCAACTGTTGATTGATCACTGTTCATCGTACTCCATGCCGTTAAAAGTACACTTTTTTCCTTCACTTTTAAAGGGTTTGTCGAAAGGACAAGCTGGTTATCAGAATGGGCAATATGTTGTTCTTCATCTAGGTGATTTAATATTTCAGCTGGATAAATTTCTAGCTCCTCTTCAAATTGAGGAGCAAATGCATTTTCCTCTAATACATCTTTTTTGGGTTCCGCTATCTCACTAATTGATAAATTGTCTTTAGCATATAAAATAGAAGAACTTTCCTTTTGTGCTACTTCTTCATTATTATTTATTAATTCTGTTATATCTCCGATAATCTTAATATCTGCAGGGGTATATTTCTCCTGTTCGTGTATCAAGTTTTCATCTTGAATTTCAAAAGTTTCTTTCCTTAAACCTGATCTGTATAGCTGTTGAATTGTACGCTGTTCCTTTTTATTTAAAAAGGTGTAATCATTAATCGTTATTTCACCAGAAATATCTGTAATATGTGAAATAGGCACATAAAGTAACTCTTTGTTATGGATTAGAATAATATAATCCTCATGGATACAGCTTAATACTCCAAAAAAACTATGATTACTATAATTATTTAATGTAACCCAGTGATATCGTAATGCAATTAATACATCTGTCAGATCTTCTCTAACAAGATGCGGAATGGGTTTCATTGCTAGACCTAGATCTGTGGTATTTTTTGAAAGTGCTTGTATTTGGTCAATTGCTAAATAGACAATATCTTCATTTATTTCTAAAACAATATGATTACGTTTAACATCTAATAAGATGCCCTCTACAAATCGATTATTTGTTAGGTGTAAACCTATATTCCTATTTTTATTGGTATACAACACATTTGTGAAGTATTTTTTCACTTTAAGGGCTCCTCCCTTATAAAATATTCGTCGCTTAGAATAAGCGACGAATGTATAATTGTATTATTAAGCTATTCCATAGCTTTAGTTTGTTTTTTCTTGATTATTTTTATCTGTTTTCGCTTCTGTTTTCGCTTCTGTTTTCTCTTCTTTTTTAGCATTATTATTTTTACTATCTTTTGTTTTTTCAATCTTAACTCCATAGCTAATATTACGAATATGGAACATAGCTAGATGAATAATTTCTTCGTTTGCCACGATTGTAATAACCTCATCTGTAACAACATCCATTACACCTTCTAATGTTTCTGGCCCACCGCGGTTAATTTTCACCCAGTGTAATGATAATTTCTCCAAAACACCTTTAAAATCATCTGCTTGGATATAATCAAAATCTCTAGGTATTACAAGATTGAAATCCATCTGTTTTTTTGAGTTATACGTGATGCTCTTGATATGTTGGGTATTATAATAAATTATGCCGTCATCTTCCGTTAGCAGTATAAAGTAGTCATCCTTTGCCGCTAATAGCTTACCGACACGAGATTCTGGACCACCTCTATCTACTTTAACCACTTTATCAACTAGTGAAAGTATCGTTTTCTTATTCACTCATCAAACCCCCTTTTTTAGTATCCTAATATCTATATGTATCTTGGGGTATTCGAGTATTGGCTAAACGCCCATTTCTCAATAATTATACAAGCATTCAAAATAACTTTATTCCCGAACAAAATTATTCTATACTACATATCCTGTAATAATGACATTAAATTATAGAAAGTAGTGAGTAATTTTGAAAGACCATAAAAAGAAAAAATTGCCTCATCATAAATCGGAAGATACATCAAATGAACATATAGATATTAATGAAAATGAAGCGCACGAAAAAACTCTAGAACAAAACGAAAGTTCTAAAAACAAAAAAGAGCAGAACCAGAAAAAAGAAGAGGATATTGCAGACAATAAGGGCAAAAAAGAGAAGAAGAGCTCTAGGGAGTCAGAGAAAAAAGAAGATAAAAATACAAATAAAAAAGAGAAAAAAGAGAAAAAAGAATCTAATGATGCTGATGATAAAGAAGCAAAGAGTGAAGCTAAAAAGGAAAAACATGAAAAAATAGAATCTGATGAAAACAAAAAAGAGCCTAATCATAAGAAAGACTCCACTGGAAAGAAAAAAGGACATAAAAAATAGCTGTTTTTTATTATTTTTCAGAACCGACTTTGGACAAATGGAATAATTTTTGAAAGATTATTGAAAGGCGAATGATTTACACATGTCAAGTGTTCATGTTTAACTGCGCATGAAAGCTAAAAAACCAAACATTTAGATAAAAAATTAAAATTATGCCAATTTCACGAAGTAAATAAAGGTCTGGCTAAATTCCATCATGGGAATAGCTAGACCTTTAGTTTTTCTACAAAAAAAATCGCTTATCGAAATAAACTCGATAAGCGATTTTCCAACAGCTTGAACTATACGTACAAATTTACACTATTACCTTTTCCATTAATTTCAGCAATTTTCGGTGATAGGTTTACTGGATTAGGTTGGATAAAGCTTTTGAATAAAGGCTGGATGGATGGTCTCTCGAGTTCCGATACCTGATTTTGCTCTTCTTCAAGAAGCTGTTCCTGCTTTTCTAAATGGTCCTCAAAATCTGATTTGAATTTTACATTTTGGACATCGTCTATATACGCAAAATTATAATCATTTGATATCATTCGATTTGCATAAACTTGTGATTGAATCGGTTGTATTGGAAGAATATATCCCATTTACTCCACCCCCACATTTTATTGTATTTAACTTTACCCCAACCTTATAAAACTTAAACTCTATTTTTAAAAATTTATAATAATTTTTGAATATCTGCCAAACTTAATGAACTACCACTCTGTAAAATAGAACGAGTCAGTTCATCTTCTAATTCCTGAGAAACAGGCTTCTTTGCTAACTTGCCAACTTTACGTACAATTTTACGAACCTGTTTTTCATCCGTAAAATCAGCATATGAGATGGCATTGGCAAGTGTAAATAGTTCATCCATTGATACACCGGTTTTGTTTTCAATTGATTTAAAAAATGAATTTTGCATAATTTTTCCCCCTCACATCTTTATTTTTTTAATAAGGGAGAAAGCTTCTACCAACAATGATTAATAATATAAATAATACGACGATTAGTACAAATGTAGAACTCTTATTACCTCCGTACTCGTTTCCTCCGTAATATCCAGGATAACCTCCGCCACAGTAGCCATACATACTCTTTCCCTCCTCTCCTCTTCGACTTATTGTATGCAAGAGGAGAATGGGAAAAAGGGCGATTTAACTAGTACATTGTTTTCCGTTTGTGAAAAATGAGTGCACCAATTGCTCCAAACAAAATAGCAGCACTAATACCAGAGCTTGTAACTTCAAACATTCCTGTTAAAACCCCTATAAGCCCGTGTTTCTCTGCCTCTGCTAATGCACCATGCGTCAAGGAATTACCAAAGGAAGTAATTGGAACTGTTGCCCCTGCTCCAGCAAAATCAATCAATGGCTCATATAGACCAAAACCATCGAGTACGGAACCTAATACAACTAATGTGCTTAATGTATGTGCAGGTGTTAGTTTAAATACATCCATGAAAATTTGACCAATAACGCATATTAAGCCCCCAACAATAAATGCTGTCACTAATGATGAAATCATGTTAACCCCTCTTTTCCATACGGCATTCAATGGCATGTGCAATACAAGGGATTGTTTCCCCCTGCTGAAAAGTTAAAGGAGACAATAATGCACCAGTTGCTACAAGCAAAACACGTTTAAAAAATCCTTTTTTTAACTGATCATATATTTGACCAAAGAAAACCGTTGCCGAACAACCTGCTCCACTGGCTCCTGCATTAAAAAATGTATCATTTCCATAAAACTGAGCCCCAGCATCTTGAAGGACCACCCCAGTATTTTCATCTTGAAACATTTCCTTTAATATAGAAATTCCTATATTCCCTAAATCACCTGTCATGATTACATCGAAGTCCGCCATTTTACTGTTTGTATTCTTTAAATGTCGCTCAATTGTATCTCTAGCAGCAGAGGCCATTGCAGCACCCATGTGTAATGGATTTGTTTGATAACTATCCACTACTTTACCAATAGTGGCATGTGTGACGACAGGAGCATTTTTTATATCTTTTTCTAACAGCGAAAAACCTGCTCCCGTTACGGTCCATTGGGCTGTTTTAGGTTTTTGAGCACCGTACTCAAGTGGGTATCTAAATTGTCGCTCTACTGCTTGATGGTGACTAGAAGCACCTGCAAGTACTGTTCGAGCATTTCCTGACTCCAATAAAAGACAACCAAGAATAACAGATTCCATCGAACTGGCACATGCAGAAAAAACACCTAGGAGAGGGACAGCTAAGCTTCGCGCTGCAAAATTTGTTGGGGAGAGCTGATTGATAAGATCGCCTCCTATCAGAACATCCACTTTATCTACCTGAGTATGATTCTTTTTAGCGGCCCAATGACATGCTTTTTCAATCATACGAGTATGTGCCTGCTCATGTGTTTCATCTTTTTCCGTTTCTAATGAAAGAACTTCATCAAAGGAATCAGCAAAAGCGCTATCCCTTTCAACTGGTCCCACGACTATTCCTGTACTGGCTATGCAAATTTTAGTTGAAAACTGTAAAGTTCCAAAAGTGTTTACCATGAGACTACACCAATGTTCACTAGAATTGTTTTAATAAGTGCAACGACAAATGCAGATAAAACTCCAAATAATATAACCGATCCAGCAAGCTTGAACATATTGCCTCCCACCCCTAAAACGTATCCTTCCGATCTATGTTCTATTGCAGCTGAAATTACTGCGTTACCAAATCCTGTAACAGGCACCGCAGAACCAGCACCTCCAACTTGTGCAATTTTCTTATAAATTCCAGTTCCAGTTAGTATCATTGCGATAAAAACTAAAGTTGCAACCGTCGGATTACCAGCAGTTGCTTCTGTGAAAGGAAAAAAACGCATATAAAAAAAAGTGATCAGCTGTCCAATCGTACAAATTATTCCTCCAACGATAAATGCCTTGATAATGTTCATAAAATAAGGTACTTTGGGATTTTTTTCATCTACTATTTTTTGGAATTGTTGTTGATCCATTATGTCTCTTCCTTTGATAATGATTTTATTTTTTCAATCAACTTTTTAAGTTGTTCCTTTTTCGGTTTTTCCTCGATGATAGATTCTACTTCCCACATAACTTTTTGATCGCCAGAGACAAGTACTTCTTTTTCCGGAAAAGCTTTTTCAATTTGCTTCGTTAATTTTTTTTCAATTTTAGTTTTATTAAAACGATCAAATCGATTGATAGAAATTGCCACTACAATAGCTTCCTCATTTATCACACTTTTATACCCGTGGATTGTATCATGCTTTTGCATGATCGGTTTTAGTGAAGTGGAATTATCTGAAGGAAAAATTACTTGTTCTTGGGCACTTGAACAAGCTCCCAACGATAAAGCCAACAGAAAAAGAATTATGCTTTTTTTCATACAATATAGTTGCTCCTTTTTTGTGTTAGTATGCTCGGAGCAACTTGAAATATGCAATTTGGTTACGAGATATTTGCCCTAATCAAGTTCAACTTCCCACATACGTTAGTAAGAGATAAAGAGGAGGTGAATTTAATGGGTTGTGGAAAAGTAGGTGATGTTATGGATGAAAGAGAATCTAGAAATTGTGTTTGTGATGTTGTCCGGGCAATTAAAGACATTCAAGACCAAGCAACAAACGATGAGTGCCCTCAATGTCCGACAAATTGTTTTCTAGAACCACTTGGAGGTCTTGTTAGTCCTGCTGCTAGACGTCAAGCTGACACACGTGTGTTTATGCTGTTAACAAAGGACGGAGATCCATTTAAAGCATTTTTCCGTGATAATGATAGACATGATTGTGATTGCATTTCTGTATTCTTCCGTGTAGAGGATATTTTCGACGGGTGCTGTGCAACTTTACGTGTACTAGAGCCACTTGACAGAGAACGTCACGAGGTTGATCTATTGAACGAATTCGGTACAAAAGTTGATTTACGCAAGCTTTGTAAGGTTCGTAACTGGAGATCGTCTGGTAGCTGTATAACTGTAGATTTGAATTGTTTCTGTGCAATTGAATGTATCGCCGATGTATTTTTAGGTGTATGTGACTGATCGTTTCATCTTTGTAGTGTCTATTCCGTTCGGGCTTACCCCGAGCGGTTTTTTGATGCAATCATTTTAAAAGGAAAAACTTAGATATGACATTGATTTCCGCTTCGGTCGGACGCTTTCCGTGGGCACGGCTCGATCCTGTAGTCTCTCCCTCGTGCTTTCCCAAAGGAGTCGCCGACCTACGCTACAATCACCAATAGCCTCTACTAAAAATAAGGAAGTTACATACAATATCGCATTTAATAAAAGTTTGCCTTTTGCATTTAATAATAGCCTACATTCCTTATTAAAAATGATTACCTGTTATATTAATGGATTTGATTGTTTACTAAAATTTGCCCAATCTCTTAATGTAAGTATAAGCGGTGCCAAATTTCTACGTGTAGCACTACACATACATTGATTGGAGTGCAGGGTGACGACTTCTGCGGGATGAGTGAGACAGATGAGATATCAAAGCGGCGCGATAGCGACGGTGATAGCTCATCTCTCACCCCGCGAAGGCCAACAGGATGTTGGTCACGAAGGCGTTGCCACACGAAGTGGCGCTTTTAGCCTTTGTTCCCCACCTGAAACGGAAATCATAGGATTATTCATTCTAAATTTATGTCAGCTTTCTGAGCATAGTATCCAAAGATCATTTTAATGAAATTTTTTCATCAAAAAAAGCTATCCTGCAATAGGATAGCGTTCTTTCATTTTAATATACTTCCACGCCAAACAATTCTTTCGATTTCTTCTACTGGATACTTCAATTCTTCTGTACCTACGAGTAAAGTAACCGTATCATCTTCAACTTTATCCACTTCACCTTGCACAGATACTCCACTTTTCAGATGAAAGACTAGCGGGCGATACACTTTTCTTTGAAATGGTTTTGCCAAAAAGTGCAATTTATCGATAATTGCTAGTGTTTTCGTAGAAAAGCTTTTTTGTATTTCATAAATCGATGTACTTTCATCTAGTAATTCATTCGGTGCTTCCATTCGTTCCTTCGGTGGTAGATGAAAGACTGGAGGACCTTTTATAAAGAGCAAAGGATCATTAAATGAGTGCATATGCACATCCTTTTTACTTTACTTTATGCAACTATTAAAAAATTTGATACAAATTACAAAGATGAGATAAAGATTGTAGCCAGGCCAAGGTATATTAAAATACTTACTACGTCATTAACCGTAGTGATAAATGGTCCCGATGCGACTGCCGGGTCTATTTTCATTCGATGAATTAATAAAGGTATAAAAGACCCTCCTAATGTAGCAATAAAAATAGATCCAAAAATAGATGACCCTACCAATATTCCAATTAGTAAATCATGTTTCCAAAAATATACTACTGCAACAACAAGCAAGCCACAAATGAGACCTGTAATTAAACCAGTGCCAGCCTCTCTAAAGAGCAATTTCGTTTTACTTTGCTCCGCTATATCACCTGTTGCAATACCACGAACTGCAACGGCTAGCGCTTGTGTCCCACTATTTCCAGCCATACCAGCGATTAAAGGTATAAAAACAGCGAGCAGTGCAACCTTATCAAGCGTTTGCTCAAAAATACTCATTAAATTAGCAGTAAACATTCCGAGGAATAACAAAATGATCAGCCATGGCAATCTTTTTCTTGCAGCCTGTAATGGTCCTTTATCAAAAGTGTCCATATTGGAAACCCCGGCAAGTTTAGAGTAATCGTCAGAGGCTTCTTCGTCCAATACATCTAATATATCATCGACTGTAACAATCCCAAGTAAATGATCTTTGAAATCTACTACTGGAACAGCTAGAAAATCATAGTCTTTAATCATTCGGGCTACTTCCTCTTGGTCAACACTCACTAGAACACTAACTACCCGATCATTCATAACATCCTTTATCAGCGTATCCTCATCAGCAATTATAAGATCACGAAGTGAAATAACTCCAGAAAGTTTATGATCATCATCCACAACAAATAGATAATAGATGGTCTCTGCCTCAGGTGCAGCACTACGCAAAATAGTCATGGCTGAGCGACATGTTGAATTCTCAGGAATTGCTACATATTCCGTAGTCATAATGGAGCCAGCAGTGTATTCCTCATAATGTAAGAGATCCTTAATTTCTTGAGCAGATTCCTTATCCATTATGTTTAAATAACTTGCAACCTGGTCTTTTCCTAACTCATTTAGTACATCTACAGCATTATCTGTATACATAAAAGAAAGCATATCAGCTGCATAAGTAATATCCATTTCCTGCATAAATAAATCATATTTCTCATCATCAAACTTTGTCGCTTCAAATAGCTCAGCTATTTCTTTAGGAGAAAGATAATGATAGATTTTCTTCCTTAAATCAGGCTCCACCTTTTCAAAAAATATGGATTGATCATACGGATGAAGTTGCATAAATTCTTCTCTAAAGTCGTCCATTGAATCATTTAACAAAAACTCAATTAGTACGGATTCCTCTAATGGTTGTTGAGTCATTTCATCTTTCATACTTTCCCCTCCTCCCGCGCGTTTGTCCTTATTTATTGTATGAAGTTAGGATTAAATAAGCAATAAAAATATTGCCTAGGAAATAATGTTTATCAATTCTAAATTTAAAACCCACCATTCTTCCTTATATTTTAGGAATAGTTAGTGGGAATTAAAGCATTCATATCATCTGGAAAAGGAGCTACTAAGTGAATATTTTCCTTAGTGAAAGGATGCAGTAGAGTAAGCTCCCTCGCATGAAGTGCCTGTCTATCTATTAACTGTAAATCGCCCCCATATAAATCATCCCCGATTAATGGGTGATCAATGGACATCATATGTACACGAATCTGATGAGTCCGACCAGTATGTAATTGTAATCGTACATGCGTTAGTTTTTCTCCATGTTCCTCAAAACGACTCAATACTTGAACAGAGGTTTTAGCCTGTTTACCATCCGAATCGATTATTCGTTCAATAATACTGCCATTCTTCCGTCCGATAGGGGCATCGATAACAAATTCTTCTCGTTGAATATGACCATGAACGATTGCTTCGTAAGTTCGCGAAATCTGTCCTGACTTTTGCATTTCACTCAGCAAATGATGAGCATGCCGATGCTTCGCTACACAAATGATGCCAGAGGTGTTTTTATCTAACCTAGTTACTATGTGTACTGTGGAGGATAGCCCACTTTTCTCCATATATCCCGCAATATAGTTCGCCATTGTCCCGGTCGGATGCTCTCGAGATGGAATAGTGCTTACTCCTGCATCCTTAGTTAGGATGAGAAGATGGTCATCCTCCATCAAAATTGGAAACTCTACTTGCTGTGGGATGAGGCCAGCACTTTTTTTCTCTGGTGGAAATGTGATCTGAACCTTATCACCTAGATCTAATCTATGGCGTACTGTCTTCTCTTCTCCGTTGACTGTAATTTTTCCACCCTCATATTTTATACTTGTCAATGCTTTTTTCGAAATACCATATTGTCGAATTGCATCTCGAAGTAGTTGTTCTGTTTTATTTACTTGAAATGTCAGTTGGATTAACTCTTTTTTCATATTTCCAAATCACTATCGATAAAGGAGGCATGTACTCTATGCCAAAATGGAAATGACCTAAATCTAGCAAAGCGAACTTTTTCATCTGCTACTCGATACTTAATGGACTGAACATCTTTGTGTAATAACTGAAGATGATCAACTGTTACCATGAAATCTGGTCCTTTGACGGGTTTTAGTAAGCAAGAATGATGTTTTGGTAAAACAAGTGATGAACCAACTGTACGGAAAACCCTGTTATTAATGGAAGCAATTTCTGCGAGTTGAATAGCTTCTAATGAGGGATGCACAATGGCCCCACCAAGTGCTTTGTTATATGCAGTACTCCCCGAAGGAGTCGACATACATAACCCATCGCCTCTAAACCGCTCGAAATGGTCTCCATTTAGCTCCACATCCATTACTAAAGTAACATCTGGGGATTTTACCGTAGACTCGTTTAATGCCAAATAAACTGAACTGTCCTCGCCATGTCTATAATTGATCGTCACTTCCAGTAAAGGGTATTCTATTACTTCAAATTCTTTTTTCGCTATACTTATGACTAATTTTTCAATCTCTTCGGGTTTCCAATCTGCATAAAATCCTAGGTGCCCAGTGTGCAGACCTACAAATGCCACCGAAGTGGTTAAATGCTTATACTTATGGAAGGCGTGTAACAATGTACCGTCCCCACCGATCGATAGCACAATATCGGGATTTTCTTCATCTAAAATAAGCCCAAAATCTACTAAATACGTTATTGCACTTTCCATTAATTGATTGGATAAATCATCATTTCGAGACAATACAAAAAATTTCATGATTTAGGTGCCCTCTCTTTCATTTTTCGATTCAAGTAGACTTGGATGCGAAAGTTCTTTGTTTTCACTAAAGTATTTTTGTGCTTCTTGAATTTCTCCACGTATGAGAGACATTTCTTCATCTAGTCGAAATGCTGCTTCTGCTGCATATTGTAGTCTCTTTTTTATTTCTTCCGGGAATATTCCCTTATACTTGTAATTTAACGAATGTTCTATAGATGCCCAGAAATTCATGGCTAAAGTTCGGATTTGAATCTCTGCAAGAATATTTATCTCCCCGTGTATTGTTTGAACGGGATATTCAATAATCATATGATATGATCTATACCCACTTTGTTTTTTATGGGAAATATAATCGCGCTCCTCGACTACTCTTATATCATTTCTAGCACGCAATAAATCAACAACCGTTTCTATATCATCGACAAATTGACACATCATCCGCAAACCAGCAATATCCGGAATTTCTTGCGCCAACGTATCAGAAGGCTCAAATATTATTCCTTTTTCTAAAGATTTATCATATATACTCGCCAACGGTTTGACACGACCAGTTACAAACTCAATAGGTGAATTTGTGTTCTCCCTCTCAAACTGCGCTCGCATTCCTTTTAATTTTACTTTTAACTCTGAAACCGCCTGCTTGTACGGTTCTAAAAAGCGATCCCATTGACCCATAAGCTTGACCTCCACTTCCATTGACCTAACGACTATGCTTGTAAAATTTCACTAAATGCTACTTCCACTGCTTTGGAAAATTCAGCACCGTAATTGTCATTACCTTCAATATTGAAAATAAGCATGTCTAGCTCTTCTTTAAAGCCATGTAAAGTCAACTCTTTGTCACCGATTTGCAACGATGGATCATCTACAGCTTTTAAGGTAGTTACGAGCAATGGCCAAACTTCTTGACCAAACTTTAAATAATGATAACCTGTTTCATCTTCTAATAGATAGATAAAAGCAATGGAATCCGAATCAGTAATCATTTGACCAGACGCTTTTAGATGAGAATCATTAGGTAATACCTCTAGCGTAAAACGTATATCATTTTCTAACTGAACTCCACTGTGCACATTATAAGTAATAGGCAAAATAATCGTTCCTTTCTGTCCATTCTTCCACTATTTTAACATATTGAAACTCGTTGAAAAGCGCTATAATAGAAATTATAGGAAAGGTCGTGTATTATGCAAATCGAAAAAGAAATAGAATTTAAAAATTTACTAACCAAGCAAGAGTTCGAGCTTTTTGTTTCCATTTTTCAGGTTGACCAAGAGGACTTCCACTCGCAAACAAATTATTACTTTGACACAGAAGATAACTTTTTTAAGGACAAGGGAATAGGTTTTCGCTTACGCATTTTAAAAGAAAAAAATGAACTAACACTTAAACGTCCATTAGTAGAACATGTTATGGAAGAAAATACGGTAACTGTATCTGACCAGGAGAGGGATATCATTATCCAAGAAACCACTTTTCCTTCTATTCCCTTTCTAGAGCAATTTAATCTTGTTTCTCCTTTAAAATGTATTGGTAGTCTACAAACTAATCGTGTACAGATTCCTTTTGAAAATGGAAATCTTTTTTTAGATCATTCCATTTATGGTCAAACAGAGGATTTTGAGGTAGAATATGAGAGTAGTGATGTAAAATATGGAGAAAAAGTGTTTCTCGATTTATTAGATTCACATAGTATTCCTATTAGACACACAGATAAAAAAATTGCTCGCCTTGTGAAATATAACGCTATGTTGAAAGGTTGATCCCTTTGGATATTCAATCCCTAAAAGTTTTAATGGAGATAGATGCAATGCAGTCATTAGGAAGTGTACAAAGCGCTCAAAACAACTCTTCTACTTCTTCCATGTTTTCAGAAATGTTAGGACAAGTTTTGCAAGCAAGTACTGGTGATTCACCGTCTGAAAATTTATCTTCTTTACTATATAGTGGTACCTCCTCTGTATTTGTTCCATCTAATTTAAACTTAGAGCAGAGTACCTTAAAAGAAGCCATTTCTACTAAGTTATCCACTACTACAAAATATGGAACCGATTTTGATGAAATCATCAAAAAAGCCGCTGCAACGTACAATGTTCCTGAAAAGCTTATTTCATCCATTATCAAACAAGAATCGAATTTTAACCCTTCAGCTACTAGTTCTGCAGGTGCTTCAGGTTTAATGCAATTAATGCCAGGTACAGCTAAGTATCTAGGCGTTACAAATACATTAGATCCAGAACAAAATATAATGGGTGGAGCAAAATATATAAGTCAAATGCTTTCTAAATTTGGTGGGAATATGGAAACTGCGCTAGCCGCATATAACGCAGGTCCTGGAGCAGTAAAAAAATATGATGGTATACCACCTTATAAAGAAACACAAAATTACGTAAAAAAAGTGATGAATTACTTCCATGCATAACTAAAGCACTAACAATCTATTAATATTAATAGGTTGTTTTTTTACCGCTTCATTTAGGCTTATTTGATAAACTGCAATGCTTGCGATAGCACTTACTAGCGTTAGGAGATCAGTTACTACTTGTGCTTTGTCGAATTTACTCTCGTTACTCAACGACTTACTTACGCTCACACATCGTTAACTTGCTCTCAAGTTCGATTTACTTTCTAAAAGGGAAGATAATATATAATTTCCTACATTATTTTGAATGCTATAAAAGGCTCTTGCAATAATAAATATGTGCTTAGAAGTATGAGTTTTATTAGGATCCGTTAACTCATTGGGTCTATCAAAATACCTAGTCATTCCTATGAGGTAATCTAATTGTTTGAGATATTTGGATTTCGTTGATAGAATAGGTATAGTGCTAGAGCAAAGGGGTAAAGAAAATGACACAGAAGCCAATACTTCCTTACGATGAAATTGGAGCAGAGAAATTACATCTGCTTGTCGATACATTTTATGGCAATGTCGCAAAGCATCCACTTCTTATACCGATTTTTCCAAATGATTTATCGGAAACTGCTAGAAAACAAAAACAATTTCTCACTCAATATTTAGGTGGACCTAATTTATATACAGAAGAACACGGGCATCCGATGATGAAAATGCGTCACAATCCTTTTCCTATTACACCTGAACGAGCACAAGCTTGGCTTTCTTGCATGAGAGATGCAATGGATAAGGTAGGATTAGAAGGCAAATTTCGTGATACTTTCTATAGACGTTTAGAGCTTACAGCAAACCACATGGTCAATCAAATGAGTCATGAGGAGGAAGAATAGTGTCAAGAATACAAATTCCGTCTGAGACGTTCACATCCCCTTTAGTAAACAAGCCGCTGGAAATGTATGTTTTTTTGGACCCACTTTGTCCAACTTGTTGGGATATGCAACCTACCCTACGGAAATTGCAAGTTGAGTACGGACAGTATTTTACTGTACGAACAGTGCTAAGTACTCAATTGAATAATTTAAATGCAATTTGTAATTTTCCAAGTGCCAATTTGAGTAATGGTTCATATAATATTTCTAAAATAGAGCATTCCGTTTTTCCTTCTATCGCTGTGAAAGCAGCTGAATTTCAAGGAAAAAAAGCAGCTCTACGATTTCTCATAAAAATACAAGAATACATGTTTTTGAAAACTAAAAAAGTCACATCCTTTTCCGTTTTACAGGAGATAGCAGATGAAGTTAAACTTGATGTAGATGAATTTACACGTGACTTTCTTTCCAATGAATGTGCTAGATCCTTCCAAAGCGACCTATCCATTACTTGTGAAATGGAAGTAGATACTTTTCCAAGTGTTGTATTCTTTAATGAAAATATTGAAGATGAAGGTATAAAAATAGCTGGAAATTATCCTTATGAGATATATGTACAGATTTTACAAGAAATGCTTTATGAAAAACCAGAAGTTCAAGAGCCTCCTTTACTGGAAAAACTTTTTGATCGTTTCTATTCTTTAACTACAAATGAAATTGCCAGCTATTATAATATTTCTAATCAATTAGCCGAACGTGAGCTTAAAAAACTACTATTATTGCAAAAGGTTGAAAGACTTGTCTTACCAAACACCGTATTATGGCGGTTAAAATAAAAAAATAGCAGCCTATCTTATAAAAAGATAGGCTGCTATTTTTCTATTATAGTAGAAATCATTTTGTTTAGAACAAAAGCGCAAGCGCTTATGTTAGCCCCAAAAAGAGCTGGAACATTTGCAATAAAAGCGCTCTTTGCCTCCATTCGTAAGTCTAAAGCGAATCGATGGGCTATGCTCTGGAGTCTGGACGGAGAATCACTTTATAAAGGAAAGTTGCTTTCAACATCGCATATAATAAGCGGTCTTTCTCTATCTAATATATAAATTATATTCTGCTTTCTTCATCTATCATAGAATAGTATTTCTAATAAAAAAGGTTACTAATATTTTGAATGGATTACTAAAAATTTGACCAATCTATTTATGTTAACGATAAGCTATGCCAAATCTATTAGTGTATTATTACACATTAATTGGTTTACTTTATAGGTGGCGTCTCCAGAGGGAAAAGCGTTAGGCGAAGAACCCGCGGCGAAGTCAGACATTGACCGAACTTTTTTTGTCCAATGTCTCTGGGTCGAGTAATCGCAGGAGCATATCGCTAGGAAGCTGAGGCAACGCTTAGCTAGATAGCGTCCAACTGTTTCTGCACCGCTACTCTAGCTTCGAAACATGAAAATGCGCTGTAACCGAAATCAAAGGATTATTCATTCTTACAAAGTCCCTTGAACCCAGTGTTCACGGGACAGTTTTATATACTTTCTAATCTTTCAAAAAAAAAGAAAATGCCCATTTCCTCCTACCGAGGAAAGGGCATTTTCATTTACAAAGGGGATGGGAGAAATGTTCACGTTCAAACAAAGGGGTGTATGTTATCTTGTGATTTATTTCACACTCTTACTTTAACACGTCATTTTGTAAAATACAATATATTCACTTCGCATTTCACAAATTCGTCATACATCATTGGACGTCCTACCTTTAACTGTTATTATATGGAACATTAAAAGCCTGGCAGATCGCCAGGCTTTTAGTTATTCCCCTAAAAGTAGTTGTTCCAATTCATTTAACTTTTCTTCAAATACACGACATGCTTCTTCAATAGGAGCAGCCGTATTCATATCTACTCCTGCCTTTTTCAATACTTCAATTGGATAATCTGAGCAGCCCGCTTTTAAGAACTCATTAATATAACGGTCTACAGCCGGCTTTCCTTCTGAAAGAATTTGATTGCTAAGTGCAGTAGCTGCGCTTAAACCAGTAGCATATTGGTATACATAGTAGTTATAGTAGAAATGAGGAATTCTTGCCCATTCCAACCCTATTTGCTCATCAATTACAATTTCATCACCAAAGTATTTCTGATTTAACTTATAATATTCCTCTGTTAGTTTATCCGCTGTTAATGCTTCACCATTTTGATCTAACTGGTGAATAATATGTTCAAACTCTGCAAACATCGTTTGACGGAAAACAGTTCCACGGAAACCTTCTAACCAGTGATTTAACAAGTAAATACGTTTCTTAGGATCGTCAATTGTTTTAAGTAAGTAATCGTTCAATAATGCCTCGTTACAAGTTGAGGCTACTTCTGCCACAAATATTGAATAATCTCCGTAAACATAAGGTTGGTTTGCTCTAGTATAATAACTATGAATACTATGACCAAATTCATGTGCCAATGTAAAAAGGTTATTTACGTTATTTTGCCAGTTCATCAGTATATATGGATTCGTACCGTATGTTCCAGAAGAATAAGCACCAGATCTCTTTCCTTTCGTTTCCACTACGTCAACCCAACGGCTTTCAAGCCCTTTCTTGACGATAGATACGTATTCCTCTCCTAAAGGTTCAAAGCTCTTAATCATTGCATCACAAGCCTCTTCATACGTATATTCCATATTCAGTTCTTTCACTAACGGTGTATAAAGATCCCACATATGCAATTCATCTAAACCCAATACTTTTTTACGTAGAGCTACATATCGATGAAGTAAATGGACGTTTTTATTAATAGTATTTACTAAGTTGTCATATACACTTTCAGGAATATGATTGTTAGACATCGCAGCTTCACGCGCTGATCCGTAGTTTCGAATTTTCGCGTTGACATTGTCTCCTTTAATATTTCCTGTTAATGTTGACGCAAATGTATTACGGAATTTACCATACGTATCATACATTGCTTTAAATGCATCCTCACGCACACGAGGGTCCTCACTTTCTAAGAAACGTGAAAATCTGCCATGTGTTAGTTGCACATCATTACCATCTTCATCTTTAATAGTTGGAAATTCTAAATCTGCATTATTTAACTTTCCAAAAGTATCCGATGAAGCTCCAGCAACTTCAGATAATTGTGCTAATAATGCTTCCTGTTCTTTTGGAAGCACGTGTGGTCGTTCTTTGTTAATTTCCTCAAGTAATTGTCTGTATACTTGTAAATTTTTATTTTCAGCTAAATAATTGGCAATAACACTCTCATCCAATGAAAGAATCTCTGGAACTAAAAAGGATAGCTCTGTAGAAACTTTCACATATAATGATTTAATGCGACTATCCATCGCCTGATATGTGCTATTAGCTGTATCTTGGTCTGTACGCATATGCGCAAATGTATATAGCTTTCGCAGTCTAGAAGTAACTTCATCACGATAAGTCAACACTTCAAGTAAAGCATTTGCTCCACTATCGATTGTTCCCTGATATGAAGAAGCCTTCTCTGATAATGTAGAAACCTCTTGATACTCTTTCTCCCATTCATCATTGGAGGCAAAAATATCTTCTAATTTCCATGTTAACTTTTCTTCGACTTCTTCACGAGTCAAAATTTTGTTTTTTGTATCTGCCGTCAAACTATGTTCCCCCTTATATTGTTTCGAATTTCGAATCACTTACTATTTTCTCAATTTTCTAATCATTTTGCAAGGAATTCATTGTACAACATTCGCATCATTAAAGGGTAATCTATTTTGCTAGCATATGTAACTTCATCGGATGAAATTAAACAGTGCTGCAATAGAATAAGATAGGATTCAACTGCCTTTATATGTTCTTCTGATAGATTGGAAGCTAGGTTTCTATAATTCAAGAATGATTCGCAGTGTTGGTAATTTGCTTGAGGTATAGTAAGTTCGAGTTTTTGTAAATAGTCGATAAACTGAATTTGCCACTCGACAGCATGCCTGGAGAAAATAGAAGCGTTATTTGTCGGAATGCCTATAAAGAATGGAATTTGTTTAGGATGGACTCTCCATCTATAACATATTTTCAGAAATGTAGATTGAATTCCTTTTCTATTAAAAAAGTATAGATTGTCCAAATGTTTGTATCGGTAATGCTTATATAGAGTGAAATACTTTTGAAAATCCTCCCACGAGTTCTTTTTTATAATAGCAAATGGCCAGGTCTGGTTTTCTAAAGAAAGCTTTTTTATTTTTACAATATAATTATTTGCCTTTAGATGCATGGGGTTTGAAATATAATGAAAATATTTAGATTGAGGGCAATAGGTGAGTATTATATGACCATTTGGAGTTTTGTAAAAAAACTGTTGTCTAAAAGCGGAGAGCTGCATAGTTCCGATTTCGAAATCAGAAATTTTTGGTGTTCGTAGTATCCAAATGGGATTAATTTTCTTGGAGATATAGCCTTCTGTTCGCTGCTGAATTGCGGTTACTGGTATTGGACTACATTGAAACTCTATTGCAAAGGGATAAGGTTCACTTTTGACATATAAATCAGGTCTTTGTAGAAGAGAAGGAAGATAGGCTTCAAGCTGTACGGACGGTGAATACTTTTGTAATAATTCATATAAATGGAGTTTTCCGTTTAGATGATCCTCACTTTCTCCTTCAGAAAAAGCTTGCGTACATGAAGCATTACGAGTATGGGCAAAATGTGGGGTTTTTATCATACCATTTTTTAAAATGACTTGTTCATTGCATTGTATGCAGAAGAATGTGTTAGTTGATTTCATTTTGTCTAAAATGGTACGTGGATGCTGTGCAGCTATGATAAGTTCTCCATTTGCTGTTACTGCTGTTAGTATTTGTATCACCTCCCGCTACTAATATACAAATTTTCAGTCAATAATGCAAGTTAAACCATGAACTGTTATTTAATAAAAAAAACCTTCTAAAAGTAGAAGGTTTTAAAAATGTTTATTTAACTCATCTAGAACAGCATCGGCAATTATCTGTTTCCCATATTCTTCAATCATATGAATAGTTGTCTTTGAACTATTGGCAAACTCTGAAACAATACTTAAAGTATTAAGTACTGATTCGAACTCAGTAATATCAAAATCAAAAACAATATGCAAATAGTACTTCTCTTCATAAAAATATAAAGAGGTCTGTAAATCTGCTTCATCTAACTTTTTCGCAAGACCAATTACATCATCGAAGCTCTCAAAAACAAATGTATAATCCGTTGGAATATCCTCTAATTCCTCCATATAACTTGAAAAATCATCAAACTCATGTGGGCCGATTGAACTTGATACCCCATTTTTAAATATTTTACTCGATATATCATCTACATCCGAATTATTACCTAAACGTTCATCTTGTTTTGTTATTTCCGTTCTTGTAACAATCACTTCCAAACCTTTTTCCATCGCATGAACTTGAATCCATAAAGGACCATCTAATTCTTCAAAATGATCATCATCATGAACCTCATCCATCATTTCCCAAAAAAGCTGCTCGCTCTTATCCTTATTGAACCAGATTTCATCTCGGCTGAAGCCTCTTTCTTCAATGTCGATGTATGAAATGTATACTTTGAAAGTGTTATCATTGATACGCTCGATATCCATTTAACACATCTCCTCTCGCTTCTTACCGTCTCAAATGTGTAGTGTCTATTACTATTGTATGTCGTTTGTGAAAAAAAGAAAAGGATTCCTGCTTCACTTTTAAAATTATTAATTAAACTATATGCATTGTAGGAAATTTTAACTCCGAATGCAAGTAGAAGAGAAAAAGAAAAGCCAATTATTTTTCAAAGGTGCTTGAAAAATAATTAGCTTAGTATAATACTAGTTAACTAGACGTTGTGCTTCAAGTAGTTGATAAGCACGTACTTTTCTAGGTAAGAACCTACGAATTTCATCTTCATTGTAACCAACTTGTAAACGTTTTTCGTCTAAAATAATTGGTCTACGTAGTAATCCAGGATGCTCTTGGATTAATTCATATAGTCGTTGTAACGGAAGACTTTCTAAATCCACGTTTAGTTTTTGGAATATTTTTGAACGTGTTGAAATAATTTCATCTGTTCCGTCTTCTGTCATTCGTAGAATTTCTTTTATTTCACTTATACTAAGTGGTTCGGAAAAAATATTACGTTCTTTATATGCTATTTCATGTTCTTCTAACCAAGCTTTCGCTTTTCTACAAGAAGTACAACTAGGTGATGTGAATAACGTTACGATCATTTTAAAAAACACTTCCTTTCAAATGTCTGTGTTATATAAAGTAGATTATAATTAATTTAATGTAGTAATGTACTTTATCAGTATACACTACTTTTATTTGATTTTAAATATGTTTTTAAGGAAATTTTACCTTCCAAAAATTAATGACACAATTTCGTGTTACTTATGAAGGAATCCTTAATTTTACTAAAGATAAGTTATATACATATTAATTAATACCCATCATTTAATGATCTTAAACATCTCCCGAATAAAAAAATCATATTATCAATTAGTAATACTTAATGAAAATAGCTGTTATACTAATAATACGTTTTTAATGTAAAAAGGTTTCAAAAAAAGAAAAAAAGTAGGATAAAATTTCATCCTACTTTTTCATTCTTTAGGTTTCCCTCAAATTATTAAGAAATGGTTAAGGAGTATAATCCACGCCTTTTGAATATTTATTTCCAGCATTCCATAATAAGTATTCATTTATACCTGCTTCTTTTAAAGCCTTAATTTGCGCTTCCACTTCAGCTTTACCATATGTTTGATAATTTCCTGCCCCTAAATAAGAAGCTGTAAAATCTTGTAACCATGGTCTAGATACAGGAGGATTTTCAAGCTCTGCTAGTTTAGCATTTTCCACTTTTGCGTATTCCTGTACTAATCTATATGGCTCTAAATCTGGTTTGGCTATACCAAAGTAAGAAGTCCAGTGACTTGGGTAGATCATGGAAGAAATAACATCAACGTTTTGAGATATTTTATTAAAATTTTGTCCGATTCCAGGTGCTTCAGGCAATGTAGCAGAATAACCAAAGATATCTACCGATAGTTGGGCACCATATGGTTTAAGCTTTTCCCTTGCATAAGCAACAAAATCCGTAACTGCTGAAACTCTGCGTTGAACAAAGTCTTTCTCTGAAGTCTCATATGTACCCATGGAGTATTTTAAACTGTTTTCTCTTTTTTCAAATCCTTCAGGAAAACGAACATAGTCAAATTGAATTTCTTTAAAGCCCATCTTCGCAGCCTCTATAGCAATTTCTACATTATAATCCCATACCTCTTGCATAAATGGATTGACGAATGCTTCACCTCGTCCATTTTTCCAAACCGATGTACCTTCTACAAATGACCATTCTGGCTTTCTCTCTGCAAGCTCAGTATCCTTAAAGATAACAACGCGCGCTATAGGATAAATTTGTTTTTCTTCCATTATTTTTAACATTTTTTGGGTATCTTTTATGTATGGCTTTCCAATATTATATTTAGCTAAAGGAGAATCTTCTGATGGAATGTAAGTCAGATTTCCAAAATCATCTTTTAGATCGATAACCATTGCATTTAGATCCGTTGTATCCATCAGATTCAGTAAGTCATTAAAACGTTCCCCACCGGCAGAATGTCCCGTTACATAGACACCTCTCACTGCATCTGGATATTCGAAAGTTAATCCAGAATCAAATACGAATAATTTAGAAGATGATACGATTTTTTCATCTATTGACTGAAAACTGTATTCTTTTGTAGCAAAGTCCTTTGAAAACAAGGGTGTTTCTGCATTACTTGTACTTGGTAGCAATATAGTCATTGCAATTGATACCGACGCTATTACACTAAAATGTTTTTTCATAAAATAAAAATTCCTTTCCTTTAAGTCCTTTCATTCTAACAATTCATGCAAATGAATGAAAGTGTCAATGTGACTAACATCTATAAAAATTCTAGCCAAAAAGAAGGTTGATCTTGTAAGTTAAAACTCTGTTTCTATCGATATCGAAGAGCTTTGGACAGACGTTCGCTAGACAATAATATATATATTTATTTCATCTAAAAAAACGACCGTTCGATTGAACGGTCGTTGAAACATTATATTTTGGAAGTTGAAATTGCTTGCAAAGTCGCAAACTCTTTTTCTGAACAATAAACGAAATGTCCAGGTGTTACTTCACGCATTGCGATCTCTTCCCCATCTTGATAATTATGAGAGGCAGGGTCGTATGATTTACGTACACGAGTACGCTCATAATTTGGATCCGGAAGCGGAATAGCCGACAACAATGACTGTGTATATGGGTGCATTGGATTATTGTATAAATCCTCTGCAGGTGCCAGCTCTACTAGCTTCCCAAAATACATTACACCGATACGATCAGAAATGTACTTTACCATTGATAAATCATGGGCAATAAACAAATAAGTTAAGCCCTTCTCTTCTTGTAATTCCTTCAGTAAGTTAACAACTTGTGCTTGAATAGAAACGTCCAACGCTGAGATTGGCTCATCGGCAATGATAAATTCTGGATTAACAGCCAAAGCTCTTGCAATTCCTAAACGTTGACGTTGACCACCAGAAAACTCATGTGCATAACGATCAGCATGCTCACGATTCAAGCCTACAGTTTCTAATAATTCAACCACTCGTTCTTTACGTTCTTTTGAATTTTTCACAAGTCCATGAATATCTAGGCCTTCTGCTATGATATCCAGTACTTTCATACGAGGATTCAGAGATGCATACGGATCTTGGAAAATCATTTGCATTTTACGGTTAAATGACTTTAAATCATTTTTTGATTTTTTATCATGTACATTTACTCCGTCATAAATTACTTGTCCATCTGTTGCATCATAAAGACGAATAATTGTACGCCCTGTAGTAGATTTACCACAACCAGATTCTCCAACTAATCCAAGCGTTTCCCCTTTATAAATATCGAAGCTAATGTCATCTACTGCGCGAACTTCATTAGGCTTACCTTGATTGAAATACTGCTTAAGATTTTTAATTTCTAGTAATTTTTCAGCCATTAGTAAGTACCTCCTTCCGTTCCTTCGTAATAGCGGCTTCCAGGGAATTTCTTCATACGTTCTACAATTGCTAAAGGCGGTTCAACTTCCGGAGCATCCGGATGTAATAACCATGTAGCAGCTGAATGAGTTTCGCTTACTTTAAAGAACGGTGGTGCTTGTTCTAAATCTATTTTCAATGCGTAATCGCTACGTAAAGCAAAAGCATCGCCTTTCGGAGGATTCAATAAATCAGGAGGAGTTCCTGGAATTGCATACAATTTCGCTTCTGCTGTATCTAGTGACGGCATAGAGCTTAGTAAACCCCATGTATAAGGATGCTGTGGATTGTAGAATATTTCATCTACAGTTCCAATCTCAACAATTTTACCACCGTACATTACTGCAACTCTATCTGCTACATTAGCCACAACACCAAGGTCATGTGTAATGAAAATGATAGATGTATCAATTTTCTTCTGTAGATCCTTCATCAATTCTAAAATTTGTGCTTGTATCGTAACATCTAACGCAGTAGTAGGTTCATCTGCTATTAGAATTTGTGGATTACACGCTAAAGCAATTGCGATAACAATACGCTGGCGCTGCCCACCAGAAAATTGGTGTGGATATTGTTTAATACGAGCTTCCGGTTTAGGCATACCTACTAAACGTAGTAAATCAACTGCTACTTTACGTGCTTCTGCTTTACCAACTTTACGGTGCTTTAAAATTGGCTCCATAATTTGATTACCAATAGTCATCGTTGGATTTAAAGAAGTCATCGGATCTTGGAAAATCATCGAAATATCTTTTCCTCGAATTTTCTGCATTTCTTTATCCGATAGCTTAGTAAGATCTTTACCATTGAATAAAATTTGTCCATTTTTAAATTCTGAACTTGATTCAGGCAGCAACCGCATAATTGCCTTAGTTGTAACTGACTTACCAGAACCAGACTCTCCAACAATCGCAAGTGTTTCTCCTTTTTTTAAGTCGAAATTTACACCACGAATGGCTTTTACTTCACCTGCAAATGTATGGAAGGAAAGCTCTAGGTCATTAACCTCTAAAATATTTTCCATTTTCGCTTTCCTCCTTTAGTCTTTCATCTTCGGATCAAGTGCGTCACGTAATCCATCACCTAATAAGTTGAATGAAATCATAAGTAAACTAATAATAATTGATGGGAACAACAGAATATGTGGTTGGAATTTAATCAGTTTATACCCATCGTTTATCAATGTTCCAAGTGATGCCTCTGGAGGCTGTAAACCTAACCCAATGAAGCTTAAAAATGCTTCGAAGAATATAGCACTTGGAATAGTGAACATCGTGTTAATAATAATAATACCTAAAATATTAGGTAAAATATGCTTTGAAATAATTCGACCATTTGTTGCACCTAATGTACGGGATGCTAATACAAACTCTTGGTTTTTGAATTTTAATACTTGCCCACGTACTATACGAGACATACCGATCCACCCCGTAATGGTAATGGCGATAATTATCGCGGTAATACCCGGTTCCATAAAGGTAAGCATTAGAATAACAATAACAAGTGTTGGAATTCCGTATAATATTTCAACAATACGCTGAAGAACGTCATCTACACGTCCACCATAATAACCAGATACTCCCCCATAAGCAACCCCAATAACCATATCGATTAAAGCCGCTACAAAAGCGATAAATAAGGAGATTTGTGTACCTTCCCAAACACGAGAGAACATATCACGGCCAAGACCGTCTGTACCAAACCAGTAATACGTATCAACCTTTTTCATCTCATATAGGTCTACTTCTTTACCTGCTAGTACACCAACACCATCCATTATTCCGAGTTTTTCAATTCCGGGAACCTTTGGTGGTAAATTAGCATGGGTGATTGTTTGTGTTTTCGCATCATGTGGACTTATCATTGGTCCAACAAATGCCATAATTATTATAAATAGTAATAGGAACATACTAACGATCGCAGCTTTGTTTTTGCGAATTCGAAGCCAAGCATCTTGCCAGAAGCTCAAACTCGGTTTTGTAATACGTTCCGCATGACTAGCATCAATTTCAATTCTTTCAAAAGAATCGGCAGGTGGTTTTTGTAAGTCGTGTTTCATTAATCTTTACCTCCTGACAAACGAATACGTGGATCGATGATACCATAAAGTACATCTACCAAGAATATTACGACAATTAAGAACGCAGAGAAGAACAAAGTAGTTCCCATAATAATAGAGAAGTCATTTGACATAATGGATTTAACAAATTGCTCTCCGATACCAGGTATTGCGAAGATTTGTTCAATAACAAGAGATCCTGTTAATAATCCGGCTGCTAGTGGTCCTAAAACTGTCACTAGCGGGATCAATGCATTTCGGAACGCATGCTTAAATGCGATTTCGAAACCAGTTGCCCCTTTAGATTTTGCTAAAGTAATATAATCTGAACTTAAAACCTCAATCATTTCCGTACGTATAAATCGAGAAGCTGTCGCAAGTGGACCCATTGCTAATGCAATAGAAGGGAGTACGCTGGACATCCAGCCATCCTTCCACAACGCTACTGGGAATAGCTCCCATTTAACTGCTAACCAATATTGAAGGAAAGTTGCAAAAACGAAAGATGGAATAGATATACCGATAATAGCCACAAAAGTACTACCGTAATCCCAAACTGTATTTTGTCTTAATGCTGCGATCATACCTAATAGTATACCAAGTGCCACACCCAGTACTAATCCTTGAGTTCCAAGTAACAGAGATGGTCCTAATCGATCTATGATTAAGTCTGTTACACTAGCATTCTTAAATTGAAATGAGTTACCAAGATCTCCTTGGGCTAAATTCAACATATACTTTGCGTACTGAACTGGAACCGGTTGATCTAATCCATATTTCGCTTCAACTACCGCAAGCTGTGAAGGGGATAGTTTTGAAGCAGAGCTAATCGGGGTTCCTGGAAGCGCCTTCATTAAGAAGAATGTTGCCGTCGCAATCAGGAAAAACGTAATAAACATATAAATAACACGACGAGTAATGTATTTTGCCATCTTTGCACCTCCTACAAAAAATATTTATTAAGATTAATATACTCTAATATATATAAACAGATAACCATGGTAGTTGTCAAAATCAAATTATTAATATTAAATATTTAGTGAATTCTGATTCATTTAAAAAGAGAGTACATGATCCATTCGGAACCATATACTCTCTAACTATGAGATTAAGAACTTGTTAGTTTGCTTCTTTACCTTCAATGTATGCCCACTTGTAGCTATAATCTCCACCAAATGGGTGAGCAACTATACCTTTAACGTAAGGCTTTTGAAGGAACATTAAACCGCGTTGGTAAATTGGTCCAACTGCAAAGTCTTGGTCAACGATGATTTTTTCAGCTTTCGCCATTGCTTCCCAACGAGCTGGGATATCTTGAGCTAAAGAACCATTAATATCTTGTAATAATTGATCGTACTCAGGATTTGAGTATGACATTTGGTTATTACCGCCATCAGTTTCCCATAGGCTTAAGAATGTGAATGGATCTTGATAATCTGGTCCCCATCCTGCAACTTGAATGTCATAGTCTTGGTTTGTATCAAGATCTAAACGAACATTGAATGGTACTTCTTTAAGAGAAATAGTTAATCCTGGTAAGTTAGTTTCTAATTGAGATTTTAAGTATTCGTCCATTTTTTTAGAAAGTTCAGTGTCTCCACCAAGAATCTCTAATTTAAGTTCAGTAACACCTAAATCTGCTAAACCTTTTTCCCATGCAGTTTTCGCTTCATCTGCATTAAATACAGCCATGTCTCCGTTAACATCACGGAAGTCGTTTCCATCTTCATCAAAAACGAAATCTTTTGGAATGAATGAATATGCTGCTACAGAACCATTTGCTAATACTACAGAAGCTAAATCTTCTTTGTTGAACGCTTTAGTAATTGCTTCACGAATATTTACGTTAGCAAGTGGAGTTTTTTCTCCACCACGTTCTTGATTGTATTTAAAGTAGAATACTGATGTTTCTGATTCTTTCGCTAACTCTGGATCTGCAGCGTATTGCATTGCATACTCACCAGAAAGTCCAGCGCGGTCTTTTTCACCGTTAGTATATAAGTTAACTGCTGTTGCAGTTTCTTTTACTACATCATAGTTAATTTCAGTAAGTTTTACAGTTTCTTTATCCCAGTACTGTTCATTTTTAAGTAGTTGCCAAGATAAACCTGTTCCGTCCCAGTTAGCTAAAGTAAATGGTCCGTTGTATAAAAGTGCTTCAGAATTTTTCGCGTAGTTTTCACCTTGCGCTGTAACGAATTCTTCTTTTTGTGGTAAGAATGTTCCAAATGACATAAGTGATAAGAAGTAAGGAATAGGTTTTTCAAGCGTAACTTCTAAAGTTTTTTCGTCAACTGCTTTAACACCTAATTCAGTGTATTCCATTTCACCTTCAGAAATCGCTGTTGCGTTTTTGATAACGCCAGACATCATGTATGGACCGTATTCAGATGCAGTATCTGGGTTCATAGCACGTTTCCATGCATACTCAAAGTCATTTGCAGTTACTGGAGTACCGTCAGACCAGTTAGAGTCACGTAATGTGAATGTATAAACTAATCCATCTTCAGAAACTGTTGGTTCACCGTCAGAAAGTGCTGGAACAGCAATATTTTCTTGACTCAAACGATATAAACCTTCGTTTACGTTGTTAAGTAGATCAAAACCAACTGCATCAGTTACAAGAGCTGAGTCCATTGTTGGAATTTCTGCTGTCATGATCAAGTTAAGAACTTGTTCTTCGTCTACAGCTACTTCTTCTTCTTCTGTTGTTGTACCTTCTTTTTCGTCTGTGTCTGTAGTTGTTTTTTCCCCTTTATCGTCGCCACCACAAGCAGCAAGGAATAAAGCAACAACTAACAAAAGGCTTAAAAGCCATACAAGCTTGCTATTCTTCAAAAAAATAACCTCCTTAAATATTCAGAAAAATTCATTACAATATTTATTATACATTTTCTTTTGGAGTTGTACAGGCTTTTTTCAAATATTTTTACAATAGTGTAACAAAATCATTACATTGTCCTAACAATTGTGAATCTTTGGAAAGATAATTACTTATTTTTGTAAATGGAGTTAATTATTTTTTTGCATATTTTAAGATACTATTTTATAATTTACATTTGATAGAGGTGAAATATGAAAAAAAAATTGATGTACTTTTTCGGTTCCCAAGTAATCACTTTTGTTTTAATGCTAATAGTTTATAGAAATTTCCAGCTCGTTTCGTATATAAATATGTCTTTTTTTGTCGGTGGAACAACCACCTTCGTCGGTTTAATGACATACGTTGTATCAGGAGGATTTTTTGACTTTTTCACGGAGAGCACACGCAAGGTGTTCACTCCAAGGCATATGAAAAAAGAGGCACAAGCAATGCGATTACCATCTGAAGTTTTTTCCTTTCCCTACAAACCGATCATCGCTTTAGGGCTTTCCGGTTTGTTTTGTATGTGTATCGCATTGTTCTTCTATTATAGTTTCTAGGATTGCTTGATTTTTGGGTTCCTTCTATATATAATAGTCAAAACTAAATAATTGAGCTTTGAGGAAGAAAAGTACATTTACTGTTGTATGTATAGAGAGTCTGTGGTCGCTGTAAACAGATCATACTGTAAATGGAATGGGCTTCTGAGCAGTGTTTGTGAAAATTCAATAGCATACACCGTCCCCTTCACGTTAAGAAGTAGAGTGGCTAATTATTTTAGCAAGCTGGGTGGTACCACGGATTTAACATCATTCGTCCCTTTTATAGGGATGTATGATGTTTTTTATTTTCTAAAAAAAAGAAAAGGGGTTTAGAAAGATGAAAAAAATTTTTTCAGGCGTACAACCAACAGGGATTATCACCCTTGGAAATTACATCGGTGCCTTCAGACAATTCACTGCATTACAAAATGATTTTGACTGTGTATTTTGTATTGTAGACCAACATGCCATTACAGTCGCACAGAATCCGAAAGAATTAAGCGAGCATATTCGTTCCTTAGCAGCTTTATATATAGCTGTTGGCATTGATCCAAAAAAATCCACATTATTTATACAGTCCGAAGTTCCAGCCCATGCTCAAGCTGGTTGGATTATGCAATGTATCTCTTATATCGGTGAGTTAGAAAGAATGACTCAATTCAAAGATAAGTCTGCTGGCAAAGACGCTGTTTCTGCTGCATTGTTAACATATCCTCCATTAATGGCTGCGGATATACTTTTATATCAATCAGATATCGTACCAGTTGGTGATGATCAAACCCAGCATGTAGAATTGACACGAGACTTAGCTGAGCGATTCAACAAACGCTACGGTGAAGTATTAACAATCCCTGAAATCCAATTACCTAAAAATGGGGCTCGTATTAAATCGTTACAAGACCCACTGAAGAAAATGAGTAAGTCAGATCCGAACCAAAAGGCTACTATTCGTCTGTTGGATAGCCCAAAAGAAATTGAAAAGAAAATTAAAAGCTCTGTGACAGATTCAGAAGGTATAGTCGCTTTCGATCCTGAAAATAAACCCGGAGTTTCCAATCTATTAACGATTGAATCTGCGTTAACCGACGTTTTAATCCCTACACTTGTACAAAAATATGAAGGAAAAGGATATGGAGACTTCAAAGCTTCTGTTGCAGGAGTTATTATCGATCATCTTACACCTATTCAACAAAGATATGAACAACTGCTAAATTCTTCTGAATTGGATGATATTCTAGATCTAGGAGCTGTGAAGGCACAGGCTCTTGCCAACGATACATTGGCTAAGATGGAAGCCGCAATGGGCCTCGGGAGAAGACGACCACGGTAATGGACAATATGGATACACATAAAAGTACAAACTCAGGTGACTCAAACATATACATGAGTACCGATCTAAACGAGTATCCTAGCGATAAAAAATTCAGATAAAGTACTAAGTGGGAGCAGCTAATTACTGCAATTCCATAGCTTATCAAAAATAGTAATAATCTTATTTGTATCACATCCTTATAAGACCATATGAAAAACCGCCCCTAAACTTTCGTTTAAGAGCGGTTTTTTTAAAATATTATTTAACTGGAGTATCTGCTACTAACTCGATATCGATATAATCGAAATCAGTATCATAACCAAAGTCATAGTTTTTCACGCGGTCATTAACCGGGAATAACTCATAACGGAATTGTAATGGAATTACAGCAGAAACGTCTTGCATATATTCTTGCCATTCACGGAACTTTTTAGCACGGAACTCTCCATCAATTGCTTCTGGAGAATCGATCGCAGTTAATAATCCTTCTAGCTCTTCAGAAGTGTAACGGCTGAAGTTATAAACTGCTGTCTTAGAGTATAGTCCAGCTGGAGATGGGTTTGTACCTGTTCCCCATGCACCCATAAATACATCGATTTCTGGATCATCCGCTTGAACTTTATCGTAGAATGTGTTGAATTCGATTAGACGACCTGTAGCTAATTGTACATCTAAGCCAACTTCAGTCCAGTTTTGTAGGTAGTAAGAAATTACTTGTTCTTGTGTTTCATCACCAGCCATAGCAGCTAGGCTAATTGTAAGTTTTTCTCCGTTTGGATCTTCGCGTAGACCATCGCCATCCGTATCTTTATATCCAGCTTCGTCTAACAATTGCTCAGCTTTCTCTGGATCATAATTATATCCTTCAATTGAAGAATCATGGAATGATTTAAATACTGGTGGAATTAGAGAATTAGCACGCTCACGTAAATCGAAGTAGTATACTTCATTTACTTGCTCAACGTCTAAAGCATAGCCCATTGCTTGTCGTAATACTTTGTCACCCATTTTTGCTTCTTCTTCATTTGTAATTGTAAGACTTGCATCATAGTCATATTTACCAAGTTTGAATCCTACATAAGAGTAGTACAATTCTTGACGACCTAGAAGCGTAATATTTTCAAGATCTTTTACGTTTTCATATGCGCTCGTTGGGAAAGATAGCGCCATATCGTACTCCCCTGTTTCTAAAGCTTTAGCAGCTGAAGCACTTGGTACAGTTTTAATAATTACGCCATCAAGTTTTGATTGACCTTTCCAGTAGTTCTCGTTACGTACAAACGATACAGACTCACCTGGAACGATTTTGTCGAATTTGAATGCTCCTAGAGTAACTGGGTTTTTACGTACTGCATCATTTTCAAGTAGCTCAGCAACAGGAATATCTTTTACGATATGACTTGGCTCAGCGTAGAACCAAAGCCCATCTCCTCCTGAATAGATAGCTGGTGAAACTTTGTTGAATGAAATCTCTAAAGTAGTTTCATCCACTTTTTTAAGTCCTGAAATTGTATCAGCTTTTCCATCATGATATTCTACAGCACCAACGATATTTTGGAAGTCAGAATCATAACGTACTCCAGCATAGTCCGGGTGTCCGATAATTAGGTAAGGTTGGATTAAATCCTCAATTTTAAGAGGCTCTCCATCTGACCATTTAACTCCCTCTTGAATCTTAATAGTTGCTTTGTTATTAGCCTCATCAACTGTTAAATTTGCGATACCACCATCAGTAATTAAGAAATCTCCATCAGTTTTAAAAAGTACATTACTTGCAAATGCCATTATTTCTGAATCATAAGCATCTTCATATAGTGTGTAAGAGAAAATACCTTGGAATGGAGAGTCGTTTACTAATGCTACTTGTAAAGTTCCACCGTCAATAGCGTCTCCTTCATTGTCAAGTACTACAGGAAATAACTCTTCTGAAGCTGTTTCATCTGTTTCTTCCTCAGTACCCTCTTCTGCGTCTTTATCTCCTGAACCATCTTCTTCTGTCTTGTCTGTCTCATCAGCAGGTTTTGCCGGTTCATCATCTGAATTACATGCTGCAAGAACTAGCATAAGTGTAAACAGCAAAGCCAATAAAGCTAAAAGCTTCTTATTCATTCTTTTTTCCTCCCTTTTATATCTTTTTTTATATATCAAACGCTCTTGCGTCTAATAACAGTTTTTACCCAAGTCGTTGACGTGCATCAGCAGATCGTCGAATGGCCTGACCAACATAATTGATCCCTAGCATAAGTAATAAGATTAGTATTGCTGCAGGTAACCAGTTCCACCATGCATGTTCCATAATGAATGGATCGGTTGCATAGCTTACAAGAGTTCCTAAACTTGGTGTAGAAGGCGGTAAACCAAAACCTAAAAATGATAGTCCAGTTTCTAGTCCAACATTTCCTGCAAAGTTTAGGGTCATATCTACGATTAGTATAGAACTTAAATTTGGCATCATTTCTTTAAAAATAATCACGATATTCCTGGTCCCTAATGTTTTCGAAGCGCTAATGTAATCACGTCTGCTTTCGGAAAGCGCCTTACTTCGAATAACCCTAGCTGTACCAACCCATAAGAACAAACTCATAATAAGTATGAATTCCACAATGGAGTACTTTGGAATAATAGTTACAAAAACAATAATAATCATCAATGACGGAATAGTAATGAAGAAATCTATAATACGCATAAAGATATTATCAATCAATCCACCAAAATAGCCTGTTATTAAACCAATTACAACACCTACAAAACCAGTTATAAGTGTAACTGCAATTGCAATTGTCAAAGAGTTTCGTGCACCTACAACTAATTGTCCAAGGATGTCACGTCCACCTTTGTCCGCTCCTAACCAGAATTTATCTCCTGGTTCTGCAAGCTTGTCACGCAGACTTATTCGCATCAATTGTGTTTGGTCAATCTGCCATGCCCAAATATATATGCCTCCAATAACGATTATTAACGATATTAGCGAGAACATGGCTAATTTATCTTTCATAAACTCCCGCGCAATTACTTGAAAACCTGTCGGGGGAGAGCTTGCTTTTATCTCTTTTGATGGTTCAATAACTTCAGTATTTTTCATTATCTGGACTCTCCTTATCCATTATTTTGTTAGTCAATCCTAATTCGAGGGTCAACAATGCTCATGATGATATCGGATAATAGACTTCCTAATAATGTTAAGAATCCAAAAAGCATAACAAGTGCTGTAATTACACTATAATCACGCCCATTTATAGCCTGAATGAACAATTGTCCCATACCATGATAACCAAAAATGGTCTCAATAAAGATAGATCCAGTTAAAAGTCCTGTAATGGTAAAACCTAAGAATGCCGCAATCGGTAACAATGAGTTACGTAATATATGACGAGAGTATACTTTATTGATTGGAATACCCTTACTTTTCGCAGTCCGCACATAATCCATCGACTTCGAATCGATAATTTCGGACCGTAAATACTGAATAATTCCAGTAGTCGCAAGTACAGCATAAGTAATAGCTGGTAATAAAATATGATAAAACTTACTCCAAAGGAAGCCAGCTGTTCCAGACTCGTATTTTATATCCACCGTCCCGCTTGTCGGGAACCAACCTAGTTCATATCCGAAGAAGAACAGATTGATTAATCCTAATACAAATGTAGGAATCGCATAAACAATGAAGCTATAGAATATGATAGATTTGTCTAGAAATGAATCTTGGAATCTACCAGATATTACCCCTAATGGAATTGCGATTATATATAGTAAAAAGACGCTTAGTAAAGATAACCATAGTGTATTGAGTGCACGGTCCCCAATTAAATTCGCTACAGGTACGTTAAACGTGTAACTACGTCCAAAATCTCCTTGGAAGGCATTTCCAATCCAATTCACATATTGCACATACCAAGGATCATAGAAACCAGCCTTTATACGCAGTTCTTCTACGCGAGCAGGATCCGTTTCTGGAGTAATTAGTCCTGTGAAAGGGTCACCAGGCATGAATTTCGCCATAATGAATATTAAAAGACTAAGTACAAATAATTGTGGAATCATTACGAGAATACGTCTTACAATCGTTTTCCACATATTACATGCCCCCTTTGTTCTGAGCATTCTTTGCTACTTTGTGTGTATCGGAAATTGGTTGTAAATCATATACTCTACCATTTTCATCATAATAATTATGGTGATTTGTTAAATAATCCACTTCTACTGCTCTTCTGACTTTCTTACGTTCTTCACGATCTGTTGGATTTACTTCCGGAATTGCCGAAAGCAATCTTTTTGTATATATATGTTGGGGATTGGTATAAATGTCTTTCCTATTTCCAGACTCAACAAAGCGCCCTTTGTACATTATGGAGATATTATCACACATATGTTTTACCACTCCAAGATCATGGGAAATAAATAAATAACTTAACCCAAACTCGTCCTGGATATCTTTTAAGAAATTTAAGACCTGTGCTTGAACCGATAAATCGAGAGCCGATACTGGTTCATCCGCAATAATTAGTTTTGGATTACTAGCAATCGCTCGAGCAATTCCGATACGCTGCTTTTGACCCCCTGAAAATTCATGCGGATATTTTAATCTTGCTTCCTCGCTCATACCCACAATAGCAAGCAATTCATTGATTCTTTTTCTTTCTTCTCCAGGAGAAAGCTTTAAGAAGTTTCGAATAGGTTCAGCGATAATATCTTGTACTCTTTTACGAGGGTTTAGACTCGAATGAGCATCTTGGAAAATCATCTGAATGTCTCGGTTATAGGCTGAGTTTCTACCTCTAACTTTGTTCGTAACATTCTCTCCTTCATAAATAATACTTCCAGCTGTAATTTTTTCTAATCCTATAATAGATTTTCCTGTTGTTGATTTCCCGCAACCTGATTCACCTACTAATCCGTAGGCTTTCCCTTTTTCAAATTCTAGGTTTATACCATCTACAGCGTGTACATTGTCAACAACTGTATTAAAAAAACCTCCACGAATTGGGTAATGCACTTTTAAGTCATTAATTTGCATAAAACTCATACTGAATTACCTCCTTTTTCACTTTCGAAGTGAAAATGTTGCCAGCATGTACATCTAACTAGATGCCCCGGAGATACTTCATGCAACGTCGGATTTTCCTCATGTACTCCTACTGGTATCCACGGAATACGATCTGCAAATCTACACCCTACTCTAGGTAATTTTACTAACGATGGGACCATCCCTTGTATTACTTGGAGCTTTTCATTTTCACTATTCATTTGAGGAATAGAATTTAATAGAGAACGAGTGTATGGATGTCTAGGGTTTGCAAATAACTCTTCCACAGGAGCCTCTTCAATAATTTGACCAGCATACATAACTGCAACACGATCTGCAGTTTCTGCTACTACACCTAAATCATGTGTGATTAATATGATTCCTGCTCCGGTTTCATTTTGAAGCTCTTTTAGCAGATCCAAAATCTGTGCTTGAATTGTTACATCTAGTGCAGTTGTTGGTTCATCTGCAATAATAATATTTGGTTTACAAGAAATAGCAATCGCTATAATAACACGCTGTCTCATACCACCTGAAAGCTGGTGTGGGAACTGTCTAGAAATTCGTTCAGGATTCGGTATTCCAACTTGTTTTAACAGTTCTAAAACTCGAATACTTCTCTCCTGTTTGGACATTTTAGTATGATACACAAGTCCTTCTTCAATCTGCTCCCCAATTCTCATTAATGGATTTAAAGCAGATAAAGGATCTTGGAAGATCATTCCTATTTCTTCTCCTCGAACATCATTTAATTTTTCCTCTTCCAGTAGTGCGAGGTTTTTCCCCTTGTAGAGAATTTCTCCTTGTACTCTTGTTTTATTATGATCGTATAATCCAATAATAGAAGTTGCCAAGGTCGATTTCCCACAGCCAGACTCACCAACTACTGCAAGTATTTCATTTCTTTTTAAAGTTACGGATACACCATCTACTGCATCGTAATATGTATCTTTTATGCGAAAACCAGTATGTAAGTCGTTTATAGTTAAAAGCTGATCTAAGTTGTTCAACATATTGCTCCTTTCAGTCATCGCTACTAAACTATTAATTTGGAAGATTACTATCTCATTAAATATTACAATTTTCTGTTTTTTTGTTGCTTATTGTTAAATTCTATTACAGTTTGATTACAATCGCAATAATATTTTTTAACTATTTGATTAATTTACTCTTTTTAGAAAAATTCACCCTAAAACAAATCTAGTAATAACAAGGTTTTTTGGTATTTTTTATTAAATAAAAAAATTTTTTTAGGATACTAATTATTCATTACTTTCAATAAATTTTATCAATAAAATATCATTCATTCTTCTGAATCACTAGCGCTTCAACGCTTTAAAGCATTGGGCAAGTAAATAAAAAAGAGAAGGACACAAAAATTCCGACAAAAATAAGAAGCCTTGAAAATTTTGCAAACTGTAAAATTTTCAAGGCTTTCTATTAGGTTTCGGCTACAATTGTTTTTCGTTACATTGGACGCTTTCCGGACGTCCGGCTCGTGCCTATAGTCTCTCTCAGGAGTCGCCGCCGCAAAGGAAAACAACCAGAATATAAAAGTTCTATAAATAATCTTTTGGCTATATATTCCCCAAAATAAAGAAAAAAACGTGAAATCAAATAATCGATTTCACGTTTTTAAAAATAAATTTAAGCTTTTTTAAATAATATACTTGCATTATGTCCGCCGAAACCTAATGAATTACTCATAGCAAATTCGATATCCGCTTTTCTTGCAGCATTCGGAACATAATCCAAATCACATTGTGGATCTGGTGTTTCCAAATTCATTGTTGGGGGTAAGATTCCTTCTTTTAAGGCTAATACAGTGAAGATTGCTTCCACTCCACCAGCAGCTCCTAGAAGGTGGCCAGTCATGGACTTTGTTGAGCTCATCGCTAATTTATAAGCATGTTCACCAAAAACAGTTTTCACTGCCATTGTTTCAAAATGATCATTATATGGCGTACTCGTTCCATGCGCATTAATATAATCGACTTGGTCTGGTGTAATTGATGCATCTTCAATTGCTTGTTTCATCGCACGAGCAGCACCTTCTCCTCCTGGAGCTGGAGCAGTGATATGATGGGCATCACCAGTAGAACCATAGCCAATAATTTCTGCATAAATTTTTGCACCACGAGCTACCGCATGTTCATATTCCTCTAAAATAATTATACCTGCACCTTCACCTATTACGAATCCATCACGATTCGCATCAAATGGACGTGATGCTTTTTCAGGCTCCGTATTTAGCGTAAGTGCAGTATTCGATACAAACCCTGCTACGGACATATTAGTAATTGGAGATTCTGCTCCACCTGTTATCATAACGTCAGCATCTCCACGTTCAATCACCTTAAACGCATCTCCAATAGAGTTAGTACCAGAAGCACAAGCTGTTACCGAGCAGGAATTAATAGCCTTGGCTCCAAAATGAATGGAGACTTGACCTGCTGCCATATCGGGAATCATCATTGGAACAAAAAATGGACTTACTCGGCGTGCCCCTTTTTCTAAAAAGGTACGGAATTGAGCCTCATAGGTTTCCATTCCACCTATACCAGAACCAATCCATACTCCTGTACGAAGGCCCACTTCTTCTGTAATTGTAAGATTTGCATCCTCTACAGCCATAATTGAAGCAGCTAATGCATAATGGGTGAAACGATCCATTTTACGTGCTTCTTTTCTTTCAATGTACTTCTCAATATCAAAATCCTTTACTTCCGCTGCAACTTTAGCTGCAAACTGGGAAGCATCTAGTCTTGTTAGCATACCCACACCAGATTTACCTTCTTTAATACCTGACCAAGTTGTTTCTATATCATTACCTAGTGGTGTAACAGCGCCTATACCCGTTACTACTACCCTACGTTTTGTCATGAATTATTCACCCTTCCAAATTGTACGTTTATTTTCCCCATTTTAAAGTAATTGCTCCCCAAGTCAAACCTCCACCAAAACCTACCATAACAATTGTGTCATCATCTTTTACTTTACCATTTTTAACTTCTTCTTTTAAAGATAATGGAATGGAAGCTGAAGATGTATTACCGTACTTATGAATTGTTTTAGACATCTTCTCAAGCGGTAACCCTAGTCTTTCTCTTGCGGATTCCATTATACGAATATTCGCTTGGTGTGGAATTAGCATGTCAATTTCTTCTTTGTTTAATCCAGCTTTTTCTATTACATTAACGGCAGATTCACCCATTTGTCTTACAGCAAATTTGAATACCTCTCGTCCGTTCATTTGAAGATGTGGACCTTCTTGTGATAAATGCTTACCACCACTACCGTCAGCACCAAGTTCGAAAGATAAAATTCCTCGTCCTTCAGAAACTTTGCTTAATACCGCAGCACCAGCACCATCACCAAATAATACGGCAGTGTTTCTATCATTCCAATCCGTAATTTTGGACAATTTCTCTACTCCCACGACAAGTACATGAGAATACGTATCAGACTCAACAAATTGCTTTGCTGTTACTAATCCATATATAAATCCTGCACATGCAGCAGATAAATCCATTGCAGCAGCATTCGTTGCACCCAGTTGTTCCTGTAGCATAGTTGAAACACTTGGAAACGGGCGGTCTGGAGTTACAGTAGCCACAATTATTAAACCAATTTGATCGGCGTTAATACCTGCATCTTTAATTGCTTCTTTTGCAGCTTTCACAGCCATATGAGATGTATTCTCTTCTGCTCCAGCAATTCGACGTTCTTCTATACCAGTCATCGTTCTAATCCATTCGTCAGATGTATCCATTCGTTTTTCAAGGTCTTCATTTGTCAAAATATGTTCAGGTGCATATGTCCCTAAACCAATTATTCCTGCATTCATGAATGTTCCTCTTTTCTTGTAATCTATTATTAGTACCTGGTGTTAATAATAACGAATATATGTACATTTTTCAACAAGAGAGTTTGTTTTCCCAAATATTCTTTTGTTAAATGGTATGCTATGGTATGATACATATAGTAAAATTAGTGTTGAGGTGAATATAGTGCAATATATTATGACGTTTTTCTGGTCAGTACTTTTAGTTTCTATGTTAAATTATGTTGTAAGCTCCGTTCAAAACGTTGAGTTTGTATTTATGAATGGTATTATCATGTCCATTCCTGTTGCCATTTTGGTTTTAGTAATCGCAGCAATCATTCCTGACGAACCAGTAGCTAAAACACATCACTAAAAAAAGCCTTCCATTGGGAGGCTTTTTTTGTTCAAATATAAGAAATTATATATAACACCACAGCGAACGAAAATGTTTTTTATTGTATGTCTAGCTTTGCACAGGGGCACCACGATCGCGTATATAGACTGTCATCCACTTTAGCAATAGGAAAGTAAATTTTTCTAATTATCCAAAAGTGCCCTTACCTGTTTCTAAAAAGTATAGGAGGGCGACTAAAAGACAGATGCGACAGGAGTACCGAAAAAAAGGGATGCTGGTTGGTTGCGACGGACGTCACAACCAGTCAGCATCCTAAAAATTCACTCGGTAATCATAACAGAAAACGTCTGTCCAAGCCCTTCGAAAACGGTAGAAACAGGTTTTGACATTAAAGGGACGGGCATTTTTGTCCGGGTTTTTGTTCAGAACAATTTTTCGAGAGGGTATTAAACCAACTTATTCTGTCGAGATCTTTAGTTCATTTTCCTCCATTTTAGCAACTACCTTGCTGCCCGGTAAAACAGTGCCACCGATTAAAAGCTTGGCAACTGCTGTTTCTAAATAACGTTGGATGTATCTTTTTAATGGTCTTGCACCAAATGCAGCGTCTGTACCTTCCTCCACGATCCAATGTAGCACTGCATCATCCACTTGCAACTCAATTTCTTGTTCACGTAAACGTTTTTGCAGTTGTTTTACATATTTTTCTGTAATTTTGACAAAATGATGCGTTGTCAATGAGTGGAACATAATGATGTCATCTAAACGATTCAATAATTCTGGTTTGAAATGCTCACGTAAAGCACTCATGACTAGTGTTTCTTCCTGATCCGAAACCTCTCCAGTCGTATTGGCTAAATACTGCGATCCTATATTAGAAGTAAGGATAACAATCGTATTTGTAAAGTTTACGATTCTCCCTTGGCTATCTGTAATTCTACCATCATCCATCAATTGCAATAATATATTGGCAACATCCGGATGTGCTTTTTCTATTTCATCCAGCAGTACAACTGAATATGGATTTCTACGAACAGCTTCCGTTAATTGACCACCTTCCTCATAACCGATATATCCTGGAGGAGCACCGACTAAACGAGAAACACTATGCTTTTCCATATACTCAGACATATCAATTCGAATGAAATGCTCCTCCGAATCAAATAAATTTGCGGCCAATGATTTAGCTAGCTCCGTTTTACCTACGCCGGTAGGTCCTAAAAATAAGAAAGAGCCAATTGGTTTATTTGGATCCTTAATCCCTGCTCTCGCACGCCAAACAGCTTCTGTAACTAATTGGACGGCTTGATCTTGTCCGACTACACGCTCTCCTAAAGTTTCTTTTAAGCGTAAAAGCTTTTCTCTCTCTCCTTCAACGAGTTTCGTAACAGGAATCCCTGTCCATCTGGATACGATGGACGCAATTTCTTCTGCAGTTACTTCTTCACGTAAAAGTCGAGTTTCTGATTCTTCATTTACTTCGTTTTCATACATTTGAAGCTCTTTTTCCAGTGTAGGAATTTTCCCGTGACGAAGTTCTGCTGCTTTGTTTAGATCGTATTGATTTTCCGCTTCTTCTAACTCTCGGCGATAGCGATCCAATTCTTCCCGCTTCTGTTGAATTACTTGGATGGCTTCCTTCTCTTGCTCCCATTTTGTTCGCATTTCACTTGTAGATGTTTCTAATTCCTTTAAGTCTATTCTTAGCTGCTCTAATCTTTTTTGACTAGCAGCATCTTTTTCTTTCATTAATGCTTGTTCTTCGATTTGAAGCTGCATCATTTTTCTCGTAACTTCATCAAGCTCTTGTGGCATAGAATCAATTTCTGTTCGAATCATCGCACAAGCTTCATCAACTAAATCGATTGCTTTGTCAGGCAAAAATCGTTCTGTAATATATCGATTAGAAAGCTCGGCCGCTGCAACGATTGCTCGGTCATGAATTCGCACACCGTGATGTAACTCAAAGCGTTCCTTTAGCCCACGTAATATAGAAACAGTATCCTCTATAGATGGCTCTCTTACCATCACTTGTTGGAAGCGTCTTTCCAGTGCAGGGTCTTTTTCTATATACATGCGATACTCATCCAGTGTTGTCGCACCAATACAATGCAGTTCACCACGTGCTAGCATTGGTTTTAGCATATTTCCAGCGTCCATTGCACCGTCCGATTTTCCAGCACCAACTATTGTATGAATCTCATCGATGAACAAAATAATTTGACCTTCACTGTCTTTCACTTGTTTTAAAACTGCTTGCAGACGCTCCTCAAATTCTCCGCGATATTTTGCTCCAGCGATTAAGGAACTCATATCTAGCTCAAAAATTTCCTTCTCTTTTAACCCTTCAGGAACGTCCTTGCGTACAATGCGCTGTGCAAGCCCTTCTACAATGGCAGTTTTACCTACACCTGGCTCTCCAATCAGGACAGGATTATTCTTCGTTTTTCTTGATAAAATACGAATAACATCTCTAATTTCCTGATCGCGACCAATAACAGGATCCATTTTCCCTTCCTTAACTGCAGTAACTAGATTTCGACCATACGTTTCTAAAGGACTTTTTTCATCCTGCTGTTTCATTTGCATATACAAACATCTCCTTTTGAAGTAGTTTGACCTTCTTTGACTAATGTAATTATACGACCTAGCTAATCACTTTGTAAAGAAATATGGCTATCTACGTCTAACTAAGAAGTTCGAGTAAATATGCTATTATAGTAGAAAGTGCAAACACGACTTCGAATGTGAATAACGGAAAGGAAGTAATAATCATGACTGAACAAAGTTCCAATTCACAAGGCATACATGCACTGTTTGAACAATTTGGTGCAAACTTAAAACTAGAAAAGGATCGCTCCGTCTTTTTAGAAGGTCAAATTGCGGAAGATGTCTACCTCATCAAAACAGGTACCGTTCGCATAAGCAAGGATACGGAAAGCGGTAAAATATTGACTTTGCGAATTTCAGGAAATAGCACATTTATCGGAGAAGCATCTATATTTTGCGATACTATTTATCATTCAGTTTCTGCTAATACGATAGAGCCGACTGAATTATTAGTGTTGTCACGTGCCACACTTGAAAAATATTTATCGGAGTGTTCTTCTCTCATGATGGAATGGATCCAAATCATGCAAACGCATAATTTAAAAAATGAAACTCGCTTTAGAGATTTGTTGCTGCATGGGAAAAAAGGTGCGTTAATGTCCACATTGATACGACTAACAAATACGTACGGGGTAAAACAAACGGATGGTAGCATTCTCATTAATCATGCTATGACCAATCAGGAGCTGGCTAACTTCTGCGCTACAAGTAGAGAGGTCGTTAACCGAATTTTAAATGATCTAAAGAAAAAAAATGTGCTTTCGTTGGATAAAGGGATGATCACGATTCATGATCTACATTTTTTAAGGACAGAAGTAGAATGTGATAATTGCCCACTGTATATTTGCCGAATTGACTAGGTTGGGTGGATTTTAAGAATACCCGGGCCAAAAAACTCCTATTTTTGAAGTACAAAAACCAGATATGCCGTTGATTGTAGTGTAGATCTTACTCTTTCCATCTTACTCTTTCCGTGGGCACGGCTCGAGCCTGTGGTCTCTCCCTCGTGCTGTCCCACATGGATTATTTACTAAAATTTACCCAATCTCATAAGAAAAAGTCGAATCTTTAATTCCGATTCGACTTTTTTCGTTCATGTATATAGTTTTTATCTTATACCTAAAGCTATTTTAGCGTAACGAGACATATTTTCTTTTGACCACGGTGGATTGAAAACAATATTAACATCTGTCTCTTTTACTTCTGGCAGTTCGCCAAGGGCTGTTTTTACTTGATCGACAATCTGTGGACCCATTGGGCAGCCGATTGATGTTAAAGTCATTGTAACTTTTGCAATATCATCATCTGCTAATTGTACATCATATACTAAACCTAAATTGACAATATCAATACCTAGTTCAGGGTCGATAACGTTCTCAAGAGCGGCCATCATACTATCCTTCATATCTTGTTCTGCATCTTGACTCATATTGAAAACCTCCTCTATTTTATCCCGGTTTAACAGGCTGTAATACCCCTATCTCAACTTTTTAAAGAAAATCAAGAGAAAAGTTAGGGATAAACAGCCTGTAAATCCCCGATTGGTTCAACTAACCATCAGCGGGGAAGAAGTAAATCCTCGCTGATGAAAGTTTCACTTTATATCTCAATCATATCAAACTCATCTGTTTATGCCAAACTGTTTGCTAGCCACTCCATAGAAGCTAACATTCCTTTTCTTGACACAGCGTGCCCTGCCAATTTTTCATTCATCAGTACTATATTTTGTTTATCATATTGTTTTCTGAGAGACGCGATAAATTTGGCAGTTGGTTCATATGGTACAACTGGATCTTTTTCTCCGTGCCAGAAAAACAAAGGTGTTTCGATCAGGTTGTCCGGATGGCTAGAGGCATCAAAATTAGATAATGTGTCCAACATCTTTGTTCGCTCATCTGCACTTAATGGCACCTTGAATCCTTTTTGCTCTACGGATGCAATTTGTGCCTTGGCAAGTTCTACATAACCAGGAGTTCCCATCAAAATGACTGCCGCATCAATCCATGGATAGATCGTTAAACAGCCTAAAGTAGTTATTCCTCCCATTGATGTACCGGCTAAAGCGATTTTTTGTTCTGTTAAATAGTTACGTTTTTCTAATTCCTGTTTAATTGTATTAACTTCTTCAATAGATGTTAATACAATTTCCCAAAAGCGCAAACTTATCTCTACTTCATCTAATTTTTCATCTCGTTGACCATGTAGATGTGCATCAGGTAAAATTACCCGACATCCCTTTTGTACTAGCTGATATGCGTAATGTAGGTTATGCTCTTTTGCACTTTCAAATCCGTGTAAAAAGACGACAATTGGAGCATCCTTCTTTATTTCTTCATTTTGAATATGTAATAACGGAATGCTTCCCCAAATCTCAGTAGTGACTATCATCTATACCCCGCCTTTCTATTATTATTCTACCAAAGTAATTCTGTGAGTACAAAGAGGTTGAGTTTTTTCATTTTGACGTTATTCATTGAAAACGATACACTTTAAAGTAAGATAGAAGGGAGTTTTTTTATGAAACCGCATTTAATCGTGTTAGATTTAGATGGAACTTTATTGACCGATGAAAAAGTAATTTCAACAAAAACTAAAAACATTCTGCAACTGGCAAAAAATGAAGGACATGAAGTGATGATCGCAACTGGAAGACCGTATAGATCCAGCGAAATGTATTATAAAGAGCTTGGTTTAAGCACACCGATTGTTAACTTCAATGGTGCATTTGTTCATCATCCTAGAAGTTCTTCTTGGAAAACTGTACATACACCGATTGATTTAAAAGTTGTGAAAGAAGTAGTGGAGGCTGTAGAAAGCTATTCCATTAAAAACATGCTTGCTGAAGTTCTCGATGATGTATATTTACACTATCATGATGAAAAAATTCTTTCTGCGTTTTCATTAGGAAACCCTCAAGTAACTACTGGTGATTTAAGATCACTTTTAAAAACTGACCCAACAAGTTTACTAATACATGCTGAGGAAGATTCGGTCGATTCGGTTCGTCAGCATTTAAGAGATGTACATGCAGAAGTCATTGATCATCGTCGTTGGGGTGCACCATGGGATGTCATTGAAATTGTACGCCATGGATTAAATAAGGCAGTTGGATTATCGCAAGTATCCAAGTTTTTAAACATTCCAAAGGAACGTATTATTGCATTTGGCGACGAAGATAATGATTTAGAAATGATTGAATATGCGGGTGTCGGCGTAGCAATGGGAAATGCTATAAGCCCACTTCAGAACATTGCCAATGAAGTAACATTAACAAATAACGAAGATGGTATTGCAGAATTCTTAATAGAGAGATTAAACTTAAAGAAATAGTAGAGATACAGGAGGATGGGAAATGAGAATTATCGCTGATAGCGCCACTGATCTACCAAAAGCTTTTTTTGATGACAATAAAGTCCTTTTAGCGCCACTAAGAGTTCATATCGATGAAGATGAATATGAGGACATTATTGGTATTGATTCTTCTGCAGTTTATACAGCAATACGTGAAGGAAAGCAGCCAAAAACCTCACAAGTTTCACCCGAGTTATTTTTACGTTTGTTCGAGGATCTTGCAAAGTCTGGTGAGGAAGGATTATATATTGCCTTTTCATCCGCTCTTTCCGGAACCTATAGTACAGCTATGATGATGCGCGAGCAATTATTAGAAACGTATCCAGATTTAAAGCTAACAATTATTGATTCACAATGTGCATCGCTTGGCTATGGGCTAGTTCTAAAACAAGCAGTTAAATTACGTGATGAAGGAATGGATAACGCTCAATTAATTGAAAAAGTACGTTTTTATGCTGAGCATATGGAGCATTTATTCACAGTTGAAGATTTGGATTATTTAGCACGCGGAGGACGAGTTTCGAAAGCGAGTGCGTTTATAGGTGGGTTATTAAATATTAAACCGCTACTTCACGTAGAAGATGGTAAGCTAGTACCTATCGAGAAAATTCGTGGGCGTAAAAAAGTCTTTAAACGCATGCTTGATCTTATGGAAGAGCGTGGTGAAAATTTTAGTGATCAAGTTATTGCTATCAGCCATAGTGACGATGAAGCAACTGCTTTAGAATTGAAACAAATGATTGAAGACAGGTTCCATCCAAAAAGCATTGAAATCCATCTCATCGGCTCTACTATTGGTGCTCATGTTGGTCCTGGAGCTATAGCATTATTCTTTTTAAATAAATTATCTTAAATTGTAAAAAAAAGATCTATATAATGTAGATCTTTTTTTCATGGCGAATACTTTCCCGTTAGCTCCACATACTACCATTTACATGGAGAAAATCTGTGAAAATAAATGCTAGGAGTGAAATAATGGGTATTTTAAGTGGAAATCCTAAAGATGAGCCGCTACATTATGGTGAAGTGTATGCCATATGGACAAACTTAGCAGTAAATAACGGGCTAATAGCTGCATATCAAACTTTCTATAATCATACAGGAGATGACGATTTAAAATCGTTAATAGAAGAGTGTATCAAGGCTATGGAAGAGGAAAATAAACAAATCGAAAAAATACTCAAAGAAAATGCTGTTGGTTTACCACCAGCTCCACCAGCTCGCCCCGATGCTCGTCTTGAAGATATTCCAGTTGGTGCACGATTTAATGATCCTGAAATTGGCGCTGCCCTAGCAATAGATTCAGCTGCTGGTTTAGTAGCCTGCAGTGAAGTAATGGGACAATGCATCCGAGAAGATATAGCAATGCTTTATGGGCAATTCCATATGACAAAAGCCCAAATTGGAGCTAAAATACTCCGCTTAAACAAAAGCAAAGGCTGGTTAGTACCGCCTCCTCTTCATGCTTTTCCTAGTAAATAGGAGAATTTTCTCGCTCGTGACGGTTTAGTTGGAATAATGCTCCATTTAGTTGGAATTTTTGGTTGTTTAGTTGGAATTTAGAGCTCTTTAGTTGGAATAGGATCATTTTTACAATGCACTTCCTTTAAAAAAACTGTCCTACCTAATAAATAGGTGGACAGTTTTTTTAGTTCTTCACTTTTTGCTCTTCGTCTGCTCGACGCTGCTTTCCTTTTCGCCAAACAATAATTAAGAATAACATAAACAGTAAATAAGCAACCGCCATGGCTGCGATGTAGGCTCCATTCAGGCCATTGTCGTCTTTCACTTGATACACTTCGACTATTTCTCTATCTAACACTAAACGGTACGAACCATCGGCGGTAGCACGAATGATATCCGATTCAAATAATCCACGCAATTCTTTATCGTCGCCGATTTCCTCGCTATCAATATCTATTCTTTGTGTCACACCTGTATTATTAACGACAATGATAAATGTTTCTTCATCTGAGAATCGTTTGTAAACAGCGTATCCATCTTTATTTTCCAGTAGCTCTATTTCACCAGTTCGCATCGTTTCTGAGTTTGATCGAATGGAAGCCATGTCTTTTATATATTCAATTAGCTCCTCATCTACACGAAAATTCATGATTTGATGGCTATCTTGTGCAGTCTGTCCATTCATAGCTATCTCCGTACCGTATGTCATATAAGGTACACCTGGTAATGTTAGAAAAGTACCCATCGCCATTTTAATACGAGTAGGCGGGAACTTATTCTCTAAGGCGCTATAATATGTGATTCTTTCCGTCAATAAATGATCTACCATCAAAAGATTATTTTCATTCGCTAAAGAGATAGAGTCGGAAGGTAAATCTGTATTTTTGAAAGTTTCCCGGAAATCTAGCATTAGCTGCTCTGAATAGTCCACGTCAAAATCAGCTTCTGACTCCTCTAGAGCAATGACGTACATAGGATCGCGAACTTCTTTTAGAGCAGCGATTACATCATTGATAAAGGAAGTAGGTGCTCCTTCTAATTCAGACAATTTAACTCCGTCTATTTGGTAAGTTTCTGCAAAGTTTACAATCGTATCGATAAGAGCCTGCTGCACGTCATTATTAGTCAAATCAAGCTGTATTTGACTATCTTCTTTTGAGAGGATCCATTCACTCTTGTCAGTGTCAGTTGCCCAAATATGGTTCTGACTATAATTATTTAGAGGAAACTCAACCATAATTTTCATATTTTGTTCGTGCGATTTGTCTAATAGCTCGTTAAATTCTTCTGGTGTCCCAAAATGTCTTTCCAATTCATTAAAATCTAAAATTCGCTTACCATCATAAGATTCTGTTGCAAAAACAGGACCAATCGAAATAATAGTGAAGCCCATATCTTTAATGTGTGTCATTTTTTCCATAACACCTAGGAAATCTCCACCTGCGAATGCATTCGGATCCTTGGGATTGGTATCATAATCGTTCGTTCCTACTTTATTGAAATAACGATCAACATACAAATCATAAATACTTTCATTATGTATAGAGTTATTTATTTCTGCTTTGCCTACTTGAGTTGTCGCTAGAAAAACAGTGCTCATTAGCAAGCCAGATATAATCCATCTTGTTACTTTCAAGGTAAATCCTCCTTTGACGCATATACATCCCATTTTATCAAAGCTATGTTTTAATCGCTATCGTTTCGCAATTAAAGGAATAAATATCTAACATATTTCGTCCAAACTGTGACAGTCTTTCGATAAAAAACGGGCAAAACAGCCAGGTTCTTTAAGAATAAAATCCAGATATTCCGTTGATTGTAGCGAAGGTCGGACGTTTTCCGTGTGCATGGCTCGAGCCTGTAGGAACTTTGTTTGACCAATGTCTTTGTGACGAGTAACCGCAGAAGCATATATATTCAAGCGAGGAGTCTGAGGCAAAGCTTAGCTAGAAAGCGCCCACCTGAAATGGAAATTATAGGATTATTTATTCTTACTAGTCCCTTAATCAAGTGTTCACGAGACATTTTTATAGTTATCTTTCAAAAAAGCCACCAATCATTTCGGTGGCTTTTGGGTTTTTTGGAATTCTTGAAGGATATGTGATTGGAGTTCACCTGGAGAATTTGTGTTGTTTTTTTGTAGGTTGTAAATGACCAATGCCGTAGCTAAAAATGCAATCATTAGGACAAATACTAATAGTAGCAATGTTATTCCCATTAACAGTTCCTCCTCTCTTGTACTCTCAAAAAAGCTTAATAAGGAAAAGAAGCTCCCACTAGTGGAAGCTTCCCAATACTTAAGCTAAGAAATTAATACCCATTGGTAATTTGAACCCAAGGAAAAGTGCGATAAAGAAGAAAACAAATACTAGCACTAAGAAAGTTGTGTACGGTTTTCCTTTTGCTTTTTTCACTAATGTCATTTCCATCATACCAATTACTAGTATGCCTGCTAGGAATTTTAATCCATAAAGCATTCCTTGACCGAAGTCCATACCTTTGATAAACAAAGCAACTCCAGTAATGATAATTAAGATGTAAAACAAACGTAAAATCATATGAACTACTTTCGGATTTGCAATCGCTAATGCTACAAAAAATAGGATTAGTGCGACTACCCAAGTGGTAATGTGTAAATGTGTTGATGCTAAGAAATCCATTTTTTCCACCTCAATTATACTTGTAGTTTACTACTATCCTATTTAGTGTAACATGTTACTCGAATTTGTTCACTAATGTACCTATTCCTTCAATCGAAATTTTGACTACGTCTCCTGATTTTAAGAAACGTGGTGGATTAAACCCTTTCCCTACACCAGCAGGAGTTCCAGTTAAAATAACATCTCCCGGTTCAAGGGTAACTGACTTGGAAATTTCCGCAATGATTTTTTCAACTGAAAATAACATGTCGGACGTTTTTCCATTTTGACGAATTTCATCATTAACTTTTGTCACAACTGCTAATTCCTGTGGTTTCGGCAACTCGTCTTTTGTCACTAGGTATGGTCCCATCGGACAAGACCCTTCTAAACTTTTCCCTAAGAAGTATTGCTGATGCTTCGTTTGCAAATCACGCGCTGTTAAGTCATTGGCAATTGTATAACCAAAGATATAGTCATATGCGAGCTTTTCAGGAATATTTTTTCCTTGTTTACTAATAACGATTGCAAGTTCACCTTCGTAATCGTAGGAATTTGTTATATCCGCATGTAAGGAGAGCGTTTGTTCATCTGCAGCAATGGAAGTTGGAGACTTCGTAAATACAACAAAATCACTCGCTATTCCTCCCATTTCTTTCGCATGATCTGCATAGTTTTTACCGACTGCCATAATGTTTTTAGGTGTACGTGGAATAGGTGAAAGCCATTCGATTTCTGTAAAAGAACGTTTAAAGTTATTTGGATTTTCAGCCTTTAACGCTGCTTCTACTAATTTACGGATTTGTTCGACAAAATCCATCCCTAAACCTACACCTTCTACAATGGTAGCTGGAAACTCAGGTAATACTTGGAGCGTCTCCTGAATGTGCAGTACATCCCATACTGCCTCTTCTTTTTTGACTTTTGGTCCGAAGTAAATTTCATCTTGTAAACGGTAGGATAACAGTTTCATCTTTTGGACACTCCCTTAATAGTTTTGACTCTATCTATAAGTCTATTACAAATTAGATTTCTTTTCATCTATTTTCGACAAACTATTCGAATAAGTCAGTTTTCTCCACAACAACTCCACAGGGCCTTGCTTATATTTCATAAACCAAATCTCTGCGAAAACTATTTGTAATGCGTAAATACCGACTGCCATCCAAGTACCTGTGGTTATATCAATCTTTCCATATAAACCAAAACCATAGGCATAAAAAATAGTTGTGGCAATTATCGATTGCAGTAAATAGATGGTCATAGACATTCTACCAACCTTGGAAATTGGAGAAAGTATTTTTGCTCCAATTGGAATCGAGCAGATCATGGCAATGACTCCTGCATAAGCAATTGCCTGTAGTGGCCCACCAAAAGTGTCCTGGATATACATAGTTAGTGCATCTGCTTCCTTAAAATAAGGAACCCACTTAATAGACGTACCCACAGCGAATGCCACTACTACTGTAACAAGCCAAAAAGCTTTTAACTCTCTCGCTCTTTCGATCAGCTTCCATTTTGCTGCTGCTGCACCTAACAAGAGGAATGGAACAATAGTGATGAACATTAATAAGAACATTGCACCATTACCATTCATATATAGCCAATCATCTAATCGTTGCCAAAATATATCCATCCAAGACCCTTGTCCGTAAGCAAGCATACTGGCTTCGATTTTCTGTATGCCCGTATATATAATCATGTCATTGGGACTAACCTTGGAACCCAAGTAAAGTAAGCCACTAAGTAAACCATTTGGTATTAAGAACAAGAAAATACTTATAAGAAATAACCATAGAGGCTTCAATCTAATCATAAGTAATAAAACAAATCCTGCTAATGCATATGTTATCAATATATCTCCTGCCCAAATTAGAAAAGCATGAATACATCCGATTAATAGTAAAACGGATAATCGTCGAACAGCAAATTTAGAAAAATGGCTGCCATTTGCTTCAGCCTTCATAAATTGCATAGCCAAACCGTATCCAAATAACATCGAGAATAATGGATACACACTACCTTGTACAAAAAGGTCAATCATCTTAAACGTCTCATAATCACTTGGATTTTGATACCAAGTATATGGATTAATATAAATATATGGAGTATGGAAAAACAACATATTCACGACAAATATCCCGAGTAAAGCGAACCCTCTCATTACATCTATAGAGATGATACGTTCCTTTACTCCTGTTGGTTTGATCAACAAACTTTCTCCCCCTATAATGACAACGTTCTATTTACATCAAATAAATATAGTACTTTTTCTTTTATGTGCACTTGTAAAATTGCCTCAATTGCCTGCGAATATAGAGACAATTGAAGTTGATAGCGTTTATGCATTTCTTGTTGTAATAACGATTCATCCTTAACTAAATGCATCACTTTGTCCGTTTTATAGTCAAGTAAAACCCAACTTCCATCATTCTCTAAAAATAAGCAATCGACGACCCCTTGAATAATCTGTTTGTCGCCCTCTGTATCCTCTAATGCATACGTGAAAGGAAACTCTCTCATAACTTCTTTAGCATTTCGGAGCCGTTCAGCGATATTTGAATGGAAGAATGGAACGATCTTACTAGGAACAATGGCAGCCTGTTCAGCTTTCGTTAAAATTTCCCGTTCAGCAAGCCTTTCAGCAAAAAGGAGAACCTGCTCCTCATTTTTTTCTTCCTGCAGATCGACGTTTTGCATAAAGGCGTGCACTGCAGTACCAGCTTCTGCACCCGTCAATGTTGTTTCCTGCTGTAAGAAAAAAGGACGCTTCGCAATTTTTTTCAAACTAGTAGGACTAGACATTTGAAAATAGTCATCGTCTGAGCGTTCCATCAGCTGCTGTATTTTCTTCATCTCGCTTACCGTTTGCTTAGAACGTTTATGAGTAGATATTTCATGTGAATAGGGAGTATCGAAACGAGACTTAACTTCCTTTAAATACGTACCTTTTGCAGGATCAATTAGCTGGTCCAAAGCTGCAACCTCTTTTTCCTCCACTTGTACAATACGTTTTAAATCATCCACACATTTAGTAATAATTCTCCATTTGGACTCACTATCCACTATATTTGCTTCATTTACAGTCGATAACTGGCGGAAATTTGTATGTCTTGCTAATGCTGATCCGATCCAGTCTAAATAGCCTTTTGCTTTTGCCCGCATATAGCCTGGCAACATTTCATCACTCATAACATTTTGAGCATCTGACCATTTTTCCAACGTTTTGGTTAAGTCTTTAATAGATCCAATGAGGAATAAATGCTCTTTGGCACGTGTCATAGCAACATATAAAACGCGCATTTCCTCTGCCTTCAATTCCATTTGCTTTTTTTCCTTCATAGATAAAAATGGCAGCGAAGTATAAGAAATTCGCTTTTCAGGATCAATGGCTTTCACCGCAAGACCAAATGACTGGTCAAATAAGTAGGACTCATTAAAATCCATTTGGTTAAAGGGTCTACCCATACCAGCTAAGAATACAACCGGAAATTCTAAGCCTTTTGAAGAATGAATTGTCATTAAACGAACGACATTTTCCTTTTCTCCTATAGCACGTGCAGCTCCTAAATCATCCCCTCGTTTACGCATACGATCGATAAAGCGTAAAAAGCGGAACAACCCTCGGAAAGAAGTCTTTTCATAATCGATTGCTCGGTCATGAAGGATACGAAGGTTTGCTTGTCTTTGCTTACCATTTGGCATAGCACCTACTATTTCGTAGTAATGCGTGTCCAAGTATATTTGCCATATTAAATCTGCGAGTGAGCCTCTTCTACTTAGATCGCGCCAATCTTCATACCGAAGTAAGAACCTTTGTAGCTTCTCAGCAGTATCTGACGCCAGCCCAGCTCCACCAATAGCTACAAATGTTTTTAATGCATCGTAGAAAGGTTCCTTTGGAGCAGATAATCGGATAAGTGCTAGCTCTGATTCTGTTAATCCTACAAATGGCGACCTGAGAACGGATGCTAGTGATATGTCCTGATAAGGATTATCGATTGTACGAAGCGTATGAAGCATGATTAACACTTCAATTGCTTCAAAATATCCCTTCGAAAGCTCTGCATATAAAGGAATACCAGCTTCTTTAAACTGCTCGGTAACTTCCCTAGACCAAGTCATCGATCGCATTAATATGACCATATCGCTGTACCTGACAGGACGATGAGCTTTTTTCCATGGATCATAAACAGTTGCTTCAGATTGAATCATCTCGTTTATTTTTGAAATGATATAACGGGCTTCGGCTTGTGATTTTTTTAGTTCCTCTTCTGCTATAGCTTCGATTGTTTCTTCCTCTTCTGTCGGTTCGGCACTGCCATCTTCTACTTCATATAATAGTGCTAGCTCAACAGGTGTTTCTGTTTCTTCATAAGGTGCCCCAGGTTTTAACGAAGCAGCTTCATCGTATTCAATTTCCCCAACTTGTTCACCCATAATTTGACTGAAAATATAGTTGGTCGCATGCAGCACCTCCTTACGACTGCGGAAGTTTGCATTTAAATCTATTTTGATACCCGAATCTATTGGAAGATCATTGAATGTTAGATATTTCCCTAAGAATAGCATAGGCTCTGCTAGACGGAATCGATAAATGGACTGCTTCACGTCCCCTACCATAAACATATTCCCTGTATTTTCATCGCCACTTTTCACAAACTGTAAAATGGTCTCCTGCAGTAAATTTGTATCCTGATATTCATCCACTAGCACTTCTTTAAAACGAGCCGTATATTCTTTTGCTATATCTGAAGGTATAAGTTTCCCATTTTCATCGTGCTCAGATAGAATATCTAAAGCGTAATGCTCCAAATCTGAAAAGTCGACGAGCCCTTTTTCATTTTTAGCTGCGGTATACCGCTCGCCGTAAGCTATAGTCAGTTCCACTAGTTTTTGCAACTGCGGTGCCATTAATCGCATTTCCTCTAGCAATCTTTCTGGTGTTCGAGTGAAATAATTATCCTTTAAGTCATTTACAATTTTCTTTACTTTAGTGCGTTTGTTTGTCGCTTGGTTTTTCAAAGCTTCATCACAGGAGTCTTTTTTTATCGCAGCTGCTCTTCCCCATTTAATTCCTTGGAAATAATGAAAAACGCTTTTCCACGAGCTATTCTTCATCAAATCTACTGCTTCTTGAATCATTTGCTGATCGATCATAGCAGTTTCTGCAAGAGGTGTTGGACCATTTGGATCTTTTGCAAGTCTACGAATCTCCTCTGTTATAGCGATTGCCTCTTCTAAATGATGAATAATTGCAAGCTTCAATGGACCAATAAATGATAGCTCATCAATGGTCATATCTTCCGGGAGGTTATATGCTTCCGGTATTGCCAGCAACCATTTCCCAGGCTCTGGATGTACGCGCGAATAGGAATAAAGTTTTTCAATCATTACTTCTATCGATTGATCGTCACGATCGGACGTAAAGCTATCAGACAATCGGTACATCGCTTCTGGATTGTCGACATGATAAGCCTCTTCTAGCACTTCAGCTAACATATCGTCACGCATAATTGCTGCTTCTGTTTCATTTGCAATACGGAAACCTGGATCTATCGTTAGCATATACGCGTATTGCCTTACGATATTTAAACAAAACGAATGCAATGTAGAAATTTGTGCTTTGTTTAACAGACTTAGTTGTTTTCGCAAATGATTCGATGTTGGATCGTTGGCAATGGCCTTCTCTAGCGCTTCGCCCATACGATGGCGCATTTCTGCAGCAGAAGCATTTGTAAAGGTAACGACTAATAACTCATCGACATTGATAGGAGATTCTTTCGAAATAACTTTTTGAATGAGTCGGTCGATGAGAACAGCCGTTTTCCCCGAGCCTGCAGCGGCGGAAACAAGCACATCTGAACCCGTTGCCCAGATAGCCTTCCATTGTGCAGGGGTCCATGTTAGCTCTGCCGGCATATTAGGAATGTTCATTTGGACTCATCTCCTCTCGAATTTTTTCTGCTACTATTTCTGGCTGATCTACCTTCAATACACGAACTTGTTGATTAGGATCTTGCGGATCGAATTGGCAAACACTGCGATAAGAGCAATAAGTACATGGCATTTTATCTTTTATTCGATAAGGTAAAACGCGTGTATCTCCAGCATTCATGCCGTTCCCTGCTTGCTCATGCTTCTTACGAACAAAGGATTGCAGCAATCTCATTTGTGCCGGTTCTACTACTTTGGACGATGATTTAGAAAGGTTACCGTCTTTGTTCATACGAACGGGAATAACTTTAGAAAATCCTGAAATCTGATCATCCATTTCCATAATAACTTCTGGATTATCGAGCAAAAGACCATTCATTTTATAGGATTTATAAACGGCATCCTCTAATTCAGCCTCTTCCATTTCCTTTTGAGACTGTATGAAAGGGTTATGCATATGAACATATAAAACTCCTGCTGGATCCGCATCTTCGTGTAGCCATATATCGGCATTTTCTACAGCAACGTCTAAATACGTTAACATTTGAAGAGAAATACCATGGTAAACCTCGTTCAAATCAATACCTTTTTTAGAAGATTTATAATCGACTATCCGAACAAACATATTCCCGTTAATATTAGCTGCATCCACTCTATCAATTCGACCACGTAATTGCATTTTGCGATTTCGCTTCAAGGGAATTTCCAATGCTGGTAATTTCTCTCCAGGACCAAATCCTGCTTCTATAGCAATTGGAACAAATCCTGAGCCTTTCGAATGCTTACTTAAAGCGATTAATGTATTGGCAACGATCTGTTCCAATTTACGTTGAATATATCGGTAGCGGTTTGTACTTAATAATAATTGGTGCACAAAGACTGGTACGATATAATCGACCGCTTGTCTAGCGAGCTGATAGCATTGCTGGGAGGTTAGCTGTGACCATTGTATATCGAGACGTTGCGTCTCATCGGCGATCCATTTTAGCGCCGCATGGAATAAGTCTCCCATTTGTGGTGCTTCTAATTTATACTCTGCACGTTCTTCTAGCTTTAAGCCATAAGATGCGTAATGTGCAAACGGGCAGCTATAATATTTCTCTACACGAGATACGCTAGAAATCATCGTTTCCCCGTATAGAGCAGCAGTCATTTCCTCATTTAATCTTTCAGTTTTATTGCCATGAATTAAGGGCGTAGTAATTCTTTTCACTAATTTCGACCAATATGGATCCTCTAAATAATATTGGTAGACAGACTGCCACACTTCGGATAATTCCCCTGTTTCAAGGGCTCCTCGAAGTTGCATAATAACATATGGCAAAGTAGGACGTGGGTGACTGATGGAATTCAAATCCAATTCATCGGTTGGCATATCGCTTGGATCTACTACAGCAATTTCAATCGGCAAATTACTTATCATTTGCTGAAGCTTTTTGATGTATGTGGAAGGTAACAGCGCTTTTCCTTCATTATCTGCCATTGGATAGGATACGAATAAGAAATGGGATGGAGTGACGAATGCTTTATAGATTAAATAATTTTCGTCCATCAATCGCATTTTCGACGTTGGCGCAAGTTCAAATCCTATTTGCGTGAACCATTCACGTTCTGTATCTGTTAGTAGCCCTTCATGATCCATCCGTTTTGGATATACCCCATCATTTACTCCAAGCACAAATGCTGCTTTTATATTTGTTAAACGAATGATATCCACATTCCCAACAATTACTTGATCAATCGTAGGCGGAATGCTAGAAAAAGCAAGCTGGTCATAACCCTCATCTAAAATTTTTGTTACTTCCTCTAGGGACATTTCCTTTTCCCCAAACATCAATACAAACTGATCAATAACATTTACCCACTCATTCCAAACTTGCTCATGTTCGGAAGCTAACAGTAATTGACCGTTTTCCTCTTCTGATCGCTTCAAGCTTTGCAGTTTTTCATATACGTTTAGTTTTTCTATAAATGCATAGATAGCAATTGCATAATCCTTGCCTGTTTTACATTGTTGCAGCTGATTGAAAAGCACTTTAATCGGTTCGACGATCAAGTCTCTTATTTTATGGATATCTGCTTGAATACTCTTTTCTTCATCTGTCTGCACTTTGGAGTAAAATTCCAAGCCACGATATTTTTTATAAACCCAGCGCCTTTCATCCATCCATCTATCTCCGTAGATTCCGAATGCGAGTACAAAATTCTCTAAACGATCCGCACGCTCTCGCCAAATTTTTTTAGGAACATCTAACGGGAAAAATAAATCTGTCTTCACCGCTCGAAAAACCGGTTCATACTTCCAGTCTGTTCGAATTATCTCTAGAATGGTCCGACTTAGTTCGATTAGCGGATGATGTAGCATCGGTTTCTTTTTACTAACGAAAACGGGAATATCATACTGCGGAAAAATAGTCTCGATTAGCCCTTCATACGTATCTGCATCTCTATGCAAAATCGCCATTTCGTTATATCGAACATTTTTCTGTTGCATTAGTTCACGTATTTGTCTTGCTACAGCATGCATTTCCGCACGGCGATTGGAAGCTTCCGTTATTCGGATACTGCCCTCTGAGTTTGTTTGTTCGGGAGGTAGTTGATCCAGATTTGCTTCGATATGTGCAATTTCATGTGACTTGAAGCGCTTCTGTTCACTCAGATGGGCGGTCTCTTCTAATTCCACTTGTTCCTTTTGTGCAATTTCTAAGAGCCTAACGCAAGTATTTGCAGGTTGGTAAAACAGCGATTGTTCATCTATAGCATCCTGTATCGATTCCATCGGAAGTGCAATGGTCAGACGCTTCACCTGTATCATTAATTCCTCGATAATCTCTAATTCTCTCGTTGTAAAGGAAGTGAAACCATCGATATAAATTTCTGTTTTGGCTAGCAGGGAAGAGTCTTTTATTTTCGTAGCTAATAAGGTTAAGTACCCTTCCCCGTCAATATAACTAACTCCTAGCTTTTCCTCCATCTTTTCAAGCATTAGCATTATATCGGAGGATTTATCTAATAGCGTTTTGGGAGCATTTACATGTTCCAAATTGCTTAGGGCATTTGCCATTGTAGAGTAATCCATACAGTATCTACTAAACTCTTTTAGTAAAACTTCGATTTGATCGGTGAATCCTCTTTTCGTTGCTGCTCGTTTAAACAGCGTAAATTCGTCTTTGTGGTTATCAAGCAAGCTACGAATGAGCATACGGTAACCGAATCCACTTATTTCTTCTTTGGCAATTCCGCCAGTTTCTTGGAGAACACGCCATGCTAATCGTTTAAATGTCGTTACTTGCGCTCGAATTAGTCCTGGAAGTCCCGATTCTGCTGCAAGGTCATATTCACTGGAAAATGACATCTGGTCAGGTACTATGTAGAATATTGGATCTCCGAGAGGAGCTTTTTGTAGTTCGGCTATTATTTCTTGATGGATGAAAGTTGTTTTTCCATAGCCTGATCGGCCACTAACTATTCTTAACGACATTGGTTTTAGTCTCCTTTCTTGAGAAGAAATTAATATTCTAAAAGTTTTAAAATAATAGCTGAGAATTGACTCTGTGAATTGCGTTTCAGGCGGATGCTTTCCGCGGGCGAGGCTAACAGGATGTTGGTCACGAAGGCATTGCCACACGAAGTGGCGTTCTTAGCCTTCGTTCCTTTATCCGCCTCCTTTGGAGTCTCACCTGGACACGCTTTTCCCGCTGGAGTCGCCGCCTTTCACTCCAATCAATAAGTGAGTAAGTTTAAATTGTAAGATTGGGAAATGATAGTGTTATAAAAAAGATGATTGGAAAAGTTTAGTTAAAGAATGAAGTTCAAAATCTTTAGATTAGCAGCTTTTAGCTATTTAGAAAATACCTTACCAAGCCTTCTCTGCTTAAGTACCAGTTACTCGCTTTGGATACTTCCTTACTCGCGCTCATCCATAGTTTACTATCGCTACTTTATCAGTTAATCTAGCTTATGGTTCGTTTACTCGCGAAACGGAAAATTGATCCACTTTATTTATTCGTCCTAAGTAGTATCAAAAAAAAGAATAATCTCCTATCTCTATTGTACAAAACATACAACAGAGAGGGAAATTATTCGGAATAGAATTGAGTGGTTGCTTGGGACAATGGCCAGTAGCGTGCCTGCACCTCTCCAACCACTTCTGTTGTATCTACAAAGTGAAAATACCGACTATCCATGCTGGATATACGGTTATCACCTAAAACAAACAGCTTATCAGGTGGAACCCGTTTGCTTCCAGTTAGTTCATCCAATTCAAAATCCTCCGTAAAGTTTTCATCGGGATTGTCATATGCACTAAAAGACTGAAGGTAGGGCTCTTTTACTTTTTTATTATTTATAAAAAGCTCATCGTTCTTATAGCTTATCATGTCTCCTGGTAGACCGATTACACGCTTCACATAATCTTCCTCTTCATCTCCATGGAAAATCACAATATCCATATGATCTATTTTAGAAAGCTTATTCACCAATACTTTATCCTTGTCATGCAATGTAGGCATCATTGACTGACCGACTACTTCGTAATTTGTCACCAAGAACATTCTAATGAACATTACGAGTAAAATTCCAATTACTAAAGCTGTCAGCCATTCCAACATTTCTTTCTTAAAATTATTCAAAACTTTCTCCTTTTTTGCTTTTTCTTTCGTTACCGATTGATTTAAAATCGGCTTCTACTTTTTTATTTATCCTTTTTTCGATGGCTTTTCCGACAAACCACAGGATAGCGATTACTAAAACGACGATGGCAGTTTGAACAGGCTGGGTGATCAACGCTTTAATGTCAGCTCCGATAAAACTAACGACGAAAATCATAATGAGCTTCCCTAAAGCTAACGTCCAGAAATAAGTATTTTTCTTCATATCGGAAAGTCCTGCAACTATATTGACTAATGCAGAAGGTGTGAATGGGAAACAAACGAGTAAAAAAAGAGGACCAAATCCATTTCGCTCTACCCATTTTATGAGCTTTTGGATTTTCATATGTTTCGTTATAAACCCTAATACACGAGCTCGTCCATATTTTCGAATGACTAAGAATACGGCATACGATCCGGCCACTGATCCTATCCAGGATATAAGAAATCCGAACAATAAACCGTAGGCAGTGACGTTTGCGACGATAAATACGACTAACGGTAAAAATGGTAGGAAGGCCTCTAAAAAGGGCAGTAAAATACCGAAAAGTGGTCCAAGTGCTCGATATTCCTGTGTTAAATTCGTTAAAGTTTCTAATGAAAACCAGTCCGGCATTTGGCTCTCCTCCAAAATATGTATATTTATACTATTCCCAATATTACTGTACATAAAACTAGCTACTTATAGTATAATTTGTTGATTATGTATATAGGTGGTGAAAGATTTGTGAATAACAATTCATTTTTTTCGGGATTGAAAGCTGGGATTAGTATTGCGATCGGTTATTTTCCGGTTGCGCTGACATTTGGCTTGCTCGCTAAAACGACCGGACTTTCGATTTGGGAAGCCACTGCTATGAGTATTTTCGTCTATGCGGGAGCAGCGCAATATATGTCCCTTACGCTTATTTCAAAAGGGGTTGACCCTATTTTAATCGTTTTAAATACATTTGTCGTTAATATTCGTCACTTCTTAATGACGGCGGCACTAAACGAAAAGATGCAAAGTGAAAAAAGGTGGATTAAAGGGGTTTACGCTTTTGGTATCACAGATGAGAGTTTCTCGGTATTAGCTACCCAAAAAGAAAAGAAAATAGCTACTCCCTTTGCGTTTGGTGTAGCAGTAATAGCATATAGTAGCTGGGTTGTTTTTACTGCTGTTGGTCATGTTATTGGCGCAAATCTCCCAGCATTTTTACAAGCAGCGATGTCCATCGCTCTGTATGCCATGTTCGTAGGTCTACTCGTACCATCAATGCGAGGTAATAGGAAAGTAGTTATGCTAGCGCTGGTAGCAGCTATAATAAATGGATTCTTTTATTGGACCGGACTATTATCGACTGGTTGGTCTATCTTAGTCGCAACATTGGCATCTTCTATTTTTATCGAAATAATTTATACAAAGCGTGGAAAAAATTTACCGAAAGGGGCTTAAAATAATGGGTATGTGGTATTGGTGGACAATACTTGGAATGGCAGTAGTTACATATATTCCGAGGGCATTTCCTCTCACCTTTTTAGAGGGGAAAGAATTGCCTCCGGTCATTTCTGGTGTATTACGCAATATTCCGTATGCCGTGCTGGGTGCTTTAATCTTCCCAGCCATTTTATATGTTCAACAAGATAATTTATTATTTGGATTGATAGGAACGGCTGTTGCTTTTAGCTTAGCTTTTCTTTTTTCAAATGTAATGGTTGTTGTCCTTGGAACAATTGGAGTCCTAGCTATATATAGTTTATTGTTTTAATAATTTTGTACATAGTATTAAACGCAAAAAATCCGCTCTACTCTGAGCTCAGAGTGGCGGATTTTTTTTATTAGTATTCGTATTCATATGGGTACTATACCAGAAGCCAATTGTAAGAGATGCAGCGTCGATCATATAAATCCACCATCGATGCGTGTAGCCTGCATAGACTGACGCGGTGAAAAGGGCGACAGTTAATATTAACGCAACATAATGATTGAACGTGATGCGTGTAAACAATATGACAAGTAATGCAGGGGCAAAAATAGCCAATATTATTTGGGTTGTGAGTGATAGTGATTCCATAATTTCTCCTATCTTACTAGGATAAGACCTAGTCGATAATGATCATGTCTAAATAGTATGTGCTGGCGAAGACGTAATTCCCCATTTGAGTCCAATACTTCTAGCCTGCAATGCGCTGCGTTTATTTGGACTGCTTCATATAATTCCTGTTCGTTTTCAACCTTCTGTCCGTTTACTTTTACGATACGCTCACCTATTAATAGACCCATTTTCTCCGCTGGAGAATCTGATAGAACACCCGCAATCATAACACCATTCGATTGTGGTGAGACTGCATAATTGCCTGTCTTTTCTTGTTGATACTTGATGATTGTTATAAGCAATCTTGCTAGAACACCGATTAATAGAGCAATTGCACTAACTAGCGGCTCAAAATAACCGATAGCAGCAATTATTGTAATAACGATCCCTAGCTGCCAAACCATCTTCCCGTAACCTGTAAAAAAATGAATAGGTAGAGAATGTCGAGATTTTTGTTGGAAGCCAATTACAAATGGAAATAAAATTAAGGAGAAAGCATTTTCTCCAAGCGAAAATTGTGGCCAATAAGGTAGATAGGTTGGAATTACATCGCCCGGAATGATTAGTAATATAGGTAATAACCATAATCTTTTCACATGATAGACAATTGCTTCCATGCCTCTAGCAGTTGTCACTAGCTTTGGAGAAGCTTGTGTAGCACCATGTTTTTGAATAAGTACACCTTCCACGATTAATAAAAACCCCGCTATAATAGCTATTGGTACAATTCCAGCCTGTAGAATATCCTGTCCAGAAAAAGTCCATGAAAAAACGTCAAAAGACCAGCTGTATGAATACATCACATAGACAGTGGCTGCACCTAATGCAATTGCATAAACTGCTGAACCAAACTGGTATGTAAATAAGAGTACAAATATTATCAACCACGCACTATAGATCCATAGCCATGTATTTGGAATAACTAAACCTATAACAATACTAATGGCAGACAAAATAAGAGCCCAAACTAACCCGTCAAGTAAAAATCCCTTTGTTTCCGTCCAACCCCAAAGTAATCTAGTGCGGAACTGCCTTCTTTCTCTCTTCACTCGAACATATCCGATCAATACCGAGAAGAGAAGCGTAATATATACTGCTGGATGAAGGAAAAAACGTCCAATTCCTTTAACCAATTCGATTAATACTTCTTGCACCATACGCATCCCCCTACTTGCAACTATACTTCCTATTATTGTAACAAACGTAGAGGGCTTTGCGTATAGGATTTTGTATTTACTTTGTTATTTCAAATCATGCAGTAAATAACTAACTCCCATTTGGAACTGTTTATCGTTATCTCTGCTAGTTTTATAATCTAGAATTGTTTCTGATATAGACTTAAATAGTGCATCATCAATCTCGTTTAAATCAGCTAAGCTTCTCTCTTGACGATACTTTTCAATAGCGTCTTCTGTATCTTCATCAAAATAACCATCCTGGCGACTTAAATTATAGCCAAGTGCTCCTAATACCTGTTGCACATACTTTATCTCTTCGCCAAAATCACCAACTCTAAAATTACCTTGATAATATTTTAAATCCATCGTATACAATTCATCTGGCTCTACCTGTAAATCAGCTTGAATTCCTTTATGATGAATCCACTCCTGTTTCGGGGTTAGCCATTTATGAGTAGAAATTTTTAGCTTCCCGCCGTTTTGCAGATCACGAGTTTCTTGAACTGTCCCCTTACCAAAACTTTTTTCTCCCACAATCATCGCACGCTTATTGTCCTTCAGTGCCCCGGCCAAAACTTCACTGGCAGAAGCACTACCACCATTTTGTAATAGCACAGCAGGAATCTTGTTTAAATACTGATTGTCCTTTGTTTCTGTATTTAACATTTCCAGTACACCTTTGGCATCTTGCATATAAGCGAAAGTAGAGCCATTCGGCAATAAAGTACCTATAATAGTAGAAACACTGTATAAATAGCCGCCTGGATTTCCTCTTACATCAATAACAAGACCATCAATCCCTCGTTCTACTAATGCTTTTGTTTGCTTCTCCCATTCTTCTCCTGTCTTCTCCCCAAATAATGAGATATTAACAACACCGATTGAATAATCATCTACTTCATAAATATCACTAGAAACCGTATGCATCGCTATCGTGTCACGTTTCATATGTAATTCGACATGGCGATTCTCACTAGACCGATAAACAGTCATTTTAATGCTAGTACCTTTTTTACCACTTAATAGCTGCATTAACTCAGTCATTGACTTTCCTTCAACTCGTTCTTCATTTACACGAACAATTTCATCCTGAGGCTTTAAGCCAGCTTTAAAGGCAGGAGAATCCTTTAACGGTGCAACTACGACAAATTTCCCTTCGGAGAGCATAATCTCTGCACCTATTCCAACCCGTTCCTCGGCAAGTGATGCCTCTTGGTTCGCTGCTTCTTCTTTTGTTAAATACGTACTATGTGGATCCTCCAATGCTTCTGCCATTCCACGAATAGCACCTTCCACGATTAGATTATCATTTTTAGAGAATACCGCCTCTTTTTTGATTAACTGAAACGCCTGATCAATAACCTGACTATTGCTGACGCTTTTTTGTTCTGTAGCTGAAGGTTTCATCAACCACATATACCCGATACCTAAAACAACAACTACTATCAATCCATAAAGAAAAAACCGACTTTTGCGCAAGTTCAACCTCCTACTTTTCCACTAATATATGTGTGAAAAAAGGAATTTAATACTTGCCCAATAATCGATTCTTAATTTAAATTATTAATATAGTCTGTTAACATTTGCTCATCCATTGGTCCAACAATCTTATTTTGTATAGTTCCAGTCGTATCTATCATGTAAGTAGTAGGAATCGTAATCGCTTGATATGTATCACCAACTAAACCTTCTTCATCTAAAGGAATAGGAAAACTTAACGCATAATCCTCTTGAAACGCCTTCACTTTATCTAGCCCTACATCCGTACTCGTCAGATTGACCGCTAAAATTTCTACATTTTCTTTTTCAGCCATATCCTCGTAATAATTTTGCATATGTGGCATTTCTGCTTTACATGGCGGACACCACGTTGCCCAGAAATTTAATACTATTTTCTTTCCTTTATAATCTGCGAGTGTGACTACCTCGCCATCTAATGTAGTCAGTGTAAAATTAGGTGCAGCATTTCCTTTACCTAAGCCCTCATTGGCAGCATTATTTGCCATATCGGTACCCATTTGTTCACCAGCAAAAGCTTCTTGTTCATCTATATTATCTCTCACAAAGGAAATCGTTGCGATTGCTACCATTGCGGCAACAACAAAAAGCCCAATAATTTTCTTCTTCATATTATACCTCCTGTTGGTACGATAATATTTCACTGCCCTTATTATATGTTATTTACTCCGTTAAATACGAATTAATTGGACTGGAAATATGACTATGTAGTGAAAAGTAAGCGTACAAGATGCATAAATAATCTGTCTCGTAAATAAAAGATTCATTATAGAGAGTAAACTACCAGTGTACACGAGTAACTAATAAACGACGAGAGTATATGCTCCTTAAGAGCGAGTAATAGGCGTAAAAGTAGAACAATAGAAAAGAAACTTTCAGATACGGATATGCGCTTACCGCACGCTTCGCATGGTGAACCTTCAAGGATGATCGCTTGCAGCTCCTTCATCCTTTTGAAGTCTAATTCCCCGCGCTCATGTAGTTTGGAAGGTGCACATCCTGTTTAGCACCGGCGATACCTTATTGATTTTATAATAGTAGTTTTTAATTATTTCCTTTTTATTTAACCATATCCAATCATCGTTTTTATAATACTAAGATAGTCCAATTATTAAGTTAATATCTACTCACTTATTGATTGGAGTGCAACGTGGCGACTCCAGCGGGAACAGCGAGAAAGTCGAGACCCCACAGAGAGCGTAGCGAACGAGGAGACTGGACCTCGCCCGCGGAAAGCGTCCGCGTGAAACGGAAATCACAGTATTACTTGTTTACTGTTATTTAGAATTTTACTATCATACTTACAGTGAAGCTGCTTTATCAATTTACTATTTAATCAAAAAAAACGCTTCTCCACGAATGGAAAAGCGTTGTATTATTATAAAGAAATATATCTCATTGGGTTAACAGAGTTTTTCGCCATACCTTCCCAGTTACCTGCATGAATTTCAAAATGTAAATGAGGTCCAGTAGAATTACCAGTAGTACCTATTGCACCGATAATCTGACCTTTTGATACAACTTGTCCAACACCAACTTTAATACTGCTTAAATGTGCATATAACGAAGTGAAAGTCTGACCATCGATAGAATGTGTCACCATAATTACATTTCCGTATGTGCTAAGCGGAGAAGCATAAGATACAACCCCATCTGCTGCAGATACTACGGGTGTACCAGTACTGTTCGCAATATCAATACCGTAATGGGTTTTTGTCCCTCCATAAATCGGATGAGTTCTCGTTCCGTATCCAGAAGTGAATCGTCCAGATGCAGGCTTTGTCCAAGAACCAGACGATACATTTGGAATTACAGTGGAAGAACCACCGCTAGCTGCTTGCTGACGTTTTCTTTCTTCTGCTGCTTTACGTTTCTTTTCTTCTGCTGCTTTTCTAGCAACCTCAGCTAATCTTTTTTGTTCAGCAACAATTTTATTTTGCGTTGCTTGGCTTAAGTTTAGAATTTCATCATATTCTGTTTCTAATACTTCTTTTTCTTCATGTAATTTCGCTTGTTCTACTTCCAATTGGTCTACTAATTTACCTTTTGAAGCTTTTTGGCCGTCTAGAGAAGCCTTTAAACTAACTAGCTTGTTTTTGCTGTCTTCTTGCTGTTGAAGTTTTTTCTCGAGGCTCACTTGTTGTTCTTCTAATTGTTTTTTATCATCAGCCTGTTCTTGTAGGATTGTGCGATCTGCATCCATCAATGTATTGACTGCAGAGAAACGGTCGATAAAATCGATGAAGCTATTGGCCCCTAGTAATACATCTATATAGCTAACAGATCCTCCACTAACTTGAACAGCGCGAATACGCTCTTTTAATAGTTCATCACGTTCTTCGATTTTTCTTTCAAGCTCTTTAATTGAAGCACGTAATTTTTCAATTTCAGTTGTCGTTAATTTGATTTCATTTAACACTTCGGAAATCTGTGTTTCAGTGTTAATAATTTTTGAATCTAACTCTTTTATTTGTGCCAAAATTTGATCCATTTTTGATTCATTTTGATTAATTTTACCTTCAGTTTCTTTAATAGTTGAGTTAATATTACCTTTCTTTTGCTCTAACTGTTTTTGTTCGTTCTTCAAATCATTTAACGTATTTGCAAAAGCACTCGGAGTCGTTATTAAAAGTGCTCCTGTAGTTGCTAAAGCTATAATTCTTAGCAACCATGTAGACTGTTTTCTCAAAATTTCTTGCTCCCTTCAATTTACCAATTACACACGTAGAAATTTACGGACCGACATGAAACTTCCCCATACCCCAATAAGTACTCCCATTAATAATATTAAGCCGTTTACTTGATAGATAAATGGCGAAAAATCTAACAGTTCAAATAGTTTTCCCTGTTCTAACTTTGGAGCTAGCAATTTAAAGACATTATAGTAGAGTACTGTTACTAGCGTAATAGGAACTATCGCACCTAATATCCCTAGCCACATACCTTCTAAGATGAATGGAATACGTATAAACCAATTCGTTGCCCCAACTAGCTTCATAATTTCAATATCTCTTCTTCTGGCAACAATCGTAATACGAATCGTATTAGAAATTAGGAACATTGCTGTAAATAACAATGCCAAAATCAATACTAACCCCACGTTTCTACCAGTGTTCAAAACTGAGAATAGTTTTTCTATCTTACCTTCTCCATACTTTACTTCAAACGTATTATCGAGACGTTCTAATTTCTTTGCAACTGCTTCTGTTTCCTGAGGATTGTTAGCTTTAGCATAAAATACATTATGTAATGGATTTTGTTGTTCAAATAATCGTAAATCGTCACCAAAATCAACTACTAATTTATTTAATTCGTCTCCTTTTGGAGAATATTTCACTTCTGCGATTCCTGTTGTCTCTTTAATCTCTTGTTCTAGCTTTGTTATAGAAGCTTCATCGGCAGTTAATTCGACATAAACTTTAATCTCTACGTCTTTTTCCAGATCATCCGCTACTTTGTTTAAGTTCATCATAATCATCACGAAGACTCCAACAAGTAATAATGTAACTGTTACTGCACTTACTGAAGCAAATGTCATCCATCCGTTGCGACTAATGCTTTTTATACTTTCTCTGAAGTGTCTTCCTATAGTTCTACCCTTCATAACCGTATTCTCCTCCGTATTCGTCTCGAGTGATTAATCCACCCTCAACTGCTATAACACGGTGTCTAATAGTATTAACAATTTCTCTATTATGCGTTGCCATAATAATTGTTGTTCCTCGAGCATTTATTTCTTCGAATATATTCATAATTTCCCATGAGGTTTCTGGATCTAAGTTTCCCGTAGGCTCATCAGCGATAACAAGCATTGGCGTATTAACGATGGATCTTGCAATAGAGACACGCTGTTGTTCTCCACCTGAAAGCTCTGTTGGAAACATTCTTGCTTTGTTCTTTAGACCGACTAACTCTAATACATCTAGCACTTTTTTACGTATTACTTTAGGAGTTTCTTCTATAACCTCTAAAGCAAATGCCACGTTTTCATATACATTTAAACGTGGTAATAATTTAAAGTCTTGAAACACTACACCGATTTGGCGTCTTAAAAGTGGTACTTTACTGTTTTTGAGTGTAGCTAAATTTACACCATTTATCAAAATATCACCAGAAGTTGGACGCTCTTCTCGATACATCATTTTGATGAATGTCGATTTCCCTGCTCCACTTGGTCCTACTACATATACAAATTCGCCTTGCTTTATCTTTATATCGATACCGTTTGCGGCAACTATACCATTTGGGTACTTTTTGTAGACATTTATCATTTCTATCATTAATAAACCACCTAATTAATTTCGTCATAAAATGCAACACGCCTATTATAACATCTGTAGCTCATTTTTTTGTTACAATAAGATTTCAATTTATAGGTAAAATTAATTATGTTACCTAAAATTCAATCTATGTTTTTGCCTAACTAGTGAATTTTACTGACATACATTTTACCTACTTCCTCTAAATTCTACAGCATCCGAGGATATTCCTTCTTTTATTTCAAATAAAAAATCAGCTACTCAAAAGAGCAGCTGATCTCACTTACAGTTATACTTTTTTACATTATTTCTTAGCTGCTAACCACTCAGCTACTGCCTGAGCTTCATCGCCAGAAATAATTCCACCAGGCATTGCGCCTCTACCGTTTTCAATAACATTTAAAATTTCATCTTGTGATAGGCGTGAACCTACATCTTTTAAGGCTGGGAAGTTACCTTGCCCTTCTAAATTTTGACCATGACAGCTAATGCATTTTGCGCTAACAATTTTTTCTGCATCAACAGAGGCTGTTTCAGTTGTTGTTCCAGTGTTTGTAGATGTATCCTTAGAAGTATCGGCATTATCATTACCGCCACCACATGCAGCTAGAACTAACCCTGCTCCAAATATTAAAGCTAATAGTTTTTTGTTCATGTTACTACCTCCTTAAAGTGTATTTGGTTGCATAATTATTATACCAAACCTATGATCTTTTGAAACCTTCTCCCAATACCTCATAGGCATCCGAAACTATGACAAAAGCAGCAGGGTCAATAGTCTTGACGATATGTTTCAACTTTGTGAATTCTGTTTGATATGCCACGACCATCAAAATTGGTCGTTCCACATTTGTATATCCACCGTAAGCTGGGAGTTTTGTTACACCGCGATCAATCTCGGTATAAATAGTATCCCTAATTTCATCTTGTTTATTCGTAATTATATAAATCATTTTTGATTGACTAAATCCTAATTGGACCAGATCAATCGTTTTTGTCGTAACAAACAATGCTATTAGGGCATATAGGGCCTTTTCGATATCAAAAACGATTGCAGCGCTTAGAACTATTAACCCATCTAATATAAGTACACTAGTACCAAGGGAAAATCCTGTATACTTCGTAATAATTTGTGCAGCTAGATCCGTCCCACCTGTGGACGCACCGCCTCTAAAAACGATACCCAGTCCCAAACCTACAGTAATTCCTCCAAATAAAGCTCCTAGTAGCGGATTCATTGTCCAAGGATCCCAATTTGCAGTCACTAGCACCACCGCCGGCAACACTAATGTACCTACAAAGGATTTAATACCAAATTTTGCACCTAAAAAGAAAAGTCCTGCTATAAACAAGGGAATATTGAAAGCATACTGCACAAGTCCTGGCTCCCAACCAAAGACACCTTTTAAAATTGTACTAATTCCGCTAACTCCACCAGAAGCTACTTGGTTTGGTAATAAAAAGACGTTAAATGCAACAGCAATAATGGCTGCGCCAATAATTACATATACATAATCCTTCGAATTTTTTATAATGGGATGTGGTTCTTTATATTTTCTACGGTTAATATTAGTTTCCATTTTAATATCCTCTTTCATCCATTTTCTTGTTTGCCTGCACTAGTATAACAAGGGAAAAGTTATTTGTGAACTTCATCAAGATAGCGTGTTGACGAGGTGAAGTGAATGAAAATGAGGAGTTGTGGAAGGTTATATATATATGTTATCTCTCGACTATAGAAATTTATACATACGCAAATGATGGTTATTGTCAAAAGCAGTATATTTAGTTTTCATAGAGCTTTGGACAGACTTTTAGCTATATTATTAACGTTTGATTTTTTAGAGATGCTGATATGCCAGATGTCTGTCCGTCGCCCTCTTTCAACCTTAGGAACTAATCGACGGTGATAGTTCATCGCTCACCCCGCGAAACGCGTCCACCTTAATGGAAATCAGCAGTAATACTAGGGTGATCTTAGTCTTTTAATGGTTTCTTGTCTTTAAAAAAAGAGCATGTCTCGAGGACACACTCTTTCTATAACATTTATTTATTATTAATGCTTTGAGCTTCTTTGTAGGTCTCATCTATATACTTAGCAATCGCTTGTTGATCTTCCGTTATTTGAACAAGTGTAGCGTTAAATTCCTCTACAGTCGCTGTGCTTTCTTCAATAATTGCCGCGAACTCATTCGTACTAATATTAATGGATTCCGTATTATTAGAAATAACATCTACATCTTGCAAGAATTTAGCTAACTCGTCTTGTAAATTCTTCATTGTTAAATGCAGTTTATTAAATGATTTATTTGATTCGTCAACTGTAGATACTTGAGCGTAAATTTGATTTACACCATTTTCTAGCTTGTTTAGAGCTTCTTGATTATATTTATTTAACTGATTTAAATTGTCATCAATTTTTTCTAATGATTGATCAGTAACACCGGCAAGTTTTCTAATTTCATCTGCAACCACCGCAAATCCTTTTCCTAGTTCTCCAGCTCTTGCAGCCTCTATCGATGCATTTAATGCTAGAAGATTAGTTTGTGCTGTAATTTGACGAATATCACTCGCAAAAGTATTTGTTTCATTAATCTTTTCAGAAAGACCATTGAATGTTTTATTTAGTTCAACGAAAAAGACTGTAAATTGATCAATTTCTTTTTTCATTTTTTCCATAACCGTTGAGCCATCCGACGCATTCTGTTCTGCTAATTCAGCCTGTTTAACAATCTCCTCTAAATGATCAGCCATTTCTTTTACTGAATCAGAAGTTGCCTCTGCACTTTTTACAATATCAACAACGTGATCAGCTTGTTTTTGGGAGCCAATACTAACTTCCCCAACAGCCACAAGCATTTCCTGCTGTGCATTGTTCGTGTTGAATGTATTTGTGCGTATTTGCTCCAAATTAGTAGTAATAACAGATACTGCAGTTTCCAGTTTTTGATGTAGGAAAGCATCTTCATCAGACTTCACTTTAGCTGCTTGAATCAGCTTTTCGACATTAGTGAATAACTTCTTACTTTGTCTTACTTGCAAGAAAATACCTAGAGCCATGATAAACTGGATAAAGAAAACATTTACAGTTCGGCCTTCAAATATACCTGAATTATCTAGCACCACATTTAAAGCCATTGCTCCTAAACTCAGTATGTATCCAAATAAAAAAACACCTTGGTTAGAATGCAAGCTACTTAAGATTAAGATAAAAAGTGCTAAAACGATTGTGGCAATACTTACTTCATTAAAATAACTCATACTTATCGCTGTTATCGCTCCGGAGAGCACAACAAAATAAGGAAAAACACGTGCAATTTGTATTGACTTTCTAGCAACAAAATACAAAGTAATCGTTATAACAAAAGGAATTCCAATTGAAATTATGACAACTGCTGCCTGTTGAATAATAATTTGTACTAGTAATCCTAGACCTCCTGCTAATCCATAAGCTAAAAACAGTATGAAGTTTTTTCTCATTAAATCTTCGTTTTTCAACTCATTAATATTCATTTCTTTTTCCCCCACGCTTTTATTCTGAAAAATTAAAAAACCGATGTTATATAATTATAACATCGGTGTGTAAAACGTCTATTAATTTATTTTTGAACGTAGATATGCGTGAATAAACGGATCAATCTCACCATCTACCACTGCATGAACATTACCACTTTCTTCATTGGTACGATGGTCTTTTACCATTGAATATGGATGGAATACATAAGAACGTATTTGACTTCCCCATCCAATTTCTTTTTGTTCTCCACGGATTTCCAATAATTGAGCTTCTTGTTCTTCAATTTTCAGTTGATATAGTTTTGATTTTAATAATTTCATCGCTTGTTCACGGTTTTTAATCTGTGAACGCTCTGTTTGGCATGTAACAACAGTGTTCGTAGGTAAATGGGTAATACGAACAGCTGAGTCCGTCGTATTAATATGCTGCCCACCAGCACCTGTTGCACGATACGTATCGACTTTCAAATCTTCTGTACGGATATCGATTTCAATTTCATCCGTAAACTCTGGCATAACTTCACAGGAAACAAATGAAGTATGTCGGCGCCCTGAAGAGTCAAAAGGAGAAATACGAACAAGACGATGGACGCCTTTTTCGGCTTTTAAATAGCCATATGCATTATGTCCTTTGATGAGTAACGTTACCGATTTAATACCAGCTTCATCACCTGGTAAATAATCAATCGTTTCTACTTTAAATCCATGCTTGTCTGCCCATCTTTGGTACATACGGAGCAATATAGAACCCCAATCCTGTGACTCGGTACCACCAGCACCAGGATGCAATTCTAAAATCGCATTATGCTTATCGTATTCTTCACTCAATAACATTTGCAATTCAAAATCACTAAGCTTATTTGTGAATTCTTGTAGTTGATGGCCAAGGTCTTCTTGTAATTCATCGTCTGGCATTTCTTTGATTAATTCCAAAGTCATCTCTAAGTCTTCTTGCATCGACTCCAGATTACGATACTCTTCTACGATGGCTTTTAATGCATTGGTTTCATTGATTACTTTTTGAGCACCTTGTGCATCATCCCAAAAATCAGGAAATGTCATCATCTCTTCTAATTCTTGAATACGAACCTCTTTGTTTTCTAAGTCAAAGAGACCCCCTAAAGTCTTTTAACTTTCCTGAAGTTCTATCTAGCTCGTTACGTACTGTTGCAATTTCTATCATTTGTTTTCCTCCGACTTTCGTTTATCTATTAATTCACTGCACCATGGCAGTTTTTGAATTTTTCGCCGCTACCACATGGACATGGATCATTACGTCCTACGGAAACTTGCTTGCGTACTGGTTGTTTCTTTACTGGTCCGCCTTCTTCTTTCGGATTGACAGCCTGCCCTTTTGCTACTTCTTCACGTTCTAGGTTATTGCGAATTTCTGCTTTCATCGCATACTTCGCAACGTCTTCTTGGATAGAATCGACCATAGCTTCGAACATTGCAAATCCTTCACTTTGGTATTCGCGAAGTGGATCCGTTTGACCGTATGCACGTAAATGGATTCCTTGGCGAAGCTGATCCATTGCATCGATATGATCGATCCATTTCGAGTCAATTGAACGAAGTAATACTACTTTTTCGAACTCACGCATACGTTCAGCAGTCATTTCTTCTTCCTTCGCGTTGTAGAAGCGAATTACTTCTTCTTTTATTTTTTCAATCATCTCTTCAGGAGTTAAATTTTCTAGCACTGATTGAGTTATTACCCCTTCAGGCAATAAATTCGCTTGAACGTAGTCTTCAATCCCTTTTAAACTCCAGTCTGCCTTATTCTCAGAGCTCGTATGAGAGGAAACTAAACGATCAATTGCTCCGAATAGCATAGACTCTACAAGTGCACGCATATTTTCTGTTTCTAATACTTCGTTACGTTCTTTATAAATGATTTCACGCTGTTGACGTAATACATCATCATATTGTAACAAACGCTTACGTGAATCGAAGTTATTACCTTCTACGCGTTTTTGCGCTGATTCCACTGCACGAGATACCATTCTCGATTGAATTGGTTGAGAGTCATCCATTCCAAGCTTAGACATCATAGCACGCATATTATCAGAGCCGAATCTGCGCATCAATTCATCTTCCATGGAAAGATAGAACTGTGTTACCCCTGGATCTCCTTGACGGCCAGAACGTCCGCGTAATTGGTTATCTATACGACGAGATTCATGTCGCTCGGTCCCAATTACTGCTAAACCTCCGACCTCAACTACGCCATCGCCTAATTTAATATCTGTCCCACGACCAGCCATATTCGTGGCAATCGTAACAGACCCTAAATGTCCAGCAGTTGCAATAATTTCTGCCTCATGTTCATGATTTTTAGCATTTAATACATTATGCTTAATGCCATGTTTCGTTAACAATTTAGAAATAATTTCAGAGGTTTCGATCGCTACAGTACCTATTAAAACAGGTTGGCCATTTTTGTTACGTTCTGCGATATCAGCAGCCGCTGCTTCGTATTTGCCATTCATCGAAGCATAGATTAAATCTGCACGGTCATCCCTAGCAATCGGACGGTTTGTTGGAATCGCAATAACATTCATATTGTAAATATTACGGAATTCTTCCTCTTCCGTTTTTGCTGTACCCGTCATACCCGAAAGTTTGTCGTACATACGGAAAAAGTTTTGGAACGTGATCGTAGCCATCGTCATTGATTCATTTTGGATTTCTAATCCTTCTTTTGCTTCAATTGCTTGATGAAGACCATCGCTATAACGACGACCTTTCATAAGACGACCCGTAAACGAATCGACAATAACAACATCGCCATCCTGAACGACATAATCGACATCCAAATGCATAGAAGCATGGGCTTTTAGTGATTGATTGACTGCATGATTTAAGCGAACATGAGTCAAATCAAATAAATTATCTATGTTAAAAGCTTTTTCTACTTTCTCTACACCAGTATCCGTTAGAGTTACACCTTTTGTAGATTCCTCATAAGAATAATCTACTTCCTTTGTTAATGTACGTACAAATGCATTTGCTTGTTTATAAAGCAGTGCTGCTTTGTTTGCTTGTCCGGAAATGATTAAAGGTGTTCTCGCTTCATCTATTAAGATTGAGTCAACTTCATCAATTACTGCATAGTGAAGCGGTCGTTGAACCTTATCTTCTTTATACAAAACCATATTATCTCGTAAATAATCAAACCCAAGCTCGTTGTTCGTGGAATAAGTAACATCCGCCGCATATGCTTCACGTTTTTCTTCTTTTGACAAAGAATTTAAGTTCAATCCAACAGTTAACCCTAGGAAATTATACAATTTCCCCATCTCAGCAGCATCACGGCTAGACAGGTATTCATTTACCGTCACGACATGTGCACCAAGGCCAGTAATTGCATTTAAATAAATAGACATTGTAGAGGTTAGCGTTTTACCTTCCCCTGTTTTCATCTCCGCAATATTACCTTCGTGAAGTGCAGCTGCACCCATAATTTGAACACGGAATGGGAACATTCCAAGAACACGTTTAGATCCTTCACGTGCTACTGCAAATGCTTCTGGTAATAAACTATCTAAGCTTTCACCTTTTGTATGACGATCACGAAACTCATCTGTTTTCGAACGAAGCTCATCATCAGACAAGGCTTCCATCTTACTTTCAAGTGCTTCTACTTTATCTGCCATTTTTTCTAAGCGTTTTAGTTCACGTTTATTCAAATCGAACACTTTGTTTAATACACCAAGCATCTATTTTCACTTCCCATTTAGTCTTACTCTCCATTTTACCATTCGTTGTAAAGTCACGCAAATAAGGTTCACTAATAAAGAACAAAAACTTAGTTATGCAGTTGATTGTAGCGAAGGACGGACGCTTTTCATGGGCACGGCTCGAGCCTGTAGTCTCTCCCTCGAGCTCTCCCACTGGAGTCCCCGACCTGCGCTACAATCAATTAAGAAGAGATGCTTAAAGTATCGTATAAATAATCGGGCTTTCTCTATCCTAATGGGATAAATTAAATGCTGCTTTGTTCATCTATCATAAGATAAACCGGGCAAAAAAAGGTACTGTCTTTTAACAACAAAAACCTAGATATGCCGTTGATTGTAGCGAAGGTCGGACGCTTTCCGTGGGCACGGCTCGAGCCTGTAGTCTCTCCCTCGTGCTGTCCCACTGGAGTCGCCGACCTGCTGCGCTACAATCAATAATAACCTCTTTTCTATAAGGAAAGTTCCATACATATTACTTTAAATTAAAGACTGTTTTTTGCATCTATCATTGGACTACAGTCCTAAGTCAAAAAAGATTACCGGTAATTTAAATGGAATTAATTGTTTAATAAAATTTGCCCAATCTTTTTATGTTAGGGATATGCTATACCAAATCTCTCCGTTTGTACTACACATTAATTGATTTTCTTTACAGGTGGCGACTTCGGCAGAAACTATCAGGAGGTTGGTCACGAAGGCGTTGCGATCGCGTTGTGGCGTTCTTAGCCTTTGTACTCCACCTGAAACGGAAATCATGGGAGTATTCATTATTACTATTCCCTTGAACCAAGTGTTAACGGACATTTTTATATACTTTTTATCTAATAAAAAACTTTCCTCATAAGTATGAGGAAAGTCGGGATGTTAAATTATTTGATTAATTTGTTTCGATTAAGCCATATTTTCCGTCTCTGCGTTTGTAAACAATATTTGTACCATTAGATTCTGCATCTGTGAAGATGAAGAAATTATGACCAAGCATGTTCATTTGTAATACTGCTTCTTCTTGATCCATTGGTTTTAGGTCGAACTGTTTTGTACGGACAATGTTATATTCGTCCTCTTCTGAATGTTCAGTTGCTCCCTCTGGTGGATCAATTGTTGCAAAAAATGTTGCGACACCTTCACGCTCACGGAATTTGCGATTCACTTTAGTTTTATACTTTCTAATTTGACGCTCTAATTTATCAACGATTAAATCGACTGCAGCGTACATATCAGCATTGCGCTCTTCTGCTCTTAGTGTTAAATTTTTCATAGGAATTGTTACTTCTACTTTTGTTTGTTTGTCGTTATACACCTTTAAGTTAACGTTTGCAGTTGCTTGAATTTCTTCGTTGAAGTAACGGTCTACTTTCTCGATTTTCCCTTCAACGTATTCACGTATTGCAGGAGTCACCTCAATGTTTTCTCCACGAATGTTAAAGTTCAGCATGTAAACTCCTCCTTTAATTTAACTCTATATATATATTTCAACACCACCTTTAAAATATCCTTCTTATTTTAAAGTTTTTATTTATTTTTTGTCGAAAGTTGTAATAATATTTACTTATTTAGTTCCATCTCTTTCCGTCTACGGTTTTTAAGCTCTGCAATAATCATTTTTTCACTATCATCATCCCCAACAAGCTTAATGCCATATTCATGACCGAAAGATTTTCGATGGGACCATACAAATTCTCCAACCATTGAAATAGGATTTGTATCTAATGTAAAATTCAATTCCACATAATGTAACTGTTCTATAGATATAAATAATTCACTAAACATTTTCACACCATTTGGGCTAATATCTATAATTTTGCATGCACCTTTTTTAGACAATTCCACTTCAGCATCGCCTTGATGTTGTTTAATCAGTCGAAATGTCGCATCACATGGTTCTCCAAATGTATACCGAAAATATTCATTGCGATTATATTTCAAATCCTTTCCCCCGTTCGATGGTTAAGCTACTACCTTTATTTCATTATGCAGAATTCATTTGAAATTTTCAAACGATATGAGAATAAAAAAAGTTCTACCGTAAATTATACGATAGAACTGATATGGATATGTTTATTTGTTTACTGCCACTGTCACATCAGTAACTCTTTTTGCACCTACATAACGTTTACCCCAATAATAAGGATCATTGACTTTAGCGATACTTACACCTTTCGAAGACGAAGAATGGATAAATTTGCCGTCACCGATGTATATACCGACATGTGAAACGCCCTTACCAGACGTATTGAAGAATACTAAGTCTCCAGAAGTTAGATCACTTTTATTTACTTTAGATCCTGAAGAGTACATTCCAGAAGAAGTTCTTGGAAGTCCAACTCCTAAATCTTTGTACACATAACTAACAAATCCAGAACAATCGAATCCTGCTTTTGAAGTTCCGCCACCACGATATTTAATCCCAATCAAATCTTTAGCTGTTGCTACTAATTCCGATGAATTGACAGAACTTGCTGCTTCTGTATTACCTGCGAATGGAGCTGTAACTAATAGTACTGATAATAGTATGATCGCCATGACTTTTTGCGACAGAGATTTTAAGTTCATTGTGTTCCCCCAAGATCTAAAGTTTTCTGATTATTTCTCTAAATTCATCTTACCACTCCTTAAACCTTTTTAATTTTACAGTTATGTAACAATTGTGTTACAAGAGAAACTCAGTGTTTTCAATGTTTTCTCACAAAAAAACCTAACAAGTAGATTGTTTATTACTTGTTAGGTAGCTTTTATATTACAAATCTAGTGCTTGATTTTTCCAAAATAATTGCCTGATCACTGACATCATTTATCAATTTTGAGAGTTTTTCGATTGTCTCTACATTAGACAAAAGCATGTTTTCTGTATGTTCCATTTGCGCTGTATTATTTTCAATAGATTCTATTAATGCAAATATGAGTCTCACAGAAGTATTCTTTTCTTCTTCAATTGTTAAGATAGAATCTTTCATATGTTCATTTTGATTTTTGGAATCACCTATATAAGCAACAATTTTATCCATTTTTTGATGGAGCATTTCAAACGTAGTTGCATTATTTTTTGATGCAGCTAGTCCATCTGCGAAAACATTCGCCATCTGTGTACCTTGTTGAGTAATAGCATTAGATATTTCGTGAATTTTATTAGCTGTTCCAGAAACCTCATCTGCAAGTTTCTTCACTTCTTCTGCTACAACTGCGAAGCCTTTGCCATGCTCTCCAGAACGAGCTGCTTCAATTCCAGCATTCAACGCAAGTAGGTTTGTTTGCTTAGAGATTGATTGGACAATTGTTGTCATACGTGCAATTTCCTCTGTTCTATTTTGAAGTAACTCTCTTTCTTGGTCTGCTTCTTTAAATAATGAGCGCAATTTTGCGGATTCTCCAGCAGCATTTCTCATTGCCACTGCACTGTCATCTGCCATTTTTACTGCAATAGCGGAATACTCGTTCAGCTCAATAACTTTTTCCGTTACCTCTCCAAAAGTACGGGAGAATTCCTCTAAAAAGGAGCGGATGCCGATAGATGCTTCCTTTTGCTCTAGCATGCTGCCACTCGTCTCATGAATAGCTAGTTTAACAGTATTTGTACTATCTACTGTATTGGTGGAATACGCTTGTAGTTCTACGCTATTACCACTTAATTTTTCCGCAGTGTATTTAATCGTTTTTACGATGTCTATGAGGTTTCCACGCATTTCATTCATCGCACGAGATACTTCTCCAATTTCGTCGTTTGTTAATATTTCTAAAGGTTGACTATTTAAATTCCCATTTGATATTTCCTTTGCAGATAAAACGACATGTGCCAGCTGTGTTTTTATTTGTCGATTTGTTAATAAAACTAGAACAAGGGAAAGAAGACCTGCTATTAGGAATGCAACAACTACAATGGCAATTGTATTTTTCTGGCTTTCAGACATTTCTTCTATTAAGAGCTGCCTTTCATCCGATTCATGCTGTCTCGTTTCTTCTAATAGAATGGTTAGGCTTGTATATTTTTCATTGATGGACTGAAGCTGTCTTCTTTTAGCAACATTTTCTTTGTTGATTACTGATTTCTTTAAATTATTCTCATATGTAGTTTGAATAGATTGTAACGTTTCTGAGAAATTTCCCCAATCAACATTAGGCATTTGCTTACTAGATTCGACTAATAGACTTGCTAAACTTGCTTTCTTCGCTTCGTAATCTTTGTCGAATTGATCTAATGGATCTCCAGCAAAATTAGATATAGCGATGTATAAACTAGCTACTTCAGATCGCATAATATCCACACTTTCGACGTTTTGTGAGGACGTTTCCATTTCATCCGCTAAGTTTTGATTGTGTATTACTTGGACGATCAATAAAATAGTCATCAACCCAAATAAGATAAAAGAACTAAATATTGCTATTAAATATTTCATTCGCAGTGGAATAGTAGACCATTTTTTCATAGGTATTCCGACCTCCCAAGTTGAAATATAGCATAATCCTTCAAAGAAATGAGCGTGTTTTCAGAAACTTTACATTAATTTTACAAAGACAAATTTGAAAATTAATTAAAACCAGTTTTTAAAATCATCAATATTTCGACAACACATAAACAAAAGAATCTTGACACTCTAATCTTGTCGAAAAGCATAGTCGAGAACACGCAAGAAATGACATATTAATTAATCTGGAAGGTCCAAGTCGAATCCAAACAGATTGTGTCACAAAGGTAGACCAAATTGTTGGTGATAAAAATGAAGAAATTATAAAAGAGGAAGAAAAGGATTAAGTAACTAATTCCGATAAGAAGGACCGACAAATAATAGTTGTCGACGGCGGTATGCGGAAGGGTATTATAATTGAGGGAGAAGAAGAAAAATGACTCCGATTAACTCGGAGTCATTTTTTTATTTCACCGTTAATTTTATTTTATTTTGCGAAGGGTCTTTCACCGTAAATGTCCCATTTTCTTCTACAATCTCTGTTCCGAATGCTTTTACTTTAGAAACTGCAGCCTGTAGCGCTTCGTTGGAAGGATAAACTACGGAGAAAGCTTTTAACCCTACTACGTTTTCTGGTGTAGGAGGTGCTCCTACTCCTGCCCATGTGTTTAAACCAATATGGTGATGGTATTTACCTGAACCCATAAATAATGCACCTGGATAGTTAGGTGTAATAACGTCAAAACCTAACGCATTATAAAACTTTTGCGTTTCAGCTAGTTCAGAAACGTGTAAATGAATATGTCCCATTACAGTCCCTGCTGGTAGTCCATTCCATTCAGTATTTGCACCTTCAGCTAATATACTTTGAGCATCAATTTGAAGAGTTGCCATCTCAACAAATTCATTTTCCCATTTCCACTCAGTATCTGGGCGATCACTGTAAATCTCAATTCCATTTCCGTCTGGGTCATTTAGATATAGCGCTTCACTTACTAAGTGATCTCCAGCTCCAATACGAATGTTAAGCTCAGCAAAATGTCTTAAAACTGCTCCTAAATCCGCACGTGTTGGTAACAATAGAGCAAAATGATATAATCCCGTTGTTTTTTGCTGTGTCGGCAAAATATCTGCTGGTTGTTCAATAGAAAGTAGTGCTGTCTCCCCATCGGCAGTTAGATAGATTTTGTCGGATTGCTGTTCTAGCACTTTAAAGCCGATGATATTCTCATAAAATTCTAGAGAACGTTGAAGATCAACTACCTTCAACTTTACTAATTCTATAAATGTATTTGGTTTATTGTGATATTTCATGTTAATTCCTCCAATAAGGTTTGATTTTATAGTTACTTTTCGTAAGTAATTATATTTTAGTTAGTGCATTAAGTCAAGTGATGAGATTGAATTATGTTTCGCCGTTCCGAATAGCATATTAGAGGTATAGATCGCAAGTAGAGGAGTCGGATCCCAATCTCCTCAGAGGTTGATGGAGATATTTTATTTTGCGTAACGTTTTCTGCACTTTGGCACAACATTTTTATTTTGCGCAACACTCTAAGCAGTATCCGCAACATCCCTAATTTTCCATAACAAAACACCACTAGCTTCAAAAGGCTAATGGTGTTTCAATATTCTTATTTAGCTAATGGCATATTTGTACATAATTGTTGGCATTCGGCTAGTTTGCTAACGTCGAAATTGCCACCACTTACGATAATGCCGACGTTATTTGAGGATGATGGAACTTTGTTATTCAACACTGCCGCTACAGCCGCAGCAGCTGCACCTTCGATGAGCGTTTTTTCGCGTTCGAGCGTAAATAGGATAGCTGATGCTATTTCTTGTTCACTCACGGTGATCACATCGTCCACTAGTGCATGAATAATGTTCATGGTCAAATTCCCTGGCGTTTTCACATTTATGCCTTCTGCGATCGTTTTGCCTTGGAATGGTAGCAGACCGTCTGCTTTTCCTTTATACGCTATAGCAATTGCTGAGGCGTTGATGGATTGGACGCCGATAACACGAATATCAGGACGGATTGATTTGACTGCAAGGAGTGTTCCTGCGAGTAAGCCTCCTCCACCTGCTGGAACAACAATCGTGTCTAGCTCTGGACGCTGCTGAAGCATCTCCATTGCTACGGTTGCTTGCCCCTCGATAACGGCTATATCGTCAAAAGGATGGATGAAGGTTGCTCCTGTTCGGAGTTGTTCCTCACGAGCAGCTATATATGCTTCATCAAAGTTCTGACCGATTAATTTGACAGTTGCACCATACCCTTTCGTAGCATTTACTTTCGAAACGGGTGTTCCAAGTGGCATGAAAATCGTGACTGGCACATTTCGCGCTGCTCCAGCAAAAGCAACACCTTGTGCGTGATTACCAGCAGAGGCTGCGATTAATCCTTTGGCACACTCTGCTTCACTCAACTGTGATACTTTATTCATAGCGCCTCTAATCTTAAATGACCCAGTTTTTTGCAGGTTTTCTAATTTCAAAAACACATTTTTCTCGGTAATTTTATTGAATGTGGACGATTTTTTGCACGGTGTGCGATGCACGAACTCCGCTACTTTTTCAGATGCACGATATAAACCTACAGTGTCGTATGAATTCCCAACAAAACCATCTCCTAATTAGCTGTTTTTTGAAGCTCTATTTATCCTTATTTATGCTTGCGCTACTTTTTCTTCATAAGCTTTAATTTTATCTTCGTATTGGAAGGTTAATGAAATTTCGTCCCATCCATTTAGAAGCATTTTCTTTTGGTACGGATCAATGTCAAATGAATAAACGACACCGTCCGCACCTGTTACCGTTTGTGCTTCTAGATTAACTGCTACGTTATATACTTCTTTGCTTAATAATGTTTCCACTTCTTCCACCGATAGCTTAATCGGTAAAATTCCGTTTTTCATGCAATTATTATAGAAGATATCCGCAAAACTTGGTGCAATGACTACTCGAAAACCATAATCCAAAATGGACCAAGGAGCATGCTCTCGGGAGGAGCCGCAGCCAAAGTTGTCATGTGCCACTAAAATAGTAGAATCTTTATAACGCTCATCATTTAATACGAAGTTCTTATTTGGCTCGCCAGTTGCATCGAAGCGCCAGTGGTAAAATAGGTATTTACCGAATCCTGTGCGTTCAATACGCTTTAAAAATTCCTTTGAGATTATTTGATCCGTGTCGACATTTTTTTGATTCAAAGGTGTTATGACACTGTTTATTTCATTGATAGGCTCCATTGGTTTTCCTCCTTCTTAAACATTTACCAGTCCGAATTTTCGAATATCCACAATATGACCTTCGATCGCAGCAGCTGCTGCCATGGCTGGGCTCATTAAATGTGTTTTGGAACCAACTCCTTGGCGACCTTCAAAGTTTCGGTTAGAAGTAGATGCACAATGCTCTCCTGCCGGAACGATATCATCATTCATCGCTAGACACATACTACATCCAGATTCGCGCCATTCAAATCCTGCTTCAAGGAATACTTGGTCAATACCTTCTTGCTCTGCTTGTTTCTTAACCGTTTGAGATCCTGGAACGACAATTGCTTTTACAGTTGGATGTACTTTGCGACCAGCAATTACGTTCGCTGCTGTGCGAAGATCACTCAAACGTGCATTTGTACAAGATCCGATAAATACATTGGTTATTGCTATATCTTCTAAAGGTATTCCCTGTTCCAAGCCCATATATGCAAGTGCTTTTTCATGTGCTTGCTGGTCACTTGCTTCCGCAAAATCGGAAGTGAACGGAATATTTTGTGATACGCCTGAACCCATGGAAGGATTTGTCCCCCATGTGACGAATGGTTCGATTTCGTCTGTAGATATCTCTACCGTTTTATCATAAACAGCACCCTCGTCAGTTGCTAGTGCCAACCAACGTGCTGCTTCTTTTTCAAAAGCTTCCCCTGAAGGCACATGCTCACGACCTCTAAGGAATTCAACAGTAGTCTCATCTGGGCTAATCAAACCTGCGCGAGCTCCTGCTTCAATCGACATATTACAAATGGTCATGCGCTCTTCCATAGATAGCTTACGAATTGCTTCACCAGTATATTCCACGATGTACCCTGTACCCATATCGATACCAAACTTCGAAATGATTGCTAAAATAATATCTTTTGCAGCTACTCCATAGCCAAGCTCACCTGTCACTTTAATTTGCATTGTTTTCGGTTTAGCCTGCCAAAGCGTTTGGGTAGAAAGAACATGCTCTACTTCACTAGTTCCGATACCAAAAGCAATTGCACCAAAAGCACCGTGTGTCGAGGTGTGACTGTCCCCACAAACAATTGTTTTACCAGGCTGCGTTAAGCCAAGCTCCGGTCCGATAATATGCACAATTCCTTGGTCTGGATGATCCATATTGGCAAGTGGAACACCGAATTCTTCACAGTTTTGTTGAAGTGTAGAGATTTGCTTTCGAGCGATAACATCTTTAATCTGCTCTCTGTTTCGAGTTGGAACGTTGTGATCCATTGTTGCATAACAAAGATCTGGTCGACGAACCTTCCGATTGTTTAGTCGTAACCCTTCAAAGGCTTGGGGAGATGTCACTTCATGGATTAAGTGTAAATCGATATAGAGAAGGTCTGGTTTACCTTCTTCCTCGTACACAATATGTTCATCCCAAATTTTCTCAATAATCGTTTTTGCCATTTAGTCCCTCTCCTTTTGGTTAGACATAAGAAAACATAATACTATCTGATACAAATTCTGAGTCTAATTCTTCAATTACTTTAGCTGTCCATTCAGTAGTAGAAAGTACTCGTTTCCCTTTCATCTGAAGGTCACCTGTGAAATTCCCATCATTTAAAACATTAAATACGGCTTCTTCAATAGCTGCCGCTTCTGTTTCCATTTGAAACGCTTCACGTAGCATCATAGCTGCTGAAAGAATAGTTGCAGCTGGATTAGCTTTATTTTGTCCAGCAATATCAGGAGCAGAGCCATGGACTGGTTCATATAAACCAAAACCATCCTCTCGTGTACTTGCAGATGGTAGCATCCCTAAAGAACCAGTAATTACGGAGGCCTCATCACTTAAAATATCCCCAAACATATTTTCCGTTACAATTACGTCAAATGAATCTGGTTTCGTAATCAGCTTCATCGCTGTTGAGTCCACAAGCATATGCTCTACTTCTACATCTGGATAGCCTTGTTTTTTCTCTTCAACGATTTGACGCCATAACTTACTAGAATCCAATACATTTGCTTTATCCACAGAAGCAAGCTTGCCACGACGGCTTCTTGCTAATTGGAAAGCAGTATCTACAATTCGCTCAATTTCTGGACGTGTATAAACCAAAGTATCTAATGCGTAATCATTTGTTTTCTTCCGTGGCTCAGCAAAATATAGACCACCTGTTAATTCGCGAACTATAACTAAATCCACTGATTCTGCTACTTCCTTTTTCAGAGGAGAAGCTTCTAGTAATGCAGAAATTGCTTTTACTGGACGAATATTCGCATACAAACCAAAATGCTTACGAATAGCTAGCAACCCTTTTTCCGGGCGTAAATGAGATGGATTTTGATCCCACTTTGGCCCACCCACTGCGCCTAAAAGGATGGCATCACTTTGACTACATGCATTTATAGTTTCTTCTGGAAGTGGGTTTTCACTGGCATCAATCGCAGCTCCACCGATCAATCCGTATTGCAAGTTGAACGTATGGTTATAACGTTTTGCAATGGCTTGAAGCACCTTTACTGCTGCTTCTGTTACTTCTGGACCGATTCCATCTCCCGGTAATACCGTTATCGTTTTTTCCATCTCATTCACTCCCATTTTTTTATTGATTTTATTTAAAAATGTCATTGATTTCTGTTCCAGGCGGACGCTTTCCACGGGCACGTCTTCAATCTCCTCGTCACTACGAAAACATATGCTCCTGCGGTCACTCGTCGCAAAGATATTAGTCCAACAAAGTTCGTCTAATATCTTTCCTGCGGGGCTTTCAGCTCGTGCTGCTCCCGCTGGAGTCGCCGCCATTCACTACAATCACTTAATTATTGTCCTACTGCCGCTTGTTCTCTTATTTGTACATTTACTAATTGACGATTGATAGCATTGATATAAGCTCTTGCCGATGCTTTCAGTACATCCTGAGAAGCATTTCGACCAGATGTTGTTTTTCCGTTGAAGGTTAAGTTGATAACTGCTTCACCAAGTGCATCGCGTCCTTTAGATACAGAGGAAACACGATAGTCTAAAATACGAACCTCGCCGTTAACTATTTTTTCAAGTGTATTGAAAATTGCTTCTACTGCACCAGATCCAGGACAAGTTTCCACTACGCTCTCACCAGATGGTACTTTTACTGTGATAGTAGATGTTGGGACATTGTTTTCATAGTGGACGATTAATTCCTCTAATTCATACACTTCCACTTCTCCACTTTTCACTTGTTGATCAGTCAATAAAACAAATAAATCCTCTTCCGTAATTTCTTTCTTACGGTCTGCTAATTTCTTAAATGCTACAAACGCTTCATTTAACTTTTCATCGCTTAATTGGAAGCCCATTTCCGTTGCTCTCGAGAAGAATGCATGACGGCCAGAGTGTTTTCCAAGGACAAGCTCAGTCGCTACATCCCCGATTAAATCCGGGGTAATAATTTCATACGTTTCCGGATTTTTCAGCATGCCATCTTGGTGAATACCAGATTCATGTGCAAATGCATTTTTTCCAACAACCGCTTTATTCGGCTGAATAACAACGCCTGTCAGCTGACTAACCAACTGGCTAGTACGTTTCGTTTCTTTCAATAAAATACCGGAATCGGCTTGGTAATAATCACTTCGAATATGTAGTGCAACAGCTACTTCCTCAAGTGCTGCATTACCCGCACGTTCACCGATACCATTGATCGTACCTTCTACTTGCGTCGCTCCATTTTCGATAGCTGCCAAAGTATTGGCAACAGCCATTCCTAAGTCATCATGACAATGAGCAGATAATTTCACTTTTTCGATACCTGTTACGTTTTCACTTAAGTATTTGAATAGAGCTCCATATTCAATAGGGGTTGCATAGCCTACTGTATCTGGAATATTGATCGTTGTTGCGCCTGCTTTAATTACTTCATTCATAATACGGACAAGGAAATCCTTGTCTGAGCGAGTTGCATCTTCAGCTGACCATTGTACAAGTGGAAAATATTTTTTCGCTAGCTTCACAGATTCAACTGCAATTTCAATCACTTGCTCTGGTGTTTTATTTAACTTATATTGCATATGAATTGGAGATGTTGCGATAAATGTGTGCAGATGCGGTTGCACGCCACCTTTTAACGCCTCCCATGAAGTTTCAATATCACTTTTGATCGCACGAGCCAGACCAGTAACGACTGAATTTTTCACAGTATCTGCAATAAGTTTTACCGCCTCGAAGTCCCCAGGTGATGAAGCAGGAAATCCTGCTTCAATAATGGAAACACCGTACTTTTCAAGTTGACGAGCAATTTCTACTTTTTCTTTCGTATTTAGATTAATACCAGCTGATTGTTCGCCATCACGTAGCGTTGTGTCAAAAATGTCAATTTTGCGCACTAGTCACCACTTCTTTCTTGACTTTTTTCCCTTCATTGATGAAAGGCATCATTTCACGTAATTTTGCTCCAACTACTTCGATTTGGTGCTCAGATTCTGCTTGTTTAATAGCGTTATATTTTGGACGATCTGTTTCGTTCTCTTTAATCCATTCTCTTGCGAATGTACCGTCTTGAATGTCTGTTAATACGTCTTTCATACGATCTTTTACAGATGAGTCAATGATACGTGGTCCAGACACGAAATCTCCCCACTCAGCTGTATCTGAGATAGAAGAACGCATTGTAGCCATTCCTCCTTCGTACATTAGGTCAACAATTAGTTTTAATTCGTGCAATGTTTCAAAGTAAGCAAGCTCTGGTTGATAACCTGCTTCTACTAATGTTTCGAAACCTGCTTTAACGATTGCCGTTGTACTACCACAAAGTACCGCTTGCTCACCGAATAGATCTGTTTCTGTTTCTTCTTTGAATGTTGTTTCTAGAACGCCTGCACGAGCAGCTCCGATTCCTTTTGCATAAGCAAGTGCTAGATCTTTTGCCTGACCAGTCGCATCTTGATAAACAGCGAATAATCCTGGTACTCCTGCTCCAGCTTCGAATGTTCTACGCACTAAATGACCAGGACCTTTTGGTGCTACTAGGAATACATCCACATCTGCTGGAGGAACAATTTGACCAAAATGTACGTTGAAGCCATGAGCGAATACAAGTGTCTTACCAGCTGTCAATGAAGGTTGGATCTCCGCTTCATACACTGCTTTTTGTCTTTCATCTGGCAATAAAATCATGATAACATCTGCTTTTTCAGCTGCTTCTTTTACCGAATATACTTCAAGACCATCTTCTTTTGCTTGGTCGAATGATTTACCTGCACGAATACCTACTACTACATCAAATCCTGAATCCTTTAGGTTTAGTGCGTGTGCGTGACCTTGAGATCCGTACCCGATGATTGCGATTTTTTTGTCCTGTAAAAGTCCTTCGTTGATATCTCCGTTATAATACATTTTAGCCATTGTAATTTCCTCCTTGAATTTGGGTTTTTTTTATTATTTTAAAATGGATAGCTGTGGTGTGTTAACCTTTTGTGTCTCACGAACAAATGCAGTTACGCCTGTTCTAGTCAACTCTTTAATGCCATAGGGTTTAATCAAATCGATAAATGCATCAATTTTTTCAGGGCTGCCTGTAACTTGGAATGTGACAACATTTTTCCCTGTATCAATAATGGAAGCTCGGAAAGGTTCGATGATGCTATTAACCTCTGCTCTTACAGCTGGAGGCGACACGACTTTCACGAGCGCCAGCTCTCTTACGACAATTTGTTTTTCAGTAATATCATTTACCTTCAACACATCTACTTGTTTTTGCAGTTGCTTTAATAGCTGCTCAAGCTTTTGTTCATCCGCAACATTTACGACAAATGTCATTTTAGATATTTCAGGATTTTCTGTATGACCTACTGTGATGCTTTCTATGTTGAACTGACGCTTCATGAGAAGACCAGTAACACGGTTAAGAACTCCGCTTTGATTGATCACGGTAACAGTTATGATTCGTTTCATTCTGGCTTCACTCCAATCATTTCATGCAGTGCTGTACCTGGAACTACCATTGGATAGACACATTCTTTTTGCACTACTCGGCAATCGATTAATACTGGCTCATCGGATTCTAATGCTTCTTTTAATTGCACCTTCGCATCTTCGAACGTTTCGATCTTAATGCCCTTAATGTCGTAGGCTGCTGCTAGTTTAACGAAATCTGGTTGAACCGGAATTAGTGATTGCGAGAATCTTTCACCGTGGAATGCTTCCTGCCACTGGCGTACCATGCCAAGTGCTTGGTTATTTAAGATAATTACTTTTACTGGAATTCTTAGCTCTTGTAAAAGTGATAACTCCTGTAACGTCATTTGGAAACCTGCATCACCAACAATTGAAATTACCTTTGCGTCAGGTTTCGCTAACTGTGCCCCAATTGCTGCTGGGAAACCAAATCCCATCGTTCCAAGTCCACCAGAAGTTACCCAGTTATGCGGCTTGTTGAACTTGTAGTATTGTGCTGTCCACATTTGATGCTGTCCAACGTCAGTCGTAACAACCGCATCTCCATTTGTATACTCATGTACTAGCTCTAAAACTTGCTGTGGAAGCAACCCACGTTCCTCGCTTGCTTGATAATGGAATGGATATTGCTCTTTGGAAATATTCAAGCTCTCCAGCCAAGCTGCTGTATTACCATTTGGTGCACCGTGCGTAAGCAATGCTTCGAGCGCTTCTTTTGCATCCGCTACGATTGGAATTTCTGTCGGTACATTTTTTCCAATCTCAGCTGGATCAATGTCTATATGAACTACTTTTGCGTTCGGTGCAAAGTAATTTAAGTTTCCTGTTAATCGGTCATCGAATCTAGCACCTACATTGATAAGCAAATCACATGTTTGGATTGCCATATTCGCTGTATAAGTCCCATGCATGCCTGCCATTCCTAGGAAAAGTGGATGATTTCCTTCGATCCCTCCCAGTCCAAGAAGTGTATTCGTTACAGGTATTTGATATTTTGTTGCAAATGCAACTAATTCGTCTGATGCCTTTGCGAATAAAACACCTGCTCCTGCAAGGATCAACGGCTGCTTGGCAGTAGAAATAGCTTGCGCTGCTTTTTGAATTTGTAAAAAGTTCGGTTTTGTCGTTGGTTGGTACCCTGGAAGATTAACTTCCTGCGTTTCTTCCTTAGGCGTTACGAACATTCCCGTAGCCATATTTTTAGGTATATCTACGACAACTGGTCCTGGACGACCTGTAGAAGCAATATGAAAAGCTTCGTTAATGATTCTTGGGAAATCAGCTACATCTTTTACTTGGTAATTATGTTTTGTAATTGGCTGCGTGATGCCGATAATATCTGCTTCTTGGAATGCATCTGTACCAATCACCGTTGTAGCAACCTGCCCTGTAAATACGACAAGTGGGATTGAATCCATCATCGCATCGGCTATGCCTGTAACTAAATTTGTAGCACCCGGTCCAGAAGTGGCAATTACTACCCCAACCTTTCCAGAAACACGTGCATACCCTTCTGCTGCGTGAATAGCTCCCTGCTCATGTCTTGCAAGAATATGCTTAATCGGATTTTTGTACAATGCATCATAAATAGGTAAAACCGCACCACCTGGATAACCAAATATTACTTCTACCTGATGCTGCTTCAACGTTTCGATAAAGACATCTGCACCATTCAATTGCATTGGAGCCTCAGCGGTTACAGGCTCTTCATAAACTCGCTCAGTTTCCTCAACGGTTAACTTCATCATTAATTCCTCCTTTTGAATCAAATCGTCCAGTTTACTTAAAAATTTGTCCGCCTTAGTGATTTACATCATTAAAGTCTAATTTATAAAAAGAAAAGAATTTCACCCCACACAAAGAAACCTTCGTTCTTTTGTATAGGGATGAAATTCTTTTCATGGTACCACCCTAGTTCGTAGCGCAACCGCTACCTCGCAGACAGCAGGCAAGTCGCCCACCATCCATTTATAACGAGAGTAGCTAAACTACACCCGGAAGTATCTAAAAGGTTTCCCGTTCAACACTTCACTCCGAGGGGATGTCGCTAAAGGTTGTATTGCCGGTTCCCAGCCCACCGACTCTCTGTAAATACAAGGTTCCTTTAACTTTTGCCTCATCAATGATTTAAGTATTTTTTTATAAATTTTCTATGTTTCGATTAGATTTTCATTACTCCACCAGTACTTGCTGATGTTACTAGTTTTGAATATCTTGCTAGATAACCTTTTTTAATCTTTGGTTCAAATGGCTGTAAGTTCGCTTGTCTGGAAGCTAATTCCTCATCGCTAACTTGTAAATCTATCGTTCTATTTGTTAAATCAATAGCGATTACATCATCATTTTGCACTAAAGCAATCGGACCGCCATCTGCAGCTTCTGGAGAAATATGTCCGATAGAAATTCCTCGAGACGCTCCGGAGAAACGACCATCTGTAATTAGTGCTACCTGAGTACCTAATCCGCGACCTTGAATTGCGGAAGTTGGAGCAAGCATTTCTGGCATCCCTGGTCCGCCTTTTGGACCTTCATAGCGGATAACCACTACATGACCTGCTTGAACGATACCGTTATCAATAGCTTCTTGTGCAGCTTCTTGTGAATCAAATACAATTGCTTTGCCAGTGAATTCTTTAATGGAAGGATCCACCGCACCGACTTTAATAACTCCGCCTTCAGGTGCAATATTTCCGAATAGTACGGATAACCCACCTACAGGACTATATGGATTTTCTTTTCGGCGTATGACTTTATCATTCGTAATTTCTGCTTCTTTCACATTTTCATAGAGTGACTTACCAGTAATCGTTAGTCGATCTGGATGAACAGCTCCAGGAATTTCACAAAGTTCTTTTATAATGGCACTAACTCCTCCTGCAAGATGTACATCATGCATAGAGTAATCAGATGCTGGCATAATTTTCGATAAGTAAGGAATACGTTTCGCGACTTCATTGATCTCTCGCACGTCGTATTCAATTTCAGCTTCGTGTGCAATTGCTAATGTGTGGAGAACAGTGTTTGTTGAACCACCCATTGCCATATCTAGCGCAAATGCATCATCGATTGTTTCTTTCGTTATTAAATCTCTTGGCTTCACATCTTCTTTAACCATACGTACTAGATGGTGCGCCGCTTCTTTTATGAGGCGATGACGTTCGTCGGAAGTTGCAATAATTGTTCCGTTACCCGGAGGCGTCATTCCTAGCATTTCCATTAACGAGTTCATGGAGTTAGCTGTGAACATCCCTGAACATGAACCACATGTTGGACATGCATTTTGTTCAATATCTAACAGTTGCTCCGCTGTCATGCCGCCTGACTTATAAGCTCCAACCCCTTCAAACACAGATGTGAGTGAAAGTTGTTTCCCGTCAGCTGAAGTACCAGCTTCCATTGGACCACCTGAAACAAACACAGATGGGACATTTGTTCTGACAGCTGCCATAAGCATTCCTGGTGTAATTTTGTCACAGTTCGGTATGTAGAACACTCCATCGAACCAGTGCGCATTAATGACTGTTTCAGCTGAATCTGCGATAAGCTCACGACTCGGAAGTGAATATCTCATCCCGATGTGACCCATTGCAATTCCATCATCTACACCAATCGTGTTGAACTCAAATGGAATTCCTCCAGCTTCACGAATTGCTTCTTTCACGACCTCTGCAAACTTATTCAAATGCATATGGCCAGGAATAATATCAATATACGAGTTACAAACACCGATAAACGGCTTCTCCAAATCTTTCGTCTTGACCCCAGTTGCGTAAAGCAAACTTCTATGTGGAGCGCGATCGACGCCTTTTTTAATCATGTCACTTCTCAAATCAATCGCTCCTATACTTTCCGCTTTTAAAGCGTTTAGCTTTGCAGCTCTGAATATTATATCTTGTGAATTTTCTCACAATAAATTATATATTGTTGATATCATATCGCCTTTAAAATGCCAAGTCAACACCCTTTTTGTTAATTGTCAGTCATTTTCGAATATTCATTTATATTGTAATCGCTTACATATGCGATATATCGCATTTTGTATGAAAGTAAAATAATTGTGAACTTTTTGTTAAAAATATAAGGGGATGGAAGATTTTAAGTATTTTAAAGGAGGAAATTGGTTAATCACAAGTGGAATGGTGCGAATGGCAAGTTAGGATGACGTAATCGCAAGTCGCACCCGGCAAATCGCAAATTAGACATTGCAAAACGCAAAATCCGCTTTGAGAATCGCAAATGGACAAATAAAAGGCCCTTTCTCAACGAAGAGAAAGGGCTATATATTACCATAAGTTAGGCTTAGCAACCATAAACCATAACATGATGAGTAATAACAAAATATATTTCCACACAGCAGACCTTAATTTTTTTATCAGTGTATCCAAATCAATAGTTCCCGCACGGAATGCACGAATATTCGGCTTAAATGCTTTAGCTAAAAATACGATGGAGCTTACCATGACGAGAATTGTCATAATGACCCAGGAAGTGGTCCATGGCCAATTCCCCTGCCACACAAGAAGTATTCCCGAACCAACCAATACATGGCCAGCGTGTTTTACAAGCCGAATCGCCGCTTGAAACACTTCTAATGCTGTATCAAGCATCTCATCACTTTTGCCTTTCATCCTATTTAATAAGGGAAAAAGAACAAAAAATGGTCCAATCGATAATACTGCACTAATCACATGTATGAAAATAATGAATGTATACATACCGAAACAACTCCCTACTGCAAGTATACAAGATATTCAGCAAAAACTCTGTGACGAGTTATGGAATATTAGAGCCTCGTTGCAGGCAAAAATAGAGGGCTCCCTTTTATTTTTTGGTTAGTATGGAGATCCCTAGAGCTCAATGTTTTTTGGTTATACGCAACGTTGGTAGTGATTTACGCAATGTTTTTCAGTTATGCGCAACATTATAGGTGGTTTTTTCAACATCTTGATCCTTTTACGCAACGCTTTTGGTTCTCGCAACATTCAATGTGGTTTGCGCAACGTATTCCGGTTATGCACAACATTACGCAGCTTTCTCGCAACTAGTTTCTATTGAAAGTCCCATAAAAAAAATCCTATGCCATATAAAACAGCATAGGATAGATAGATTTAATTTAAATCTTAAAGTGACTAACATTATTTTGCAGAGCTTCTGCTAAATCTGCTAAAATTTGCGCATTGGACGAGATTTCTTCGGTTGCAGCAAGTTGTTCTTCCGTAGCTGCACTTGTTTCATTTGCTCCATCTGCAGCCAATGATGCTAAACGCTGCACTTCTAGCGATCCTTCGGAAACGGATTCAGCCATCGCTTGAATTTGTTCGATTGCAGCAGAAACTGATTCCACTTTAGAACCAACTGATCCAACTGCCGTTTCTATTTCATTAAATACTTGAAGGGAATCTGTTGTTTTTGCAAGTCCCTCCTCTACTTTGTCTCCACCTACAGTGATCGCTTTCACTGCATCGCCAGAGGCTGTTTGAATCATTTGCACCATTTTTTCAATTTCTGATGCAGAATTCTTTGATTGCTCTGCAAGTTTACGAACTTCTTCTGCAACAACGGCGAATCCTTTTCCATACTCACCAGCACGGGCTGCTTCAATTGCTGCGTTCAAGGCAAGTAAATTCGTTTGCTCCGAAATATCTGTAATGAGAGCAGTAACTGTATGAATTTCGTTTGAATGCTTTGCCATGTTTTCCATGATAACTGTTGTATCTTTAAACGTTGTATGAATATTATTCATTTGACCAGCAACATCTGAAACGACATCTGAACCTTTTTTCACCAGATTTGTCACAACGTCTGCAGCCTGGAGCATTTCTTCGTTATTCACAGAAATTTGTCCAATACCTTGTGATAACTCAGCAATCGAACTAACAGAGGTTTCCATATAACGCACCTGTTGTTCACTAGTGGCCATTTGTTCTTCTGCAGATTTAGCTACCATTTGAGAGGAAGCAAGACTTTCCTCCGAACTTGCAGAAAGCTCTTCTGCGTTTGCTGCTAATTGCATCGATGAATCACGGACACTAGAGACAATTCGCAGTAAATCATTCGACATCTTATTGAATGATGTCGCCATTACACCGACTTCATCACTATTCTTAATAATAATTGGTTCAACTGCTAAGTTGCCCTTTGCAATTTCTTCAATTCCCGCTGTCACCTTTTGGATTGGTTTAGAAATAGATTTTGCTATAAAATGAGAAATTAAAATACCAATAATAATCGCTGCTATAGTTAGAATAATTAACCCGTACCTTGCCTTCTCTTCAAACTTGTCTAACTCAACTCTTGCATCTGCCATATTTTCTTCTTGAATTTGTTGTAATTCAGCTAAAATAGCAAGTACTTCATTATTAATTTCCGTAGATTTTGCTGCATATTGTTCAAATGGTTTATTTGCTGATCTTAACTCAATAATTTGGTTGTTGTTTTCAAATAACTTTACTGTTTCTGTTTGAAGTTCTTTCAACAACTGAACAGATTCTGCATCAGTAGCCTTTTCTATTAAAATTTTTGCTGCAACTGACCCTTTTTCTATTTCTGCATCGAATTTATCCACAGAATCTCTACTACCAAACATTACAAACTCTAATACCGCAGTAGCCATATCTTTCTGGATTACTGTAATATCTTCTACTAGTTCAACCTTTTCTATATCATAGTCTAGTAATTCCTTATATCTATCCGTTAAGATTTTCGTTCCGAATTGAGTAATAATACTGGTTAGTACTAGTAATAGTAAAACCACACTAAAACCAATCCACATTTTCTTTGAAATTGACAATTTCATATGTATCTCCTTTTTCCTATATAAATTATTGTTATATAATGCTTATGTAACTATTTTATTATACATAATTGAAGGGTATTTGGACATATAAGAAAATAAAAATTATCAATAAAAAAACCTATGTCTTTAATAAAGACATAGGATTGATAGATTTACATTAGATTTTAAAATGACTAACATTATTTTGGAGAGCTTCTGCAAGATCTGCTAAAACTTGCGCATTGGACGTAATTTCTTCTGTTGCAGCGAGCTGTTCTTCCGTAGCAGCACTTGTGTCATTAGCTCCTTCTGCAGCCTGTGCGGCTAGACGTTGCACTTCAAGCGAACCTTCGGAAACAGATTCAGCCATCGCTTGAATTTGTTCGATTGCTGCAGAAACGGATTCAACTTTGGAGCCGACTAAACCTACAGCCGATTCTATTTCAGTAAACACATGAAGCGAATCAGTTGTTTTCGCCAGGCCATCTTCTACTTTATCTCCGCCTACTGTAATTGCCTTGACTGCGTCCCCAGAAGCTGTTTGAATCATCTGTATCATGTTTTCAATTTCTGATGCTGAGTTTTTCGATTGCTCTGCAAGCTTTCGAACTTCTTCTGCTACAACCGCGAAGCCTTTTCCATACTCTCCAGCCCTTGCAGCCTCAATTGCCGCATTTAAGGCAAGTAAATTCGTTTGCTCCGAAATATCTGTGATGAGGGCAGTAACAGTTTGGATTTCGTCCGAATGCTTTGCCATATTATGCATGATAACCGTTGTATCTTTAAATGTCGTATGAATATTGTTCATTTGACTAGCAACTTCAGAAACGACATCTGAACCTTTTTTCACAAGATTCGTCACTTCGTCTGCTGCTTGTAACATTTCTTCGTTATTAACAGAAATTTGATCAATTCCTTGTGATAACTCACTCATTGAATTTACTGAAGTATCCATATGTCGAACCTGTTGCTCACTAGTGGCCATTTGTTCTTCTGCAGATTTAGCTACCATTTGAGAGGAAGCAAGACTTTCCTCCGAACTTGCAGAAAGCTCTTCTGCGTTTGCCGCAAGCTGCATAGAAGAATCACGAACGTTGGTGACAATTTGTAGCAAATCTGAGCTCATCGTGTTGAAAGCTATCGCCATTGCTCCAACTTCATCTTTATTTTTGATATTAATTGGCTCAACTACTAAGTTACCATTGGCAATTTCAGACATGCCAGCAGTAACCTTTTTAACTGGATTTGATATACTTTTGCTTATAAAATATGCTACAACCACTCCGGCGATAATACTAGCAATCCCTAGTACAATAATAATCATTTTTGCAGTCGCATCAAAACTATTAACATCTGCTCTAGTTTGTTCCATATCATCTAATAAAAATTGTTCCATCTCTTGTAAGATCTTTAACGAATCAGCATTCATTGTTTTTGCATCGGCCGTATGTTTATTGACCATTGTAGAATCATTACGTTGTTTTGCAGCAATAATTTCTTCCGATTTAGTTTCAAAAGTTGCACTTTTTTTCTGTAAATCTTCCATTAATGCTTTTGTTTCTGGCGAAAATAGTTTACTTGACAATTCTTCCTCTAACTTACTTGCCTCTTTTAAATGCGTAGCTACACCTTTTCTAGAAGCATCTGTATTAAATAACAAAAAATCTAACAAACTACGTGTAGTATCTTTTTGAGCAATTTCAATTTCTTTTATTAAATCTAATTTGACAACTCGATCATCTAATAGAAACTGATATTTCTCTCCATTATTGTCTAATGATACGAATGCAACTACCGAAGAAATAACTAATAACAGTAATATTGCCGAAAATCCAAACCACATTTTTTTACCTATTGTCATTTTCATAAGGGTCCTCCTGTTGTGTACATCATCAATCATTTTTCCAAACTAACTATATGAAATCGTTTAAAAGATACAAAATGCTCTTTCCAATACACCGAATTTAAACTTGCAACTTCTACACCTTTTGAGCCTGCATGTATAAATTCATTATTACCTATGTAAATTCCCATATGAGAAATTCCTTCTTTATAGGTATTCTCAAAAAAAACTAAATCTCCAACAACTGGACTAGAAACAGTCGCACTTTGCGCAAAATAGCCTTCACTACTCTGACGAGAGATATTCAAACCTGCTTGGTTATGTACAAAATAGATAAATCCACTACAATCAAATCCGGCTATTGTATTACCTGCATACAAATACGGAATGCCTTCTAGTCGTTTTGCAAAATCTACTATTGAAGGATAAACAGCTTGTCCCTTTATAGATAAATTCCTAGCTTGCTCCACAAGCGGCATATTAATTAGCTGACTTTCTTCTTTTACTTGAATAGGTACATCCACCGGTTTCTGATTCAGGGTATTCTTACCTATAGTTATAGGTTTAGAAGCAATCACTTTTGTTGGTGCTTTAGTCTTAGCTGATGGCTTTGTTACAAACAATTTTTGTTTAATATAAATACTATCTTTGGTGAGTTTATTCCACGAGCGAAGGTCTTTGAGTGTTACTTTGTTGGACTTAGCTATTTTCGTTAAAGTGTCCCCTTTTTTAACTTCATATGACTTATTAGCACTGGCTGTTGATGTAAATGAAATTAGTAAAACTGTTACTAATAGCACTTTCTTGAACATATAGCACCTCCTTCTAATTAACTATTAAATTCATCATACCATTTCTACTAATTAATAACATTATAATTTTCATTAAATTTCCCGGGCAATACTTCTAGTCAAACTTTTCAAAATATAGGATGATAATTTAATATTGAATAAAAAGAATCCATAAGGAGGAACCAGCTTTACCTAGCATAAAAGAACTGCCAAGTGAGAAAGTCTGGTTACTAATTGTACAAACAATCAATGATAATCCTGCACCGATTCATAACGAAAATGTACGTTACCAATTTGAGTTAACAGACGACTAGTCAAATAACAGACAGCTTATTTTCCATAATGATCAAGCCACATTATCTTACGATCTATCTCATAAAGCTGACTGTACATTAAGCACCGCTGATTTTAAGAAGCTGATCACCGGAAACTTGAAAAGTACCACGGCTTTTATGTTTGGGAAGCTTAAAGTGGACGGGAGTATTGGACAGGCCTTGAAGTTGGAGAAATTATTGAAAGAGTATGTGTTTGATGAAGAGAAGATTGTATAGAGAAATACAGCATTTGGGAAAACAATCATAAGGGGATAAACTTATGGTTATTATATTATTGCAAAAATTATTATTAAATTATATGCTAATATATCTTCAGTATAAATAACGCTTATAGATTTCCGATATATTACATGTACATAATATAAAATAGAACGTTGGTGAAAAAATGAGAATTCAACATAACTTAGCAGCTCTTAATACGGCAAACAAATTAACCCAACAACAAAGTAAGACTTCTAAAAGTTTAGAAAAGCTGTCTAGTGGTTTTAAAATCAACCGAGCTGGCGACGATGCTGCTGGACTTGCAATTTCTGAGAAGATGCGTGGGCAAATTCGCGGATTAAATATGGCTGGCAAGAACATTCAAGACAGTATTTCTTTGCTACAGACCGCTGAAGGTGCAATGAACGAAATTCATTCCCTTCTTCAACGAGGCAGAGAATTATCCGTTCAAGCTGCGAACGATACGAATACAGAGGAAGATCGTGCATCTCTACAAATGGAAGTTGATCAAATCCTTGATGAGATTAATGGCATTTCTAATCGAACGGAATTTAATGGCATGAAGCTGTTACGGGGTGGCGGGACTATAGCACCTCCTACAGGAGGAAGTGGCACTGGTTCTGTTGCTTCAGATGCTGCACTTGCATCTAGACAAGAGTTAACTGATTCGCTGGTAAGGTATATGCTTGAATCATCAGAAGATGCTGTGTTCAACGCCTTTGGCATCGGACCACCCGATGGAACTGAAATAACTGTATCCTATGAGAACCAGTCTCCTGGCGGAGCTGTGGCTTGGGTAACAACTTGGATGGATGGAACTGGAAAAGGAGTTAAATGGGAGCTTACAATAGATGAAGCAGACTTTTTAACAGATTCTCCTTTATGGATATCAAAAGACCGTATAGTAGCGCACGAAATGGCTCATGCGATGATGTCCGCTTCTGGTATGACATGGACTTCGATCCCTACCTGGTTTAAGGAAGGAAGTGCAGAATATTTAAGTGGAGCTAATGAAAGATTAAAAGGCAGTCTTTCTATTTTAGGAAGTGCGCAAAATGTTGTAAATGCTATTAATACAAGCTCATCTTCATCCCATTTTTATTCAGCAAGCTATGTAGCTACGAAATACTTGGATTCCTTGTTGCAGGCAGAAACACCAAGTAAAGATATAAAGTCCTTCATGCAACAGCTGGCTACTGGTGATACATTTGCTACAACAATACAAGATCAATTAGGTATGACGGAGAGTCAATTTAAGTCTGATTTTATTAGTAATGGGGCAGCATTTATTTCGAATCTAAATTTATCTGGCTCGGGTAGTATTCTTGGTGATACTTTAGCTGATATAGATGTTATACCTGATGCAGACAACGCAATTACTGGAGATCACTTTAAATACGTTTGGTCTTCGAATACTGGAAATACTGGGACAAGTCCACTTGTTTCTTCTACAATCAGTGCGAATGGAGATATTAAATTTCACATTGGGGCAAATAGCGGACAAGCTATTAACGTAAACTTAGCAACGATTACATCTGACTCATTGAATCTATCTTCAGTCGATGTAAAATTATTTGCTGAGCAAACTATTTCTGTTTTTGATTCTGCTATTGAATCAATTTCAACAGAACGGTCAAAATTAGGCGCAATTCAAAATCGTCTGGAGCATGCATACAATGCTACAGTAAATACTTCTGAAAATTTAGCAACAGCTGAGTCTCGCATCCGCGATACAGATATGGCTAAAGAAATGATGGACTTTACGAAATCGAATATACTTATGCAGGCTGCCCAATCTATGCTTTCGCAAGCCAACCAACAGCCGCAAGGAGTATTACAATTATTAGCATAAAAAAACACCGACTTTCAAATAGATGAAAGTCGGTGTTTTTTATTTTTTATTATCGAAATACATACCATCTAGTGTTTGTGTGGCAGCGTATGGATTGGAATAGGCGCTCTCATGCCTTTTCTTTTGTTGAAGATCTTTTATATCTCCTTTTATACTAGCCATGAACTTCTCTAAGCGTTGATTTATCCCTTTATCCAATACTACCAAGCGATCATAAAAAGAACTTACTGATAAATCTTCATCACCTATAGATCGAATTGCTGTTTCTCTGACATCTAGTAACTGGTTGATTTCTTCAATATACGCTATTCTATTTTCCTCGGCGGGAAGATTAGTCAAGTGAGAATATAACTTTTCTGAAACAGTTAAGAAGTCTTCTACCTCTTTCATTACGCATGGTCTCCAGTAAATTGTTTTTGACGATTTATCTGAATCACTTGTTTCCAAGTATCTCGAAATTCCAAAGCATAACTTTCTACTTCCTCAATAGCTTGAACATCATTTTTAATATTAGCCTCAATCAGGCGATGATTCATATATTCATACATTTGCATCATTGACTTAGAAATTTCAATATTCATATTTAAGGTCACCATAAGCTCTTGAATAATTTTTTGCGCCTTTTGCAAATTAAGATTTTTTTCTTGAATGTTATTTTCAGTAATTGCAACCTTTGCTTTACCTAAAAACTTTAAACATCCATTATATAGCATCAATGTTAATTCACCTGGTGATGCAGTACTTACACTATTATTTTTATAAGCTTGGTGAGCCGATTGGGTTGACAAAATAGCACAACTCCTTTAATTTATACCAAAAATATTATTGCTGACCAAATCCCATTAGATAAGAAGACTGAGAATTTGCTTTGTTAATAGCCGTTTCCATTGCAGTAAACTGCTTCCAATATCGTGATTCGATATCTTCTAAACGACGTTGGAAACTTGATATTCGGTTATTCATATCTATTAACGACTTACCTAGAGAGTACTGAGAATCAGTCTGGGTTATTTTCCCAGCCTTTGTCTCAATAGTCCTAGTATAGTCTTTTAAAGACTCACGCAGACGTTGAACTATCCCTCTCGTATCTTTAATTGCATTTTTTTCCCCTGATTGAGAAAAAGTTTTTACAACTTGGTCAGGATTTTCGGTTAGCGCTTTACGTAGTTTATCCTCGTTAATTACTAATTTACCACCGTCTGAAAAAATACCTGATGTAGTAATACCCATTTCTGCAAATGTATCCATGATATTCGCTTCGTTACCTACACGACCATAGATTGCATTACGCATACCAGAAAGACCATTACTAACAATAGAATCGCTTCTTAAGAGACCACTTTTAGCTTTTTCATCCCATTGCTTTTGCTCTTCATCAGACATATCTTTTCTCTGTTCTTCAGTTAATGGTGGAAAGTCACGATATTTTTTTTCTTTAAGAGAATCATTCATTCCACTTATTAGTTCATTGTATTTGTCCACAAATTCTTTTACTTTTCCGATCATAGAATCCACATCAGTTTTAGAGCTTAATTGCACAGCAGCTATTGTTGGTGTTGCTAGAGGATCTGTAAATATCTCTTCATTGAATTTTGAACTTAGGGTAACATTATATCCTGATATAGAAAAAGTATTAGATGTTCTTTCCGTATCTAAACCATTCACACGGAATTTAGCATTCTTACCCGCAATTAAATCGGATGAAAAATTAATACCTAATTTCCCAAAAAGATCTCCTACGTCTTCAGTAAGCTGGATCTCATCTCCTAATTTGTTATCACCACTGTTCTTTGCTGTAATAGAAAGTCTTCCATTTTCAAATAAAGCGGTTACCCCTGCATTACTACTATTAATCTTAGATATAACTTGATTTACAGTATCAGTTGCCTTTATATCAATTTTTGTTGCAGTACCTGCTAAAGATCCATCTGCTTTGATGGCTTTTAAGGAAATTGAGGTATCTGCAATATTAAGATCACTCATTTTAGTGCTTCCCATAGCGCTTGTACTAGCACCGACTGCTCTTGCAGCAGTTGCTAATTGTGATACTCCTTCCAGAGATAAATTTCCAGATGCTGATGAAGTAGCCGTTGCACTCACTAAATTTGAATTTGTACTTGTAACGGTTTTTTTATTAAAGTTACTAGATAATGAAAAATTTTCAAACAAGTACGTATCGAAAGTTTTTAACTTTGTATTAATAGATCGGTATGCATCACGTTGCCATTCTGTTGTTGTTTTCTTTTGATTTAATTTATCCAGGGGAATACGTTCTGCAGTCATTAATTTTTCAACAATGCTATCTATATCCATCCCTGATGCTAAACCACCAATTCTTAATCCTGTCATTTTGACTACCTCCTAAATCTTTTCATCTACAATCATTCCTAAAAACTTCTGCATTGTATAAAATGCATCTAATAGTTTACGGGGTGGTATCTCTCGAATAACTTCATCGGTTTCCGAATCGACTACTTGTACAAAATAACGTTCTAGTCCTTCGTGCATGACAAACTTTGAATTATGATTTTGTAAAGTCATAAATTCATTTAATGCATCTACAGCTTTTTGTACTTTATCTTTTGGAAATCCGTCTTTTTCGTTAGCTTGCTGCTCAGCATACATGATTTTTTTTAGAGAATCTTCGGTTATATTAGATCTTGTTACTTCCACCAATTTTTCTGTTCTTGGTTGTGAATTAACTGCAACTTCCTTTGATTGCGCCTGTGCTGATATACGCATACTAGTCTCTCCCCTCATGTTCACAATGTTATTAATTATATTATCGGCGTTTCATAATAAATTTTTACTTTTTAGCAAATTTTTCATTTAATTTACCGATAATAATGTTGTAAACAATATAATTCACATGGAGGTGAATAAATTGAAACTACAAAACCAGGCAGGGATTGCCTTCTCAGTAAATCGTTATCAAAAGAATCAAACATCTATTACCAAAACATTAGAAAAACTATCTGGTGGGGATAAACTAACCCGGGCAGCAGATAATGCGGCGGGTCTATCAATTTCAGAAACTATGCGTGGACAAATTCGGGGATTGTCAAGAGCACAGCTTAATATGCAAGATGGGCTTTCTGTACTGGAGACAACAGATGCAGGGCTTCAACATGTAAGCGACGTGCTCCAACGTGTTCGAGAGCTTGCTGTACAATCGGCTACTGATACAATGACCGATGAAGACCGTGTGGCAGCTCAAGAAGAACTTGATCAGCTACTACAGTCTATTGACGACACCGCAGATAAGATGGAGTTTAATACTCAAAATATACTCGGTGACGTGCGACCGCTTTACATACATGTGGGTGCCAATACGGGTCAAACACTCCGCATAGATACAGTAAACGTAAGTACAGCTTCTCTTGGTATCGAAATTGCTAAACTTTCCACTAGGGAAGAAGCAGAAGATTTAATCACAAAAGTAGATAATGCCCAATCAATTACTTCTAAACACTTGACAAACACAGGTTCCGATTATGAAACGCTTACTCATCATAAAGATAATGTTTCTAATATTGAAATTAGTCTACAAAAATCAGAATCACTCATACGTGATCCTGATTTGGCTCTTGAAATGATGGAATTTGTTAAGCAAGGAATTCGTCAAAAAGGCGATGTGTTGCTGATAAAACATACGAATGAGAATGTTAGTGATTTGTTGAGGTTGTTTTGATTAATTAAAAACGATACACCTAAGCAATTGGCATAGGTGTATTGTTCTAGTATTCAATATGTAAGGATCAAATTAGATAGTCAAAGCTCCAATTTTACATGATTTTTAGTATACTTAAATTGAGAATCAGCTATAATACCTTTGAAAATTTTTTTAGAAGCACTTACCGTATGATTATATGTATTCTCTCCTAAGATACTATAACCGATTCTATGTTTGCACTTTTCCAGTCTGTTTTTATAAACTTTCCAGCAACAGCTCCATGGTGAGATACAACAACTATTTGAGTTTCATCTGGGAATAAGTGAGAAATAATAGCCTGTTTCACTATTTTCTAAATTTATTTTGTTTTGCTAATAAATTTAAAGTATTTGATTTTAAATAATTATATAGAGCATTTTCTCCAAAACTAAAATCTCAGAATAAATTTCATCAGAATTTGAGGAGTTACTTTGAGATTCCTCAATTTTCACTAAAATCTCATTTAACTTATCCTTATTTGTCGATAAATTCTTATTACCTATTTCCAATTTTAACTCGTCTAAGATTCCGTCGATTTCTTTTAGATTTCTTTTCCTTTTTACAATTTCATCTGCTGTATCTGAATTTAAATCATTAAGATATTTCATATTCTGAGTTAATTCATTTATCTTTACTATTATTTCCTTATTATGCGAACTAGTATCAGAAGATTGAATAAATGAAAAAATAATTGCAATTATAGCAAGAAATATAGAAAGAAGTGTTCCCCCAAGTGTTAACTGATTAGTTAACATACTTGAATCATTTGTTCGCCAAACACTAACTACAGTTAAAATAATAATAAGAATTAATATCCAATATGTCATATCCTTTTTTGTAGGAAAGTTTCTCATTTTATCTATCATTTCTTTTTAATTAATTAATTAATTAATTAATGAATGAATGAATGAATGAATGTATTTATTTATTTATTTATCTATTTATTTATCTATTTATTTATCTATTTTTCATTCTCGGCAGCAAGCACAATTGAGCGATGGTGTCTACTCGATATTGCTAAGCTTTACTAGAATTGAAACGAAAGATCAAATTTCTAAAATGGATAATGCATTTACCATCATCTCTAAGTAAGTGCCAAATAAACGACCCTAGATGATAAAAGTTATTTCAAACAATAGGGTACAATTTGTTGCAATCAATCCGGTTTAACCAGAATGATGAATGCCCATTATTATAACCTTGCACCGTCGTAAATGCCCCAATAAAATTGTTACTCTTTAAAATAGGTTCTAATTGGCTAATCATCTGCTGGGTATTTTCTCCGCCACCAAAGGCAGGGGTGTACCATCTTGGAGTTATACCTAGTTCGTTCTTTATAAAACGGGCACAAGGTTCAATTTCATTCTCATAAAACAATTGAGCCTCCCCCCCATACGGAAGATGATTCACACAATGAACTCCAATAGACATTCCACTAGCTTTCATTTTCAAAAACTCACCCTTAGAGATATAAAAATCCTCAATAAACTTTTCTGTTGATCCATATAGCTCAAAAAGCTTTCCCTCAAGAAATTTGCGGCTTTGATTTTCCGACCATAAAAAGTTGAACACATACTTATTATATCTTCTGTAAATACTTGGTTCGTACTGATAATAATCGCTTAATAGAGTTAAATCTGGAATATCGAAGCAAGCATTTAATTCTTTCCAAATTTCTTCATCTGAAAAGTTGGATAAAATCGTATGTACAAGATGAAAAATTGGGATTTTCTTTTCAACTAATGGTCCCGACATTACGGTAAAATAAGCCGGTATCCCCATCTCTGTGAGCATCTCAAAAGCATTGTAATATTGATCCTTTGTAGCATCATCAAATGATAATACACACTTGGGTTTACTGGATTTCTTCCCTAAATCATCCGGGGTAACAATTTCATAGTTTTTAGCAGCCCACTCAACTTGGGCTCTGAATTCAGCAACTTCTATTGGGACGCTACCTATCCATTCCGATTTGTTTCGTACATAATGATACATAATGGCAATATCTTTATTCATAATTACCTATCCTTTATCAATTCGGTCGATCTTGATCCGAATCACTTTTTGTAACATACCATAGTTGATCCAACATTGGATTAACCTTATTTCGTAACTTCTCAGATAAATAAATTGCAGAAATCATTTGAGTATTTTCTAAATCTATCGGTTGAAACCTAGATGGAACTACAAATTTATCATTGGAGGATTTTAGTATCCTTTTGAATCCAACAGATTCTAGCCCCCAGCTACTAATACTAGAGAAACAATAAAAGTCAAAGAATAAGATTTTCGGGTCTAATTGAATAATTTTGTTAGATAAAGAAACTGCACTATCTTGATCAGTAGCCATAAACTCTACAATTCTTCCTAGTTTATATCCGCCCTCAATTTGTTCAATTCTAACAACCGCTAAACCTTTATAAATACTATTTTCACTACAAGCAATTACTTTATAATCAAAAGTAGGGTGTTCAAAATAACGCCATTTCAGAAATAAATAATTTCTAGCTATACCTATAGATTTCTTAGCAAATGAACCCCAGTAAAAATCATTCCAGGAAGCTTCATTTAAATCGTCCAATATATCGCATTTATAAGAAGTAGATACTTCATATGGCTCTACTTCTTTCCAATAACGAAGTGAAGTTGTATCTCCATTTAGCATAATTTGGGCAGTTTTACCCTTATTCAAAACGCCAATCCATCTTGGTGTGTCTTCTTGAACATTCCAACGCATTAACTTATAAATCTTAGATCCATCTGCGCTAACACCTAAAGATAGAATCATATCTGGATTTAAATTTTGAACAAAATTAATCAAAGCTAATCCCGCTCCAGAAGCCCTATGTTCAGGAGCAACAATCCAATTTGTTAGACAACATCCAAGACCTTTCTTCCCTACTTGATTGAACTGAAAGGGCATGATTCCTAATAATCCGATAACTTCTTTCCCTTCCCAAGCACCTAAAAAGCTGAAATGTCCATCTTTCACAATTAAATTCGTATTTGGATTGGAATGAAACATATACTTTAATAATTCCTCATCACGCGACAAGATATGATTTTTCGACCAAAGAACATCAATTGCACTTTTCAACACTTCTATCTCATCTAGTCTAAAAAAACGAATATCCATTTTTCCACCTTTTTCTACATATAAATGCTACTCTTCAATTAACTCAATCAACATTTGCGTCCTTAAATATAGAAAAGCAATTTTACGCTGATCAAAAGCTATTGCCTCGACTGGTTTTACTACTAAGATAGCACCCTGCTCTTGTAAAAAATGAATAGCCTTTTCAATATCCCTTGTTGTAAAACATTGATGATACATTCGAATACCTTTTTTCAAGTAGTTATTAATAGGAGACTCTTTGTCTAACGGCTCTAATAGTTCTACTCGAAAGTGATTAATGACCATGAAAATACCTTTAACTTTTTGCGTTTTATCCACAAATATAGTTGATTCCTTCTTATATCCAAGCATCTCATGCGAACGAATTTCAGTCTCTAGCTTTTTACAAGCTAATCCAATGTGATGAAAAGAAAATATTACATCATTACTCATTTACTATGCTTCTCTTCAACTAATTTATAAATATCTTCAGCATTCATAACTTTTGTCACTTCATCACTACTAAAGCGAATATCAAATTCTTCCTCAATGGCCATAATAATTTCTAAATGTTTTAAGGAATCCCATGTTGCATTACTTTCACGATCAAAAAGATTTGTATCACTAGCATTCACTTCTAAAGTTTCTGCAAGTATTTCATTAATTTGCTGTTTCAATTCATTATTCATAATGGGCTAAAACCTCCGCTGTATATAGTGCTAAACGATTTTCTAATAAACTTTGTACTTTAGCAATTTCTTGTTTTTCACCAACTTCGAGTGACAATAGCCAGTCCAAACCTGGTTTATTTTTCGGTCCTTCACTAAAATCAAATGAAATCGATTCTACACCAAATTGTTTCAAACGATTCAATATGTGCAGCAATGCACTCGATTCTACTAAACGCCCTAAAGCTCTACAACTAAATAGTGTTTCTGTAATGATTACATGTTTATCTTGAAGCTTACAAACAAATATGCCAATGATTCCGCTATTACTTAAAATATCCGATAATCCAATTGTATAAATCCTTATTTGCTTGTCGTTTATAAAATGTTCTACTTCGTTAAGAGAGTATCTTTTTAACGCCAAATTAAACTGGTTCGTTTTATTACTTAACTCATAAACACGCTGAACATGATCAGGGTTATTTTCGTGAATCTCTATTTTCATTTTTAACGTTTCTAAATAAGCCGTTTCATTGGTTGCTGACGCAAGTAACTCGTCCCTTTTTTGGTTCGCCAAAATATCATCTTGTCTAAGATTCGCTGCTGCATCATGTTTAAGTGTATAAAGTCCAGGGTAGTTTAGTAGACGATGAAACGTTTCTTTCCCTTCTACATCAGCTAAAATAACATGTAAATTAGGAAGCTGTGTTTTGACTTGCGTAATTTCAGCCATATTATCATCTACAAATAATACTGCTGAGGCATCAATATTAATCCTTTGAATAATTGAGGAAATATTGGATGCTTTATCTTGCCAATTCGCTTTGATAAAAGTGAAGTCTTGTTCTGTTAATAAGAAATCTTTGCGTTTATTGAATAACTCCACAACATCTGCATGTTCATTTTTAGAACTGATCGCTAAAATAATCCCGCTCTGTTTTAACGAAAGCAACGTTTTTTGAAGTGCAATATGTTCCTCTTTCAAACGAATGCCATCATAACCATCCTCCCCTAATACACCTGAATACATTGTATTATCTAAATCCATAATAATCACTTTTAAGCGAGGACGGAAAATAGCAGGAAATAATTGCAATCCCATATGTCTTGCGATATCAACTGTGAAATTATTGGAAAACGGATAGTTACTAATTTGATCGTTACGTAAATCATAAATAGCTATACCTTTTTTAGAAGCTAGAAAATCTAAATCAATGATTTCAAGCATCGTAATTTCCTCAGAAGCACGTTGTAATAAATCATTCAATTGTCTAAACCAATTTCTTCTACCTATAGATGGAGATAATAATTGCTCTTCTTGTTCTAAAAAAGCTGGCCAATTATTGATTAATACCGGCTTATTCTGTCCACCAGCTTTAATTCTATTAATAACCCAATCGACCGTCTCTCTCGGAGACATTTTATCCACATATAAACGCCAATCCATCCAAACAATTCGAATATCTGAATTTTCTTCAGAAGCGATTTGAGATAATGCAGTATCATAATCAGAGTATGAAAAATGAGCTTGGGTATCCCAAATTTGCGTAAATGGAGATAACATGCTCTCGATATATTCGAAAGGGAGAGTTCGTACGACTTCAACCTTTTTTACAATGTTGGTTTCAATCTGTACATACTCTTTCTTTAGCTGTCTTAAATTGATAATCTGATTTAATTTGTTCATATCTATTAAAAATTTATCGAATTGGAATTTCATTTTGTACACCTGCATTTTTTCTATTTTTTGGTATTATATATTTTTTTCAAAAAGCCCCTATAAAATATTAGCGTTAGAATTATTACATATGCTAGCTTCCCTTGAAATAAAACAATAAAAAGTCGAACAAAACTTTTTTAAACGGAAAATAAAATACTACAATCTTAACTTATGTAGAACCTCATTTATTAATGTTGATGAAGTACCTTTATAGTAAGGAAAGAATATAATTTTTATTCCTTCTTTTTCAAATTCTTTCTCGTAATCTAACCATTTGTCTGTGTTGTACCAATCATCCCCTACAAACATATAGCTAGCCTTAAGTTTTTTACACATTTCTAACTTATCCATATTATCTTGAGCAACCACTGCATCAACATATTTGAGACTTCTAATTATTTCAATACGCTCTTTGAAAGGAATAACAGCTTTCTTGTTCTTATAGGCTACTAATTCATCAGTTGTTACTCCCACTATTAGCTTATCACACATATTTTTGGCATTTTTTAGTAAGTTTAAATGTCCTACATGAAAAAGATCGTAAACTCCTGCAGTATAGCCAATTACAAGTTTATTCACTTTTAATAGCTCCAATTCTTATTAAAGTATTCTCTTATAAATAATTCAACATTTAAAAACATCCAAATAATTTGACCAGATCTCTGATTAACTTTTGCATCTTCAATCAAAAATGTAAGTTTATCCTGTTCTAACCAATTAGACTCTTTTAAAATTTCTATTGCCATTTCACTTAATTCATTAAACCATTCGGATAATGGCACTGGAAACCCTACTTTATTCCTATATATTACTTCGTATGGCAAATAATCTTCGGCAACTTTTTTCAAAATATATTTCGGTATATCTCTTTCCTCACTATATAAATTAGCATCTTCAAACCTTGCAAGATGTTCATCATTTTCTGATACCCACCTTAATTTCAAGGTGTATGGAATATGTGTATTTACAAATTCTATTAATTCATGATCTAAAAATGGTGGTCTAGCTTCAACCGAGGCTTTCATTGTGGTTGTATCAACTCTTTTCAGTAATCCTTTGACATGATAGTCTTGGAAAAATCTAAAAACAGATTCTTCATTATTATGATTGCTAAAGTCTTCTGAAATTTTACTATCGAAATATGCTCTCAAATTTTTAGATGTATTTAAATACTCATCCCTAAAATCTCTTGATACATATTCATATTTTTTTATAAAATTATGATAAAAATCTACATCTTTAAGATTTTGATTATTATAATCAAACGGATATCTATAGATTTTACCATAGCCTCCAAATAACTCGTCCGCACCCTCACCAGAAATAACAACCGTGATATCTCGGCTTAATTTTTCAGACATAATAGCTAAAGGGATTTCATTAGGAACTCCTAATGGTGAATCACTGAATTTTATAAGTTTTGCCCACTCGTTGTAATAATCCGAGAAATCTAAAATTATTTTATGATGTGACGTCCCATACCGATTAGCAACAATATCTGAATAAACAAATTCATTATTATCTTGAAAACCAATGGTATAAGTTTGAAGCTTACGTTCACTATTTTTAGACAAAATAGCAGTTGTAAGACTAGAATCGACGCCGCCACTTAAATATGCACCAACATTCACATCTGAAATCGCCCATCTTTTAATTGTCTTTTCTATTTCCTCTTTTGTTAATTGAATTAACGATTCTTCATCAAAAACAGTATCAAAATTGTGATGAGGTAATTCATAGTATTTTACATTTTCACATTTTAAATCTTTATCAAAAATCAGGTACTCTCCACCACACACTTGAAAAATATTTTTAAAAAAAGTAAATGGTTCCCTTACATATCTATTACCTAAATATTCGTCTATAGCATCTTCAAATAATTCTGGTTCATATAATCCACTATTCAAAATTGCTTTGATTTCGGAACCAAATATCAGTTTTTTTTTATCAACAGTATAATATAAAGGCTTAATACTCAAGCGATCTCTTATTAAATATGTTTGTTTCAATTCTCTATCATATAAAGCTATAGAAAACATTCCATTTGCATTTTCCAAAAACCAATTAATACCTTTTTCTTGTACTGAGGCCAAAATTACTTCAGTATCACCACTAGTTTGAAAAGAATAATTTAGCTCTTTCTTTATTTCTTTATAATTTAAGATTTCACCATTAAATACTATACTCCATCTATTATTTTGGCTTGTCATAGGTTGATTAGAAGCTATCTCTAAATCAATAATTGATAATCTTGCATGTGCTAATATACAATTATCCTCTATTTTATTAACTTCTATATGGTCAGGTCCTCTATGTTTCAAAGACTGTATCATATTATATCCTCTTAATTCAATTTTATCTGTATAGTCTATTCCAACAATACCAGCTATACCGCACATAATGAGTTTCCCTTCTTAAACATTCTAAGATTTAATCTTTGATCTTTTTAGTTTTAGTATTTTTAAAATATATCTCTAGTAATATTCTTACTATTTAATTTAGTTATACAAGACTGTATGATTAATTTAATTTAAAAGTACCTTATTCTATTTCACTCACTTAATTTTTTATATAGTATTTTTTGTAATTCTGGAACAACATTTATTGTAATTATCTATCATGATTACCTAGTATAATATAGTAATATTTTTGATAAGAAGCTAATTTTTCAATCTAATTATATCTATATTTTTGGTAATCACCTGATCTATTTCATTCCATACTCTCACTGATGATTGATTATCTTTATACTTATGTACAATATCACAAAGTTTTTTCCTATCTTCTGAAAAATTATCTTTCGTAAAAAATAATGTATTTATTTCCTTAATGAACCCCTCCATATTGTAAACTTTTGCACCAGGAGTAATAATTTCATGAGTGTCTATCAAAAAACCCCTTTTTTCCGAGTATTCATTATAATCAGACATCGTGAAAATGATAGGTAAATCTATTAATAAAGTATCAAAATAAACTGAAGAATAATCAGTTATTATTAACTTAGCGCATGAAAGGAGTTCATATAAATGAATCTTTCTCTTTTCTAATTGTGTGTCTGATAACAAAATTATTGTTTCATTATCAAATACTTCGCTATCCATGAATTTTTTCTGTTCATACGGATGCAATTTTACTATCAAAACAAAGTTATTACGCTTAAGATATTTTTTTAACACATCTAAGTCTTCATCTATGAAACCAAATAATCCTGTGAATTTAGAAGAATCCAACTCCGATTTTCCTCCATTTCTCCAAGTTGGCATATAAAATAAACACTTTTTACCTTTCAAATTAGAGTAAGTCAAGTTTTCTAACTTCTCAATACCTCCGCCACTAAATAAAAAATCGTTTCTAGGCATTCCAGTTATCCTATACCTGTCAATTTCTGCGGGATAACAACTGTTCAATACAGTTGTATAAAACTCAGAATAAGAACAAATTAATTGAGTATATTTTTTATAATTTTGAGAGAGTGATTTTAAAATAAGATTATCACTTGATTTATGTCTAAATCCAACTTGTTTAATTGGAAATCCATGCCATAATTCAATGTTGATTTTTCTGTTTGTATATATTCCCTCAAGATTTGAAGAACATATCACATCATAATCCTTCAATTTTTTAATTTCATTCGATTCGATTATATCAACATTATATTTATTTAATATATCTTTAGGTACCTTTTTATACAATGGGTAGCCATTATAACCAGAGTAACCTTTATTTACTAATGCTATTTTTATCTTTTCATGGTAACCTCTATTTTCTTTATACAGGCCATTTAATTTGTATTGAAGATTTTCCTCTTTAAAAGTTGACAACGCCTCCTTTAAGTAAACAGGAATTATACATTCTTCTTTTATCCCCATTTCTTTTAATCTACAAAATATTTCTACTACATGTTGACTTGCTATTAATATTAAGTCATAATCTTTATTTACTATTTCTTCAGGTTTAATAATTTTTTTGTTATGAAATGTTAATCCTTGTTTTCGGATATCATTATCTGAAAACGCAATTATTTCTATTTTTTCTTCATCTAATTCTTGAATAATATTATTAGCGCCGCTCCCTGTTCCGAAAATAATAATTTTCTTCATCCTAAAATCTCCTTAATGTAATATAGAAAAGCTATTAATTCTTGTTACTTGAATTAATAGCCTCAATATAAATAATACAAGAAACTGTAAATCAATTTAATTAATCAATAAATTTTGAAATAGATATTCATATGGATAATATATTCAAAATTAACAATATTAATTATAAAAAGTTATTTAATGCCTTTATTATCTCATTTGTCTCTTCTATTGTTTGAACTTGTGATAAAGGTAAGCTAAGGACTTCTGAATGAATTTGTTCAGAAATCGGTAACTTCATTTCAGAAATATCATTATATGCTTTTTGTTGATGAGGAGGAATTGGATAATGAATAATTGTCTGTATCCCCTTCTCTTGTAAGTATTTCTGCAAACGATTTCTTTCTCCCGTGCGAATTACGAATACATGCCAAACCGCTTGCTCCCAATCTATTGGATATGAAGGTAATGTAATAAGTGGATTTTTGATACCCAATAAGTATGCCTTAGCAATCTCCCTTCTTTTTTCATTATCTCTATCTAAAAATGGTAATTTAGCTCTTAAAAACGCAGCTTGTATTTCATCTAATCGATGATTATTTCCTTTGTATAAATTTTCATATTTTATATGAGAGCCATAATTTCTTAATGCTCTCAACCGCTGATCTAAACTAGCATCATTAGTTGTAATTGCTCCCGCATCCCCCAAAGCTCCGAGGTTCTTACCTGGATAAAAACTAAATCCTGCTGCATCACCTAAATTTCCTGTACGTTTTTCTCTATATTTTGCTCCATGGGCCTGTGCTGCATCTTCAATAACTTTTAAATTATGATTTTGTGCTATTTCGCAAATTTTATCCATACTATCTACTAAACCATATAAATGCACCGTAATTATTGCCCTAGTAGATTTAGTTATTTTTTCTTCTATTAAGGTAGGATCAATTAAATAGTTATCTAGGGATGGTTCTACTAAAATTGGTGTAGCACCTACTTCTGAAATGGCTAAAATAGTTGCTATATATGTGTTTGAAGGAACAATTACTTCATCACCAGGTCCAATATTGTAAGCTTGCAAAATCAGTTTCAAAGCATCTAAACCATTACTGACCCCGATGCAGAATTGTGTACCACAATACTTAGCAAACTCCTTTTCAAATTGTTCAATTTCTGACCCTAATATATACCAGCCGCTATTAATGACTCGTTTAGCAGCTATATTTAATTCACTTGAGTATTGTTCATTTATTTTTTTTAAATCTAAAAATGGAATCAAAAACTATCCCTCCATTTAAAATACTTTACATGATTCTCTCTGAAAAACGTGCTATTTTTTCCAATTTTCTTCTTACTGTATTCTCGTAATTTTGTTTATCTAGTCTATGGACTATAAGATCTCTTTTCTCACCTCTTATAGTAACACCACCTCTTTCGATTCCTTCTTGTAACAATCCACAACTATCATGGAAGGATACCACTTTTTCATTTTCAATTATTGTTCTACAATAAACACTTTGCAAATTTAATTTATAAAAGGCAATATCATACAAAATTAATACAATTGTTGGGGCAAGTAGATATTTTTCGGATATAATCCATCTTCCCCATTCAGCTTCCTTTTCACTCACATTATATAGACCGATAGTTCCCAATTTACTACCTCTAATGTCCTCTACACAAAAATAGTAATCCCCTTCAGTTTCCTCATACTTAATAATCCATTCGTGTTGATGTAGAAGATTTTGATCAGTATCACCTATATACTTTACATTTTCCGTATTTAATCGCAATTGATGTATATATGGTGCATCTTCTAAACATACTGGCCTTAACCTAACTCCATATTTTTCTATACAGATATCATGTTTCATATTGTTTCACCAAATTCTTGATTTCTGTCCAACGTTTACATCTAGAATGTTGTTGGAATTCCATTATTTTTTTAAAACTACAAAAATCTCAGCTGATAAATGTGGAAACTTATCTCCTAATTTAATAAATCCTTCGACCATGTCTTCAGACCATTGTTCCTCAATTTGCCTATTAGTTAGTGGTTTCAGCATTAGTCCACCAAAATCAATAATCGAGTATTTGGCTTCTAAACAATGTTGTTTCAATCCATCGAGTGTGTATACTCTTCTATGTCCTAGAAGTAAATCTTGCTCGTTTAGACTATCACATGTTGGTATAAGATTCATTTCCACCGCCACTTGTCTATGTATAGAATCTGCATTAGGTACTGCAATTAGCAATACACCGTCTTCTTTTAAAAGAGAACTTATCTTCTGTAGTACTTGTACTGGATTATCTAGATGTTCTAAAACATGACTCATGATAATTACATCAAACTTTTTATCAGATTTATAATCTTCAAAATAGGATTTATGATACTCGATATTATTCTTATTTTCCAATCTAATTTTGCATTCATTTAACATAGTTTCTGAACCATCTACAACAGTAACCGACTTAAACGAATCAGCTAATAATAGAGTCATTTCACCATCACCGCATCCAAGCTCGAGTACATGGTTTCCTTTAAAATACCGACTAAGTCTACTGAATAGTTCTTTCCGCATCTTAGAATAAAGGCCCTCCCAACCCGAAATTATATTTAAATGATAATTTGAAGCTGTTTTTTCTAAATCTTTTTCATAGTTCATTAATTTCACTCCCAATTTTTTTTATGAATCATTATGTAATATTAATATTTTCCTTTCGGGTTATAAAAAATATAACACCTAAAGTAAACTAAGAAAGGTTTTATAATCCCTAATATAATCATTTTCATCATAATTTTCATTAGCTAAAACCATCAAAACACAATCTGGACTGAAATCATACATTTCACGCCAAACTAGACTTTCGATTAATATACCCTCGCTAGCATTATTTAGATTAAAAATATTTTCTTCAAAACCGTTATCTAATCTTATTTTACAAGAACCACTAGTACAAATTAATACTTGTTTTAAATTTTTATGTGCATGTAAACCTCTTACAACATCCGGTTTTGTATCGAAAATATAATAGATACGCTTAATGTCGAAAGGGATATTTTTCAAACTTTCTAATGATATTAAAGACCCTCGTTCATCTCCATGGATTTTAAATGTCATTTTTTGGAATAACGAATTAATTTTACTCACCTCTAATATCTATCTTTTAAATGTTTTAGGTAGTAGTGCATAGTATTCATCAGTATTTTCTTTGAAATTAACGCTTAAGTATTCTAAATATTCTTCTTTCTCATTAAAAGGTAATTTTTCATAATACCATGCCCAAACCTTACTAAATTCGAAATTTCTACTTCTATTTTTAAAATACAAAAAAGCAATTGAATTATCCCGTTCTTCCATTAAAACATTCTGAGTTTGCTCATTTGCAAGCTTTGACTCATTAAACGCTCGTTTATACAAATGATCTAATATGTCCGAATTTGAATTCCAAACATGATATTTATAGACTCTTTCATAATACTTTTCTATTAAATACTGTCTTTCAGATATATCACATATTAGTAACTCTAGCTTTTTTTCCAATTCTTCTAATGAATTCACTTTGAAATCATCATCTAATGAAATATCACTTACTTCACAAGTAGATACATTCCTTTTTACACTTATAATTGGAAGTTTATATTTTACTGCATCTAATAATGAGGTTAACGAGCCAATCGGATAAGAATCTAAATAGATATCTGCTGAGATATAAAATAATTCAATATTTGTAATCTCACCTAATACGAGCACTTTACCTTTAGTTGCCTCGATTATTTCCTTCCAGTAACTTTCTGATGAGTGCGGCCCAATAAAAATAAATTGTAAGTTATTAAATTTATTAGCTAGGTTTATGATTACATCCGATAGTCCATTGTTATCTATTGTTTTGTACTTATAAGAACTTGCGACCGAAAATATTATTATTTTATCTTGTTCTATTCCTATCTGTTTTCTAGCTTCCCTCTTTGAAATATTTATAGGCTTTTTTAATATAATTGGTATTATATATTGATTTTTTGGTAGAATATCTCTTCTTAAATTGCTTGTCTTAGCACCTTCATCACGAAATTCTAAAACTAAATTAGAGATACTTCTTCCTACCCAAAAACGATGGTCTGCATGATTCATAAATATAATTGGCTTATTTAAACCAGATAAAGCGATAACAGTTTGGACATCTTCAGGATGAATATGTAAGACGATAAAATCATATCTCAAAGCAATTTCCCTAATAGTTTTAATTCTATGTACATCATTGTCATTAGTAACTATTTTAGTAATATTAAAAGTATTCGAATAGCTATTTAATAACTCGTCTGGAAAATGGTTATTTGGCATATTCGTTAATAATATATCATTCTTTCTATTAGAGCTTTTGTCATTATCAATCCAATTTAATAACAATCTAGTATGTCCACCCGTATCAGCTACTTGCGTTGCAATATGTAAAATATTATCACAATCTTTTCTTGACTTTCCTATTTCATTTCTTGGATTAAACAAATTAGATGATATTTGTTTTAAGAGATTTTCCAATACAGCATCATAAAAAAAACCTGAATGAACCTCAGTAGCATATCTAGCGGCTATTTCACAATATTTAATCGAAGTTGATAAATCATTAATATTAAAATAATATTTTGCTTTATCTAAAAAAAAATTGTATTTTATTTTTCTTTCTTCAAAAATAATATTACATGGATAGTCCATCAATCTTCTCTCCTCTATATAGTGCTATCATTCCAAAGTTACTATATGAATGTCCCCAATAACAATATAAAAGATACACACTAGACTTCGAATCCGCACTAAAACAGAATAACTAATAATAAAATTAATTATCTTTTTCATATGTTACTGTTCTATTTATTACTTAAAAGAATATTCATATATTTAACTTTGATCTTTTAAAGTTATTAATTCATGATTAAACAAAATCATATATTTCCATGCATCTTTTTCCTTCAATATTCGTCCATTTCACGTTTAATTTATTTGTATAATTCTTACCATCTTCAAATCCGTATTGCTGTATTAATTCCATTATTTCATCTTCGTATGCAGATGCAATTAGTATCATTGGATTACTACTTGTAATGAATCTATTATCTAATAACCAGTTAAAAACACTGTAACCTTCAATAAGGCTATTATGCTTTTCTACATTTGAATCAATAAACCCAACAAAATTAGTCTTTATTGGTAGCTTATCAAATGTAGCTATTCCACGCTTACCAGCACCCCAAATGTACAAAGGTGTTTCAGGTTCTAAATAAATACTTTTATTTAATTCTTTTTTGTTTTTTATTCCTGTATAATCTTTCACAAGATATTCCCCATTGGTAAAGTTATTTTTAGTTTCCAAAGTCGCCTCCAAATATAACTTTCCATTTTTCATATCCGGTTCAAGGTGTGCTCCTTCAGCCCATTCGTTCCATGCATTAATAAAAACTATTTGTTTTTCAGTTTCATAGTTTTTAACTTTCTCCATTGATTTATATAACCAATAACTATACTCATTTGGATCTTCGTTTTGAATTACAATTGCATTTTCCCTTCTCCGGGCAGTATTGTCCCAATTTGGAAAAACTGTAGGAAAAATTGTTAGGTTTTCGGGATATTCCATATTTAATGAAGTATCTACAAATGATTTATAATTATATACATCGGTTTTTGTTAATCCAACATTTAAAGTTTTACTTCCTTTAAAACTTTTCGGTTCAAAATTGTAAATAGCATTAAAACCTAATTCTATTAATTCATCATACGTTAGTTTGTTATAGTTAGTATTAGCTGCCACTGTGTAAATCCCTTCAAATCCAGCACCAATACTATACTCATTCCATTCAGCAATAATAGATTTTAAATTTTCAATATCCATTGCACTATAAACTAAAAAAATAGGCTTTCCATCAATTTTTAAATATCTAGGATCATTAAAGTAGGGTATTAACCAATCCATATGTTTTTTTGCACTATAAGTTTCGTAGTTTTGTGAAATCAGTATTTCTTTTTCTTTACCATCCCATCTTCTCGACCAATTTTCGTTTGCCCAGCACAAACAAAAAGATGTTTCTACATTAGGATTTTCTAACATCATTTCTATAGGTTTTTCTAATAGCAACTTTTCATTAAACCAATAATGGTAGTAACAAAATGCATCTATCCCATACTTTTTGGCTAATTTTGATTGTTCTTCCATAACCGATGGTAATCTTAAATCATAGAAACCTAACTCCGATGGCAAATGGGGCTGATAATGTCCTTCAAATAATGGTTTACTTTTTGTTACATTAGTCCATTCAGTAAATCCTTTTCCCCACCACTCATCATTTTCTTTAATTGGATGAAATTGAGGTAAGTAAAATGCTATAAGTTTCATAAAAAGCTCCTCGTATATTAGTAGTAAGAGCTCTTTCCGATAGAATTTCCAGTTGATCTGGACAACTGGTGGATCTGTTGGATTTCCTATAGGAAGTGAATGCCAATTGGCTCCCTCGCTCTGATTTTATGTTTTATGTTTTATGTTTTATATTTTATTTTTTGAAATGAAATATATATTGCATCCCATCACCTATATAACCTAAAACATAGTCGTAGTAACAAATCATACTAGTATCCAAAAAGCCGATATCCTTTGAAAAGTCCAAAAAATCCCATCCTAGATCTGTAAATACTAATGATCCATTTTCTGACAATGGATTACCGTGATATTCTTCAGGAAGATAATGTATGTATTTTCCGTCAACTAATTCCGCCCTTTTTCGAGTTTGTTCTAAATTAAATTTAAATGGCACAGCTATAATTAATTGTCCACCCTTTTTTAATACTCGATAGGCTTCTTGTAATGCACGATTTAAATCCTGCACATGTTCAAATACATCATTTGAAATAATTAGATCAATTGTTTCATCATCAAAGCTTAAATTCCCTGCGTCTTCGTGGCGCAATCCATCATAAATTCTTCCAGGGTGTAAATCAGAACCTAAATATTCGCTACCAACTACCAATTCCTCATATTCTTGCTTAAATTTTTTATAAAATCCCGTTACTTGTTCATAACAGTAAATAGACTTATAATTATTATCTCTAATAATATTTCTTGCATACTGATAAATAAACCTTTGTCTATTATTTAACATACAATTAGAACATCTTAAACTATCTCTATAATTAGGCAAATTATTGTAAGAATACTTCCAACTCAAACGAAATTGAGTTAAACTATCACAAACTTCACAATAGCCATCTTGTAACCATAAACTGTGTTCTTTATTTTTACGTGCAATTGCTTTTTCAAGCTCCTTTCTAGGGTGAGCATATTTTTGTATATACTGCTCATAGGACTCTCTGGAAGTTATTTTTTGGAACATTTTATTCCTCCTATTTATAAATTCATTTTTAAAGAATTCCGCCAATTAGGTGCCTTTCCAAATCCATTGATTTCTAACATCAATGGTTTCAATACACTATAATTTGGTCTTTTTGCTGTACTAGGAAATTCTCCAGTCGTACAAGGAATCACTTTTATTTCTTTCCCAGCAAATTTAAAAATTTCATACGCAAATTCATACCAAGAACATTTACCTTCATTTGAAATATGATAGGTACCATACTTCTCAGTAACACATAACTCAGCTAACTTCTCTGCTAAGTCTACCGCATACGTCGGTGAGCCAATTTGGTCGGCTACTACTTTAATTTCGTCCATTGTTTCTGATAGCTTTAGCATTGTTTTTACGAAATTATTTCCATGTGCACCATATACCCAAGATGTTCTTACAATAAAAAATTTATTATGCAGTTCACGGACATATTGCTCACCTGCTAGTTTTGACTTACCATATATAGTTTGTGGGTTAGTAGGTTGAAATTCATCAATGGGTTCTGTTGCTGTACCATCAAACACGTAGTCTGTGCTTATGTAAATAAGCTTTGCATCTATTTTATGTGCTGCAACGGCAACATTTCTCGTTCCAATTGCATTTACTTGAAAGGCTTTGTCTGGCTCCAGTTCCGCTTGATCTACTTTTGTATATGCAGCCGTATGAATAACGACATCTGGCCTTATGGAAGTAATCACTTCATCTACTTTTTCTTGATTCGTAATGTCCATTTCATCACGACCAAAACCGTATACGTCATAGCCGTTTTCTTTTAGAAGAAGAACAACATCTGTTCCAAGTTGTCCTTTTGCTCCTGTAACTAACACCTTCATTTTTTATCACCATATTGTTTTAGGTAATGATTCTCATAAGAACCAGATTTGATATTTCCCCACCATTGACGATTATCGATATACCATTGAATGGTCTCTATAATACCTGCGTCAAATGTATATTGTGGAATCCATTCAAGCTCTGATTGGATTTTTGTTGGATCAATTGCATATCGACGATCATGTCCTAATCGATCTTCAATATAATTAATTAACTCCTTTGGTGCACCTAGCTCCTCCACAATCATATGCACAATTTCATTGTTGGTACACTCATTATTTCCACCGATATTGTATACCTCACCAGGTTCACCTTTATGCAGTATTAAATCAATCGCGGCGCAGTGATCCTTAACATGTAACCAGTCGCGAATATTCTTGCCATCCCCATAAATCGGTAAATCCTTACCTTCCAATGCATTCGTTACCATTAATGGAATAAGCTTTTCTGGAAATTGATATGGTCCATAATTATTGGAACAGCGTGTAATATTCACATTCAAACCAAATGTTTCAAAATAAGACCGTACTAGCAAATCTGCTCCAGCCTTACTAGCGGAGTAAGGACTATTTGGAGCAAGTGGTGTTTCTTCTGTAAAATAACCTTCTGCCCCGAGACTTCCATAAACTTCATCAGTAGATACTTGAATATACTTTGTTAAATTATTTGCTTTCGCTACATCTAAAAGCGTTTGAGTCCCAAGCACATTCGTTTTAACAAAAACATCTGGTTCTTTAATACTACGATCGACATGAGATTCAGCAGCAAAATTAATAATCACATCAATTTTATGAAATTTCACTAAATAATCTACTATATCTCTATTACTTATATCGCCTTTTACAAAGGAATATCGAGTATTATTTTCTAATGTTCTTAAATTTTCTAGATTTCCGGCGTATGTAAGTAAATCAAAGTTCACAATATGATAGTCCTCATATTTTTCTAACATGTAATGTATGAAATTACTTCCTATAAATCCTGCTCCACCGGTTACGAATAGATTCATTTTCATTTCTCCCATTTAAAGTTATTATCTGCTTCTTGTAATGACGGATGATGTGCATCTTTTTCAGATAGAACTGGTTGCTTAAATGGCCAATCGATATTTATAGTAACATCATTCCATGCAATCCCTCGATCGTGTTCTTTTGAATAATATTCATCTACTTTATATTGAACTTCACAATCCTTCGTAATCGTACAAAAACCATGTGCAAAGCCTTTTGGTACAAATAATTGATGTTTGTTCTCAGCAGATAATATGAAGCCCTGCCATTTTCCGTAAGTAGGTGAACCTTTTCGAATATCTACAATAACATCGTAAATTGCTCCACTTGTAACACGAACAAGTTTCGTTTGAGCTTTTGGTTCCAGTTGATAATGTAATCCCCTTAATGTTCCGGGTGTAACCGATAGCGAATGATTATCTTGAACAAAATCAATCTCTAACCCTATACTTTGAAACAGCTGTTTACTGTAGCTTTCCATAAAAAAACCACGATGATCACCGTGTACTGAAGGAGCTAAAATAAAAACATCTTCAAAGTTGGTATTAATCTTCTCCAAAATTAGCTCCTCCTTATAATTGATATAATGATAAATTCCGATTTGCTAAACGAATTAAATATTGACCATACTGGTTTTTCTTCAATGGCTCAGCCAATAGTAGTAGTTGTTCCTTAGAAATATAGTCTAAAACATAAGCAATTTCTTCTAAACAAGCAATTTTTAAACTTTGACGCTTTTCTATTGTTTCGATAAATTGAGATGCTTCAAGTAGTGATTCATGCGTTCCTGAATCAAACCACGAATACCCTCTACCTAGTAATTCGACGTGTAGCTCGCCTCGTTCTAAATATGCCTTATTCACATCTGTGATTTCTAACTCACCTCTTGCAGAAGGCTGTATATTTTTTGCAATCTCGACTACATGATTATCATAAAAATATAAACCTGTCACAGCATAATTTGATTTTGGCTGTTTTGGTTTCTCCTCGATTGAAACTGCTTTACCATTTTGGTCAAATTCCACCACACCAAATCGCTCTGGGTCATGAACATGATAGCCAAATACTGTCGCACCGTTTTCTCGATTGGCAGCATTTTTTAAAAGTTTTGTTAATCCATGTCCATAAAATAAATTATCACCTAGAACTAACGCAACATTATCATTCCCAATAAATTGTTCTCCAATAATAAATGCTTGCGCTAATCCATCTGGAGATGGTTGTACAGCATAAGTTAGTGAAATTCCCCACTGGCTACCATCACCTAATAACTCTTCATATAGTCCGATATCTTGAGGTGTTGAAATAATTAATATTTCACAAATACCAGCTAACATTAACACTGAAAGTGGATAGTAAATCATCGGTTTATCATATATTGGAAGTAGTTGTTTGGAGATTGTTTTTGTTAATGGATAAAGTCTAGTTCCACTACCACCTGCTAAGATAATTCCTTTCATTTTTCTCCCTCCCATCAGTAAATTAATACACTCGATAAAAATCTTTATATAACTCTAATCCAAAGTCATTAAGTTGCTCTTTTATTTCTGCATAATACATCGAAGCAATTACAATAAAAGGAAACTTTTGCTCGGTAGCCAATATTTCTAAAGGACTACATACATCATATTGACCAAACCTAGTTCCCCATTTATTAGAATCATTATCCAAAAAATTAGTAATGGGTATGTTTAATTGTTTCAAAATATCTATGGCTCTTTCGCCTTTAGCACCCGTTCCAAAAATATAAACAGGACGTTTATTCGAATTTCTATATCTGGAAAAGTATTGGTTCAAATGCTCTTTACTAATTTCGAAAGACTCGTCATAAGGATCTCCATAGTTAATTACTGCTGACCACTTCTTTATAAAATTATCTACATCATCCTTAGGTGATTTTTTACCTCTTGAGATACCTTCATAATGATACAGTCTAATAGGTGAACAAATTGTATATAAACCTTTTTGATCTAACTTCAAACAAAAATCAATATCATTTAAGACAACTTTCAAATTCTCTTCAAATCCATCAACTAGTCTAAAATTATCACTACTAACTAATAAACAAGCTCCAATAACAGCTGAACATCTTCTTTTATTATTTATAAAAGGTAATTCCTCAAGTTCCGCATTACGATAAGGCTGCCAAGCTCCATTTTTATGTACATTAACTCCAGCGTGTTGAATAGTATTGTCTGGATATAATAAGACTGCTCCAACTACACCTACATTTTCTTCCCTTGCTGTCTCAACCAATTCATAGATTGTATTCGATGTTATAAATTCTATATCATTATTTAAAAATAACAAATACTCACCTATTGCAAAACTAGCACCAAAGTTATTTAAAGCTGAGTAATTAAACGGCATGTCATTATTATATACTTTGATATGTTTATAATCTTTTAGTTCTTCAAAATACTGAAAAGTCTCTTTTTCATCACTATTGTTATTTACAATAATTATTTCTAGATTTTCATAATCATTATTATGTAAAAGTGAATTCACACAATTCCGTAAATAATCTACTTTATTTCTCGTTAAAATAATAACACTCACTAATGGTTGCAATGACACGAGCTTAAGTCCTTTCTAAAGATATTCTAGATATCCCACTTCATGACAGTCTTTCCAAAACTCTTTAAACTATCTATTTCAAATGCATGATGTACGTTTGCAATATCCGATACTGTAACCGTGTTCGTTACTAAACCACTTAAATAGTCTCCGATACGATTTATTTTCATGAAATCCATTGCACTTTGAAAATCATTTACGCCGCTTCGACTATCACCTACTAGTACGAGTCCCTTTTCCAACATCATTCGTACGTTCAATTCTATTTTCTTTTCTGTTACGCCCAAAGCTGAGATTGTACCACCTGGCTGAATAATATCAATAATTTTATTCAATACCCCACTTTGTGCTTCTCCACCTACACATTCAAAGAAATGATGAACTTTAATAGCATCAATATTTTCATGTATTAAATACGTTTCATCCACAAACGAAAACATTTCTAGCTTTTCTGAATGCTTTCCGAATACAATGATTTTGCTATTTGGTAATGATTTTTTCAATAATAGGGACATCAGAAAGGCAATATTGCCATCTCCCCATACACCAATTACATCATTAAATCCATGTGAATACATTTGAAACCTTTTAAAAGCGTGGGTACAAACTGAAAGTAACTCTGTAATAGACAGTAAATGTTCATGGATGGAATCATGAGCTCTAATTACAAGTTCTCTTGGCTGGGCAATAAGTTCTTGCATGAAACCATCATAACCACTAGAACGAAATCTAGCATTTGGACAATAATTTTCTCCTATTTTCTCGTTTAACTCACTAATTGATTTTTCATACCCTAAAAATGACCCAGGTATATTAGGGATCATAACTACTTTTTCTCCATAATTAAACTCTTTCAATGGATCATATTGCACTTCCCCAACTGCTTCGTGAATAAGTGCCATTGGTAGTTTTTGTTGCAATACTGCTTTATCCCTCGCTCCTTTATAATAACGTTGGTCAGCATGACAAATGGACAAATAAGTAGGGCGTATAATAAGACTATTATTTAGCAACTTTATATCCTGCATTTTAATCTCAAAAGTTTTTGGCTTTACTAGTTGAATTACCTGATTAATCACCTTTGCCATCCCTTTCAAGTAAAGCTCTAGCTATTGTTAAATCAAAAGGGGTAGTTATTTTAAAATTAAGTTGCTCACCTTTAACTAAATAAACAGTTTTATTTAACAAACGATATAATTTTGCCACGTCCGTTGTGTTATCTAAATTTTTTTCACTGACATTATTATAAATATCTATTAATTCTTGTATTTTAAAGGATTGAGGTGTTTGACCATGATAGTATTTAGAACGCTCGGGAATCTCTGAAATTTGTTCCCCATCCTCGGAATATACAATGGTATCGATGCTTGATATAACAGTATCTACTGCACTGAATTGTAACGTTTTTTCTATATTTTCTTTAATAATTTTATAGCTTATAAATGGTCTTACTGCATCATGCGTTAAAATAATATCATTTGAAGTCAACTCGAAATTATTTTGTAAAAAAGATAACCCTCGTTTCACTGTATCATGTCGTGTGCCTCCACCAGTAATTACTTCAAACACTTCTGCATCTGGTGCAAAGTTTTTTTCTATTAAATCACGCGTATAAGCAAACCAGCTCGGATGGGCTGCTATAATGATTTTTTCAAATTCTTCTTTTAATAAATAAAACTTTTCGAGTGTGTGCAATAATATTGCTTTATTATTCAATAACAAAAATTGTTTAGGTACTTGTACATTCCCCATTCGCTGACCGGTACCTCCGGCAAGAATTAAAGCAAAATTCAATTGAATCACTCTCCTAATTACATTCCGAACTACTACTTTATATTTGTAAATAATAATTCTTTTGTCTTAGCATTTACATAAGGTACCAATACTTTATCAAATACTGATTTCTCTAAAGGTTGATCCATATCATAAAATCCACTCACCTGTTGGTTTGCTAAAAATACCGAACGATATTTTTCTTTACCGAAAATAAAAATATTACTAAATCGGTTCTCATTATAGAAGTCATTAATGTAACCATTAAACACGTTAACCTCACAAGTTTGAACTATAAGTACTTTCTCGTTTACTTTAGGTTTATGTAATTTGTATTGTTGTTCTGGATTTTTCAAATGTTCTTTGTTTAAAACTGGATGAATTAAACCCTTACGATTTTTGGGTATAATGCAATCAAACATTTCTAATATTAAAGGATACACATCTAAGTTACGCATCCCCTTTAATTTCCCTTGTTTGAAATTTTCACCGTTTAAAATCATAGTTCCTTTAAGGGAATGAAGAGAAGTTAAAAACCCTCCGGTTCTAGCTTGCATTAAAATGTTATCTCCTAAAAATAAACATTGATCTGCCAAACCAAACGATTCCTTTTGCAGTTCAATATCACAATTTGGAAAATGGTCTATAAATGATTTCTGCCCATGATCTGATAATACAATGACATTTTCCGGTTGGAATATATTTAACATCTCACCTACAAAATCATCTACTAATTTAATGGCTTTTTTTAGTTGTGTTCGATTAAAATCATGCATCGTAAAATGTCCCAAATAATCAAAAATACCGTTATAAAACCAGAAGAGATCTACTTTTTCTTTTTCATTTACTTTTCGAATATTAAGTAAAGAGTAATCGAGCATATCTTTCAAATATTGATAACCTTCTTCAAAATAATTTTCATCTAATAAGTTATTTACTAGCTGTGGATTATTAAATAATTCCTCCCATGTATATCCGAATTGGTCAGGTGATTTTGGCGTAGGGCGCTTCGGAAATTCACCTTCAAATAAATCGATTAAATGCTGGTCCTTTTCACATAGCATGTGTCCATCAATTGCAATTTCAGGATCTTCAAAGTGCTCATCAAATGCAAGTTCACCACTAACCATATAACCATCAATTGGTTCTGGAGGAGCTGTTACTAACCCTTTCCACATACCAACCTTATAGCCGTTTTCATTTAATATTTTCCATATTGTTTCCGTAGAACTATAATCATACAATCTAGGAAGTTTACCAGAAGGTTGATAGATTCCTTTAATTATTTGATGCTCCTTAGGGCTCAAACCGGTATAAAGCGAAGTCCAATTATCATGCGATCCGTAGCCGTAAACATATCCATCATATTCTCCTGATATTCCACTGATAACTAGCTTTTTTAAGACAGGATAATCTTCCAAATTATTAAAGACTAGTTCTGGCATTAATGCGTCTATTCCAATTACTAATAACTTCACTAGTTACCCTCCAAAAAAATACAAATCTAAATTAAATTTAATTTTCGTTCAAATTCCTGTAAATCTTCATAGCCATCAATATCCACATGATACTTTTCATCCATTATGTATGGTAATATATTGTCATTTAAACTTGTATTCAAATTGAAAATATCATTAATTTCATTTATATAGATAGCTCCATTTACAATATAAAAAGAGGGAAGTTCTTGCCTTCGAACAGTGCTATTTGTTTTTATAAGAGAAACTAAATTGCCTGTTGAATCGATTTGCCTCATTAATATTGGATGTTCATGTACGATACTTACACTGACTAAACTAGTTGCTCGCTTCTTATAAATCAGTTCTATTGCCTCATCAATATGAAATGTTTGGCGAAGCGGCTGTGTAGGCTGCAATAATATTACATAATCAAAGGTACGTCCTATTGTCTGGTAGTACTGAATCGTATCGATTAGCACTTCTATGGATTTGCTGTCATCTTGGGCTAAATGGTTTGGTCGTAACCGAGGTACTTTTATTCCACATTTCTCTGAAACAGCTGCAATCTTCGAATCGTCGGTTGAAACATGAATTTCATCTATGTATTTCGAATTTTTCGCAGTGTCAATTGTATATTGAATTAATGGTTTTCCATTGACAGGAATAATATTCTTGCCAGGAATTCCTTTACTACCGCCCCGTGCTGGTATAACCGCCAATAATTTTTTATCATTAATCACCTTTAGCACCTACTTAATTTTTAAAAGATGTCTGCAAAACGTTTTTGGATAGCTGTGTTCCAAATCGTGTTATTTTTTAATATTTCTATAAATCGTTCGGCACTTTGACCTTCCCCGTATAAGCTAGATGTGTACTCTTTATGAGCAGGGACTTGCTGAATTGCATTCAAAACAGATGACTCCATTTCATCTACATGTTGAATATATAAATCATTTGTTACATATCTACCTTTTTGTCTGCTTCCTATATCAATCGAAGGAGTACCGTAAACGATAGATTCTCTAATGCCTGCACTAGAATTACCAATCATAAAATCTGCGTGCTTCATCAAAGTTAAAAAATATTCGAACCGGATGGAAGGGAAAACTTTGAAATTCTTCATTCCATCCAACTGTTTATAAGAATTTATAATAAATTCATTTCCCAAATCATTATTTGGGTAAATAACAACGAAATTTTTTTCAGACTTAATTAATGCTTGTACAACATTGTTGGTATTTTGGCTTAAATACTCGATTTCTGTTGTTACTGGGTGATACATTACAATGGCATATCGGTCGAATGGAATATCATAACGAGCCTTTACTTTATTAATATCGGGTAAATGAACAGAATGCATAATATCAATATCTGGAGAACCAATAACAAAGATATTCTCTTCATTTTCTCCTAATTGAATGATTCGCTTTTTCGACTCCGTATTACTCACCATATGAATATGTGCTAATTTTGTAACCGCATGGCGAATTGATTCATCTATCGTTCCTGAAACCTCTCCGCCTTCAATATGTACTACTAAAATATTATTAAAAGCTCCAACAATTGCACCAGCTAAAGCTTCTAATCGATCACCATGAATAACTATCATATCCGGTTTAACTTCCAAAACATAATTGCTTAAACCTTGAATCGTATTACTTAGAGCAACTTCCATAGGAGTATTCTTTGTTTGATTTATATAATGATAAACGTTTTTAAATCCATCTTTTTCAATTTCTCTCCATGTAGAACCATATTTGGATAGCATATGCATACCAGTAACAAATACAAACAGTTCAAATTCTTGATCCTTCTTTACTTTTTTCATTAATGACTTTATCTTGCCGTAGTCTGCTCGTGTACCTGTTAAAAATAATATTTTCTTCAATTGGAACCCTCCCTACTACTTCACATCAGAGAATCTTAAATGTTCCTCTTTTGAAATAGCACGATTCACTACTTTTCCAAGCAAACTATTGTAATGCTCTGCACGAATTTCACCAGTGCCTGGGCGTTTTACCCATATATTCTCTTCAGATAAAATCTCGCCTTCTTGTATATCTTTAATCGCAACTACCGTTGCAAAGGCAAAGTCAATTGTAACTTGTTCCTCCGTTGCAGGCTCTTTTTTTCCTCCACGCATTAATGCTATTTCAGCGGAACTACAAATTAACTCAGTTAATTCGTTTGGATCCATCGAACAAATTATATCTGGACCAGGTCGGTTTTTCGAATCGGTAAAATGTCTTTCCAGTATAGAAGCACTTAGAGCAGTTGCAGCTAAACAAGCATTGTTATTGAGTGTATGATCAGATAAACCTATAACTGCATTTGGGAAAGCCTCTTGTAATTCTTGCATCCCACCTAAACGAACCAATTCCGGTGGAGTTGGGTACACATTCGTACAATGCAATAATGCATATTGAATTTTATTACGCTCTAAAATATCCACTGTTTTCTTAATGCTTAAAATATCATTCATACCTGTCGAAACAATCATTGGCTTTCCAAATGATGCAATATGTTCAATGAGTGGGTAATTATTACACTCCCCTGAACCGATTTTATATGCTTGAACCCCCATTCGCTCAAGACGATTTGCAGCAGCTCTTGAAAAGGGTGTACTAATAAAAATCATCCCTTTACTTTCCACATAGTTTTTCAGTTCAATCTCATCTTCTTCATTTAATGCGCATCGAGACATTACTTCATAAATCGAAACATCTGTATTCCCAGGAATAACATTTTTCGCGCTTTCACTCATCTCATCTTCCACAATATGCGTTTGATGTTTTATTATCTCTGCCCCTGCTTCAAATGCAGCATCTACCATTTCCATTGCTACTTTTAAGCTTCCTTCATGATTAATACCAATCTCAGCGATCACGATTGGTTTATAATTAGAGCCTATTTTTCTTCCATTTATTGAGATAAAAGGATTCATCGTCTTACTCCTCTATTGTATTTACTTAAACAACTTTTCGAAATCCGTAATTGGTAATTTTTCTGCCCATTCTTCTAATTTTTTGGGTGATATATAATTTGTTTCTCTTATTTTTGCACCATTCCATGCTGTATTGAACACATTTGATTTTGAAAGCGGTACATTTTTTTGGAACCATCTATAATACGTATTTAAGCTTCTTGAGGCATTTATGAATTCACCACTGTTAGCTAAAACTTTTTTATAAGTATAGGCTTGCTTTGTTTGAACTCCAGAAGTTGCTAATGATGCATGTGTTTTTACACCTTTGAAGCCTAAATCTTGACCAAATAATATAATATTTTCGAAACCTAAATAATTCGCTAAGGAAAAGCCTAATGTAGCAACAGAACCACCTACACTTAAAGTCTCTACTTCCCTCTTTAGTGCTAAACTTTCTGAAGCCTCGTAGCCTTGTTGATATAAGACTATTTTAGGACCCATATGCAATTCTAATGCTTCCTTACTTGCAGTAGCAGAATAAAAAAGTCTTCCCGTATAATTCGTATTTAAAAGTTGATGTTTGACAACTTCTTTTGCGTCAGATATAACTACTGCATCCGGTGTCAAGTCATGAGCCAGTAACATTTTTAGTGTAGATCCCATACAGATAATATATGCTTTACAAATAAACTTTTTTAAAGTATGAATAGTATCTTCTAACGATGGTCCAGATGATACTAAACAAGCCGTCTCTTTAGTAAAGGCATCTTTATATTTAGAGACAGTTGGATGATTTAATCTAGTCGTATATTCAAAATTATTCTCCATACGCTTTTCAATAACATCAAAGCTCATTTGCCGTAATTTAATATCTTCTAAAAAATCAGTAAGTTTATGTTTAGAGCCGATAGCCTTAATCCATTGGATTGGGATAATTATTTGTGCTGTAATAATATCTGTTACATCTTCTTTTGTAGATAATGAAATGATATGCACTCTTTCATTTTGTAAGATTGTATTGTCCCCATATTTTTCTAACATTTCAAATTCATTGACATCAAACACTAAAACATAAATTTCTGCTTTTGTATTGTGATCCAACAATGCTTTTAAATGATACCCTAACCCTAGGCCAACTAAAAATATTTTGTCTGCCAATCTATTTTTTTCACTTAATATAAATCGATATGCATCATCAATCGGTTTATATTTGCTGTAGATGTAAATATCATTAAGCTTTAATGTATAATCTCCATCTTTTGCCAACTCAACACTCCAGTTCATTAATAGCTCCGTCCTCTACATTCTATAGGTAAAGATTTCAAGCAACTGATATAGCAGATAAATGTTCTTCAAAGAATGGTTGTAATTCATACTCAAACATATCCGCAACTATCACATAATCTTGTATACTTAATCCGTCGTTCACTTCTTCTAAATATTCAAAAATCTTTGATACTTCTAATGGAATAATTGCATTATTTTTTTGTAATATTGTATTCATTTCATTCAGCCAAGCAACACCTTCACTAAATTGTCGAATCATATCAATTGCTTTTAATACCGAGTCTTCCCTTAAATGATTAGCGATTTGTTGACAACCAGCGGGTAATTTAGCAGCATAATTAATATAACTTTCTTTGCTAGCTTGAATCATTTCATTTAATTCACTCATTTAACTTGTCTCCTTTAAATTATTTACAACGTCTTCTGTCATTCTTTTTGCTTTTATAAATAATTCTAGTAATTGATTTAACAGTTCATCATTTTGATTATATATCCTATTGTACTTAATATTCTCAGTTTCAAATTCAGCTGGTTTAAATCCATTTAAAACATTAGTCACAATTTTATGAGCTGATAAGTTTACAGAGACTTTGTTACAGAGTATTTTAAACGCCCCATCATTTAAATCCATTCTTCTCAAAATACTAGAGTTAAATTTCCTCTTTGATCGTGTAGAGTTTAACAATTTTATATTGTCTAGAAGCAATTTAATACCTTCCTCATAAGCTGCAACTTCATTCATTAATTTCATTAGTATTTTATTATGTGTGTATTTTAAATTTGAATCCATATCAAAAATGCTCATGTCGATTTCAAGATTTAAAAAACGTTTAGTAAAATCTTCTAACCTCATATTTTGATATCCAACTATATTTACACCGCCCTCGGTGCTATTATAAATCGCCCCTTTATTTTCTAAATCATTATAAATAATTTCAAAGACTTCTTTCATCGCCAAAAAATTATGACCTGTTAAAACTTTCTCCCCATTATAACCTTCTATCTCAAATAAATTACGATCTTTTATAAAGTGCTCTGTAATTTGAAATACATTTTTATTTGTTGCATTATGAGAAAGGTTATTTGTGTATGCTAAATCTTGACCAACCATTGTAATTGGTCCACTAGATAAAAAACGAGCAAAACTTAAAGCAAAAGTAGCAACACTTCCCCCTCCAGCTAATTTTGTAGCTTGGTTGCCTGTCAACTCGATATAATGATCTTCCATCATATAACAGTCCGTTGATAAATAGTGATAGGCATCTTGATTAAAATATTTACGAATTTTGTATCTAGTTACTAAACCATATATTAATTTAGCTTTAGTGAATTTTAGATCTTCAAATAATTTATAATTAGATTCTTTTCCATCCATTACAACTACAAAATCAGGCTCTAAATCATTTTTCATTAGAGAGGTAACAGTAGATCCAGCAGCAATCAAAATATATTTTTGACGGTACTGCTTCATCAAATCTAGTTGCTTTGTTAATGATGGTCCACCCGATGCTATAATTATTGGATAGTCTACTTTATTTTTCAAGTCATCAATTCTCTTATCTTTATTTAAAAATTCTAGATTTCTTATATAATTCTCTTGCCAAATATCAGAATGTTGATTAATTGTATTCTCAAAAATTTGCTTGATTAACATTTTATCTCGTACAATTCTAGCGACTTTTAGATAATATGTTGGAAATAACTTACTGTAATTAGGTAAGCAAATAAGTTTAATTTCTGTCCATCCTACCAATTTATCTCTAATAAGGTTATTCAATACGTTATCAGAAAAATCTAGATGAACTTTCTCATCATGATTTAAATCTGTAATAGGATCTATCACAAGTATATCTTGCCCATCCCCTGATAGATTATTAAATGCATTTGTATAATATCCTAATCCGCCCCCAAAAACTACATGAAATGAACCTTTTTTGTAATTTTTCAATGCAAAATTTTCTGCTTCTTTTAGGGGATTGTACTTACTATGTATATAATAGTTATTTATCTTTAAAGTTGGTATATCAATTTTAGATTGTTCAATTTGAATTACTAAATTCTCCATAAAAACACCTCTTCTTTATCATCGGCATTTTATAGAAAAAATCGAGTAATAAAGTAATATTTACTTTAGCTTTTTAAAAATCGGTCATTAGTTAATCTACGTGCCTAACTTTCAAATCATAACAACTAGGTCTAAGGTAGAAACAAAAAAACCCCTTCTTCATAGGAAGAAGAGGAATTTCATTTTTTAATTATTGAAGTAATTGAAGAACACCTTGTGGTTGTTGGTTAGCTTGAGCAAGCATAGATTGAGCTGCTTGAGTCAAAATATTATTTTTAGTAAATGCCATCATTTCTTTAGCCATATCTACGTCACGAATACGAGATTCAGCAGCGGTTAGGTTTTCAGAAGTAGCACCAAGGTTGTTAATAGTATGCTCTAATCGGTTTTGAATAGCACCTAAACTAGAACGTTCACTTGAAACTGTTTCAATAGCTGTATTGATTGCATCAATAGCACTATTTGCATTTGCTGTAGTACTCACAGAAATACCAGTTCCCGCAGCCGTACCACTAACTCCAAGAGTACCTGCTGTCATATTACCAATTGATAGGGAAATTGATTGACCATTATTTGCACCAATTTGGAAACTACCAGTAAATCCACCACTTAAAAGATTTTGAGTATTGAATTCAGTAGTATCAGCAATACGAGTAATTTCTTTTGCTAATGCATTAACTTCTGATTGAATAGCTGTACGATCTGCACTAACGTTTGTATCGTTAGAAGATTGTACTGCTAGTTCACGCATACGTTGTAAAATAGCGTGTGTTTCGTTAAGAGCACCTTCAGCTGTTTGAATTAACGAAATACCATCTTGAGCGTTTTTAGAAGCCATGTCTAAACCGCGGATTTGTCCACGCATTTTTTCAGAGATAGCAAGACCAGCAGCGTCGTCTCCAGCGCGGTTGATTTTGTATCCTGAAGATAATTTCTCAAGGTTTTTAGAAGATTGTGATTGATTAGCTGTTAAGTTTCTGTGTGTGTTTAATGCTGAAATATTGTGTTGAATTCTCATTGTGAGATTCCTCCTTGAATTTTGTTTAATATAGTTCCACGTCCTTGTGGAATTTGTTTGGTAGAATAAGGTCGGCCGCCCGATTTCTGCCTTACAATAGTATTATCGTACTTGATTGAGAATGTTTAATAGTTTTTTAAATATTTTTTTTAGAAATTTGTTCAAGTAACGATTTAGAGATATTTAATGATTCTTTATTTTGTTGTTGAATACTCTCATAAACCTCAGAACGATAAACTTTCACATTTTGGGGAGCAACAATTCCTAATTTTACTTGATCACCATCTACACTTAATATTTTCAGTTCAATTTGGTCACCTATCATTATAGACTCATCTTTTTTTCTAGAGAGGACAAGCATTAACTCACGCCTCCTTCAATCGGATAACGTAATGGGTTGGTAATTGAATCTTGTAGGACAAGTTGTTTTGCTACTTTTTGTTTGTGGTTTATGACTACTGGAGCCTGTAAATTTATAGTAGAACTATTGAATGGTTCTTTTAGTGTGACAATAGAATAAGTAATTAAATCTTCGGGATCTGTTATTTTAAGTTCTTCCTTATCTTCATCTAACAGATTAAATTCGTAATCCTTTTTAAAGACAAAAGGTAGTGCTATTATGAAACCTACTTCAACATGTTCGATAGATTGTAATATTGCAAATGGAGAATCTTTTTCTAGCGGTAGAATAACGTATTTTTGTATACTTTCAAATCCTGGAATTCCATTTGGAAATTGAATTATTTCATTTTCCTCAATGTTCATTTCACCTAAAAATTTTGTTTCTATTTTCATTATTTTCTCCTTCTAGACAATTACGTCAATTTCGATTGATGGGTTTTGTAACATGTAGCCAGACAGTTGACCTTGTTTGTATTCGTGAATTGGCTTATTTAATTGCGCGCTAATTTGGGGATCCTGTTTTTGTACATTAATATCTAATTTCGCTGGGATATAATCCAATTTAACCGACCCAATTGAAGGAATAAACTCTATTCCTAAGGCTTTTTTATTTGGAAATGTGTTTTTCTTTGCAATAGAAACTATTGCATTTGGATTATGCGCAATATCCATCATTTGATTTCCTTCACTGACACGTCTTGCAATTCCTTGCATTGCTTTTTGACGACCTTCGGCTGCAAAATTTGCCGAAGACTCTAATGGACCAATCATCCCAACGTCTCTTCTCGCTTGGGAAGAATCGATTCTCATCACCCCGTCTGTAGTTCTAATATCAACAATTGCTGCGGGTTGCTCAATATGTTGAGTCGCTTTCGGTTGTCGAATGGTTTGTTGACCTTTTTCGATATTGAGACCAAGTTTAGCATCAGTTGTTCGGATTTGAATTTGTGGTATGTTCAACTATCTCACCTCTAAAGAAAGCGTTTGAACAATTTGTCCAAACGCTTAATATTATCTAATAAAATCTACTAAGGTAGCTTGAATTATCTTAGCACCGACTGAAAGAGATGCTTGATGAATAGATTCTTGCGTCACCATTTCTGTAATAACTTTTTCATAATCAATATCTTCATTATCTGAGAGTTGTTTCGTTACCACTACTTCTTGTGTTGCCAATCTATTTATCATCATTTCCACACGATTTTGACGTGCCCCAATGTCCGCACGATTTTCAAGAACGGTATTTTGAGCTTTGCTTATTTCACCTAGACGGTTACCAATTGTCTCGCCATTTGCCCCAGCAGACAAATCACCTTGTATGTCCGTGAGCAAGTCATCTATTTGTGCAAACATTTCAACTGCATTAGTGTTTACGTTTAAGTTTACGCCATCGTAAACTTCTATTTCTACTGAATTTTTATATCCTGTGTTGGAAGCAATAGAGTTCGAAATATCAATAGCAGAACCCTCAATCAGATTTACACCTGCAAAAGTAGTATTCCCTGTATCATCTTTTCCATAAACAGGACTTAACGTATTCGTGCCACTAAACAAATACTTTTCTCCGACTTTTGTATTGGCTAAATCACGTATTTGAAGTTTTAGTTGATCAATTTCTGATTTTATTTTTTGGCGATCCTCAGGTGTGTTTGAGTCGTTTGCCGCTTGAGTTACTAGCTCCTGAGTACGGATTAGAGCTATACCTACATGATCTAACGTATCGTCAGATGTGTCTAACCAGTTGTTAACTTCGTTCATATTACGTTGGTATTGTTCAACCTTATTTAAGTTTGTTCGATAGCCAATGCCTTTTACAGCAATTACTGGGTCATCTGAAGGTCTTGTAATTTTCGATCCCGAGGTAATTTGATTTTGAAGCTTCCCCATTTTAGAATAGCTGTTTGAAAGATTACGTAGCATATTACTAGAAAGCATGGATTGTGTTACACGCATTTATTTATCTCCTTCCTATAGACCTACTCTGCCCATGCCGTTTATGATTTTGTCTAATGTTTCATCAATAACTGTAATCATTCGAGCATTGGCATTATAAGCTTGTTGGAATGTAATCATGTTAGTCATTTCTTCATCAAGAGAAACCGAACTTACAGAAGCCCGATTGTTTTCCACTGTCATTCTTATTGTAGTTGCATTACTTGACATTCTAATTGCCTGCTCTCCATCTACACCAAGTTGACCTATAATTCCTTGATAGAATGATTGAACAGTTGCCCCACTTAAATCGCCTAATTTATTAAATTTCATATTTGCTAATTTAATCGCATTTTTTCCATTACCCACTTCACCTTGTGCGTCAGAAACTGCGATTAGATTTGGATTCTTTATAATTTCCTCAAGTACCGTTATTCCAGCAGCCCCTGTTCCACCAAAGAAATTCTGGTCTTTAACACTAGCAACTGTACCTTCCGCTAAAGTATAGCCATCGAAGTGTATGGCATTAAATTCCTTTATAAACGCATCGGCCATTTTATCTAACTTTGCTAGTGTTTCCGAAAAATAACCGTCCATAGGGGTACCATGACCATATGAATCAATTAATGATAAAAGTTTTCCTTTAGAACCATCCAAATTATCATATCCAATGGGAGCTCTTGAACCAGTTAATGTACCAATATCGGTAATAGTGAACTGTGAAAAACCATTTGTAAGATCAGTACCATCAATTGCTTTGTTAGTAGTATCTTGAGCTGTAATCTGCGAGTAATTCTTTCCTTCAACTAAACTAATTTTACTTCCATCTTTTAATTTAATACTAACTGTCAAGCTACCCTCTGCAATAGCCAGTGCATTTCCACCAGACGGGACACGCGTAGTTTCTACAGGGAAGTATTGTGATAACTCATCGATAAGTGTATCACGTGAATCATACAAATCATTTGGCATATAACCATTTGGTTCAACTGCTTGGATTTGTTCATTTAGAAATGCAATTTGCTTTAAAATAGAGTTTATATCATCCGTAGAAACTTTTATTTCATTTCCAATATTCGCTTGAATATCAGAAAGTTGTTTATGTGTGTAATTAAAGGAATCTGCAAGATGAAGTGCACGTTGGACTACAACTTTACGTGTTGCTGCATTCTCAGGACTACCACTTAAATCCTGAAGAGAATTCCAAAATTGGTCAAAAGCTGCGTTTAAGCCGTAATCAGATGGTTCTGTAACGATATCTTCAATTTGACTTATGGCAGATGAACGTGATTCCCAATAGCCGAGCTTTGTTGTTTCTTGGCGGTATTGACGGTCAATAAACTCGTCACGTATACGCTGAACAGAATGAGCTTGTACACCTGTTCCGATATGACCAGCAGTTTTTGGAGCATTAAGTCCTGTTCCTGGATAGCCTAATGTTGCTTCCATGTTCACGCGTTGTCGTGAATAGCCTATTGTATTGGCATTGGAGATGTTGTGTCCTGTTGTATAAAGTGCGGATTGTTGAGTGAATAAACCGCGTTTACTTGCTTCTAGTCCCATAAATGTGGAGCGCATGGGTTGGCCTCCTTAAGCTTGTGAGTCGAAGTGTGCCTTACCTATGGAAGGAACCTGTACTTCGGATTTCGAGTAGTTTATTTGGTCGGGCTTTGGTCGTAACATATCAAGCGTCATATTGACGAATTGCAGTGATTGGAATGTTAGTTTTTGGTTTAAATCATTTTGGTGTTTTAATGTTTCTAATGTTAATAGTAAATTATTGCGCGCTTTTGTTAGTTGAGCTTTTTCTTCGTCTGTGTTGGTATTTTCCAAGACAAGTGCAACAGTTGGGTTGTCAGTAGGAGCAATTCCTTTTGCTCGAAGGTAATCCGTTACCTCTAGTTGACGCTGTTGTTCAAGCTGTGAAATGCCTGCTACGTGTGCTTGCTCATCCTTGAGCAGCTGGTTAAGACTGTCCATGTCCCCAATTTTGATAGCTTCTGTTTTTTTGTATGCAACTTCAAGTAAGCTTTTGTGAAGCATATCTAGTTTGCTAAGTGATTGCAATATGATATCGATGGACATGTTTGTATGCTCCTTTTATCAGATACGGTAATAATTTAGGATATTAGATGCTAGTTTCTTCGCATCTACTTTGTATGTTCCTGCATCGATATCTGCTTTGATCGCTGCAACTCGTTCTGCTTGTTCTACTTCAACTGGTGATTTTGTTTGCATGCTTTTCGCAGCAGACGAAATTTCTAGTTGATCTGCGGTTGTTTTAGTTGTTTGCTGTGTTTTTTCAACTTGTTGTTGATTGCGTTTGTATGGGTTTATCTGGCTTAAACCAACATTTGTAATTTTCATCGAGTTTCTTCCTCCCCTTATCTGTTCGAAGTGTCTATGTATTATTTCGGCTTGAAATATGAAGTGTTTAGAGTAATTTGAACGATTTGTGTGGAATAGGTCTTGAGAATTAACGTGTCGTGCGGAATTGAAGGGTCTTTTGGGGGAACTAGGACAGTTTTGGGAGTAATTCATTTCAATCTAAGTAAAAACTCCCACACGAGGTGAGAGTTTATTTTCTCTTGCTATCTGCATGGTACGTACCACTTTCTTGGTTTGCTACTCTGTCACGGAATTCTTTTGCTGCATCAAATTGACGAAGACCGGATTTTAATTCTTCCGTACATGAAACGCATAGTTTCCCTGAGTTTGTGATTTTCCCACAATTGTCGCATGGATAACCTAAGTTTGGGAACAGTGCAGGCTGCAGACGATTTTTACGTACCCATTTGTGTAGTAGGGACTCTTCCACACCTGTAACTTCTACAATTCGTTCTACTGTTGCTGCTCGATTTTCACGTTTGCGAAGAAAGCGATATACTACTTCGAAAAGTTTTTCTTCGTTCATAGCGCAGTTATTACATACATCTCTCATTCCTGTATAGTTAAAAAACTCGCCACACGACGGACAATTTTTTAGTTCACCCATGTCGTTACCTCCACAATATATTCTCTTCCTTTATATCGGTTGATTAGCCTTTTATTAAAGTGATGGCATCGACTCTTTTCGCTCCTGAGTCCTTTAAAATCTTTGCGGCATGGTGAATGGTTGCTCCAGTCGTGTATATATCGTCGAATAAAATATAATTTGAGTCTTCGATTGTTTGGGTTGCTTCAAAAAGATTCGCTGTTTTTAAACGTTCGTTTTTTGTTTTCTTTCCTTGAGCTTCAGTGGTAATTTTAGAAAGTAAGTGTTGATAGGAAATTTGTGATGCATTTAGAAGTTCATCGACTTGTGAGAATGTGCGTATTATTAATTTTTCTGAATGCATTGGAATGGGGACGACAATACCTTCTTTGGACTCAAATGCCTGCTGAAGTTTTTGGGCAAATACTTTAGCTAATGCAACGTCCTGAAGGAATTTGTATTGATGTAGATATTCTTTCATGGCTTCATTATAGATGTATAAACAAAAGACTGAGTCGACTGCTCCTTCATAAGTGGTTCCTTGAAAATGAGTAAAATCGATGTTCGTTTGGGATTCCTCAAATTTTCCCGAGCATCTTGTGCAAGTAAATGAATCTATCTCGTATAAAAATAACTTCGACCAGGATGGTGGAGATTTGTAAGGAGTTCTACAGATTAAACAATTCAAGCTCGATTCCACCCTTCTATCGCATCCTGTGCTTTATCCATTTCTCTACTTATGCCATGGTGAAAAAATACAATATCTCCGTCTGGATGCTGCGCTGACCTTCCGACTCGTCCACTTATTTGAATGAGCGCACTGGAAGTATAAATCGGTTGTTCTGCTCCGACTATGGCCACCTGTACATTCTCAATCGTTACCCCTCGTTCTAATATCGTCGTTGTTAGTAAACCAGGTATCTTCTTTTCCCGTAATTGCATGACTAGTTCTTTTCTTTTTGGATGCTCGGCATGGACTCTAGGTATATCTCCTGGGAAATTTTCTAGCATTTCTATAGTAGGGAGAAAGATAAGAAACGGGGTTTTGGTTTCTATTTTTTTATTAATCCATGCTTGTAGTTTTGGATGGATTTTTCCTTTTTTTAGTTGTCTCCTATAGCCCCAAAGACTATCAAGCCTAGGTACTGGAAGGTTGTGACCGTGATATCTTCGTGTGAGAATGGATTGGTTCGTTGTTATTAATGTTTTTGTAGGAGTGGCGGTAACGTAATGAATGGCAGCAAGTGGTTTGGCAGCTTTCGTGACTGCTCGTTGAAGTGTTTCGTCAGCGTAATAAGGAAAAGCGTCTGCTTCATCGACAAATACGACGTCGAAGGCATGTTCAAATCGATAAAGCTGATGAGTTGTTGCGAGTACTAATTCAGCGTAGCCGTATTGGTCTGGTGCGCCTCCGTATAGAGCATGAATTGTTGTATTTGGGAAGACTTTCTGAAAGCGAGGGAATAATTCTAGAATAACATCTGTTCTCGGAGCGGCAACACAAACTCTTTTGCCTGTCTGTAAGCTTGCAAAAATAGCTGGTAATAAAAGCTCAGTTTTCCCTGCGCCGCATACTGCATGAATTAAGTGGGACTCATTTCGTTCGACACTAGAAAGTAGTTCTTCACTTGCCTTTTGTTGAAGTAAAGTTAACTGGCCATTCCATGCAAACACATGAGCGTTCGCGCCGCGTGCAAGCTGCTTGTCCCAAATGAGTAACTCGGAACAACTACTCACCCGTCCCATTCGTATACAATGGCGGCAATAAGTACATATTTGGTTACAGCGAGCACAGTTGAATGAGTGAAAGTAGGATTGATTTGCGTTGTGGCATCTGTTGCATACGTTCTTCTTTGATTGCCAAAAAAGGTTGGGTTCTGTAAATGTAGTGATGCCTTGCCTTAGGTGGATGTGTCCGGAGTTGATATGGGCGTTGATGACTTCGCGTGGGAATGGGGTGTGTTCGCGAAGCCAAATGCGGCCAGTGAGAAATTGTTGCAGCTGTTCGTTCATAGGCATTCTCCTCGTTAGTTTTTGTACCAACCTAGACCCATTGAGCCTTCCCCAAGGTGCGTACCAATTACGGGACCGAAATAGCTGATGGTGAAATCTACGTTCGGCATAGTTGCTTGGAGTTCGTCTTTCCATGCGATCGCTTCGTTTTCGTTGTTTGCATGTATGATGGTTGCTTTTATATTAAATTTATTCGAGTCTTCTTGAAGCATGTCCGAAATACGTTTCATCGCTTTTTTACGCGTACGAACTTTTTCAAACGGAACGATGACTTTGTTTTGGAAGTGTAAAATTGGTTTTACTTGTAGTACAGAGCCAATTACGCGCTCGAAGCTATTTAGCCTTCCTCCACGATGTAAATGGTCTAAGTTATCAACCATGAAGTATGCACGCATTGTTTGTTTCAATGTGTTTAGCTCTTGGATGATTGAGTCTGGAGTTGCACCTTTTTGTGCCATTTCAGCAGCCTTAAGGACGTAGAAGCCTTGGACCATGCACGAAATTTCGGTATCGAATGTGTGTATGTCGATGGAGTCTACTATTTCTCCCGCTTGTTGTGCTCCAGCAAGCGTTCCGCTGATGCCACTTGAAAGGTGGATAGAGATAATTGCATCGTAATCTTTTGCTAGTTGTTCATATGTCTCGATAAATTTCCCTATGGCTGGTTGGGATGTCTTTGGGAGAGCTCCACCAAGCCTGATTTTATCGTAGAATTCTGTGGTGTTGATATCTATTTCTTCCTGGTAGGTGTTATTTCCGATGACAACGCTTAGCGGCACCATATGAATATTCAGTTGGTCACGAATTTCTTTCAGGATATATGCGGTGCTGTCGGTTACGATTGCTGTCTTCATTTTATAAAATCACACTCCTATTTGTAGTTTACTGAATGTGGGTAAAAAATGGAAGCATAAAAAAGCCCCAAACATGATATTTGTCATATATGTCTGGGGAATGCTTTTTTATTCAGTTGATTCACCTATATAATAGACACTTGAAACTAGCCAATTGCCGTCTTCTTTGACAAATACAGTCACTTGGCGACCGTTTTGGCTAAGTTTAGCGCCTGAGTCGATTTGTTCTAGTGAAGTATGAATGTTCGAAAATACTTGAGCTTGTGAATTATTATATTCGATGACGGTGATATTTTCGGCAGTCCGTGTCGTGTCAAAATCATGGAACGTTTTTTCAACCATAATTTTTTCGTCATCGTAGTTGAAACCTTCAGGATTTTTTGAGATTGTTTTCATGTAACGTTCAACATCTTCTTCGTTGAATGATTCCATGTATTCTGTGAAGGAATCAATTAGGGCCGATTTTTCCTTTTCTGGTACATTCGTCGCTTCTTCAATATTGCCACCCGACATTTCGAAGCCTATAGAGGTTTCGCTTTTATCTTCCACACCGTGATCGGTTGTTGTTTGTGTGTTTGATGGAGCGATGTCACTTGCGGAATTAGAGTTTTGTTCTGCATCATCATTGCTATTGCATGCTGCCAGTGTCAGTGCGATGGCTGCTAGTGTAATCGTTTGAATAATTTTCATAGATGTCTCCTCCTGCTGAAGGTTATTTTGTCACATTTAAGACGAAAACTCAATTATTAAGTTCCCACCAATAATAGGTAGAATATTCTGGTATCTGAATGTAAGATATAGGTAGAAAGGAGCTGAAGCATTGAGTGGACATTTTGCATTATTGAAAAGGTTGGACGATGAATCTGGAATGATTGATTTTATTCGTGAGAGATTCGAAAACAGGAAGCTGGAGTTCGAGGCGAGGTTCGGCTTGTTGATCGGTTGAAGGAGCTTCGATTACCTGGTGAGTTACGCGTTTTTTCGGATGTCTGTTTGGATCTCGGTGATTGGAAAGTGCAGATTGACTGTCTGATTGTAACTGACCGGTGCTGTATTGTACTAGAGTCGAAGAATATAAGTGGACGCTTGTATTTTAATGAAGAGCTAGATGAATTTTATAAGGAAGAAAACGGACTAGAGACCCCCTTTTCTAATCCATATTTTCAATTGATGAGGCATATCCGCTTCATGAAAGAATTTCTACGCAACACTCTCCCCCAAATGAAAGTGACTGGCGCTGTCATTTTGACCGCGAAGTCCTCCCGTATTTTGCAAAAACCTACCCATTATCCCATTTATAAATTAGAGAGCATGGTTGAACGAGTTAATAAGATGTACACTAGTTGCGACGGTGCTAGTTTTTCAGAGGAGGAGTTACTTAAGGTTCAAAAGCTGATACTTGAGAAGAGATCGGTTTTTGTATATTCGCCGCTCTGTGAGCATTATCGTATTCCCGTGAGTGAAATCCGGACGGGTGTGGAGTGTCCGAATTGTGGTGTGTTGGGGATGTTACGTACGGGAAAAACTTGGACATGTACCAGTTGCAATAAGCGTGATAGAAATGCTCATAAAAAAGCTGTTGATGATTATTTTCTTCTTATTAATAACAGAATAACGAATAGAGAATTTCGAAAGTTTTGTAAAATCGAATCTATTTATACCGCTTCGAGAATGTTAGGTAATATGGATTTGCAAGTGCATAAAGCTGGCGGAAGAACATATTATTCGAAAAAGTAGGATTATATTTTGGTGTTATTTTTTATAGAGTGAGAATCGCAAGTTGAGTGGTGCTAATCGCAAGTTCAGGACTTCAAATCGCAAATCAAATCGGAGTTTTATGCGAATCGCAAATTCAGCACTTCGAATCGCAAGTTCCATCTCTCGAATCGCAATATACTTCAGCGTAATCGCTAGTTCAGCACTGCTAATCGCAAGTGGACTCACTCTTTATAGAAGGTAACGAAAAAATAACCCCTCTCGCCAATGCGAGAGGGGTTCACTGTTATTATCGAACTTCTACCCAGCCGTTTTTGATGCCGGTTACTACGGCTTGAGTGCGGTCGTTGACGTTCATTTTTTGAAGGATGCTGGATACGTGATTTTTCACGGTTTTTTCGGAGATGAATAATGTTTCTCCGATTGTTCGGTTGCTTTGACCATCTGTTAGTAATTGCAGTACTTCGCATTCACGTTTTGTTAGTAAATGGAATGGACGACGAATTTCTGTTTGATGGAAGCTTCCTTTGTTTTCTCGCTCGCTTAAGCGACGGAATTCTGCCACAAGGTTACGTGTTACTTTTGGATGTAGGTAGGATCCGCCTTTTGCTACTACTTTGATAGCTGAAACGATGGCATTTGCATCCATTTCTTTAAGCATGTATCCAAGTGCACCAGTTTTTAATGCGTGTGAAACATATGATTCGTCATCATGAATCGAAAGGATGATTACTTTTGCTTCAGGGAATTTTTCTAGCAATTCTCCTGTTGCCTCTACCCCATTTTTAGTAGGCATATTAATGTCCATTAATACTACATCTGGTACGTGCTTTTCATACAGACTTAGGACGTCATTGCCGTCGTCACCTTCTGCGATAACTTCGAAAGAATCTTCAAAGTCTAAAATACGTTTTACTCCCTCGCGGAATAGTTGATGATCATCTATGATTATTATTTTTGTCATGTTCATTTCCTCCTATAGTTAAAAAGCCATATTTACTATTCCTCATTTAATGGGATGCTAAACAAAATTGTAGTTCCTTTGCCGGGGGATGAAATAACTTTCATCGATCCTTCTAACAAATCCACCCGTTCTTTCATTCCAATTAAACCAAAAGATTTTTCTTTTGCTACCTCTGGATCAAATCCAGCCCCATTATCTTTGACGATAATATTTATCTTTTGTTTCAACCACTCAACTTTTACCCAAGCTTCTGTAAATTTCCCATGTTTAGTTCCGTTTGTTAAACACTCTTGGACTATGCGGAATATGGCCACTTCAAAATTGGTTCCTAATCTTTTCTCTTCTCCAAAGGTTTGGAAATGGATTTTACCTGTTGGATTGTATTCTTCAATTGTCATTATATACTTTCGAAGCGTCGGTATTAACCCCAAATCGTCTAATGCCATTGGTCGAAGGTCATAAATGATGCGACGGACCTCTGACAAAGCATCGCGAACCATTGTTTTTAGGTCAAGAATTTCTTTCATCGCTTCCGCTCCACCGCGCTGCTCATATGTAAGATTGATCAAATCTGTTCTAAGTAGTACATTCGCTAGCATTTGCGCAGGGCCATCATGAATTTCCCTTGAAAGTCTTTTGCGTTCTTCCTCTTGTGCTTCGATAATTTTCAGGGTGAAATCTTGTTTAATTTTTGCATTTTCTAATGCTTCTCCTACATTTTTCAAATCGGATGTTAAGTAATTCATAACGATATTCACCTGATTGACCAGATGATCGGCACGCTCAATCATTTCTAACAAACCTTGTAATCTGCGTTCTAAATCATCTCTTCGCATTCTTAGCTGCCGTTCCTCACTACGCTTGATGAGAAGATTTATTTGAATTTCATTTGCAGTTTCATAGGCTTGGCGAACTTGTGGTTCATCGTATGAGTCAAAATTCTTAGAGACTTCAGCTAACCGATTTCTAGAAAGCTTCGATTTCGCTTCTAGTAAATCCCCTTCAATAATAACCGCCTCGATATCTCCACGAATAATTTCTAACTCCACTTTCATTTCTTCAAAGCTTTGTCGACTTTGTTCGCTTATAATGAATATATCCTTTTTCGAATGGTCCATCACTTCGACCATCCGATCGAAAATAACATCTAACGACTGCGTTTCAAAATTCATATTCGTCATCTGTTTTTTCTCCTTTATGCGTCCAAATGAGTCCTCATTCACAAATGATGACAAATCCTATTATAGCACTAAGTGACTAAAAATAAATTAAAATTACTTTACAACTATGTTTCAATAGAATCAGGAGGGGAAATATATCTATGAGAAAAGATTACAAAACTGTACAAGGCTATGGTGAGAGTGAAATCGTCATTCAAAAATCACGATTTATCACATATATTAACCGAGCGGAATCCGAAGAAGAAGCACAGGATTTTATTAATAATATCAAAGAAAAGCATAAAAGTGCTAATCATAACTGCTCCGCATATATTATTGGTGAGCATGATAATATACAAAAAGCAAATGATGACGGTGAACCAAGTGGTACTGCGGGTGTACCAATGCTCGAGGTGCTTAAAAAGCAAGGGCTCAAAGATACAGTAGTTGTTGTCACTCGTTATTTTGGTGGCATCAAACTCGGTGGTGGTGGGCTTATCCGTGCTTACGGGAAAGCCACTACAGAAGGAATTGATGCTGCAAAAGTAATAGAGCGTAAACAGCATCATATATTGAAAGTATCGATCGACTATACGTGGTTAGGAAAAGTGGAAAATGAAGTGCGCAATTCTGTCTACCCTTTAAAAGAAATAAATTATGCAGAGCTTGTAGAAGTTTTGGTTTATACAAAAGCGGATGAGGAGCATGCCTTTACAAGTTGGATTGCTGAAATGACTAATGGGCAAGCGCAAATTGAACTTGTCGACAAAGAGTTTCTAGAATTTGTGTTGAATTAAATTTACCTATTATCAATTCCATAGTATAATTAAGGTCATGTCAAATTTAATGAAACTATTTTGTCGATTCTTCGTCCTAAAGCTGTATGAAGAATAAAGGGAGATTATAAAAATGAATAGAAGGTTATATAAAAAGGAGAAAAAGAAGAGCAGTAAAAAACGCAAAATATTAACTATTTCACTCATAATAGTTGCGTCCATGCTTATTTCTTTATCCACCTATGCAGTCTACTTAACTAAGAAAGCCGAGTTAGCAGCTGGCAATGCATTTCAAATTGCGGGCGATCGTGAAAAATCTACTTTGCGTGAAGAAAAAGTAGAACCATTAAATGACAATGTTTCAGTTTTATTTATTGGTATTGATGACAGCGAAGAACGTAATCAGGGCGATGAAAACAGTCGTTCGGATGCCTTAATGCTTGCGACATTAAACAATAAATCTAAAACAGTAAAGTTAGTAAGTATTCCACGTGATTCATATGTTTATATTGATGAAGTCGGTTATAAAGATAAAATTACCCATGCCCATGCATATGGTGGTACACGGGTTGCAATTGAAACAGTCGAAAATTTGTTAGAAGTTCCAGTAGATTATTACGTGAAGATGAATTTTGATGCATTTGTTGATGTTATTGATGCTTTAGGAGGAATCGAAGCCGAGGTTCCTTATAAGTTATTGGAAAAAGATGAAAACAATAAACGAACTGTTCAACTAGAGCCAGGGTTACAGGAATTGGACGGACGAGAAGCATTAGCTTTAGCGAGAACGCGAAAGCTTGATAATGATATCGAACGAGGTAAACGTCAACAAATGATACTTTCTTCTATAATTAAGAAAGCTAGTTCAGCTTCTTCCTTTACTAAATACGGTGAAGTGATAGATGCGGTCGGAGAAAATATGAAGACTGATTTAACATTCGATGAAATGAAATCCTTCTTTGAATATATTAAAGGTGGCGTTCCTCAAATCGATACCTTATCACTTGAGGGCTACGATGATATGTCTACAGGAGTTTATTATTGGAAGTTAGATGAGGAAAGTTTAGAGGAAACTCAAGATTTACTGAAAAGCCATCTTGGTTTACAACCAGAAACAAGCAATATTTCAGACAATGAATCCGATACAAACAATAACTACGCAGTAGATGATCGTCCATAACTGTTAAAGAGCTCTGAAGAAAATTTCTTCAGAGCTCTTTATTTTCATTCAAATACAAAAAAATCCTTTCATTCTACAAACTAGAATGAGAGGATTTTTTTCATGATTTACCTATTGTTCTCACTAAATTAATGAGTGGTTTGTAATTCTTCCCTGCTAAACCAACTGCTTCTACAAAAAACTCAATTGCGATAAGCATGATAACTAATAGTAAGATTGCTCCCCACATCGTTGCTTGGGAGAATATCAATGCAGCAATTCCAAACATTGCTGCTATTGCATAAATAATTAGTACCGTTTGACGATGCGTGAATCCTACATTTATCAAGCAATGATGCAAATGAGATTTATCAGGAGCCATCAATGGCTGTTTTGAGCGATATCTTCGAACAATCGCAAAGAATGTATCCGAAATAGGTACACCAAGCATAATAATAGGAATGATCAAGGCAAACATCGTTACACCTTTAAATCCTAATAAGGCAAGGATGGAAATCATGTATCCAAGGAACAATGCTCCGGTATCTCCCATGAATATCTTCGCTGGATAAAAGTTGAATACTAAGAAACCGAGCGTGCTTGCAGCTAATATAGCTGCCATTGTAGCAACGAATGGATTGCCCATCATAATAGCCATTCCAGCTAAAGTTAAAAGAGCTATCGTAGAAACACCCGCGGCTAAACCATCTAGACCATCGATTAAATTTATTGCATTTGTAATGGCAATAATCCACAAAATAGTAAGTGGTATTGCAAAATATCCAAACTGTAACTCAAAATCTAAAAATGGTATGTTAATAAACTCAATTTGTAATCCACCATATATGGCAACACTTGAAGCTGCTAGAAGCTGTCCAAGTAGTTTTGCTTTTGCAGTAATCTCAAACATATCATCTAAAGCACCTGTAACAATTATGATTAACGCTCCAAGTAACATTGCTTTGTCATACTGACCATCTGGTCTATATACGAAAAATGCGACGAGAAAGGACAAAAAGATAGCTAGTCCACCGAGTCTCGGCATAATATTAGCATGTACTTTTCTATAGTTTGGCTTATCGACCGCTCCAAAGCGAAACGCTAATTTCTTTACAAGTGGTGTAAATAGTACGGATGCGACAAATGCCAACACAAGCGTAAAGGCAAGCATGTCTCTCCTCCTCATCTATATCAAATCATATGTATTATATCACGCTTTTATCAAAATGAAACATTTTTTGTGGAATATTAAATTTTTACTAATTTAAAAGCTTTCGTTCAATTGCAAGTAAAATAGAATTTTCCCTAGAAATTTGATAGAATGTATTAGTGTGTTTAAGTTAAAGGAGAATTCAAATGATTCCATGGTTAAAGCAGAATAATAATACAAGTGCTAGGCAATTAAAAAAGTACTTTAAAATAGTAAAAAAAATTAATGAACTAGAAGAAAAATTCGTTCATTTATCTGATGAAGAACTGAAACAAATGACGTCCATTTTTAAAGAAAGACTAGATAAAAAAGAAACACTTCAATCAATAATACCAGAAGTTTTTGCTGTAGTCAGAGAAGCTTCTAAAAGAGTTTTACAGATGCGCCACTTTGATGTTCAGCTTTTAGGCGGTCTTGTTTTAGCAGAGGGCAATATAGCTGAGATGCCTACAGGAGAAGGTAAAACATTAGTAGCCTCTCTTCCATCCTATCTAAAAGCCTTAGAATCAAAAGGTGTTCATGTAATTACAGTAAATGAATACCTAGCAAAAAGAGATTTCGAACAAATTGGACAAATCCATCGATTCTTAGGATTAACTGTTGGGATCAATATACCAATGATGACTCCTGAAGATAAGCAACAGGCTTATTTGGCTGATATCACGTATGGTGTAGGAACGGAGTTTGGTTTTGATTATCTTCGCGATAATATGGTGAGCAATCTAGCTCAGAAGGTTCAACGTCCTTTCCATTACGCAATCATAGATGAAGTTGACAGTGTGCTGATTGACGAAGCTAAAACACCTTTAATCGTTGCAGGTAAAACGAGTTCTAGAGCTGAGCTACATTCAATAGCTGCAATTCTTGCTAAACGTTTTAAAATAGAGCAAGATTATGATTTTGATCCTGAAACAAAGGCAACTTCGCTTACTGAGGCAGGCATTGAAAAAGTTGAAGCTGCGTTTAGTATTGATAATCTGTATGATTTGGAACACCAAACTCTATATCATTATGTTATTCAGGCCGTTAGAGCACATGTCATGTTCGAACGAGATGTAGATTATATTGTGAAAGACGATAAAGTTCATTTAGTTGATATGTTCACTGGTCGTATTATGGAAGGTCGATCATTATCGGATGGTTTACATCAAGCGATTGAAGCGAAAGAGAATGTCACTTTAACAGATGAAAACAAGGCCCAGGCTCAAATAACTATTCAAAACTACTTCCGTCTGTATCCTAAGCTTTCTGGTATGACAGGTACAGCTAAAACGCAGGAAAGTGAATTTAGACAAGTATATGGTATGGACGTAATTCAAATCCCAACAAATAGACCGAAAATTAGAGTTGATAAATCCGATTTAGTATTTAATACAAGTGATGATAAATATGCAGCCGTTGCAAAAGAAGCTAAAGCTCGCCATATGAATGGTCAACCTGTTCTTATTGGAACTACTTCTATTTTACAATCAGAAAAGGTTGCAAATTATTTAGACAAAGAAAACTTAAATTATCAGCTTCTGAATGCAAAAAGCATTGAACAAGAGGTCGAGCTGATTTCGGAAGCTGGTCAGCTAAACCAAATCACGGTTGCTACCAATATGGCAGGTCGAGGCACAGATATAGTTCTTGGAGAAGGTGTCGCAGATATTGGGGGTCTCTTTGTTTTAGGAACTGAAAAACACGAAAGCATTCGTATTGACAATCAGTTAAGAGGAAGAGCTGGGCGTCAAGGCGATCCAGGGGAAACACAGTTCTTCATTTCCCTAGAGGACGATATTTTTGTACGGTTTGCAAAAGAAGAAGTCGATAAAATGCAAAAGGTTATTAAGACTGATGCAGAAGGACTTATAAATAACAAAGACATGAGCGAGTTTGTTTCAAGAACACAACGAATTGTCGAAGGATCTCATTTTTCTATGAGAGAGTATAATTTAAAGCTGGACGATGTTATTAACGATCAACGTAATGTTGTTTACTCTTTACGCAACAAAATTCTTCAAAAACAAGATACGGTAGCGTTGCTTCATACTATGGTAGATGAAACAATTAACTTTGTCATTTACGAAGCTTGCCCTGAGGATATAGACTCTTCAGAATGGAATATTTCTTTAATAGAGAGAAATTTAAATTCTCTATTTATAGATCAATTTACTGTAGATACTAATAACCTGAAGATTAAAGAGATTCAAAAACAAGTTTTACCTCACGCTTCAAAGCTTAAAGACTTTATCAGTAATTCTGTAGAAGAAAAAGAACTTGTAGGTACAATCACAAGTGTTATGTTGGGATATGTAGATAATATTTGGATTCAACACTTAGAATCTATGACTCGTTTAAAAGAAGGGATTGGACTTCGCTCGTACCAACAAGAGGATCCTATTAGAATTTATCAACGAGAAGGTCTCGAACTTTTTGAAAAACATTACCAGTCCATGCGACTTTCCATTGTCATTGAAATTATAAATTTTGTTAAGCTAATGGATAAAACGAAAGAGGAGGACAACAATTGAGTATATTCTCTTTGTTCAAAAAAACGAAAACGGCTGGAAAAGATAGCACGATTAACTCGGAGGAGTTATTAGATATAGAGATTTCGGAGAGTAATTCAATCAAAACAGAGCTATCCTATCACCCAAGCTGGAACGTTCCAAAAGAACAGCAATACGTGTTTCAATTTCTGTTAAATGAATTAGAGCCACTGAAACCAAACCAGTTATCATTATCGGGTCTGGAAATTGATAAAGAGGATGATTCTTGGCTTGTAAAAGCCTTTTTCCGAACATCCTTGGCAAAACCAATCGAGTTAGGCTCAGTTGAGTTACTGTTACTAGATACTTCGAATAATGTGATAGCTTCACAACAGTTTGACTTTAGTGAACTTGGTGAAATTCCTGGTAATAGTGCTCGTCCATGGGTGTTTAAGTTTGATAAACCAACGATAGGCTCTGAAGAATTGCCTGCTGAAGGTTGGCAGCTTGCATTTAACTTAAAATCCTTTGAGCCTCATAAATTGGAGCTACATGAAAGTTGGGAGAAATCTCTTCCAAAAGAGCAAAAAGAGGCTTTGGAACAATTGGTTAGCTCGCTACCATCTCTAAAAGAGGACGAAGTAAATATTACTGGAGTTCAGTTAAAAGAACAACCAGATGATGGTTTAGCTGTTACTGTCTTTATTAGAAACGGATCCAACAAGTCACTTAGTTTTCAGCAACTTCCGTTAGTGCTATCAGATGCGAATAACGATATCGTTGCCCAAGGTTCGTTTAAATTAGATAACTTTGAAGTACAATCTAATACAACAAAGCCTTGGACCTTTATTTTTCCAAAAGAGCTTGTAAATAAAGAGGCAAAAAACTTAACTAAATGGACCGTTAAAATCAATCAATAAAAGAACAAAAGCACAAGCACCTATGTCAGCCCCAAAAAGCGCTGGAAGAATAGCAATAAAGGCGTGGCGCCCCTTGCCTTTATTGCTAGGCTGAGGCGACTCAGGTGGGCTAGGCGCTAGAGTCTGGATGAGGATTCACTTTTGTGATCGACATGCCAAAGCTTTTATTATTCCCTATAGAAAAATAAAAGCTATCGATTTATGGGGTTTCCATAAATCGATAGCTTTTTTAAGTTGGACAAAAAACTAAATGGGCTGCCAACAAAGAATATTCATCCTTTGTTAACAACCCATTTCAGTTTGCTTAATACGATTACCAACCAACCGAGACATTTTTTCATTTATATTATACCAAGAATTCTTTCTACTACTATATTTTAACACATATTTATATATTGACAATAGAAAGCAGCAATAAAATGAAAATCTTTCTTATATTTTTTCAATGCTTATAGCAATTTAGAATACGTATTTCTAGTATCTTTTTCAAGCTGGTTAAGTGAAAACTTTTCTTTTGCATGTTGATAAAGTTTTTCACCCTTCAGATGAATATCGCCTGAAAGTTTAGATGCGTAAAGTTCCTTTAAGGCTTTAACTACCATGTTTAGATTACCTATTGGAACAATATATCCATAGTCCTCAGTTGGCAGCAAAGCCCCTACTCCACCAACATCTGTAGTTACAATTGGTTTCTTTGCACGGGCTGCTTCTAGTAATACAAGCGGAAAGCTTTCGCTATTTGACGTAAGCAACAAACAATCCCCTAACTCAAGAATAGCATGGATATCATTTCTAAAGCCTGTTAAATGAATATAATCCTTTCCAGCTACTTTCTTTGCTAGTGCTTGTCTTTCTGGACCATCTCCAACACAAACTAATTGTACGGGGATACCTTCTTCTTGTAATCTCGTAATTGCATCTATAGCTAAATTGTGATTTTTAATAGGATGATATCTTGCAACCATAACTACAACGAAATCGTTTTGATCTATTCCAAACTCATCTGGTGAAAGCTTTTGATACTCCGGTTCCTGAAAGGATATACCATTATAAATAATACTTATTTTGTTCTTTTCTATCCCAAAGCCCTCTAACATTTCACCAAAGCGATGTGAAACGGCAAAAAAGTGATCTATTTTCTTGATCAAATTCATATTTAGCATCGTAAAGACCTTACCCTTTATACCGCCTTTAACAAAATCTAAAGTTGGATTACTATGAATAGTTGTAACCCACTTAAAAGGACATATCATTCTTGTAAGATAGGCAAACAGATTCGCTCTTGGTCCATGCGTATGAATGAGAGAAATTTTTTCCGCTTTTATTAAATTGGAGAGCTTTTTAACGACGGATAGATCGTATCTTGATTTTTGATTTAAAATTATTGTTCGAATTCCTGCTTTTTTCGCATCTGTAGACAGTAGACCTTCTTCCATCACACATAATATAATCTCTTCTGATGAAAATTGACTTAAGAGTGATATTAAGTGATTTTTAGAACCACCAGTTTCTCCCCCACTAATTAGATGCAAAATGGTCATTTAGAAATTCTCTCCTTCTTACTAACAAACTGTATAAACACTGCTGTTATTATAAAGAAATACATCGTAAAGGTTTTGTCTTCCCACATGTTGTAGATAATTCCACACCAGTAGATTCCCACTAAACTTGCAAGTAAAGGAATGGCATATGGATTTGTTTTTCTGTGCTTCCAGAATAAATGTAACAATCCTAAAAGGAATACCGCAAAAAGTATTACTCCTACAGTACCATTTTGCGCAATTACTTCTATATATTGATTGTCTGCATATATATTTGTCTCAATTTCGTAATCTTTATAGATTGGAGATGAATACGATTTGGAAGCTGAGTCTCCGAATGTCCCAAAACCACTACCTATTATTGGATAGTCTTTATATACTTCAAATCCTTTATACACTACATATAATCTTCCTGTAGTCTTACTTTTCTCGAAGGTAGATTTAGTAAAAGTTTCTCCTAAACGCTCAGATTCCGTTGCGAATCCTGTATCTTCTTCTACACCAGTTCTCACAAAGTTTCCAATATCCGTATTATTATTTATCCATTTACTTATATAAGTAGTTGGCATCGTAACAATCAGGAAGGAAACACCAACTAGAAGCATCGCTTTTACAGGTACCTTCCAAGCTCTCGTAAGTAACGTATATACAACAATACCTACCACTACAGCTATCCAAGTACCTCTACTGTAAGTTAAGATCCAAACCCCGACCATTAAGATTAATGAGATATTTAAGAACCACTGTAATTTATTGTTCGTAACGAATTTCTTTAAATAGACTGTTAAAATCGTTGCAATTGTTAAAAATGTTGCCAGTACATTTGGATTATTTAAAAGTCCATAAATCCGTACACGGTTATTGGATGATAGAGATCTATTGATCCATGTCTCTGGCATTAAAGCAGAACGCATCGATAACTTTTCCACTAATCCTTGAACAACAATTATTAATGCCACAATTAATGTATTCCATAAGAAAGTGATTATATCACTCTTAGTTATGGATAGTCTTTTAACTACATAAAGCAATAAGAAGGTAATAGCAAAAGCACGCAATTGGAATACTATTGCTCCAGCGCTAACCCCCGTGATAAATGATGAAATTGCTCCAATTACTAAAAAAGCAATAAATGCCCATTCAAAAATCTCGAAACGTAATATTTGTTTCCAATTAGATCTAGCATCCCAGACGACACGTATGAAAGCACCAATTATTATAATATCTCCAATTAATTTTAGTGAAGGATTAATCTCTACTAAAAAAGAACGAATTGGGAAATAATAAATTAAAAGAAATAAAGATTCTTTCGGTCTAACAATGGAAATGACTCCTAGAATTAGGGTTATAGCATATGCAGTGATTGGTTGAGGAAATAAAAGTGCGATTAAAAGCAATAGTGCACCTAGTAAAACTATTTTCCAAACTGTACTTATTGATGATTGTTTCATTATATATTTCCTTTCTACTGTTCATTCAAAGATAAAGTATAACATATGAAACATACTTTATTCGACATATTTATGGACTGACTTGAAAATAGATAAATGGATATACGAGTTGAATAAATACAGAGGTTCTAGTTAATAATCTAAATAGAATTTTCATATAAATAGACAATGAAGTTCCAAGAAATGAGGATCATGAATGTCTAAGAAGATTATTTGGATTACCCTTATTTGCTGCTTACTTTTAGGCGGAACAATCTACGCTGCTAGCATTTATAAAAATGTGACTAAGACACTCGAAACAATTCATGAACCCGAAATTCGTAAAGTTTCTAATCTGCGAAAAACGGAAGTAGAGCTCGTAGATCAGGAACCAATTTCCGTATTACTACTTGGTGTGGATGAGCGTGAGGATGATGTTGGACGCTCGGATACGATAATAGTACTCACCGCTAACCCCTCTCTAGCTTCGATAAAAGTATTGAGTATCCCTAGAGACACATATACGGAGATCATTGGAATGCAAAAAATGGATAAATTAAATCACGCCTACGCATTTGGTGGAATAGATATGGCACTTCATTCTGTGGAAAACTTGCTAGATATTCCAATTGACTATGTTGTGCAAGTTAATATGGAAAGTTTTCTAGAAATTGTCGATAGCGTTGGCGGTGTGACAGTCGAGAACCCTACTGCTTTTGAGGAAAATGGCTATCATTTCGAAGAAGGTCTTATCCATCTAGATGGAGATATGGCACTTAGCTATGTGCGAATGCGGAAGAATGATCCGCTAGGCGACTTTGGGAGACAGGAGCGTCAAAAACAAGTGCTTCTAGCCGTTCTAAAAGAAGGTGCATCCTTCAATAGCCTGCTCCATTATAAGGAATTATTGGCTACTCTAGCAGAAAACATTCGAACGAATATGACATTTGAACAAATGATGGATATTCAAAAAGGCTATAAAGATACACTCGCCAATATCGAGTCTATTTCTCTTACGAAGGGAAGCGGTAAGCGAATGAATGATATTTGGTATTATGTACCTGAAGAGGAAGAACTGAGTGAAGTAACGATGGATTTGAAGGAGCATTTGGAGCTTGATTAGGGATCTTGAGGAGTCGTTGGGTCGGTTACTCTCGCTCGGGTGCTGGTTACTTGCGGTCAAGCGGTGGATACTTTCGGTCGAGCTGGCCTTACTCTCGGAGCCAAGGCAGTTACTCTCGCTCATGAGGCATTTACTAGCGGAACGGATTATTTACCCAACTTTTCCAACTCAAAAAGGCTATCCCAAAAAGGGAATAGCCTTTTCCTGTATATACTGTTATGACTAGTTCGTTTGATCATGATTGATTCCCTTAAACCACTCACAAGTCTGCATTTTATCACCTAATTTGCGTAACTGCCATGTTTCTTCTATATAAATTGAGCTTAATGATCCAATATGAGGTTTGTTGGCAATTTCTACAGCTATGACACTTTCATACAAGCGTACCATTTCTTTAGCAAGTGCTTTTGCTTCAAATGTTTGGACATCCTTTTGTAAAGTAGCAAATAACTCCATTGCTTCGCTTAGTTGCCCGAGCTTTTCATGGACAATGGATTTCATGTTTGATTCCTCACATTTTTGAAGTCGCTGCTCCATTGCTTCAGCAAATAGATGATGTACATTGAACTTATTCACCAATCGTATGAGCTCTAGCGCTAGGATATTCGCGGTTCCTTCCCATACAGTCAGCACCTGCGCATCACGTAATAATCTAGGAGTGACAAAGTCTTCGATATAGCCATTACCTCCGTGCATTTCAATTGCTTCGTGGGCAAAGTGAATTGCTTGCTCGGCCGTTTCTTTCTTTAATAAAGCTATAAACAATCGATTCAATATCACTTCTTCCTTCGTGGCATCTCCACTTACGACTCGATCATATTGCTCGATTAGATCAAAAGTTGTATACAGTTCTATTTCTAACTTCGCACGCATCCGGCCAAGGGAGTCTTGAATCATTGGAAATTCATTTAATTTATTGCCAAATGCAGTTCGCTTTTCTGCATAAGCAAACGACTCGTTATAAGCACGACGCATAATGCCAAGCGACGCAACCGTATTACAAATGCGTGATAGATTCAGTGCCTCCAGCATATACTTCAACCCTTTGGAAATATCCCCTACTAAGTAGCCTATAGCACCTTCAAATTCTACCTCACCACTTGGGACTGCTCGAACACCTAGCTTATCCTTTAATCGACGAATTTTAATGCCATTTAATGAACCGTCCCCGTTTTTCCAAGGAACAGCAAATAATGTCAGCCCTTTAGAGCCACTTGGGGCATCTTCTATACGCGCAAGCACCATAGCAACTCCAGCCATTCCAGCGTTTGAGGCAAAATACTTTTCTCCAAATAAACGATAATGCTCCCCTTCTTCTACAGCTTTTACTTCATTGGCTCCTACATCCGATCCACCCTGACGCTCAGTTAAAAAGGTTGCACCCTCGTAAAGCTCTTTTTCTCCTGTTGCGATGACATGGGGAAGAAATCGTTCTTTCACCTCCTGATTCGCATAATGATCGAGTAAATAACTAGTAGCCATCGTAAGTGTGACGGGACAATAAAATCCGGCCTCCGCTTGGGATAGTAAATACCCCTGTGCAAAGCTATACACATAGTTTCCTTTTTGCCCAAGCTCAGGTATCTCTTTATGCAAATAACCTACTATGCCCGTTTCATATGTTTCCTTTAACGTCTGTTTATAGCCTTCATTTACCCAAATAACTGACTGATCATCTCCGAATTTTTCATATTTTAGTAGCTTCGGCTCTCCTTCCCGATCGGTATGCCTTGCGCGTTGATCTATTTCATTTGCCACGAGCTCCCCGAATGTTTCTAGCTGACCCTGTGCATATCCATAGAATGCCGGATGTAATTTTGACTGCAAAATATCCTGTAATGATTCATCTCCTGCAAAGTAATTTGCTCGTTCCATATTATTTACCTACTTCCCTTAATGACTGCTTCAGAATTTTTCCGGATGCATTGCGAGGAAGGGCTTGGACTTGTTCAAAGAGCTTTGGTATTTTGAAGGAGGACACTTTTCCATTCAAATGTTCTATTAATTCCTTCGACTCTACTGGCCTGTTTGCCGCAAAATAAGCTTTAACCGTTTCGCCCCATTCTGCGTGTGGGACACCTACAATAGCAACCTCTGAAACTGCTTCATAGGTAATTAATGCATCCTCCACTTCCTTCGGATAAATATTTACTCCTCCTGAAATAATCATGTCTTTTTTTCGATCAACTATAAATATATATCCATCTTCATCAACTCGGGCTAAATCACCTGTCTTTAACCAATCGCTATCAAAGGTCGCTGCCGTTGCTTCTGGGTTTTTATAGTACCCTAACATCGTTCCATCCCCTCGGAGGTAAATTTCCCCGACCTCAGCTACACCTACATCTTCGCCATTAGCATTTACGACTCTTATTTCCGTGAATAATGCTGCTCTTTTCCCAATACTACCTGCTTTGTGATCATGTTCATGCCCTAACAACAGCGTCCCACTTGGACCTGCCTCCGTTAATCCGTATACACATACAAGATTATTCGTTTTGAAAGCCTGTTTCACAAATAAAACCTCTCCACTCGATAATGGAGCACCACCATAAATCCACCACTTCATCGTGCTTAAGTCTGTTTGATCTATCGCGGGATTCTTTCCTGTCATTAAATAAGCAACAGGAGCTCCAAAGAAATGGGTAGTCCTCTCTTCCTCTACTGTTTTTAGCAGCAAATCAGGAGTAAATGTTGGCGTTAAAACGAGTGTTGCGCCAACTATTACTCCAGCTACCATAAATAAATGAAGAGGAGCAGAATGACTAAGTGGCATCATTAGAAGCAATCGACTTTCTGGCTTCATTTCCATTTCAATACAAATCATTTTCGCTACAGTGAGAACATTACGATGACTGAAAAGCACTCCTTTTGGCTGCCCTGTAGTTCCAGAAGTATATAAAATGGTAGATGGCTCGTCATCCGTTGAAGAAGATTTAGGAAGCGTTTTCATTTTTTTCTTAGTTAATTCATTAAACGTAACCCATCCTTGATGCTCGCCACCCGTTTTTACAAGGAGACATTCGTTTTGTAGATCCTTAACTGAATCGAATAAAAGTTCATGTACTACGAATGCCTTTGCATCTGCATGGTTGAAAATATACTCTATTTCCGCAAATGTAGACTTTGCATTAATCGGGACAATTATTGCTTCGATTCGATGTGCAGCAAAATAAGTAATAATAAATTCGGGAACATTGGGCATAAAAAGTATAATTTTATCATCTTTCTTAATACCTGCCTTTAATAGTCCAGTTGACAACTTATCTACTAAATCATTTAAAGCTTTGTAGGTAAGTCTTTGTCCCATTCCAACTACAGCCTCATTAAGTGAATACTTTCTTGCATTATGTTCTAATAGTCTGGATAAATTCATCTGTTTTCCTCCCTTTTTAGATTTTGTAATTTATCTGTAAAAACATGTAGCAAGGTCCCCATTTCTTTTTTCATTTCTTCTAAGTCTATAATCTTCTCTTCTATTTCTTTTATTTTTTCATTTCCATATTCTATTGTTCGTTCTAGTTGTTTTTTTCCAGTTCGATCCATATCAAATAGCAGTACCATCTCTTTTATTTCATCCAGTTGAAAGCCATATTGCTTTCCTCTTTGAATGAGCTTTAGTTTGGTACAATCAGCAGGTCGATAAAATCTCCGGTTACTCTCGCTACGAATCGGATTTAATAATCCCAGTTCTTCGTAATAGCGGATAGTTCTCGTCGAAATACTGAATTGTTTTGCAACATCTGAAATACTTTTCATCTCGCCCCCACTCCCTATGAATATATTTTGAGCATAGCATTTACGTTAACGTAAACTTCAAGTGTTATTTAAAAATAAGACACTAAACAAATGCGTCTAGTGTCTTAGTAATTATTAATTATTTAAAGTAAGCAGGAATTCTTCTAGTCTATTTAATCCTTCTTCTAGCACAGCCATGCTATAGGCATATGAAATACGTATGAATCCCTCTCCGTATTCTGTGAATGCACTTCCTGGTACGACCGCGACTTCGCCCTCCTGTAATAGCTTAGTAGCAAAATCAAATGAATTCATTCCGTACTTTCTTATATCTGGGAAAATATAAAACGCACCATTTGGTTTTTCTACCGTCAATCCCATCTCCGTTAAACGGCTATAGACAAAGTCGCGTCTTTTCACATATTCCACGTTCATCTCCCTCGGGATATCTTTCGCATTGGTTAGGGCTTCGATTGCAGCATATTGAGCTGGCAATGATGCACAAATAGTATTGAAGATGTGCACCTTTACTACGTGCTCCATCACATTTGCCGGTCCCATCAGGAAGCCGATTCTCCAGCCAGTCATGGAATGCGACTTGGAAACGCCGTGAATATAAAATAATTTCTCTCGTATTTCCTGATAACTTGCAAAGGAATGGTGTTTTCCAGTGAAATTATTCTCACTATATATTTCATCGGTTAGCACAAATAAATTCTTCTCTTTTATTACATTGACTAATCCATCCATCGTCTCCTTTGTTAGAACGACACCAGTTGGATTGGAAGGATTATTGAAAAAAATAGCCTTTGTTCTGTCTGTTATCAAGCTCGCAAGTCTTTCTGCAGAAGGTTGAAAATAAGTGTCCGTCGTATCTAAATAGACTACTTTGGCACCGCAAAGTTCAATAACAGGAACATACCCTGAATAAGTAGGAGCAGGTAAAATAACCTCGTCCCCTTCTTCTAATATTGTTCGGAATACTGCATCGATTGCTCCACTTGCGCCATTTGTGATCACTATTTCATTTTGGATATCATAGGAAAAACCGTATTTACCTTTGAAAAAGGAGTTCACAGCATTTCTAAGCTCCAGCAGCCCTGCATTGTGCGAGTATCCAGTTAAGTTTTCTTCAATTGCTCGAATACCTGCTTCTTTTACAGAAGGCGGTGTTGGAAAATCGGGTTGACCAATTGTCAAATTAATCGCATCCGGATAATGAACTAATTGATTGGAGAATTGTCTCGTTCCAGGGATTTTCAATGATTGCGCTCGAGGATTTATTCGTATACTCATCCTGTTACCTCTTCTTTCTTTTTAATATTGCAATAGTTTTATATATAAGTATACTTTATACAGCTTAGATTTATAATGTTTTTTTCGATTATTTAGAAATTAAGAACAATAACCTAGATATGCCATTGATTGCAGCGGAGGTCGGACGCTTTCCGTGGGCACGGCTCGAGCCTGTAGTCTCTCCCTCGTGCTGTCCCACTGGAGTCGTCGACCTGCGCTGCAATCAACAATAAGCCCCTTATATAGGATAGTTGCATACAATATTGCCTAAATAATCTATCATTCTCTAGCCTAATAGTATAAATTAATAATTAAATTCTGCTTTCTTCATCTATCAGTGGATAGCATTTATTATTCAAAAAAGAGTACAAGTAATTTAAGTTAATCACTAAAAATTAGTCCAATCTTTTTATCTTAGCTATAAGCTATGCCAATTCCTTTTGTGTAGTACTACACATTAATTGATTGTAGTGGAAGGTGGCGACTTCAGCGGGATGAGTGAGACAGATGAGCTATCACAGCGGCGCGTTAGCGACGGTGATAGCTCATCGCTCCCCCCGCGAAACGCGTCCACCTGAAACGGAAATCAGTAGTGTTTTTTATTGCCTTTATTCGCTAGTCTGGAGCGACTCAGGCGGGCTAGGTGCTGGAGTCTGGACGGAGATTCACTTGTAGAAAGTTATCCACATACCAATGATTTTATAATTTTCTAAAATAAAAAAAGCTATGCAACGTATCTTGTACGTTACATAGCCTTTAAAGTTATTGTGGCAATTGATCGGTTTCGTGACTAAATTGCCATTCTATACCGAACTTATCTCTCAAGGAACCGTAGCACTTGCTCCAAAATGTTTCCTGAAGCTCCATGCTTACTTTGCCGCCTTCTTTTAGCGCATTAAAAACAGATTTTACTTCTTCTTCATCTTTACTTACAAAAGCTAAACTGATATTGTTTCCTTCCACAAAAGGTGATCCTGGAAATGTATCAGAGAACATTACATTGCTACCATTGATATTTAAGCGAGTGTGTAGAACTAAATCTTTTGCTTCTTCTGGCAAGGCAAAATCGGGATGTTGTGGTGCTTCACCAAATGTCATTATTTCAGGTTTATCCGTATTAAATACTTCTGCATAAAATTCTGCAGCCTCGCGACAATTCCCATTAAAATTAAGGTATACATCTACAGCCATTTAGAACACTCCTCTTTTTCAAATAATGTTATTATTCAAATAATATTGTAGCATTTCATCATTTAAATAACATTAATTATTAATAAACTTTATCTCCATTGAAAATAGAGTTTTTCACGATTACGTAATCTACATTGCGAATTGACTCTAATTTATTTCCACCGGAGTAGGAAATGGAGGATTGTAAATCTTGTTCCATTTCTCTCAATGTATCTTCTAGAGGTCCTTTATATTCTACAAACATCTTTTTACCTTCTACGTTTTTCTTTTCACCTTTTTGGAATTCGGATGCAGAACCAAAATATTCTTTATAGCGCTTGCCATCCTTTTCTACTGTAACGCCAGGTGATTCCTCATGTCCTGCAAATAGAGATCCAATCATAACCATGGAAGCCCCGAAGCGAACTGACTTTGCAATATCACCATGCGTACGAATTCCACCGTCTGCTATTATTGGTTTGCTAGCTGCTTTTGCACACCAGCGCAGCGCTGCAAGTTGCCAACCACCAGTTCCAAATCCGGTTTTAATCTTCGTAATACACACTTTCCCAGGTCCGATTCCAACTTTTGTTGCATCGGCTCCAGCATTTTCTAGCTCTCTTACAGCTTCTGGAGTACCTACGTTACCCGCGATAACAAAGCTCTTCGGTAAATGTGTTTTTAGATGTTTAATCATGTTAATAACAGCATTGGAATGACCGTGTGCAATATCAATCGTAATGAATTCAGGCACAAGCTTCTCGGCTGCCAACTGCTCCACAAATGTGTATTCTTCCTCTTTAACACCCACACTAATAGAAGCTATTAAACCACGTGACTGCATACTTTTGATGAAAGCAATACGTTTTTGCGGCTCAAATCGATGCATAATGTAAAAGTAACCATTTTCCGCTAAATAATTTGCAATGTTTTCATCTATAATTGTCTGCATATTAGCAGGCACTACTGGTAATTTAAATGTATGTCCTCCTAGGGTTACTGTGGTATCACATTCTGATCTACTATTTACCACACATTTCGCTGGAATTAATTGAATATCTTCATAATCGAATACATTTTCCATCGTTTTCACTCCTAAATACGAATATTTATTTACAAATGAACTTTAATGTTCGTCCATTTGGTAATTTACATCATATTTAGTAGTATGTCAATCTATATGTTGTTCATGTGTGAAAGTGAATTCTATCTTTCTATTTAAATCTACATGCATTTCAATTAATTTTATACGGTCACTTAGCTCCAAAACCGCTTGCATAATTTGACGCTGATCTGCTTGTGACATATGAGTTTGAAGTTCTACCTGATCAATCGTTTCCTCTACCTTTCGTAAACTGCGATTCATTACTTGAACTAGATATTCAACTGTCATAGGCTATCCACTCCTCTCATTTTCCTTATTGTATCCATTCGCTAAGTTAATTCAATTGTCAGAATTAATTAATAAATGCAACTATATAATTTTTGGTTTCTTTTTGAACGGAAAATTCATTTTTACTAAGATTTTGGGTCTCAAAATAAATTTTTGCAAATTCATGTCATATTTTGTTTTTCAATAATATAATAGTAAAAAGGATAGGAGGAGATTTTCTATTAACCCTAATCCCATAGAACCTGAAGAAATGGCTTATCGAAATGACTTAGATATACAAGCCTCTTTAAATATGATTTGGGAAGGTGCGCCAGTTTCTCCAATTGATATAGATACTGAAGATCTCGATTCCCAAAAATCTTCCCTACAACAGTAGGGTTTTTTGCATGATAATATTCTAAGGAGTAATAATATGATTATCAAAAAAATTAATATGCGTCATATGAAAATGACGATGAAAAATTCATTTGTCACTAGCTTTGGAAGTCTACAGGAAAAAGAGTTTTTCTTGTTAGAGGTTTTCGATGAAAACGGGAATACTGGTTGGGGAGAATCTGCCGCTTTCCAAGCTCCCTGGTATACAGAAGAAACGGTTCAAACTACCTTACATATGATTAGAGACTTTTTAGTACCTCTGCTATTGAATAAAGAAATATCCCATCCTGATGAAGTAAATGAAATTTTTTCGCCTATCAGAAAAAATAATATGGCGAAGGCTGCAATTGAAACTGCAATATGGGATTTATATGCAAAACGAACTAATCAAACACTAGGACAAGCTCTTGGCGGAAATACCGACAAAATAGCAGTAGGCATTAGCATCGGTATCCAAACAAGTACAGACAAACTATTGGACTTAGTACATCATTATATAGAAGAGGGCTACAAACGGCTAAAGGTGAAAATTAAACCTGGATATGATATCGAGGTGATTCAAAAACTGAGAGAAGCCTTTCCAAATGTTCCTCTAATGGCAGATGCGAATTCTTCCTATACACTAGATGATATAGCGCTACTAAAACAACTAGATGATTATCAGCTAATGATGATTGAACAGCCTCTTGCGAGCGATGATATTGTTGATCATGCGAAGCTTCAAAAACAGTTAAATACCCCAATTTGTCTGGATGAAAGTATCCTTTCCTTAGAGGATGCACGTAAAGCAATCGAGCTCGGTAGTACGAAGGTTATTAACATAAAAATTGCACGTGTTGGAGGCTTAACCGAAGCAAAGAAAATTCATGATTACTGCATGGAAAAAGGAGTTCCTGTTTGGTGTGGCGGCATGTTGGAGGCTGGTATCGGTCGTGCACATAATATCGCTCTAACGTCCCTTCCAAATTTCACACTACCTGGTGATACTGCTGGGTCCTCTCATTACTGGGAGAAGGATATTATTTCTCCTGAAATTGTAGTAATTGACGGTTTTATTGATGTTCCAAAAGGAAAGGGTATAGGTGCCGATCCAAATATGAAAGTAATTGAGCGCTTTATGCTGGATATGGTTGTGTTTGAATAGATGCGAGCTAAAATGACAATTTATTCCTCTATGGTACAAGGTTATATGTTTTGTAGAAATTTGTGATATAATTTAGGCATCTAAACAGAGATGGGAGCATTACAATGTTAAAAGATATTTTTATGGCTTTATCAGAGAATCAATTATTAAATGGTGCGGCAAAAAAATATGGTTTAAAAATGGGTGCACAGCATGTAGTTGCTGGGACCAATATTGAAGAAACAATGGAGAGCATTAAAAAACTAAATGCTATGGGCATCTCTTGTACAGTAGATAACCTTGGAGAATTTGTATTCGAAAAAGAAGAAGCATTAGCTGCCAAAGAACAAATTATCGCAGTGATTGAAGCTATCGAAGAGCATCAAGTAGATGCACATATTTCGTTAAAACCATCACAGCTTGGTCTTGATATTGACTACGACTTCGCTTTAAACAACTTAAAAGAAATTGTACAAGTTGCACACAAATATGGCACATTTATCAATATTGACATGGAATCCAACAAACATTTACAACCTTCATTTGATATTTTGGACGAGCTTTCAAAAGACTACGATAACGTTGGAACTGTTATTCAAGCATACTTCTACCGTGCAACAGAAGACATTCAAAAGTATAAAAACTTCCGTCTACGTATCGTAAAAGGAGCTTATAAAGAGCCTGTTGAATACGCATACCAAACGAAAGAAGAAATCGACAAAAACTATATCGAACTAATCGAATGGCATTTATTAAACGGGAAATTCACTTCTATTGCTACGCATGATCATAATGTAATTAATCATGTTAAACAATTTATCAAAGATAATAATATTCCTTACGATAAATTTGAATTCCAAATGTTATATGGCTTCCGTACAGAAATGCAGCAGCAGCTTGCAAACGAAGGTTATAACTTCTGTACATATGTACCATTTGGACAAGATTGGTACGGCTACTTCATGCGTCGCCTAGCAGAGCGTCCTGCAAATATGAACTTAGTTGTAAAACAAGTTTTCAATAAAAACACGAATACAATGCTTGGTCTAGCTGCTGGTGCATTTGCACTTGGTCGTTTAACAAAACGCAACAAACGTAAGTAATTCATTTATATAAACCACACTCTCCTTTACGGAAAGTGTGGTTTTTTTATTTCTAATAATCCAAAAGATATCTGTGAGGAATTTTATTTTGAATGCTATAATTGGGGGAAAACTAAATTTTAATCACGTTTTCAAACCGAGAATGGAATTGTTGTTAATTATATTGAATTGCGACAATTGTTGTTTTTCCTCTTTTATTGTAAGGTGTTGTCAATATAAAGGAGGCGAAGTGGCGATGGGAAATATCCGAAAAGTTTGGCAGCCAGAACTTTTTTATCATATTACGATGCGTGGTAATAACAAACAATGTATTTTTATGAATAAAGAAGATTTCAAGTTCTTTTTTTATACACTTCAGCAGGCACACACTATTTACTCGTTTACGATTATTGCCTACAGCTTGATAAATAACCACTATCACCTTCTTATTCGCTCTCCTAGGGTTCCACTTTCTGAAGTGTTAATTTTTATCAATCAACAATACTCCGAATACTTTAAGTGTAAGTATAAATTTATTGGACAATTATATGAAACCAGATATTACACTAATATGATTTCTGAACCGTTGGAGTTATTAAAAGTGAGTAAATACATCCATCAAAATCATCTATTTGTACAAAGAACTTTTCTAGACAAATTAGATAATTACCCGAATTGTTCCTATTCATTTTATGTCAACGATAAAAAGGATCAGCCTACCTACCTAAATACGCATTTATTACCTTCTTTGATCAAAAAATATCCGGAATTCAAAATAGATAATTACAAACTATTCTGCGAGCATATTCAAATGGAAATAGAAAAGCCTTCCCATCGTCCATATAGTTTGACGTAGGAAGGCTTTGCCTAAATGTCTGTTATGCTATTGTTTCTTCAGAGGGAACTAATGCAATAACTTGTGCGTTCAATTTACTTGCTTCGACAAAAGCATTAAAGATTGGACGTACTGTATCTACTTGTCCTTCCATCATTTCTGGATGCCATTGTACGGCTACGACAAATCGGTTTTGCGCTTCCCACTCCATTCCCTCGATAATACCATCAGGAGCAATCATCGTCGGTGTAAATCCTTGACCTAACTCTTTTACGGCTTGGTGATGGAAGCTATTTACTTTCAGCTCCTCACTTTGAAAAATACTATTTAATATAGACCCACTTTCAATTTGCACCGGATGGAATGAATGATGTCTAATTGCTTTTGGAACAGAATGATTGATTCCTTCTGGTTTTTGAGAAGCTAAATCTTGATATATCTTTCCACCAGTTGCTACGTTAAGCAGCTGCATTCCACGGCAAATTCCTAGCACTGGAATGTCCATCTCCGATAACACCTTCCGGGCAAGCTTTAGCTCATGCATATCTCTTTTCGGTTCGATATAACCTAAACCAAATTTAGGATATTCACCATACAAATTAGGATCAATATCAGAGCCTCCCGAAAATAAGATGCCATCTAACTTTTCAAGCAGAGGGTCCAACGTCTCTACTTCACTTGTGATTGGCAAAATAACTGGAACCCCACCTGCTCTCTCAATCGCTACAATATAATCATCTGCAAGCATTTGCCATTCCTGATTTTTTGCACCTATACCTGCAGCTAAGCCTGCTGTATCATCTGATAAATAGTTAGCGCATATACCAATTAGTGGTTTCATCATCATTCTCCGTTCTATATAAACAAAATGATCGCCTCTCCGTTAAGAGAAGCGATTAGTACACTATTATTTTTCTAATTCGACTACCCAGCCAAATGGATCTTCGATAATACCTCGTTGAATTCCAGTTAACGTATCGTATAATTTTTGGGAAAGCTCTCCAGTTTCACCGTTATTAACGTAGAATAACTCCCCTTTCCAACGTAATTCTCCGATTGGTGAAATAACTGCAGCAGTACCAGTTCCAAAGGCTTCATCCAGTTTACCATTTAAGTATGCTTCACGAATTTCTTCCATTGAAACTTTACGTTCTGTAATTGGAACACCCCAATACTTTAATAATTCGATGATAGACTTTCTCGTAATCCCATCTAAAATACTACCATTTAAAGCTGGAGTAACTACCTCTCCGTCAATCTTGAAAAACACATTCATGCTTCCTACTTCTTCAATGTATTTTCTCTCTAATCCATCTAACCATAGAACCTGAGAGTATCCTTCACGATCGGCTACTTCCTGCGCCTTTAAACTAGACGCATAGTTACCAGCTGTTTTAGCAGTTCCTGTTCCCCCTGCAACCGCACGAACATATTCACTTTCCACTAATATTTTCACTGGATGAATACCTTCTTTGTAGTACGAACCAACCGGTGACATAATAATGATGAAGCTATATGTTTTTGAAGCAGATACCCCAAGATGAGCTTCTGTTGCGATCATAAAAGGTCTGATATAAAGTGATGTTCCCGGCTCTTTAGGAATCCATTCTTTATCTATTTCTAGTAGCTGTTTCAAAGCCTCAATCGCTAATTCTTCATCTATTTTTGGCATACTAAGACGATCAGCTGAAATATTCATGCGTTTCATGTTTTGCTCTGGACGGAACAATCGAACAATCCCATCCTCAGATAGATAGGCCTTCATTCCTTCAAAAATTGTTTGACCATAATGCAAAATAGATGCAGAGGGATCTAGTGTTAGGGCTTGATAAGGGACTATACGGTAATCATGCCAACCTGTTCCTTCTGTATAGTCAGCGATAAACATATGGTCTGTAAACTTGGTTCCAAACACTAATTGCTCTGATGGAGTTTTCTCATTTTTAATTTCATTTTCTGTAAATCGAATTTTTAGACTATTCATGGTGTGTTTCCCCTATCAATTATAATTAGTAAACTGCAACAATTTTAGATGTGCAATATATTATATGCAATTATACTACTTTTCCAGAAATTATAAATACCTTTTTAAAAATATTTTCGAAATATTTCAAACCTTGCATTAAACACATAAAACAACTATTTTTAAAAAGCCGCTTCAGCTAAGTGCTGAAACGGCAATATATTTAAGGATTATTTTTTTGCTACGGATACGTTTGCTACTCTTTTAGCACCAACGTATTTTTTACCCCAGTAATAAGGATCATTTAATTTATCGATGCGAACGCCTTTGGAAGATGAAGCATGGATGAATTTACCGCTACCTATGTAAATTCCAGCATGAGATACACCTTTACCAGTTGTGTTGAAGAAAACTAAATCTCCCACTGCTAAATTTGCTTTTTTTACTACTTTCCCACTGTTGTACATTCCTGCTGCTGTTCTTGGCAATTTAATACCCTTGCTTTTATAAACATAGCCGATGTAACCTGAACAATCAAAACCTGCCTTCGTCGTTCCACCATAGCGATATTTAATTCCTACCAAACTTTTCGCACTCGATACTATTTCATTGGATGCTACAGTGCTTGCTGCTTCTGTATTTCCTGCAAACGTTCCCGCAGCTAAAACTAAAGTTAAACTAAAAATGGCAATGATTTTTTTAAACATAGAAGTCAAAGCTTATGTTCCCCCAAGTTGTATATTGAAAAATTTATATGAAAATATTTCCTGAAAATTTCTCTATACCCATACTAACATCATTTAAACATTAGTGACTTTACAGTTGTGTAACAAAAGTATTACAGACCATTACTTATTAATTAATAAAAAGAAAAGGAAATTAGTCACAGATTCTTCTGAATTCACTTTATAAAAGTGTATCATTTTTACCTATTTCTATGATATAAATGTTATATATGTTTTATGGAAAGTTAGACAGGAGAGATTTTAATATGAAAAATACGTTAACAGTTCATCTAGGAATGATCATTGTTGGGATAATTGCTTCTATGCTATTAATCACTTCAGTGGCTACTTATAATACAGCATACGATGAACTGTATAAGGCCGCTGGTATTGAAGCTTATGGCTGTGCAAATATTACGACTGGATTGATCCAACCTGATGATGTTAAAAAAATAATTTCAGGAGATTCGTCAGCCGTTGGTAAGGTGAGTGAGCAACTAAATTGGACTACTGCTCATAAAGATATTTTTGAAACACAGTATATTATCGATTTAAATGGAAAATTGCTCGCGTTGGATGACAATTTAATGGAAGCCGGCTTCAAAGTTGGTGATCAATTTCATATTGATGAAGAAGCTATTGCGATGTTAATAGATATGAAGCATTCTACATATTCTGAGGCTTATGAATTTGGTGGTTTAGAAAGACTTTCTGGCTATGCTCCTATTTTTGAGGATCATGACCCTTCCAAAGATATAATTGCTATTAACGTTATTGATTTTGATGCTTCTATTGTTAAAGATCGTACTTGGGACGTAGTTAGTGGTGGAATACTTATCAGCATAATTCCATTAATTTTAGCTTCATTAGTTACACTATTTTTAATAAGAAGAAAAACAAAACCACTCTCCGCACTTATCGCTCATGCTGGTGAAATTGCAAAAGGTAATTTAACAGTAAATGATACCGATTTTACGAGCAAAGATGAAGTTGGAGATTTAAGTAGGACATTAAATACATTAGCATTAAACCTACGTAATATTATCGGAACGATTCAAACAACATCCGTTCAATTGACGAAAAATGTGGAGAACAACTCTATTTCGTTAAACGAGATGAAAGACGCAGTGCACCAGGTTTCAGTTAATATGAGTGAAACTGCCGCATCCGTATCTGACGGAACGATTACAGCGGTACAATCCTCCGATATTTTACAAAATCTAGCACAAGGCTTACAAATATCAAAAGAGCGCGCAGATACGAGTGTCCTAAATTCCAAAACAACTATGCATACTGCGGAAGAAGGTCTAACTCGTGCAAGTGAAATAAGTCGCGATATGGATAAGATTAGATCTGCTTCTATTGAAACGAGTGAAACAATTGGACGTCTAAATGAAGCAACTACTAAAATCCAGCAAATTACAGGTTCTATCTCAGCAATTGCTGCTCAAACAAATTTACTCGCGCTTAATGCATCTATTGAAGCTGCTCGTGCAGGAGAGCAAGGAAAAGGATTTGCAGTAGTCGCGGAGGAAGTTAGAAAACTAGCGGAACAATCCAATACTGAAGTAGAACAAGTCGAAAAAATTATTAAAGACATTACAGAAAATATTAAGCAAGTAGTAGAATCTACAGTTGAAAGCACAAAGTTAATTGAGGCTGGCTCTTCGACGGTTCTTCAAACATCTCAATCATTAAGTGATATTTCAACTGCGGTGGAGAAAACGGTCGAAGAAATCACGATGATTTCAAATATGACAACGGCAGAGGCAGATAATTCGAAACAGGTCGTAGAGTTAATCACACAACTTACCGAATCAATAAGAGAAATTGAAGAGGTTACTACTTCCATTTCAGCAGCAACAGAACAAACGACAGCATCTATTGATGAGATTGCAAATCGTTCAAATGAAACATATGAAATTGCACATGAATTAAATCAAATCGTAGGTAAATTTAAGCTTTAATAGAATATCAAAAAGGAGCACCCTACATCGGGTGCTTCTTTTCTCAACAGATAAGAGAGTAGTTAATATGTATCGTGAATAATGGGTTCAAAATACTTTTAAAAAAAGAAATACTGCTGATTTCCGTTTCAGGCGGACGCGTTTCGCGGGGTGAGCGATGAGCTATCACCGTCGCTTACGCGTCGATGTGATAGCTCATCTGTTCACTCATCCCGCAGAAGTCGCCACCTTTCACTAAAATCAACGTTGTGAGTAGTACTCCAGAATTAAATAATATTAAGCGTATCGCTTAGATGATAATAGTGGTCATAGTAAATATAGGTACAAAACCATCTGTTGAATTAGTTAAATATGCTTTAAAAAGAATCAAAAAAGTGGATTTCATTTATACTAGTGGAAATTAAGAGAAATAGTAAGTGTTCACTAAATAAAGGGGCGAACTAGCGAACGAAATTGTATCTTCGAGAGCTTACTCTATGTATAGGAAAGTATCTTTTCTCTTGTTATCCAAAACCGCATTAACCTGTTTCTAAAAATTGTAAGAGGGCTTTGGAAAGACAAACGCCATAAGATTACCGAAAAAAAGTGATATTGGTTGTGACCGATGTCACAACCAATATCACTAAAAATTCAATCGTTAATATTATAGCAAAACATCTGTCCATAACCCTTCGAGAACGATGGAAACAGGTTTTAATCTTAAGAGAAGGACTGTCATTTTGCACTGTTTTTCTTATTAATGAATACCATGCGCAACCATTGCATCCGCTACTTTAAGGAAACCAGCTATATTTGCACCTATTACTAAATTGCCAGGATGTCCGTAGCTTTCTGCTGCACTATAGCAGCTAGTGTAGATATTCTTCATCACAGTCTTTAACTTTTCGTCTACTTCTTCTACCGTCCACGATAAGCGCATACTGTTTTGCGACATTTCCATTGCTGAAACAGCTACACCGCCGGCATTTGCTGCTTTTGCTGGGGCAAATAAAACACCCTTTGCTTGAAAAGCAAGAATAGCCTCCTCTGTACAAGGCATATTTGCACCCTCACCTACTGCCCGTACCCCATTCGCAATTAATAAAAGGGCATCTTCTTTTTCCATTTCATTTTGTGTGGCACAAGGTAAAGCAATATCACAAGCAACCGACCAAATATTCTTGCAGCCATCAAAATAGACAGCATGAGGATGAGACTTTGTATATTCTTTAATTCGTTTACTATCAAACTCTTTTAACTGTTTAATTGTTTCTACATTAATACCTTTTGGATCATAAATATATCCATTTGAATCACTACAAGCTAGCACCACTGCACCTAGCTCGATCGCCTTCTCCATGGCGTATATTGCGACATTTCCAGATCCAGAAACTACTACTTTCTTTCCTTCAAAGCTATCATTCACGGTCTTCATCATTTCTTCCACAAAATAGACAGTACCATATCCTGTAGCCTCTTTTCTACCTAGGCTACCTCCGTGATTTGGGTCTTTCCCTGTGAATACTCCAGCCTCATAACCACCTCTTAAACGATTATACTGTCCGAACATATAGCCAATTTCTCTCTTCCCAACTCCGATATCCCCAGCTGGTACATCCATATCTGGTCCAATATATTTACTTAACTCAGTTATAAAACTTTGCGTAAATCGCATTATTTCACGCTCTGACTTACCTTTTGGATTAAAATCAGATCCACCTTTACCAGCGCCAATTGGCTGTCCCGTTAATGCATTTTTAAATGTCTGCTCGAAGGCCAAAAATTTCATAATACTACTATTCACCGTCGGATGAAAACGAATTCCACCCTTATAAGGTCCTAAGCTATTATTAAACTGAACTCGGAAACCACGGTTAACTTGAACTTTCCCAGTGTCATCTTCCCACGCAACTCGAAATGTAATAACTCGATCTGGTTCGGTTATACGTTCCAATATTCCATTATGTATATATTCCGGGTGTTTAAGAAAGACAGGTCTTAATGAATCAAAGATTTCACGTGTTGCCTGTAAAAATTCTTTTTCCCCTTGGTTTCTATCCTTTACTAGCTGAAATACTTCATGCACATAGTCATTGGCTCTGCTTTTATGTTCAGCATTGCTTCTAGTTGTTATTTCCATCCGATTACTCCTATCGTAGTATATTATTAGTTTCATTATCTCTAATAAATATCGATTATTCAATGTTTATAAATAAAAAATTATAAATATACACATTTATCAAAAAATAGGAACATTAAATAGACAAAAAATTAAAGGTATAAAGTCTCAGGTGGTCTTTTAAGGTCAAAACTGTTTCTTTCGTTTTCAAAGGGCTACGGACAGACTCCTTGCTATACGATTACCGCATGTTTTTTTAAGAGAAGCTGTCATGACTAGTAAGTCTACCTTCTTCATTATTCTATATAGAATAGTTCCCCTAATTTTGGTAGACGATATGATCACTATATTAACTTTGACTACAATTATCTTCTAAATCATACACTATGCCCAATCTAATAATGGGGGTACTACTTACTTTGTTGATTGTAGTGGAAGGTGGCGACTTCTGCAGGATGAGTGAGACAGATGAGATATCACAGCGACGCGTTAGCGACGGTGATAGCTAATCGCTCACCCCGCGAAACGCGTCCACCTGAAACGGAAATCAGCAGTATTATTTACTTTAAAAAGTATCTTGATCCCAATGTTCATGGGACGCTATTATATTCTTTATCTTTCAAAAAAAGACTTTCTAATTTAGAAAGTCTCGATGGAATAATTAATACAAATTTTTAATCAAAGTTTCGAGCATTACAGGCATTTCTACAAAAGCACTGTCTACATGAAGTCTTTCCGTTTTTTGGTGAGCATCCTTACCGAATGGTCCAACGTTCAATACAGGTCCTTTGAGTTTTGCCATATCGTCAAATGGAATACTATAAGTGTCTCCCCATACCGGAGTATTATTTTCAAAAGCAGTCCAACCCTTACCTTCATCCTCATAATTTACATAACTTAAATCGCAAATTCCATTGAAATAATGGATTTGATCAATTTTATTATTGAATGATAAAGCTGATTTCTGTAACAACTCCACTGCACTTATAATTAGTGGATCACTAGAAGTATTTACTGCTGGATAGTAAGGTGGTGCAAATAAAATTACTGTTGCTGGTGCTAACTCTTGGCATTGGATCATTAGATCATCTACAATACGGAGCGATTTTTCGCGGTCATCCCACTCTTCATTTTCCAGCGTTTGTTTTTTCAATTGTTCTACTTGCTCTGCCCCTAATTTTTTCGTTGCATATGTTAATAGTTCTTCATATCGAATAACCCTTACTTCACCTACTCCGGTTACGTGCTCGCGCGCACAGATCATCGCATAATTTGCGTTCAATGCTTGCATCGCATCTTTAGCTACCTGCTCGAATAAATCCATCACTTGCGATGCAGTACGATTTAGTAAAAATACATTATATAAGGCAACCGCCCGATACGGAGTTTGCGTCGAATAAGACAATTTCAAATCCTTTTGTTGCAATGAAACAGGTAACGGCGTGCTTTCCCCGAGGTCCGTCTCCCGAAATGATTCATTCCATTCCATACGCTGCGTCAAAAAGGATGCAATATAGTTAGCAGTCATCCCCTTCATCGGCTCTCCCACATGGGTTTCCTTTCCATAAAACAAAGCAGCAGGCATGATCTTCCCAATTGTTCCTGTGTAAATATACTCGGCGATGTCAGTCGGATTTTGAGAAAATGAAGGCTCACTATTAAGAAATAATTTGTACGTCAATCCGAACTCCTCACGTATACGCACTAAATGGGTAACTGCAGCACGCATCCCAGCAGAATTGACTTCTTCATCTGGAACAGATGTCAAAATAAGATTAATCGGCCATTGCTCTACGCTCGCTTTTTCGATCAGCTGCATATGAAGAGCAAGCCCCATCTTCATATCCATCGTACCTCGTCCAAATAAATATTTTCCTGTTTCTAAGTCAGCACGAGCACCTTCTGGTAATTCATCAGGATTCTCCATTAACTTTTTTGTTAACTCCTCTGGAAAATAAGCTAGCGGCTCCAAAACACCGTACTCCTCGGTTTGAACCGTATCAAAATGACTGATCAGCACAATTGTTTCTGTAGCTTCCGGGTGTTTATACAACGCTGTTACTACTTGTCTACCAAGACCAGCATCATGCATTTGCAATAGACTCGGTCGCTCTTGAAAATACTGTAGCTCTCTAAGCTTCTGCACTAATTTAGGAGCAAATGCTTGCTCTCCCTCTGTTAAAGTAATGCTATCCCAGCTAACCAATTCACATAACAAAGCCCGTAGCTTATCAGGCGTGTCCCATAACTTATTCATTGTAATTTCTCTCCCATCCCCAGCTCAATCTTCCTACCTATTTAAAATATAGGTGCTCCAATACAAGCTGTCAATCTATTTTGAATTTTTATTAATTTAACTTATAATTATTTTATCTATTTTCTTAATAGTTCTCGAATTTCTCATGAAAATAAGTTCACTTCATAAGTATATATAATAATTTAAATAAAAAAAAGCAACTGCCTAAACCGACAATTGCAATTTTCTAGTATTCATTATTTTAAGTTAGACCATTCGTTTTTTAACCAAGATTCAAATTCGTCGCCTTTGTCACCTTCATATGTATCATATACATCGATACGCATTCTTTTTAACTTAGTTAAAAATTCTTCGAAAGTATGATCGGCTGGCAAGCTCTTCTTCACACGAACAAACACTTTGTTTGCCCCTTTGACTAACTCGAACTTTTTACGCTTAGGCAGTTGTGCTTCTTCCCCAAAATCTAATAAGTTTTGGAAAGCAGCCTCTTGTACTTTGTAAACAGGATCAGTTGCCAGGCGTGTTCTTAAAATGTCTTTCACTTGATTATGATTGTACTTTCCTAGTTCAACTACTGCGTCATAACGTGCTTTCCAGCTTGCAGTACGATTAGCCGCTTTCTTTAGTTCCTCGTAATTCTCAGGTAATTCGTTTTTTATTGTTTTGTTTCCCATGTAATCCAAACTCCTTTATCTTCCCTATTTCAGTATTTTCAGCATCTCTCCATTATATACTACTTAAGTAATATCACCTAATAATTTCAAAAATTAGACATCCCCATAAAGTCTCATAAACTATATACCTAATAAAACTCTTTTCTATCTATTAATCTTTATCAAGACGAATGGTATACTCCGTTAAAGGAGGGAGTATTTTGTCTAATGCTGGTGAATTGAAAAAGTATAAATTTTACCTGAAGTTTAAAGGTGGTCATAATTTGATATTAGAAACGAATACAGACATCCGTACAGCTGAAAGGAATAAAGTAAATGGTGGTCTATTTGTAGATACCGAAAACAATTATACGATTAACCTAGCACAATTAGAAAGTTTAAATGTTCAACTACTTCTTTGAAAATACATAATAAATAAAGTTATATACAGCAAGCACTCAACTCGGTTTAACGAAAAAAGTGCTTGCTGTTTAATTTTCATTTATTTGAATCAATTTCATAGAAAGATATTACATTATGAAATTGATTTATTTAATCGTTACTTTCTGCTTTTGCATCCTTACCAAAACCTCTAATATTTCGGTAACAATGTCTAGATTAGTACTTTGTTTGCCTTCTAATAATTCTTCATTATCTTTTTGAATCATTTTAAATGTCCAGTTGTTACTAGGAGATGTCAGCACATGCATCCCTTCGATAACCCATTGGGTATCCTCTTTGAAAAAAACCATTAAACGATTATTATGTATCATACTCTTTAATGAAGCATCCAATTGACTACTAACCATTTTCCAATTTCCCTCAGAATTAATATCCTCTAGGCTATGCACATCTGTCACTGCTCTTGCTTTTACCCAGGCATTATACGCACTAGTTGGAACAAAAATAGTTTCACCTGCATCGCCAGAGTGACTTTTTACCCCTACAAGCATACGAGGGTAAATGACATTATTCCATACATGATCAGGAGTTCCATGCACGTATAACGTATACTCACCTTCTTCGGTCTCTTTGCATTCTACTACATGGTCTTTACTAAAATAAAAATAACTTTTCTGATGCCCGTCTTTTAATATTTCCACAACCATATTAGTACGCGACATGATCCATAGAGCATTACCGAAGTTTTCTTCTAATTTTATTTCCTTTTCAACTAAATCAATCAGATTTAACTTATGAAGTTTTTTATAGGTTTTCTCCCATTCTTTTTCAATTTCATACTTAGTTAAATGTTCGAAGGGATTGGAAAAGCCTATTAAAGTTTTCGTATTTAACGTTTGCATCATTACATAAATATCCTTAGCTGTAAATGTTGGAATCATTATTTTCCCTTCCTCCTTATTTTCTACTGCATTCTATTTTTACAAACTTCATCTTAAACTAATTGATTATTTTTTCTTTTTCTTCCTATTGTTCTTTGTATATCTTTCACTCTTTGGTAATCCAAAGTCTGGATATACCTGTTTTACCAATTCCATATTTTTATCGATAAAATAGTAGCGATGAATATAAACAGAAAAATAGGAAGTCATAAGAGCAAGGAGTGAAATTAGTACAATCAACAGAGTACTTACCGCGTCGTCACTATAAATAAACGATAATATGAACTGACCTATTATATAACCTAAAGCTCCAATCATCGTCCATGACACACTTATACTATTTTTCTTCTGTAGTCTATCGTACGTTCCAGAATAAAGAGCTTTAATATTTAATATGTTCACTCCTACTAACAAAGCTATAAATAACAATAGCCATAATATAAAGGGCTTTGTCCCCTCTACTCCAATATTCACATAAAGTAATTTTAAAATAACTAAGAAAAATACATACGTATTAACTACTCCATAAATACCGAAAAATAACTAATAGGACTTTTCATTTTTATAAGGATCAATTAAATAAACGATTGCCCAAATGGAAATAAGCACAATAGGAATAATTGCAGCAATTAAAAAAATAGAGGAAAACGGTTCACCTATTATTGGAATTATTCCAGTGAAATATAAAAACATAGTAAAAAAAACAATAATATTTTTTTTATTTACTTCAGGTGTTTGAAACTTTAAATAAGATAATTTAATGTGATCTACTTTAGAATTATTCAAATTTATCTCCTATATATGGAAGATTATTTTTTCTTTTTCTTTTTATTTCTGCGCCTTTCTACCAATGGTAATCCAAACTCTGGAAACATTTCCTTTACTTTTTCCATATTTTTATTGATGAAAAAGTATCGATGAATATTAATTGTTAGAAAAGCTGTAAACAAAGATAAAATGGATAGACAAACAATAATTAATATACTTATTCCCGAGTCTGTATATACAACAGACAATATTATTTGTCCCAATATATACGAAGCCCCAGCTATAGATGCCCACCCTACTGGAATAGATCTTTTTTGTTGTAGCTTATAATACGTCTCACTATAGAGAGCCTTCCAGTTCATCCAGTTCAAACCACCAATTAATAAGATGAACAAGATTACATTAAACAAAAATGGACCCCAGCCATCTATTTCAAGATTTATATACATCATTTTTTGTATACTAACGAAATAAACATAAGTATTTACGACACCATATATTCCAAGAAATAAATAATAGGATTTTTCGAATTTATAAGGCTCTATTATAAGGATAATTCCCCAAATTGTTATTAAAACGGTTGGAATAATAGCAGCTAGGAAAAACTCCAGCGAGAATGGGATGGCCAAAAGGGGAAGTATCCCAATTAGATATAAAAATACAAGAAAGTTTCCAATGATACTCTGTTTGTTTTGTTTTGGTGAGTCAAATTTTAAGTAAGATGTAAAAATATTAGTCATTCTATCTTTTTCTATTGGAATTCTCTCCTATCTATTTAAACCAAGAAGACACTGAGTCAATTAGACCTTTAGTTCCTATTTTAATCGCATCTCCTATTGAATCATCTTTTCCATCATTATTGACATCAAAGAATTTTGCCTCACTTAGAAACGTAGTTACAACTACACCTGCAATTAACCCTGCTGCAGCACCAGCTACTACCCCTACTGGGCCACCAAAAGCACCTACAGTTGCACCAGCTTGTGCACCTGCCCAAGCAGAAGCTGCCATTGAGACACCAGCAACAGCAACATCTCCTGATACGTTTCCAGCTATTTGACTCGCTGATTCGTTGTTTTGAACACCATGAATAATATCCCCACCTGCTGTAGCGAATACACCGATATAGCCTAGTTTATTTGCAGAAAATCGGAAGGTAGATTTTACGTTTGTCGCCGGGTCCACTCTTCTATAAATCTTCTCGTAGTTAGTAGCATTTGCACCCGAATAGGTTTTCTTCCGTACACCAATTAGTTCTGGTCTATCTATCTTAATAACTGTCTTGGATACCCCTTGTTTAGTTACTCTTGTTTCTCTTCTAATTCCGAAGCCCTGAGTAGCCAATCTTACGTCTTTATAGGTTGCATTCCCCGCAGCTGCAAACCCTACAAAATTGGCGGCAGCATTTATAGGCTTTTTTTGCCAATCATTAATATCTAGTCCGACAGTAGTCATAATACTTTCCCATAAACTCTTCTCTGTATAAGCAGGCGAAGATACTCCAACACCATTTTCTCCAACTCGAGGATTGGTAGCTAGCATGTCAATTTGATGTTGCAAATAGAATTGACCAATCGGGGTTGCATCTTGTACAGAATTCCAATCTTCTGCAGGGAAGTTAATATCCGTTAATCCTTCATTCATTAAATACTCAATATCTGTTAACCAGGCTTCCATATTTAAAATGGCAGCTTCTATTAGAACTAGCGCATTTGTTTGCGTCATATCGAATTCATTAAGATCCGTAACCGTATTATCCCTTGAAGTTCTCGCACTAGTTACTCCTTCCCGCACACCACTATCATCTAAATGAGGTAATGCTACAATATCGGAAACAGAATCCATTAAAATATTTGACTCATCCGTAAGATTAGAAGTTACCTGAGAAATTTCCGTTAATCCTTCTTCTACTTCACCCTCCAAATACGCTTGTCGAATATAGCCATTGGCATCAGACTCTAAAGCATCCAATGCGGAATTCATCGTAGTTAAGGTTGTATTAAATGTAGCTTTAAACGTTAAAAAGAAGTGGAGAAAAGGTAAATGGCAATCATTATAGAATGATCGAATTGCATTCCCACCCTCCCCTTTTAGCGTTTCTTCCATCACTACTAAGCCTTGCACGGCAGTTTGGATGGCATTAATTTCTCCTTCTAGTCTAGTGAGCATATTAATATTACGTTGAAGACCATCATGGAACGGTAGTACGTCTAGTATTTTCATCGTGCCACCACACTTGTTCCATCAATAGTACATGCCATTGCTGTTGATATTTTTTGATCAGATTCTTCCATAAAGTCAACAGATGCAGATGTAGTTTGAATATTTTTGGTTGATAATGTTTGATATTTTACAAGTAATTGGTCCAACTTTACAGACAACTCATTAAACTTTGTAACGACATCTAGTGTATTACCCGAAATAGGCGGCTCAGCTTTTGGGTTGAGCTGATTAACTGCACCAGTCATTTCTCCAAGTTGATTTTCCACATCAGCATAGACGATTTTAACTTCTGTAGACATTTGGCTTTCCCCCTTGCAAGTTAGTTTGCTTTCGCTTGGCGTTGACGTTCTTGCTCCGCTAGAATATTAGCGATTGTTTGTTCAATAGATGCAATCTCTGCATGTAATTCACTAATCCTAGTGGAAATCGCACTAAATACATTTGAAAATTGGCTTCCCGATATATCGAAGTAGCTAGTACGAATACCCGATTCTCGAATATCATCAAATTTATCTGCATGTGTCCCCTGCCAAGTTGTTGCTGTGAGCTCTGGCTCTAAACACTTAGGTTCATTTGTACTAAATTCGGATTGTTTCCCTTGCAAGGAAGACTGGCATGAAGTTAATCTCTGCAGATCATCCTTCTTTTTTGCTAATAACGCATAATAATACCCTGGCATTTACATTCCCCTCCCCATATCATTTGGCCGGTTCCGTAGTTTCCGAAGAATTTACTAGCTTCGGCAAGAAAATTACAAACAAAGTAAGAATACCAATCCCAATTAACCCCAAAAATAGGATTGGTCTTAAATTATTACCTGACGATTCCTCTTCTATTTTAGATACTGTTTCATCTGCTTGAGTCTTTTCTTTATTAGAAAATAACTTTAACTCGGACGATTTCGCTGTTACGGTACTTTTTTCCCCGCGTTCAGCTGTTTGAAACAAATAGGAAGTGTCAGCTCTGTTAGGAAGCTTTTTCCTCCCATCAAAATATATATCAAACTGCTTTTTAGGAATTGTATTTTTCATTTCCGTTTTTTGTTTATCGTGAAGATAATCCGTATTTTTCTTGAATTCTAGTTTTTCATAAATAACGGGTTCTATTTCCTCTACCTTTTTCGGCTCGTCTGCAAAAACGACTAAACAATTTCCGACTAACGTTAATAACAATACTAGAAGAAAAAGACGCGATTTAACTTTCATACGCTTCATCTGCCACAGATGCTTTAGATTTATTATTTTTATTTACAAAGTAAGTCGTCCCTAACATTATAATTGCAATAACCGCCGTGATAACAGCTCCCCATATAAAGCTAGTTTCCGGTTCATATTTAATAGACATATAAACGGTAGACAAAATATCTGGGATATTAATATCAGGTACTGCAAGTATTAATAATGGAATGATATATAAACACATTAATGCCAAACTAGCAAGCCATCCTACTGATTGACCAAATTCTAAAGCTGCACGAATAATTGCTGCTCCTGCAAGCAATAAAAGAATTGTGAAGATTGTCCATTCTAGTGCACGGTGGTCATTTAAAATATACATATAGATACTATAGAAACTGATGATTAAACCAACAAGTATAGATAATAGAGCTGTCATTCCTAATTGAAGCCCTATCGGACCTTCGTTCATCTGATAAGAGAAATATCCGATTAATAAACTACTGATTAATAGAATGATAAATAAAATAACTGGTGGAACTTTTTCCATTTCATCAGAAACTGCTGCTTCTCCTTTTACATCAAGAGGATTTACAAAATGATTAAATGCATATCCATTTTCCTGACCATCTACGTATGTATTGGCAAGAAAGTCTTGGATATCTTCATCGAATTCGGACATAGCTGCTACATTTGTATCCCATTTCCCAGTAAATTCATTGGAGGTGTCTTTTATATTGTCTGCTTTAGCAGTTAAGTCATTCGCATAATCTACTAAGCTGCTTTGTTTTTGAGATAAAGATTGAATCATCCCGCTTAACGTTACGAGCTGATTGCTTACATTTTGTTGACCAGCCATTACTTCCCCTTCAGAAGTAGCAGCCACTGGCTCGCCCGCTGGAATCATATTAGTTGGATTTTGGATTTGCGCTAGTAAAACATTTGCTTGTTCACCAATTGAATTTAGCTCATTGACGAGCGTTGCATGTTGCTGCTCCGCAGTTTCTTTATAACCAGACATGATTGCAGCAAACGTTGTACTTAGATCGGACATTCCTAATTCTGTTTCTGGAATAGTATCTTCTACTGATGTCCAACCTTCTAACTCTATTTCATTAATATCCACTACATTTTTTAACAATGCAGTTAAAATTTCATCTTTCAACATTGCATCCTTATTCGCACTGTTTCCTCCCTCGTTTAGTGTGAAATCAAACTGTTCTAAAGTAGCATAGTAGGATAATAAAGAGCTCGTGTCAGTTTTAGCTGCCCCCTTTGCAAACAATGTTTGTAATCTAGTTCGCTGATTGTTTGAAAGACGAGGATTAGCTAATAGAGATTCTTCTTTTTGTTTTATTTCCATGCCAATACGTGCAGTATCTGCAGGATACGAATTAATGATCTGTTGGATAGATTCATACTCTCTAAAAATAGAGGTATAGTTTTCTAATAGCTTTGCATATTCTTCGGAAGCCTGTGTATAATCAGCTGTTCCTGTTTGGTTAGTATTAGCCCATGATGTTTCTCTATCAGCTAAAACGTTCGTGATTTTTCCAAGTTCTGCTTGAATTACATCAATTTCACCGATAAAAGAAGATGCAGGATCTGTTTCTGATACTCTTGCTTTTATAGAAGAAAGTCCTGATAAAATAGTATCTAATTTCACGCGTTCCTGTTCAAGTCCGGGTAAAGTGGTAGAAGCTTTTTCTGTTGCTTTTTGTGCCAATTGTTCCTTAATAGAAATAAGCTGATTTGGCTCCGTCCCTACAACAGCAGCGGCAAGCACTGCATTAGTACCTTTACTTGTCGCAATACCTTTTTCAAGATTGGATAAAATAGTATTATTATAACGGTCAATTGCAGTGCCTTGAACTACTAGTAAATCCGTAACCTGACGATCTACTTCTTTTTTACGTAGTTCTGATAATGCGTTGAATTTTTCTTTATTTGAATCAACGATATTATTCACTTTTTGAATTTCATTGTTAAGTTTGTTATTACTATCCTCCAGCATTTGTACGGACTGATTAAATTGCTCTGCTTGAGTTGCGGCAGCCGCATGGATTTTAGCTAAGCTCGCATCCTGTACCTGCTGTAGTATTTCTCTTTGTGTATTCTGAAATTCCTTATATTGCTGTACATACTTGATAAAGTTATTCATCTGTTGTCCAAACGAATCGGCATTTTTAATACGACTTGCATGACCATTATTTGCTGAACCTATTGTTGTTTGCAGCGATTCCATTTGGTCCTTTTGTCTTTGCATCTGTTCAGCCAATGTTTCTGATTCTGGCTTATAGTATGCAGACATCGCACTTAGGAATTCTGTTTCTTTTCCTAAAATTGTTGTAAATTCTTTTTTAATATGATTCATTTCCTGAGCTATATAGCTCCAGTACATCGTAGAAATTTTATCGTTTACTCGGTCTGTTGCGACTTCTATTTCATGTAATACCTGTTCTTTACGTAATCCTGATTTCTGACGCTGTACTTGATAGGCAAACTCTGCTTTTTTCGGATTTTTTTCATCATAGGACATTATATTTTCCGAGAAATTGGAGGGAATATAAACAATGGCGTCATACTGGTTGGATTTTAATCCACTTTCGGCTGCTCCACGCCCCGTTACATTCCAATCATAATCCGAGTCATCCGCTAATATGGATACTACCTCTACACCCATCTGTACTTTTTCTGCATCCTTCGTTAAGCCCATATCTTCATTTACAATCGCAATGGTCCGTTTATTTGGGTTATTCAAATCAAGAATATTGACACCCATAAGCTGGAAGAAAAGAATGGGAACAGCTAATATGAGTAAAATTCCGGCACCATATTTTAATAATCTGGCATTTTTAGTTGATTTCATTGTACGATCGTCCTCTCCAACTCACTTAAAGGGATTTTCACTTTCGTTGCATTCCCATTTAAAATATAATGTGCAAATCCTATTGGAAGCTCTGATTCTTTGCGTTCATATGCTACTGTAAACAAGGTTTGCTCTGATTTTTTCATGTACACGAGCGCTTGTCGAACAAGCTTTAATTCATTCGTGAAAGCATCATATCCTTTGGTAATTTCGGCATTATTTCCAGACATGATGACATTAAAGCCTAAGTGTGCGTAACGCTTCATCAGTTTTGCTAATCTGTCCTGCAGACCAATATCAGCTACTTGTAGGAATCTGGTATAGCCGTCGATGACAAAATAGGAAAGTGTAATTTCTACTGGATTTCCTTGTTGAATATTTTCGAGATAATTACGTTCTACCTCAGCATAATATTGCTCTGTTCGAGTAACACATTCTACCAAATTCTCTTTTGTTTCCAAGTATTCAATCGCATCATACTCAGCGAATTTTGACAATCCTCTGTCAAACGAATCAAATATAGCGATAAATCCGGTTTGCTGCCCTAGAAGTGTCTGAAGCATCCAAGTAATCGTGTTGGTTTTCCCTCTTTGGACTTGCCCGATAAGCAGACAATGACGATTTTTCTTAAAGTCGATGGAAATTGGTAGCACTGTATCCTCATCCAACCCAATAGGGACGTTTCCATCCTTTTTCCTGCCATCCAAATAGTAGGAGAACGTTGTAGATGTAAGCTCTAATGGCAGCATTGGAATAGATAAAGGCAGTGTTGCTTCCAAATATTGAGTTCGTAAATTACTCACTTTTTTCTTGATTGATTCTAATACCTCATAGTCATCGTCTCCACTAGCAGGTAAGTAAATTTGTGCAAAATAGGAATCCTCTTTTTTTACAATTGCTCTACCTGGGAATGGCTCTAAGTCGAACGGTACTCGACCAATTACTGTAAATGACTCGGTTGTATCCATTAAATAATGGACAACCTTCGTTTTTAAGTTATTCATCAAGGATTGTCGAACCGATTGAACTCTCGTCGCAGCCACGAACAAATAAATTCCGAGGGATTGACCATCTCGACCAAATTGAATTAGTTGAGCCTCTAGCTCTTCCATTTCCTCACGGACAATATCATAATTATCCACGACCATATATAGAAGAGGTAACTTCTCCGTTGATAACTTATTGTACATATGGATATTACTAACCTCTGATTGCTGGAAAGCAATTTTTCGCTTAGCAATCTCTTCTTTTAAAAGCTTTACTAGTTTTTCTCTTTTCAGCTCTTCATCAATCGTGAAATAATCCGCCGTATGCGGGAGCTGTCTTAGTGGAAGAAGTGATCCATTTCCATAATCGAGCAAATAAAAATGCGCTTCCTCAGGAGTTAGATTTTCCGCAAGTCCCAGTACTGTTGTAAGCAATGTAGTCGACTTGCCATAGCCCGAAGATCCAAATACACCGAGATTTCCATCCTTTGTCCAGTTGTAAGCAATTGGTGTCTGGCTTTGCTTTTCTGGTTCGTCTATCATTCCTAAAGGGAATCCTGCTTCACTAGTAGGCATTTCTGCGTGTTTTTCAAGGCGTAAAGCTAATGGCTCTAACCACGGACTAGCTACTTTTTTAATATGCAAATTAGCTGTAGTCTCCGCAATTTTAGCTGTCACTGCTTCCATCTCTGTCATTCCACTCGATTTCTTTTTCACATTTGTTGCAATACCTGAAAGTTGGTATAAGCCGAGATCTGTGACAATTGCCACATCATCTTCTTCCTCTAGAACCTCTTCCTTATAAGGTGCCCCGCTCCAAGCAGATTGGAATAGCTCATACACTTCATTGTTTCCAACTTGTAGATAACCACGACCAGTTACGGTGATAGAAGCGGCATCTCCATTTTTCAGAATTTCTTTACTATCCGATGTATCCTGTACCTTCAAGGCTACTCGGAATCTCGCATTACTCCAAATCTGTTCGTCTATAACTCCTCCAGGCTTTTGCGTAGCTAAAATAAGATGTACACCTAGACTTCGTCCAATACGTGCAGTACTCACAAGCTCTCGTATAAATTCCGGTTCCTCTCGTTTTAACTCTGCAAATTCATCTGAAATGAGAAATAAATGAGGAAGAGGTTCCATCGCCTTTCCTTCTTTATAAAGCGTTGTGTAATCATCAATATGCGAAACAACATATTGATCAAATAGCCTCTGTCTTCGTTTCAACTCACTATTTATGGAAGCAAGTGCTCGCATACTAAAGTTTTTACTACCTTCAATATTCGTAATTGTTCCTAATAGATGAGGAATATGCTTGAACGGCTGTGCCATTCCTCCACCTTTGTAGTCGATTAATAAGAAAGCTACTTCATGAGGATGGTAATGGACTGCAAGTGATAGAATATAAGTCTGTAAAAATTCACTTTTACCTGAACCTGTTGTACCTGCTAACAACCCATGAGGACCATGCGCTTTCTCATGCAAGTTCAATGCAACAAGCTCGTTCTTTCCTTTAAAACCGATTGGTACAGCAAGCGATTTTGCTGACTCGTTTACTGTCCAATTTCGTGCAATTGGAACATCCTCTATATCTTTAACACCGAACATCTCTAAAAAACTAACCGAGTTTGGGATAGAATTTTTTATACCTATTTGATGATTCAGTGTTCGAAGCATTCGTGTGAATCGTTCGTTGCTCGAAGCATCAAATTCATCTAAGTTAAATGAAATATCTACAGCTTTACCTGCCTCAATTAGAATATCTCCTTCGCGTTCATTGACATATCGAATAAGTGTATGAACATTCTCCGTCATTCTTTCCTGTGCAGATTCTGCAAAGATAACAGATATCCCAAGGTCTTTTGTATGCTTGCTTTCTAAGTATTCTAAGATGACATGCTCAGCAAGTAATGAGTAATCCGATACAATGAAAACTAAATGTGGCGCAAATATGCTTTTACCTTTTTGTTCATCTGTATCTCGCTCACGAATAATTTCATATAACGAAGACAATAATTGATCTCTCGTTTCCTCGTTATGTATCAACCCTCTCGCATGCATATGCGGCAGCTTAAAATGAGGTAGCCATTTCATCCATTCAACATCGGGATAATCCTCATCTTTGAAAACATATATAAATCTTGTATCATGATAACTTTGTGAAAAGGCTAATTGACCAATAATTTGCTGAAGTTCGCGCTTAATAACAGATTCTTTGCCAGTTAAGCCTAAAATACCTTCTGATAGATTGGTTGTAACTGGTGCAGAAGGAATCTCCTTGTAAACTTGTTCCATTCTTTGAGCCTGCTCTAGCAAATCATCTATTTCCCTATTAGCTAGATCACCAGAGGATAGCTTAATCTCGTAGCTAGCTTTAACATTCCCTGTTCCTAATCTAAACTCTAAAAAATCATGACTCTCTATTGATCTCTCCCAAATTCTGCTGGACAACTCATTTGTCATTTGTTTCATTTCTTCAAAAGCAGGGAAATGATAATTCAACACTTTTTTTTGTTTCTCGGAAAGCTCATAAAGCTCTTCCCTCATATTTTCTAAATACGCTTTATACACTCGGCGTCGTTTTTCCGCATTTCGCTTATGCTTCTTTTTGTCACGGAAATATTGGACAGTAGACGTTACTAGCACAGTTAAGAACATCATAATGGAAATAATAACAAAAATTCCTCTTGGGATTAAAATTGCTACAAGTCCCATAACTATAAGCATTACAAGTGGTGGCGCTATTATGAGCCATAATCCACGACCGGAATCATCCGTTTCCTGAGTCGGAAATGTCAAGGAAATTTTGTCATCCGGAAGATCGTAAATCATTCTAGGTGTACGACGATAATCAGGATACATCTGTAGCATTTCAGACTGCGGAACATCTATAACAGAAAGCTTCGTTGTATAAGGAACCGAAGCAGTCACTTCAAGCAAATCTTTTTGGAGTAGCCTCATTTCCATAAATGCCCACTGAAGCACATCCCCTACTGCAAGAATTGTGTTAGATTCTACTAGCTTGCCATTTACATATAATGGACAGCCGAAGTCTTTTTTTATAATCCAGCCATCTTTTATTTTATTGAGTGAAAAGTGCCCAGCCTCCACTGCTGAAAAACTTGTTTTCCGTCTTTGAAATGTTGCAATGTCTAATTGAGCATCAAAAGAAACCTCATTGTCAAAGTCTATATAGAAAGTTTTTGAATATGGTTGAGCCGAAGAAGTAAACAGATGAAGTTCTCTTTCCTTCTGTTCAATCGTAAGACCCTCATCATCTGTAAGTCTTCCTAAGAAATTTTCCTCATTATAAACAACAAACCCATTTTCCTCTTTTTTCAATGTTAATGGACCATCCACAAAAGGAAATGTCTGAATCGTAATATCATGTTCGATGGCAGGACCAATCGATAAAGATGTAATGTCACTTTTAGGTATTAGGATCCTCTGATAATTTTCGTCGTAAAACAACCATAGCTGTTGCAATAGGCACACCTTCTTTCGAACCACTTTAGAATTTTAACTAACTTCATTTTTTACTTTGTTTGTTCTGTTTGTTTTTGTTCGAGTTCTTGTTGTTCCTTTTGTTTCTGTTCTAGTTCTTGTTTTTCTTTTTGTTGTTGTTCTAATTCTTGTTGTTCCTTTTGTTTTTGTTCTAATTCTTGTTTTTCTTGTTGTTCTAGTTCCTGTTGCTCTATCTCTTGTGCTTGCATCTCTTCCATTAACTTTTCATATTCCTCTACTTCTTGATCAATCTCGTTAAGTAATTCTTGCATTTCTTCTCCAGATAAATCTCTATCTGCCTTCACTTCTTCTCTTCTTTTCAACAAGCCATAAGTGATTAATTCGCCATCTTCCATGGCTCTTGCAATGTCTACTGCTTTTTCTGCCTCTCCCCGACCGAGATAAATCCAATACCGTAAATAATCTGCGTCGGTTTGCAAGGTGATATTAGAAAGGACATTTTCTTTTTGTTCTTCATCCAGACGTTCATTAGTTACAGATGAATATGCAAGTTCATAAAGAACGATATAAGGCATTGACTCAACGCTATAAGGACTTAATGTTGTTACTACTTGGCTGTAGTTTTGACCGAGGAAGGATGCTTGGCTATTGATAAAGGCTTCTGTTTTTGGCTTTTCATGTACAAAATAAATGATGGCAAAAACAATGGCAGGAACTAGAAGTACACCTAGCCCGATTGAAAGCCATTTGGTAACGTTCCACTTTTTTCTTGGAATTTTTATATTTTCTAGCTCTTTTACTTCTAACTGCTCCATCTGCTGACTTATGAAGTCCAGTAAAGAGTCACTTTCTTTCATGGACATAATAGTAGAGCCCATTTCCTTCAATTCAAGAATCTCGGAATACTTTAAATACTCCTCAAATGTGAAAGAGCCGTCTATTGCGGCTGCAACTACGGCTTTTGTTTCTAACCAGACACGCTCATCATTCGTTTCGAATGGCGGTAGACTCCCTAACACACCGAAGTAAAGAAATACAGGATCCATCCCTCGGCTATACACAATATTTTCGGGAGACACGATTAAATTCAAACGAGGATATGGATGCGCATAAACCTTTTCCACTAGCTGGTATGCAAACATCCAACGAGATTTTTCATCCTCTTCTTGAATCACTTGAAATCGTTTAAAGGATGCTGGTATGTCCGCTTGAATGATTAGCTCATCGCCGGTAATAACTATGTCTTTTTTTATTTTTGGATTCACTTCTTTTAAGAAAATAATTTCTTCTGTTCGCTTAAAACCCACTCTCTCTTTTTGAAATACAAAAGTAGTTTTAAGGGCTTCTTCATTTATTTCTGCACCGATTCGGTTTTTTAAGTATGTATGTGAACGATAGGCCATCTTTGTAGCTCCTTCAAATAATTTCAATTCGGTCACCTGTCGTTATACCGCAATGGGCTAACGTCAAATGTCCAGGGAATACTTTATCTTTATTCACTACTCGCACCCAATGGCCTTCGCGTGGGCTTTTGGAAATAGAGTTGGCCTGCCAGGCAATATCAATCATTTTTTTCATTGTATAGTAATCAGAAAGTCTTAAATCTATGACTTTTCCATCGTATTTAGAAAGATCTACTGTTATCTCTATATACATTTTTTCACCCCAATTTAGGAAAAAGCGCCTTCCTGTGTGGGAATGACGCTCTACTATTTTGACATGCGAACAATTGATTATCCGCGAATTTGATTGGCAACTTGTTGGTCTGCATCTTGCAACGCTTGACCAGCACGGCTCAATTGAATACCTACTTCACTTAATAATTCACGCATTTCATTGAAATGAGGTTTAAGTCTCTCATATTGCTCAGCAAAAGCAGCACTAGAAGAACCTTCCCACATTGACTGCAATTCACCGATCATGCCATCTAGGCGACCAATTTGAGAAGCAACCTCTCCTGATTCATGGTTGTAGCGAGAAGCCATAGCATCTAACTCAGCTGGTGTTACGCGAATAATTCCTGACATTCCATACATCTCCCTTATCTTGAAATTTTGTGGCATTTATAAAATAACTGTGCAATGCTTTTTAATAGCCCCACAGATACTTCCTACATTGACAAAATGAGTAAATAGAAGTCAAACTAATAACCAGTACCCTTTATCTATTAGTTTATAAACCTACTTTATCTAAAAATTTATAATTTTTTGGAAAGGAATTCTTTAGAAAACATTTCCTTTAATATAATAAATACCATGCCAATTTCCCCCCGTCAAAATCCCTTCAAAAATTAGTCTATTTAACTAGACCTATAATCCTATAGACTTTTGTCACTAAGTTTTCACAACTAGAGTTATGTAATGTTTTTTTGTTTTAAAAAAATATTAATTTTTATCTAAAATCAAAATGTTATTATTTAAAATAAATCAGATTACTATTTACTCATTTTTCTGTAATTTACATCATGAAAATATCTCGATAATAAGATACTCAAAGGGAATGATTTCCTTATATTAATCAGAAGAAAATTATTATAAATGAATGAATTTGATTGTTTATGAGCGAATATGATTGATTATGTTTGCGCTTTCAATTATTATAAATTTAACAGAACTATAGTTCTAACCTAGAAAGTTGGTGATGACTTGCTGACAAATGAGCGGCATGCCTATATTTTAAAGAAACTAGAAAAAAAACAAACGGTAAAAATTCAAGAGCTTGTAGATGAAACAGGTGCTTCCGAATCGACAATTCGAAGAGATTTGACTGAACTTGAAAGCCAACAGAAACTGGAACGGGTTTTTGGCGGTGCTGTCCTACCGGGGCGCAATCTAATAGAACAAAGCGTCACAGATAAATCCACCCAAAATCTAACCGAAAAAATCCAAGTCGCACGAGCTGCCGCAGAACTGGTCAAAACAGGAGACAGCGTCTTTTTGGATGCTGGTACGACAACCTTTCAAATGGTTCCATTTCTAAAAAACAAAGACCTAGTTGTCGTAACTAATGGGCTAACCCTTGTGGATACTCTGCATGAATATGGCATCACTACTTATTTGACAGGAGGATTGTTTAAACCCAAAACGAGTGCTTTTGTCGGTTCTCAAACGATACAGGCGTTGAAAAATTATCATTTTGACATTTGTTTTCTCGGCGTCAATGGGCTACATGAAGAATACGGTTATACGACCCCAGATCCAGAAGAAGCGGCTATTAAATTATTGGCAAGTTCCCTGTCTAGGAAAACCTTTGTGCTCGCTGATCATTCTAAAATCAATCAAGTCAGTTTTGCTAAAATCATGGATTTGGAAAACGCCATACTAATTATCGACAGTATGCCAGCAGAAAAATTGGATGCTTATAGAAAAAAAACATCAGTAAAGGTGGCACACGAATGATTTATACCTGCACAATTACACCATCAATCGATTATACCGTTTACTTGCCTACTTTCGAAAACGGCAAACTAAACCGCTCCGAAGAAGTGTATTATTATCCGGGCGGTAAGGGTATTAATGTTTCGCGAGTATTAAAAAGACTTGGTGTTGAGAGCAAAGCGCTTGGATTTACTGGCGGTTTCACAGGTAGCTATATAGAAGATTTTCTACAAAAAGAAGGGGTAGATACTGATTTCATTGAGACTTCAGAAATAACCCGGATAAATATAAAAATCAAGTCAAACAAAGAAACGGAATTGAACGGGCCGGGTCCACAAATGACAGAGCAACAATTAATGGTTCTTACAAATAAAGTAAAAGTCATGAAAAAAGGTGATTGGTTCGTTCTTGCGGGCAGTATTCCTAATTCCATTCCCGATAGCTATTTTCCCGGACTAGCTGAAATCTGTAGGAAGAACGGAGTGCGTTTTGTACTCGACACCTCTGGACCAGCGCTGAAAAAACTGACCAAAGTGCCATCCTTTATGATCAAGCCGAACCTCGAGGAACTTGGCGATTTATTCGATACAGAAATCACCGATATGAATGAAGCACATTATTATGCCAAACAGCTTTTGGAAAACGGTATCGAACATGTTATCGTGTCGCTGGGCGGAGATGGTGCTTTGCTCGTTACTAAAGAACTTTCTTTAAAAGCAAAAGCGCCAAGTGGTGTTGTAGTCAATACTGTAGGGTCAGGCGATTCGCTCGTTTCCGGTTTTATCGCTTCTTATTCAAAAGAAGAAAATTCTAACAAGGCTTTTCGTTACGGTGTCGCAAGCGGTAGCGCCACTGCCTTCCGTTCCGATTTATGTGATCAACAAGGCGTTGAAGTATTACTGGAACAAGTAGAAATCACCCCAATCTGACGAAGGATGTGACAGGATGAAAATTACACAATTATTAACAGAAGAAACTATCATATTGAATTTAGTGGCCACTACAAAACAACAGGTTCTGGAAGAGCTTACTGGTCAATTGAAACAGGCCGATAAACTAGTCGACCAACAAGCTTTCCTACAGGATATCCTAGCTCGTGAAAATCAGAGCACTACAGGCATCGGTGACGGTATTGCCATCCCCCATGCCAAATCAGTAGCAGTCAAAGCGCCAGCAATAGCATTCGGCAGATCTGAAAATGGTCTCGACTATGAATCATTGGACAGCCAACCCGCTCATCTGTTTTTCATGATTGCTGCCACTGAAGGTGCCAATGATGATCATCTCGAAGCGTTGTCACGACTCGCGACATTTTTAATGGATGATAAATTTCGCTCCCAAATGCTTGCAGCCAGCTCGAAACAGGAAGTTTTGCAGGCGATTACAGATAAAGAAACGGAAGCCGACGTTCCAGAAGAGGCAGTTGAAGAAAAAACGAAACTCGAATTATCTGCTAAAAAGATTTTGGCGGTTACAGCCTGCCCGACAGGAATTGCCCATACCTATATGGCAGCCGAAAAACTCAATGAACGTGCAAAAGAACTTGGCATCACATTGAAAGTGGAAACCAATGGCTCAAGTGGTGTGAAAAATCGACTTACCGATGAGGAAATTGCAGAAGCAGAAGCTATTATCGTCGCAGCCGATACGAAAGTGGATATGGCTCGTTTCGATGGCAAACCGGTAATCCAGACTGCTGTCGGCAAAGCTATTTACGAAACAGACAATTTACTTAATCGTGCGGTTTCAAAAGACGCACCTATTTATAAGCATGATAAATCGAAAGATGAAGCACCATCAGGTGAAGCTAAAGGTGGATTTTACAAACATTTGATGAACGGAGTATCGAATATGCTGCCTTTCGTTGTAGGTGGTGGTATTCTAATCGCTATCTCATTTTTCTGGGGCATAAATGCCTCAAATCCTGACAGTCCCGAATACAACGAATTCGCTGCAATGCTAAATACCATCGGTGGGGGCAATGCCTTCTTCCTTATGGTGCCGGTTCTAGCTGGATTTATCGCGATGAGTATTGCCGAACGTCCAGGATTTGCACCCGGAATGGTCGGTGGTTTAATTGCCATTACTGTGACAGGCGTCGAAGGGGCAAGCGGTGGTTCAGGATTCCTGGGCGGACTGATTGCTGGGTTCCTTGCTGGTTATGTTACGCTACTAGTGAAAAAAGTATTTTCTAGACTTCCAAATTCACTTGAAGGTTTAAATCCGGTATTATTCTACCCTGTTTTTTCAATTGCCATTACAGGAATTTTCATGATGCTAGTAAACCCACAATTGACCAAAGTCTATACCGGCATTTCAAGCTTTCTTGAAAGCCTTGGCGGTACTAACCTGGTACTTGTCGGATTGCTTCTTGGAGGCATGATGGCCATCGATATGGGCGGTCCTATCAATAAAGCAGCCTATACATTTGGCATTGCGATGCTTGATGCACAAAACTTTAATTTCATTGCCACTGTCATGGCAGCGGGCATGGTTCCACCACTCGGCGTAGCGATTTCTACAACGCTATTCAAAAATAAATTCACAAAACCTGAACGGGAAGCCGGCAAGACTGCTTATGTGCTCGGTGCTAGCTTTATCACAGAAGGTGTTATTCCGTTTGCTGCAGCTGATCCGGCCCGTGTTATCCCTGCTTCAGTAGCAGGAGCCGCAGTTACCGGTGCGTTGGTAATGCTGTTTGACATCGGCTTGCGAGCTCCTCACGGTGGAGTCTTTGTTATCGGTCTCGTTGATGGCGGAGCAACAAATATTCTAATGTATGCAATCGCTATTCTTGTAGGATCCTTTATTACTGCTATAACCCTCGGGTTCTTAAAAAAGAAAGTCACAGTTACAGTATGATCAAATACAAAAAAGCTTTCGGATCCATCCTCCGAAAGCTTTTTTGTGTGTTTTATAATTTAATTTAATTCCGAAGTGTAGTTTTCAGTACTTTACCACTTGCATTGCGTGGTAAGCTCTCGATGAATTCTACCTCCACAGGTAGCTTAAATTTCGCTAAACTTTTCGAGCATTTAGTCAAAACATCTTCTTCAGTAAGATATTTTCCTTCTTTTAATACAACATACGCTTTCGGCACTTCACCGTATACCTCGTGGGGAACACCGACTACTGCAGCTTCTAGAACTTCCGATATCTCATAAAGAACCTCTTCTACTTCCACTGGGTATACATTTTCTCCACCACGGATAATCATATCTTTTTTTCTGTCTACAATATATAACAGACCGTCCTCATCCATCCGACCTAAATCACCAGTATATAACCAACCATCTCGAATCGCCTGTTTAGTCGCTTCTTCATTTTTTAAATACCCTTTCATTAATTGAGGACCTTTTACAACAATTTCACCTACCATACCAGTCGGAAGTGGATTGCCGTGTTCATCGACTACTTGCACCTCCGTCCCTGGTACCGGCTCACCAACCGAACCTACCTTTTCAAGGGCAAAATGATCTTTCAAAGTCGTTGCTGCCGGTGAATTTTCTGTTTGACCATATATATTCTGGACTTTCACGTCTGAGTATAATGCTTTTATTTTACGAATTAACTCGAATGGCATAGGTGCCGCACCGTACGTAAATAATCTTAGATTTGATAACTGGAGCGATTCCATTTTAGGATTATTCAATAAAATACTATACATTGCTGGTACGCCAAAGAAGACAGTTATTTTCTCCTGTTCCAAAGTGTCCATCGTTTGTTCCGGAGAGAATCCTTCTTCAATAACGACTGTTCCACCAGCATAAATAACAGGAATACTAAAGACATGACTAGCTGCACAATGAAAAAGTGGCGCTACAATTTGCATGCGATCCGCTGAATTTAGTTCGAGTGCCTCAACGTAAAGCTTCGCTGTTGCTTGAACATTTGCAGCCGATAGCATCACCCCTTTAGGTTTCCCTGTTGTTCCCGATGTATAAAAAATAACCGTCGTCGTATTTTCATCAACCTTCACTTCATTAAATAACAAATTTTCATCATTTAATACGGCAAACAACGTATTTTCTTCCCCTAAAGAAAGTAAATCTTCGAAGCTATTCATTGTTTTTGGTAGGTCGTCTAAGATATTTGTTAAACGAGTATCATATATTAAAGCCTTTGCCTCTGAATGATTAAATATATAATCGACTTCTGGAGCTGTTAGTTTTGTATTAATCGGTAGAATTGTAAATCCACCTAGCTGACAGGCATAATAACAAGTCAAAAAGTAATCCGAGTTTATCAAATATACGGCTATAATATCTTCCTGCTCGTACCCCTTCGATTGAAAATAAGCGGCAAGACGCTTCGCCTGCTTGTATAATTCTGCATAGCTAGTCTCCCTACCTTTAAAGGAAGTGATGATTTTCGATGGTTGTTCCTTCGCTAAATAAGCCAATCTCTCTGCTACTAACATTGTATTCCCCCTCCGCCTTATTAATATTCAGAAGTTATTGAATATTGAATCTTCTATACTATTATACATAAATAGGAGAGAAATCATAACTAATGTATATGATAGAATACGCATAAAAAAGTAAGAATCGATCGATGAATGCATATAATCGATCGACCACATCGTAAAATCGATCGATCACCTTTCATAATCGATCGAACTCACTGATTAATCGATCCATGAGCACAAATAATCGATCAATCAAATATTATTCCCCATCAAAAAAGCTTCAGCGAGGTTATTTCTCGCTGAAGCCATTTTTTATTGTTCGTCTTTTCTATCGTCCACCGGGGGTAGATCTACAAATGGATGAAGATCATCTGTCGATGGAATATTATAGCCCGTGCTAGGTGAATCTTCCTCATGAGCAGGATTTACTACGTCTACATTTGCTTCCTGTAAAGGACTCACCTCATCTATATGAGGGCTTGTACCTTTTAAACTTTGTTCTGCTTTCTTAGGATCTTGAAAATTTTCTTTAAATGATTCTTTCATGGACTCTTTTTGCTGTTGATATTTTTCTTTTGAAACTTCTGCATCATTTAAGCTACTTTCCATTTTCGTTAAATATTTTGCAGCATGCTCGCGACCACCAAGTCCAAATGCTAGACCGAACGCTAACGCTACTCCGCCTAATATAAGGATGAATGCTGCATTAATAATTGAAGCAGCTATACCTAGTTGGTCTAATGCCATGAAAAATGCAAATGCTAATATTGCATATTTTGCTACATAACGAAGGAAATGGGGTGTCCCTGATGAATGAGTCATCACGTTTCCAACGAGTCTTTCTACTAAATTAGCTAACCAAAATCCTACTGCTAGAATGATAATTGCTGCAATTACAGAAGGTAAATAAGCAAATATTCCTGTCGCAAGCGTTACCATGAATTCTAGCTCAAGTAATTGAAGTGCTTCAACAACGAATAGCAAGATAATAACAACTTGTACAATTGTCCCTATTAAAGTAGCGAACGATGGTGCTGCTCCACCTGTAGATTTGAAGCCCATTTTACCGAAAATAGAGTTCACACCTAATTTTTCTAAAAGGGATACAACAACATCCTTCACCCACTTAGCAGCTACAATACCAACAAGTATCAATACAATTGCTACAAAAATCTTCGGAAGCATTGTCATGACATCATTTAACATTGCAATAGCTGGTCCTGAAATTCCCTCTAAATCTAAAATCTCAAGAGCTGTAATAGAAACTGGAATCATGATTAGTATAAAAGCGATGATTCCTGCTACTTTAGATAAGCTAGTTCCCTCTATAAATGAAGACAGCTTCCATTTATTCGCTAAACGGTCAACTCCTGCAGACTGCAATAACTTTTCTACTAAGTTACTAACTAGTTTTGCAACAAACCACCCAATTGCAAACACAAGTGCTGCAGATATTAATTTAGGTATGAAGTTAAAGAAGCTTGCTAACATTCCTTCGAACGGTCCACTTAAGCCATCAATTCCTAAAGCGCTTAATACTGCTGGAATGAACAACAGGAATATTAAATAGTAGGCAACTTTTGCTGCCGTATCCGTCCACTTTGCTTGATTTTCAGGCTTCGAATCAAAACCTGCCTTCTCCGAGTATTTATTCAAATTGAGCTTCGATCCGGCAATTTGAATTCCTTTTTTCACAACCGTAGCTAAAACCCAAGCAAATAATAATATCAAAGCTGCTTTCAATATGTTCAAGAATGCTCCAGTCAATCCTGAATACATTGATACAAATGGTGTTGCCATCGTATTTAAGTTCAAAATATTAAAGAATAAAACAAGTGCTAGAATCAATACAATAACAAATACAACCTTGCTAATAATCTTCTCTACGGTCCACCTAGACTTCGTGTTTCCTAATCGTTCATTCACCCGCAACTTTCTTAATAATTTGTGGGTAGCATTTTCCAATACTTTCGCCACAATAAATCCAATAACAAGTACAAGAATTGCGATAAGTAACTCGGGTAAATAAGATAACGTATCATTCCAGTAATAACGATCTGGCATTCCCTCTCCTCCTTCTATTCAACCTTATTGATATTGTTTACATAGATTAGTTACCCTCTCGCTAGTAAAATTAAACAGAAATAGAAAAAAATCCAATCCGCCAAATGAAGGGATTGGATCAAAAATATATTATAATTTCAAACTATCAATAGCCTGCTTTACACTTCCATATGTATTAAATGAAGTAAAGTCAATTCCTGCTTTCACTACAGTCATCGATAAATTAGGTCGAATTCCTGAGAACAATACATGAATTCCTAATAATCCGAGGACATTGTGAATAGTAAAGATATGCTGAGCTATTTCTGTATCTATTGCTAAAATCCCACTGAAGTCTATGATTAAATGGTCTACTTTTAAACTTGGGATTGTAGGAACAACATAATTCAATAAATGCTGCACACGGGTATAATCTATCGCGCCAATTAACGGTAAAACGGCTACACCGTCTTGAATAGGGACTATGGGTGCAGACAACTCATTAATCTCTTTTTGATGATCCTTCATCAATTTATCACGATAACTTTCATACGCTTGAATCGTTTCTATCATACTGACATCCATCAAATAACAGAATCGATTATTTACATACACCACATCTTCTGTTGATAATCCATGATCCATCGCTATTTTAGAAATCTTTTGCAAAAATAACAATCTATTCATGGCATACGGTTTCATAACAGAGGAAAATTGATCAAACACCTTCGCCTCTTCCTCACCGTTCTGTTTGCTCCACTCTTTTAGTACTTCCTCTGCTGAATCAGTGGATTCTTGAAGGGATTCAGACAGTAATATCAAAAACTGTATGTTTTTTTGAATAGCTCGTTCTAATTCCTCAGGTGTAATTTTAATTGTTACATTCTTTAATGCTACATCCAAGATTTCATTTATAATCGTTTCTGCATTATCCACTAAATAATTACTTACTTTTAGTATAGGTTCCATTCCTTTTCTCCAATCACTATAAACTTGACGTTACATCTTCCAACTCTTTTTTCGTAATTTTCCAGTGGGATGCATTCCAGACAGCTTTTCCATTTGCAATTACAAATGCTTGAGGTGATTCATGTTGGATTCCCAGGTCGCTAGCTATTTCATTGGAAACAGGTCTATGCTCAATTACCTTTACCAAGTAACGATCCAGTGGACTTTCAAACGAATTAAACTCTCCATAAGCATGTGCACTTACAGGACAGGTTGTACTATGCTTAAATATTACTACCGGTTTATCACTTGACTGCTCCAAAACTTTTTTCCACTCATCAACGGATGTAATTTCTGGATATTTCTCCATTTGATCATATCACCTTTCTTATTTATATATGATACCACCCTTTACCCTATCTTAAGCAACATTAATCAATTTTAGAATGAAATAATAATGGAATATTTAGTTTTCTTGTGCTTATCTTTCATTTAAGATTTAAATTTGCTGAACGGATAAGTATATTCTAAAGTAAAAATCCTCCGTTGCCCAATAGAGGACCACCGAGGATTTTCGTTTGCTCAATCTTCCAACTTTGCACATAATACCCCAAAAGCTGTCCCTAATAACGCACCAGCCATAACTTCTACCGGCTGATGACCAAGTAGCTCTTTTAATTCGATTTCTCGTTGAACGTATTCAAAACTTGGGAAATTTCCTGAAAGGGCCGCAATGTTATCTTCCAAATCATTTACTAATTGTGCAATCTCACCTGTATGTCTGCGAATACCTTGTGCATCATACATAACAATTACTCCGAATACAACCGCTAGCGCCGTTTCTGTATGACGGGTCCCCTTGTTTGTAGCAACGTATGACGCCAATGCTGCAACGCCTGCTGAGTGAGAACTTGGCATTCCACCAGTCGTAAATGCCTGCTTTACATCCCATTTACCCGTTAGCTTTTTATGCGTTAATACCTTCAAGCCCTGAGCTAGACCGATTGCTGAAAGGGCAGTTATAATTCCTCTATTCATTTTCGTCATTTCGATTCTCCACCATTTCAAAAAATTATGTATCTTCTTTTTACATTACCCTTTTTCTTATTTAATAATCAAAAAGAAATTAACTTTTTTTATCGATTTTTACCGGTGAGAACACATAGTCGCCTCTTACAATGGCCTGCTCTATTTTTATAGGTACCCGACTTGTAAAGATTGGCCCGTCCACAACAACCGTATGAAATTCTCCATTTTCACCACAAGCATCAATTCCTAAAGCCTCTAATTCAAGGATTATCTCTTTCGAAAACTTTCTTCCAACAAATTCTGCAGGCATCATTGTCGTATTTACAACTATAATCCAAGCTTCAAATCCAGAGTTTATCAAGTCCTGTATAATTTTGCGACGGGGCTCCTGCCAAAATGGGTGCACGGCAACAATATCCGATTTTGCACATGTATTTTGTACCCACTCTAAATGCCCCTCTAGATCAATGTCTCCAAATACACCATGAGTAATTCCTTGAGCTCGGCATTCATCCATAGCATTTATAAACTGCCCCTCATAAGAATTCCAACTAGCTTCTTTTATTAATAAAGGTACTCCTAAGCGTTCAGCCTGCGCTGCCACGACTTCTAGAGGAAGAGCATGAGATTTAGAAATGTCTCCATCCTCTTCAAACATTGTCAGCAGCTTTTTCGGATTCATCCCCATTTTTATAGCCCGGTAATAAGCCATTGCAGAATCCTTCCCACCACTCCAAGAACATATAAACGGAATATTTTTCAATTTGGCACACCCTTTCCCTACTAACTACATTGTAATCTATTTTGAAAAATCAAGAATATAATTCTTCCCTTTGATCACATACTAAAACATAAATGAAAGGAGTACGCTGTTTGCAAATTTCTTCTACACTAGCTCGTTATAAGCTAATTAGTTTTGGAATCATCCTATTAGTACTCGCTACTTTTGATGCTCTATTTACCGATTTCGGTATTAAAAATCAATTTATAACAGAATCTAATCCAATTATGCGAAGAATATATGAAATGAGTGTTTCTGGTTTTTATTTAATAAAAATTGCTCTTCCCGTTTTATTAATCGTTATTATAACTAAATTAGAAATGAACCGATTCATTTTGTTTTTATTAAGCTCAGCAGTTTTGCTATATGTAAGTGTGGTGATGCTTCATTTTTATTGGCTAACTGTTACATTTATAAGTAAGTAAATCCAGCAACTAACTTGCTGCTGGATTCTTTTTTGCTTGTTTTTCCTGCTTCTCCCAACGCTTCAATAAAGGAAACGGATCGTAAGCCCACTCTATGCGTCCGTTAAATTTATACATTCCGTAGTGCAGATGTGGCGGGAATTTCCCGGAGGTTCCCTCGCGACCATAACCGGAACTACCGACGTAGCCGATAACAGTACCCGGTTCTAAAATATCCCCTTCTTTTAACTCCTTCGTATAACCCGATAAGTGGGCGTAATAATGATACGTATTATTCACATCGCGAATCCCTACACGCCAACCACCATAGTCGTTCCAGCCCTTTGTTTCGACAATTCCATAAGTTGTAGACTTCACTGGGACACCATAAGAAGCAAATAAATCGGTACCTTCATGCATTCGTCGTCCACCCCAGCCACGGCTGTCTCCCCAAGTACTTCGGTAACTGTAATTATGCTGAAGAGCCAGTGGAAATGCACGTCCATCAAGGTCAACCGTATTAAAATGCTTATAAATTTTAGCGTTCGTCATGATCTGCTTAACTGCTTCATCTCTTTTGTAATATTCCTTCAGCGTCTTTTCAAAATCCCCTTCTGTTACGATGCGTTCAGTCAAGTAATTAGTTAACGTAAACATTACGTCATCATCCTGTTTAAGGTCAGCGAAGCCGTCATTATTCCCATCAAGTCCTCTACCATCAAAGAAAATGATTGATGTGCTATCCCGATCATCTCTTATCGGATTCAATAAACCAACCCAAATGTCATCAGAAAATTGAAAAGCCACAACTCCATCTCGTTTCGGGAGATCACTTCGAACCTCTTGCAGATTACGTTCATATTGGTCAATTGCCGCCAAGTAATACCACGGTAGCATCTCGCTCGAATACTTTATATAGTAATCCATGCGCATTTCCAAAATCTGTTCTCGTGTCGGTTCTTTCTCCGCTGCCGAAACACTAGTAGAGATCAAAAAAGAAAGCAAACAAATTGAAAATCCTCGTCTCAGCCAGATTATCAAAGCCCAATTCCTCCTTTTTCATGATTCATTTAGCTTTCCCCAGAAAAAACATTTCATGAATCACATTTTTTTGTTAAAAAGGACAATAATAAAAAACGACTGCCATGACAGTCGTTTAAGAGAAATGCGCCAGCTAGACAAATATTATTTCTTACAAGCATTCATAAAAGCTTCAAATATCGCAAGGGAACTCGCATCACCTTTAGGTAATAAGCTTTCCGGATGCCACTGAACGCCCATTACAAATGGATGCTTTGTACTTTCAAACGATTCAATAACGCCATCACTTGCAACCCCACTAACGATAAAGCCATCTGGCATATTTCGCAGCGCCTGATGATGGTAGCTATTCACTTTAAATTTATCCACACCGACAATTTTGTGTAGCAAAGACCCTGCTGTTACTTCAACAAAATGAGAGCCATGCCAATTGGGAGCTTGCTGGTCATGCTGTAATAATGACCCTCCTTTTTGCGAATATATATCCTGATACATATCCCCGCCCACCGCAATACTCATAATCTGGGCACCGCGGCAAATTCCTAAAATCGGCTTACCTAGCTCCAACATCTTTTGAATAAGTGCCATTTCAAACTCATCCCGTTCGGGCACAATATTCCCTAGTCCTGGCAATGGCTCTTCATCAAACAAAGTTGGATCAATATCTCCGCCGCCAGTTAATAATAGCCCATCGATTGTTTCTGCAATCTGTTCTATTTCCTCTCCAACTAGATTTGGCAGCACAAGCGGAATACCTCCGAACTGCTTGATTGCTCGTATATTACTCATCGGAACGGACAGCAAATCCTCTTTCACATTTGACGAAACCCCAATAATAGCTTTCAACCTAAAACCCTCCCCCAAGTAAAACTTTAATTCTCATTCATTTTAGTTAGCGATTCACCTATCAACCCAGGCAAATACTCCTTTAAATTTCTAAACTCATACCCTTGCTGTTTAGCATTTTCATTGCTAATCAACCAAGTTTCTGAAATATTATACGGAGATCCGCTTTCTTTCTCGGTCGTTGCAACTACCTTCGCCGGTTTTCCAGTTTTTTCTTCTATATATTCAATCAGTTCTCCCATTGTTACGTTACCATCTGATTTCGCATTAATTGGACCCTCAAAATCAGATTGTCCAACCCATGCCAAGAAATCCCCAGCCTCTTCTTCGGATATATAATCCATCGCAGCCTCTAGGTTGACCAAATGTACTTCCTCTTCATTTCTAACTTTTTGAATATAATAATTGAGTCTCTCCGTATAATCATTTATGCCAATGACGATTGGAAATCTTACAGCAACTACTGGAAAAGATGCACGCTGAAAGAATGCCGCTTCTGCCTGTCTTTTTCCTTCGCCGTAAGTAAAATCTTCTTTTGGTCCTATTTTTAATTCGTATTCAAATGGATTAAAATCCTCTTCAGCAAATCCTTTATCTCCCCCACCTTGTTCATAAACTGATTTGGATGATGTAAACACATATTTTTTAGTTTTTCCAGTAAAAACGTCTATAGAATCGATTGCTTCCTGAGAGGAATAACAAATTTGATCGAATACGATATCCCAATTGGTTGCTCCAAAATTCTTTTGCATTTCACCAACATTAAGACGGTCTACCTTGACACGATTCACTTTATCTCCAAACGGATCCTCTACATTTCCGCGTGATGCAACAGTTACATTAAACCCCTGTTTTAATAATGACTCAACTAGTTGGACACCAAAAAATCTTGTTCCACCTAAAACTAATGCATTTCTCATATTTAAAGCCCCCTTATTTGTGGTTCTCTCTACTATCCCATTTCACTAGACTGATAGTCAATATGAGAAAATTCACTTTTCTCTAAAAACAAAAAAAATACCGGTACTGAGTTCAACTAACTCAGTACCGGTAAAAAGGTAACCCTATATTTAAATAATAGGAGGATGAATAGGTAGTGATAAACTATCTGATGATTTACTAGTTGCTGCAGATTGTACATTGTCTACGTTAAGATTGATAGAAATAGAAACTACAATAAGTGCCAAAATCAATAGAGTCTTCTTCATGCATATTCACCTCCTTAAATCTGAAATTGAACTGCTTTATCAAATTTGCCTTCTTCCTTGTAATAATCAGAAAGTATATTAGAAAAAAGTTTATGTGCATCTGCACAACGTCCGTTGCTAGACGTATACGGCAATAATTTCCCTTCTAAATAGGCCATCGCTTTTTCCTTAGTTTTATCTATAAGCAATAAATAAAAAGTAGCATACATACCGTAATGGTGTGCTTTCATTTTAGTAGCTTCCTCTTTCAATAACTCAAAATTCCCTCTGCTCGTATCCCAATTTTTTAATTGGTATTCTGTTTGTCCAAGGTTGAACACACATAGTAGAAAATCCTCTGAGTCCCTCGGCATTTTTGTCAGGCTTTTTTTAAAGTACGCCCGCGCGATAGAGTAATTGCCCATTATATAATGTAAATCCCCAATATTATGATAAACCTGAGGAAGTAAAGAGCTATAGTTAAAAATTTCAGCATTTCTTAACAAATGTCCATAAGTTTCAAGTGCTTTATCATACACTTTTACCCGTGAATAATTCATAGAAAGCGATAAAAGCGTGTATAAAATTCTTCTAAAATTAATTTGCTCCTTGAAGTATTCTAAAGCTTTTTCTCCATAGACAATGGCTTGATTGGGTTCTGCCATATGACCTTTTACAACCGCGATATGATAAAGAACCTCCCCTTCAAAAATACCCAAACTAATATTTTTTTGAATGATCTCCATTAAGTTCTTATCCGCTTCATAATATTTACCTCTTAATACTAAAAATATCGAATGGAAGTAAGAAAGTAAATAGTTCTCATGTTGGGAAAAATTTTGTTTCTGTGTCTGTAACCACTTGAATTGTTCCTCCGCTGGCTTTATCTCATTTAAAGACAAAAAGTATCTCAGCTTATATAGCTCATATAAGTACATATAGTCAGTAAACACAATAAATTCCTTATAATTTTCTAATTGTTCATAAGCAGGTGGCAACTTTTCCAATTCATAATATTGCAAATGAGATACAAATTCATCGAGTAAATGTCGAATATTACGTTCGCCATTTTCTACTTCACTAATATTTACCTCCAAACGCTCTAGCAACAATTGGATAGTTTCAGAGTTTCCTTCTCGTGTATTATTCTCAATTTTACTTAGATGGGTAATCGAACAAATACCCTCGCATAGCTTTCCTTGGGTCATTTTTTGCTTCGTTCGATGATATTTGATCAAAGGACCTATTTTCATGCAATCACATTCCTTCTGAGTGTTTTCTATTGATTTTATAATAGTTGAAATTTTCCCAATAAACAAAACTATTAAACTATGCTAATTTTAAGTTGTACTGCAAATACAAATCGAAAAGGAGTTTTGGAGAAATGAACAAAGTAAAATCGTTATTATTAAGTGTAGCATTAATCGGTTCACTAACTGTACCAATGCAAGGCAGCTCATTCGCAGGCGCAACCTCTTCCGATTCAGTGGATGCTGTAAATGGAACGGAGACATTTCGCGTTTATGTAGAGAGTAATTCTAAATCTACAAAAAATAACTTAAAAAATCAATACCAAACACGATGGGAATTAACGGAGAACGGATTTTCTACTAATATGAATCAAAAACAGTTTGATGCACTCCAAAAAAATAAAAACGTTACGGTAACAAAGGTTGACAAAGTTTCACTTGAAGCAGATGTACGTTCCACAGAATTTGAAACGATGGCAGGAGAATACCCAACACATCAAACGCCTTGGGGCATAAAAGCTATCTATAATAACTCAAACCTAACTACTACTTCTGGAGGATCAGGTATTAATATAGCTGTACTGGATACAGGGGTTAATATCAATCATTATGACTTAACTAATACCGTAGAACAATGTAAAAACTTTACCTCTGCTTCTACTCCAATTGTAGACAATAGTTGTAATGATGCAAACGGACACGGTACACACGTAGCTGGATCTGCTCTTGCAGACGGCGGAAGTGATGGAGCTGGGGTTTATGGAGTAGCACCAGATGCGGATCTATGGGCTTATAAGGTTCTAGGAGATAATGGCTCTGGTTATTCAGATGATATCGCTGGAGCAATTAGACATGTAGCTGACCAGGCAGTAGCTACTGGAACAAAAACGGTTATTAATATGTCACTTGGCTCTGCTGCTAGTGATAGTTTAATAACAAGCGCAGTAAATTACGCATATGGCAAAGGCGTATTAATTGTCGCTGCTGCAGGTAATTCAGGTCCTGCACAAGGATCTATCGGATACCCTGGTGCATTAGTAAATGCAATAGCAGTAGCAGCACTAGAAAACCGTCAGCAAAACGGGACATATCGTGTTGCGGACTTTTCATCTCGCGGCTATAGCTCTACAGACGGAGATTATGTAATCCAACAAGGTGATGTTGAAATTTCCGCTCCTGGAGCTGCAATCTATTCTACTTGGAATAATGGTGGATACAACACAATTAGCGGGACGTCTATGGCAACTCCGCATGTAGCTGGACTTGCAGCAAAAATTTGGTCTCAAAATCCTACTTGGTCCCATACACAACTTCGTACAAATTTACAAAGTCGTGCAAAAGCAGTGGATATAAAAGGTGGCATTGGCGCAACAACAGGTGACGACTATGCTTCTGGATTTGGGTTCGCAAGAGTGCAATAACTAAATATATAAATTAGGCTTCCTCCACTGTTTTCCCCCAAAACAGATGGAGAAAGCCTTTTTTTCATTGAAAATATATTTCTATAGATATTTCCCAAAGACACCATAACCAAAATACACAGTAAGAACCGATAATGCCGCAAATACTAAATACTCAGCTGTTCCACCAGTTCGTGTAGTGATTGGAAAACGGACAGTTATTTTTATTGGAAACAATAGCTTGATGCCATTTTTAGTTGCCATATCCAATAGTAGATGACTGACAATACCTACTAAAATTCCGATAACTATTGATTTATTGTCTACAAAAGACGTTAAAAGAATGGCTATCAATCCTAAGAATAGCAAACTGTGGGTGAACGATCGATGTCCAAAAAGGGTGTTAATCACTTTCGATAATATTTTAAATGTACGCCCAATTTTACTGCCTCCATGGCATATATCAGGTATAAGTGCGCCAACTACTCCAGCACCTACTAATAGAATTGGTTCATAGTTGGTAACCTGAGCAACAGCAAGACTTGCTGCAAGACCGCCGATGATGTGAGTGTTTCCTGTCATGCTATTAATCTCCTTCGAGTTGTGATGAATTTTAAGTATACTAAGAAGAGTGTAGTTTAACTATCCTACTCACCGCTTATTTTCTACCATAAAAAAACGCATTTCAATCTACTGAGTAGATGAGATACGTTTGAGTATTAATCCCAGTCTATTTTATTTATAATCATAAAAACCTTTACCACTCTTACGTCCTAGATTACCCGCTCGCACTTGTTTCTTAAGAATTGGCGGCACTCTATATTTTGAATCACCGGTCTCTTGAAATAACGTTTCTGCAACAGATAACAGTGTATCTAGTCCGATTAAATCCGCTAACGCTAATGGTCCAATTGGATGATTGGCACCGAGCATCATTCCTTTATCAATATCTTCGGCAGTAGCAATCCCCTCGCCATAAACGAACATTGCTTCATTTAGCATTGGGACAAGTATTCGATTTACTATAAATAAAGGTGCATCTAATACTGATATACTTTCTTTTCCTATTAAGCTAACTAACTCTTTCGCTCGCTCATATGTAGCATCGGTCGTTTGAGAACCTCTTATCAATTCTACTAGCTTCATGATCGGTACTGGATTAAAGAAATGCATCCCAATTATGCGATCTGCTCTACTAGTAGCACCCGCCAACTCTGTTATACTAAGACCCGACGTATTGGAAGCGATAATTGTTTTTTCTTCACACAGCGCATCTAATTCTGCAAAAATTCGTTTCTTAACCTCCATATTTTCAACAATTGCTTCAATAATTACATCATGATCACTTAAAACCTGTTTATCCGTAGTAAATATAATATTATCAATAACCATATTTATTTCGGATAAGTCTTTTTCCTGTTTCTTAAATATGCGAGTTAAGTTCCTGTGTATTGTATCGGATGCTTGTGACAATTTTTGCTGATCTATATCACAAAGTACAACCTTCAATCCTGCATATGCCAATGCCTGTGCAATTCCATTACCCATTGTTCCTGAACCAAGAACCCCAATTTTCATAATCTCAACTCCCAATGAAATTTGCTTCTCTTCTATCAAAAAATGCTTTTGCACCTTCTTGTAAATCTTCTGATCCAAATAATTTTCCACAATAACTAATCTCTATTTCGATAGCTTCCTTTAAAGGTAGATCGATGCCCTCTTGTATTGCTTTTTTTGCAGCTCCGATTGCAAGAGGAGCTTTTCGTTTGAATATCTCTGCCATTGCAAGTGCGGATTCCATTGAAGTGCCAGTTGCTACAACCTTCTCTACCACTCCTAATTTAAGTGCCTCATCCGCTTTTATATATCTACCTGAAAAGATTAGTTCCTTTGCATGCCCAATTCCAACTAACCTAGCTAATCTCTGAGTCCCTCCATAACCAGGGATAAGACCTAAACCAGTTTCAGGTAGTCCAACTTGTGCTTGCTCCTCTATTATTCGAATATCACATGCTAGCGCTAATTCTAAGCCTGCCCCTAGTGCATATCCGTTAATAGCCGCAATAACTGGGATTGGTAAACTTTCAAGTGTCTTGAATACTTGTTGACCCTTCCTCACAAGTTCCTCTCCACTTAAAGCATCGCATTCTAGGAATTCACTAATCTCTGCTCCAGCAACAAAGGCTTTTTCTCCAGCTCCAGTAATGACAACAGTTCTTACCGAAGAATCCTCTGTGATTTTGCTAATCGCATCTTCAAGCTGAGTAATTGTTAATTTGTCCAGAGTATTCATTGGCGCTTTATCAATCGTCAAAATACAAATAGATTCAATAACTTGCATGTTTATCATGAATGGTTACCTCCTTCGAAAAAATCTGGTAAGTCCTGAGCATTCATTTCAAATTTTGCAGGTCTTTTCTCCATAAATGAATTAATACCTTCCTTTGCATCCTTTGAAGCACCTACCCAGTGTAAGAATTTCGATTCCAACAAATGTGATTCCATTGGATGATTAGAACCAAGCATATTCCATAGTAGTTTTCGAGAGAATGCGTTTGAAACTGATGAAGTATTGTCTGCAATATCCCTAGCTATCTCTAACGCCTTAGTGTATGGATCCTCCACTTCATATTGGACTAGACCAGCTTCCAACATCTCTGAAGTTGGAAGCATCCTGCCAGTAAGAACCCACTCAATTGCTTTAGATATGCCAACAATTTTCGGTAAAAACCAACCACTTGCAGCCTCTGGTCCAATCCCTCTTCTACCAAAAACAAATCCAATTTTGGCATCTTTTTTTACAATTCGGATGTCCATTGGTAACGTCATCGTAATTCCAATACCTACTGCTGCTCCGTTAATAGCTGCAATTACTGGTTTTTTTAAGTTATGAACAACCATACTTACTCTTCCACCAGTATCCCTAAACGACTCACCGGGTTCGTTAGATGCAAATACATCGTCTCCAGATGCTAAGTCCATTCCAGCACAAAAAGCTCTCCCATTTCCTGTAACGATAATGACTCGAACATCATTATTGGAATCTGCATATTCATATGCACTTATAAGCTCTTCCATCATTTCCACATTAAAGGCATTCAACTGATCAGGACGATTAAGTGTAATAGTCATTATGCCATCTTCAATCTTGGTCAAGAGCGTGTTAGGCATAGGTTATTACCTCTTTTTTTGCTTCCTCATACTCCTGTACCAATCTTTCAACAATTCTAGCTGTTGTTTCCACTGATTTAATAGTTGTCACTCCATGCCCCGCTGACCAAATATCTCGCCAAGCTTTTACATCCACCATATGAGACAAATCTACAGATTCACGCGGCTTCAAATCCTTTGGATCAATATTATTTTTTAATAAGCTAGGAATTAAATAATTTGCATGAACTCCACTAAAGGAATCAGTATATAAAATATCCTCGATTGTTGAGTCTACTAACATTTCCTTATATTCCTGGAGTGCAACACTTTCCTCAGCGGCTATAAACCTTGTTCCCATATAAGCAAAATCTGCGCCCATAATTTGAGCAGCCAATATATCCTTTCCTTCAGATATTCCTCCAGAAAGAATAATTGTGCCATTCCAATACTCTCTCACTGCAGCTATAAAAGCAAAAGGATTTAACATACCACCATGTCCGCCTGCTCCTGCACAAACAAGTATCAGCCCATCTACACCAGCGGAAGCTGCTTTTTTTGCATGCTTAAGTGTCGCCACATCGCTATATACCTTGCCACCGTATCTATGCACAGCTTCCGTAACAGCTCCAGGATGTCCTAATGAGGCTATGACAATTGGTGGTTCATACTTCTCGATTAATTCTAAATCTGTGTCATGTCTTTTATTTGTTTTATGTGCAATAAAGTTCACTGCCCATGGTTCTGTAGGAAGTGCCTCCTTCAATTCCTTTAACCACGCTTCACATGCCTCAGATGTACGAGCATTTAATAGTGGGATAGATCCAATAACTCCGCTTTTACAGGCTGCAATCACTGACTCTGCACTAGATACTAAAAACATGGGAGCAACGATAACTGGAAGTGATAATTTATCAAACATACTTTATCCTCCTCAAACATAGTTTTAGAATCAATTTACTAGATTTTGAACTTTGGATTTTATCATTTCAAAATTTCCGATTAGTTTTATTTGGCCATCGTTATTAATTATTTCTATTTCCCCGTGGATATTTGTTTCTTTTTCAATCCATTGTCCCTTGATTGTAAGCTCGTCGCCTGGATATACAGCTGATTGGAAACGAACTTTTATTTGGGTGAATTTAAAGTCTGGAAACCATTGCATGATTGCATTTGTTGCCAGACCCATAATATACATACCATGAGCAACAACATTTGGATGCCCTCTTTCAATTGCACTTTGAGGGACTGTATGCAATTCATTGAAATCTCCAGATGCATCTGCGTATCTTACAAGGTTGGAGTGATCAATTGTCAATTGAATAGAAGGTAGCTCCTTCATGCCGAATCCACCTTCAGTTCTATTAAAGTTGCTCTACTAATCGCAACTTCTATTTTCATTTGGTTTGTATATACTGTTTCTAGAAAATAAAATATTTTGTTGTTCTTGTGAAGGCTATTTACTAATCTTCCTTTTGCAAAAATCGTATCTCCGACAAAAACATCTTCTTTATATTCATAAGATTGCTCTCCATGCAAAACATCATTAGAGGGAATATTAAATTCTTCTAGCATCTGATAGAAACCACGGTCATTCCAATAATCTATTACCGTGAAGTAAGTAGGTGGAACTGCTATATGGGTTGCAAATTCTGTCTCCAGTCCTAGAGCTTTTGCAAACCCTTTTACTTTACCTATATCAATTAGAAATGGTTCAAAAAGGAAATCCTTAGGTGCATTCATATCCAATATTCTTCACCTCTAGAAAAGTTGGTTTGTTCTCGTTAAGTTGGACATGTCAATCAAATTAGAAACTCCCTTGTTCAATTCACCAAAGCGTGAGTCACTGATTGCTCCAATTTTCCAACGATGATGAATCTGCTGTAAGATGACAGCTAATTTATAAAAGCCAAACGCCACGTAGTAGGAAATTTGTGAAACATCTCGACCGCTTTGAGATGCATACTCTTCTATGAACTCTCTTCTTGTATAGAAGCCAGGCTGATCGGTAATTATATTTATCCCCATATCTGGGTCGTTTGACTGTCCCCAATAAGCAACTGTTGAACCTAAATCACTTAGAGGGTCTCCAATTGTGGAAAGCTCCCAGTCTAGTATTCCTGCTGTTTTAGATGGATTTTCTGCATCCATGACCATATTATTTAACTTAAAATCATTGTGTACGATTGTCGTTTCTGGATTTACTGGCAAATTTGCAATTAACCATGTTTGTAATTCTTCCAGATGTGGAATCTCTTCAGTTTTACACGCTCCATATCTTTTTATCCATCCAGCTACTTGGCGTTCCAAAAATCCTTCAGGTTTACCCATTTCCGCTAAACCAGCGTCTTTATAGTTAATGGATTGTAATTGTACTAAAGTACTTATTACATTTTTTGAGATTTGAGGTCCCGCTACCGTAGAGTCCCCATACTTCTCTGGAAGCTTGTCGTCTATAACTACCCCTTGCTTTTTCTCCATAACATAAAAATGCTTATCCATAATCTCTGGATCTTCACAAAAAACATAGGGTTTTGGAGCCAAAGGAAAAACAGGGTTCACTTTTTCCAGCATTTTAAATTCTCTTGCCATATCATGCGCTTTTGGGGGCACCTTCCCAAAAGGTGGTCGTCTTAATACGCCTTCCCAATTATCAATCTTTAGTAAATAGGTTAGATTGGAGTAGCCTTCTGAAAATTTTTCCACTTCTAATTCTCCACTAGGAAGTCCATTTATTGATTTTCTTAAATAGTTCTCTAATCTTTTCCAATCAATGGTTTCCTTCGTTTTCTCATTAGTAATACTCATGTCGATATCTCCTTTCGCCTATCTTAGAACCCGTCTCTTCTTTAAAAATAATGTCTTCTGTGGGGTGAACGATAATTTTATTTCCATCCAAGACAGGAACCACGTCAATCTTTTCGAAATGATCCAACACATAGGCAATGGATTTTTCATACCCTAAAGAATTTAGTAGATTAGCAGTCTCTGAAGTCAGTAATCCCTCGAAATTTTGTGATAAAGAATAGTTGAAAGCATCTCTAGCTAATTTGGAAGAATCGGATAACGAATAATCTCCTTTGTTCATTAAATGATGAATGATATGCCCTGCACCGATAAAATCCTCCATCGAGAACCGATCATCATTTCCTGAACAAATTAACACGATGGATGAATTATCAGTTTGGTCGTGTAAAGAATTTGCAACTACATGCCCATTGATTAGAGAAGAAATATATAGTTTCTTTGCGTTCTCGGCTTTTTTAATAGCTCTCGTACCATTTGTAGAGCATATAACTGCCGCTTTCCTCGATTCTGTCCGGACAAGCAAAGAAGGATCTGGGTACAGAAACCCTTCAATAGCATCCCCTTTAGATTCCCCCAACAATATATAAGGTTCATCTATTTCTATTGAAAGCAGTAATCCACTCTCACTATTTTCCACTGCATATACCGGCCAATAGTTTTTGTCGATTAGAAACGTGATAGTAGAGGTAGCCAAAAATACATCTAGAACAACTACCGTACAGCCCTCGATTTTTTGTTCATCTACTGCCTCTTTTTGTGTAATGACGTGAACTTTCCTCATATAATCGATTCCTTTTATGAATTATAGTAGTTCTTCAGGACCGTTATCCTGAATTTTCATAACCAATGTCGGTTCATTAATCATTAAATTTCGAATTAAAACAAAGATATTTTCAATAATAATCATCACAAACGCAATTGGAATGATGAAAAACAGAGGATACAAAGGATAAAGTGTTCCTGCGGCTGGAAACGCTGTTTTTCTTTCTAATCCATTCATGGCATATTCCATACTAAATTGAACAATCAGTACAAGTATAAATAGCTCAATCAGAATCATCACTATTACAAAAATTCTTTGAGCTTTAATATTTACCTTTTCTAATAGCATATCCATTTTCGGTAATACACCAGAAGCATACATAAAAGCTAATCCTGGAAATACGACGAGCGGCATTAAATAGTTTTGGATTATTTCGAAGCCGCCTCGGATCGAGCTATTAAACAAATTACGCATCACTACGTCATAAACGATCATGAGCATCATCACTAGAATGAAGAGACCACTTATAATTACACCAATTTTCTTCAAGTAATCGAATATTTTATATGCCTTCCATACTGAATCCATTTAAGTTTCCTCCTTTCATTAATTCATCAATCCTGGTAGCCATGTAGCTAATTCAGGGAACACAATCATTAATGTACAAACGACAATCATGGCAACAATTGCAAATACCATCGCCACTTTGAAGATCTCTGATGATCGAATACCACTTACACCCGCTACCGCATACACACTCAATCCGACTGGGGGTGTCAGTAAACCGATTGTACAAATCACAGCTATGAATACACCGAACCATAGTATATCAACTTGTAATTCTTGAATGATTGGTAGAATTACAGGAATGGACATTAATATTACAGCTGCACCTTCTATGAACATGAACATAATGAAGAGAACTACAGAAATTGCTATTAATACTAGTACAGGAGAATCCATAATCGGTTCTATTAAAGTAATTAACTTTCTTGGCAATAAAGATAGAGAAACAAATCGACCAAATATTTGAGCACCTATCATAATAATCATTACCATTCCTGTTAGCCGAACTGTTTCTACTAGTGATTTTGTAAAAAACCCTAAATTTACTTTTCCTAATGCTAGTGCAGCAAGTAAACCTATAAACGCTCCAACTGCACCTGCTTCAGTAGGGGTAAACATCCCTGAATATATTCCTCCAAAAATTACAAGAACGATTAGAAAAGCAATAAAACTAACGATGAATAATCGAATAGTAGGAATTTTTCTCGTTTCTTCCACTGGTTCAGCTAAAACTGTACTTGCCAGCTCTGCTTCCATAATTGAAACGGTACTATTACTTCTTTCAAAACGATAATACACGAGCATTACTAAAATAAAGACAAACATCGTGATAATTCCGGGTATAAAAGCACCAATAAAAAGACTACCTACTGCTGTTTCAGTAGCTACTCCATATAAAATTAATATAATACTAGGGGGAATAATTCCCGACAGAGAGCCTCCAGATGCCGCTATTGCTCCAGCAAGTGGTCCACTGTAACCGTGCTTACGCAATTCTGGAATAGCAACCTGACCTAACGAAGCTGAAGTAGCAGTTCCTGAACCCGACACTGCTCCAAGCATCCCACCGATAATTAGGGTTAATACGCCTAGTAAACTATTTTTCCCTTTAGAAACTTTATGGACAATGTAAAATATGTCCTGAACCATACCTGAATGTAAGATAAACTGTGCCATTAATACAAATAGAGGGATAGTAGTTAATGTATAACTAGCAACCCTATTAAAAGGTTCATTACCAAGCAAGCCTGGTAAAATATCGAATCCTTCTAGCAATATCAAGCCAATAATTCCACTTGCAAATAGTACTGAATGTATATACATTCCCGAGAGTAGCAGAACAATCATTAATACTAATATAATGCCGATAACTAATAAGTTATCCATATTGGTCCTCCTTACAATCTACTTAGTAGGAAGAGAGAAAAAAAATTCTCTCTTCGTTTAAACAATGCAAATAAATTACTTCAGATTCTTAACTGACTCTGGTACTTTTCCTCCATTTTCAACAACGAGATCTGCCCATAGCTTCACTAATTCATTACCTGGTTGACCATTATCCTCTAATAACTTTGCATAGCTGCTCCAAGTGTCTTCCATACCTTTGTTAAAGTGATCTTGTACTTCTTGATTTAGAGAAGAAAACTCCACAAACTTTCCGCCTTTTTCTTCATTCTGCGCAATAGCAGCTTCCGAACGAGTAATCCATTCCTGTGCACCCGCCTGGAAAATTTCTTCATTTGCTTGCGTCATTGCTTCCTGAACATTTTCAGGCATTTCATCCCACTTTTCTTTCGTCATTCCGATAAACGTATTAAAGTGACCAAAGTTAATACCAGTAACGGTATACTTAAACAAGTCTTGGAATCCATAACCAGTCCAGTCAGCTATACTGTAAAAACTACCATCAAACGTTCCTCGGCTTAATGAATCATACATTTCAACTGCAGGCATTGTTACACTACTTAAGCCTGTTTGTTCGGCGTACATTTCATGTATTCTAGAAGGAGTACGTAACGAAGTACCAATTACATCCTTCGCTGACTTAAATTCTTTTCCCGTCGTCGAAATGGAATATTCCTGTGTAGTAGATACTGGGAAAACCTTAAATTGACCAAACTGAAGCTCTGAATATGTTTTACCATCTGCTAGTTCTACATCACTTTCAAGTAGCGCCTTCCAAGCGTTTGAAGCGATGAAGGTGTCTGAGTGATTAAGTGGTAACATCGTAATTTCTGCCATCGGGAATTGGTCCGGCTGATAGATTGGTAATACAAGGGATACATCTACCGTTCCTGATTCCAAAGCTTCTGCTTCATCAGGCACAGCAACCAATTCTCCTCCTGTGAAGCTTTCAAACTCAACTTGCCCATCCGTTAATTCTTCCACTCGCTCCATCCACGGTTCCATCGAGGCAGCCCACCAAGCATGTTGCGCACTTAATCCTGTTGCAGCTCTTAGTTTAATTTTTTCTCCTTCTGCATTTGCTTCACTTGAATCGTCTCCACAAGCTCCTAGTATCAAGGATGCACTTAAACCTAATGTTAATAACAGACTCCATTTTTTCATGTAATTTTCCTCCATTCATTTTGGTATTGAATTCGAGCATTTATAATTGCTGTACTTTTTATTTCATTTACCTAAAAACTGAGGCTCTCGTTTTTCAAAAAATGAGGATATACCTTCTTTATGATCATTGGTTTGTAGCAGCATCGCCTGTATAACATTTTCTTGCTGGAATGCAGTTTCCTTATGAAGCTCACCGACGTGGTTCACTAAATACTTTACGTATTTATTGCTTATCATTGGACCTTTTACAATGAATTCGGCAAATGCGGTAGCTTCCTCAACTACTGAGTGTTCTGCAATTCTATTAATAATTCCATAGTCTTGTGCTTCTACAGCAGTTAATACTTTCCCACTGGAAATCCATTCTTTCGCAATAGGTGGGGAAACACGCTCAGTTAATAGTTTGATAAGTCCTAAATCCGGTATCAAACCTATGTTAGTAAAGCTTAGTGCAAACTTTGCGTCTTTTTCTGCTACGATAAAATCTGCTGCTAACGCAATACTAAAACCAGCACCCGCTGCGTATCCGTGAATAGCTGCAACGACATATTTATCTATGGAAAGCAATTTTTGAGAAAGGCTTGAAACATAGTCAATCCAACTTAGCGCGGCAGAAGGATTATCCATGTTTTTCATCGAATCAATATCTCCTCCAGCACAAAAGGACTTACCTTCGCCCGATAGAATAATCACTTTTACCTCTTCATTTTCCGAAAGTTCGTCTAAAGCTTGAAGCATTTCTTCTACTAAAGGTTTCGAAAGCGCATTCAATTTTTCAGGTCTTGTCATCTTCAAATAACCAATCTGATCATTCACTTTTACTTCCACTAAGTTTCCCAATCTTTATTCCTCCTTATTTAAGATTTAAGGGGTAACGACTAATTTGCCATAGGTTTTCCGGTCTGCTAAATAATCCAATGCCACTGGTACATCTTCAAATAAGTACTCCTGATAGATAAGCGGACGTATTTTCCCTGCCAGAAAAAGTTCCATTAACTCGTCATGAGCTTTTTTTACTTCGTCCGGATACAGCTTTCGGAAAAGTCCAAAATGTACTCCAACCACAGAATAATTTTTTATAAGCGCATGATTCGTTGGAGCATCTGCAATTCGACCACCTGCGAATCCAATAACTAATATTCTGCCTTCAAAGGCAATACATTTTCTTGATTGGTCAAAGGTGTCTCCTCCGACAGGATCAAAAACTATATTTGCGCCTTTTCCATCTGTTTCCTTTTTGACAATCTCGATAAAATTCTCCGTACGATAATTAATCACGACATCTGCACCTAGTTGCTTACAAATCTCTAACTTTTCATCACTGCCTGCTGTTGCTATAACATAGGCTCCAGCCGCTTTACCCAACTGAATCGCCGCTGATCCTACTCCGCCTGACCCTGCATGGACAAGCAATACTTCTCCAGCTTTGATCCTGGCCGTACGATGCAGTGCAAAATAGGCAGTTTGATATGTTATAAAAAATGCAGCTGCTTCACTAAAAGAAAGTTCATCAGGTATAGGAAAGACATGCATTTCCTTCACGGCCACCCACTCTGCTAATCCACCGTTTGGCAATAAAGGAGTAGCTAAAACTCGCTGCCCTTTACTAAACGTTTTTCCATCTGCAGCTTCTACAATTCCCGCAATTTCGGCCCCTGGAATAAACGGTGTTTCATGCTTTTCTTGATACTTTCCCTGACATTGCAAAATATCAAAAAAGTTAAGTGCAGCAGCTTCTATTTTCACTAATACTTCTCCCGAGGAAGGTTCTGGATTTGGTACAACTTGCAGCTTCAAGACGTCTTTCGGTTCACCAATTTCTGTAATAGACCAAGCTTTCATTAATCCCACAGCTCCTCCCTATTTCAATTGCTCACGTAATTCTAATTTTCCAATATCACGTAGGTGAACTTGATCTGGTCCATCGACAATTCGAAGTGTGCGGGCATTCGCCCAATGAGCCGCTAACGGAAAATCATCTGTAACTCCTGCTCCTCCAAATAGTTGAATAGCACGATCAATTATGTTTAACGAAATGCGTGGAGCTAAAATTTTAATCATAGCAATTTCTTTGCGTGCACCTTTTGCGCCAACCAAATCCATCTTGTGAGCTGCGTGTAAAGTCAACAGACGGGCTTGCTCAATTTCAATACGGCTTTCAGCAATAATTTCTCTGATGACATCTTTATCTGCCAATTTGGAGCCAAATGCTTCTCTGTCATTAGCCCGTTTACATAGAAGTTCTAGCGCTCTTTCAGCTGCTCCAATCGCTCTCATACAATGGTGAATTCTACCTGGTCCAAGCCGTCCTTGGGCTATTTCGAATCCTCTTCCTTCACCTAAAAGCATGTTGGATGCCGGAACACGAACGTTATTATAATGTACTTCTGCGTGTCCATGAGGAGCATGATCATAACCGAACACAGGTAAGAATCTTTTTATCTCTACTCCTGGTGTATCAAAAGGAACTAAAATCATAGATTGTTGTTTATGCTTTTCAGCTGTTAAATCTGTTTTCCCCATAACAATTGCAATTTTGCAGCGAGGGTCCAGCGCACCTGAGGTCCACCATTTTTTGGCATTAATCACATATTCATCGCCATCTCGAACGATGCTTCCCTGAATATTAGTAGCATCTGAAGAAGCAACTTCAATCTCTGTCATCGAAAAGCATGATCTTATTTCCCCACTCAGTAGTGGCTCTAGCCATTGTTCTTTTTGTTCTTCTGTCCCATATTTCCATAACACTTCCATATTTCCTGTATCAGGTGCATTACAGTTGAAAATCTCTGGAGCTATTAAAGAGCGGCCCATGATCTCACAGAGATGAGCGTATTCATAGTTAGTAAGGCCTTGACCATATTCGGCGTTATCCATAAATAGATTCCAGAGATTTTGTGCCTTCGCTTTTTTCTTTAGCTCTTCAATAATTGGAGGAACTATCCAACGACTTTCGCCATCATTTAACTGTTGCTCATATACGGCTTCATTTGGATAGACGTATTCATCCATAAATTGAACTAATTGCTCTCTAAGGACTTCTGCTTCGTGTGATAATTCCTTAAGCATTCTTAACTCCCCCTAAATTCTTTAAGTTATTTTTTAGTATTTTTCCAGATGCATTTCTTGGAAGTGAATCTAAAATCTCCAATTCCTCTGGCACTTTAAATTTGGCTAAATGCTTTAAACAATGCTGCTTTATATCAAAAAAAAGTTCCTCTGTTAAATTAGGTCCGACGATAAAAGCTTTCACTTTTTCCCCGAATATCGGATCTGGTTCTCCAATGACAGCCGCTTCTATCACTAATGGATGATTTTTTAATACATCCTCGACTTCAATGGAAAAGATTTTCTCTCCTGCACGATTGATCATATCTTTCATCCGATCGCGGATATAAAAATAGCCTTCATCATCAACAATACCTATGTCACCAGATTTCCAAAATCCTTCGCTAAAGCTGCTAAGATTTGCTGAAGGATTATCCCAATACTCTTTAATAACCATTGGACCTTTTATATAGAGTTCACCGGATTCTCCAGGCTGACATTCTTCCCCTAATGGATTCATCACTTTTATATCCGCAACTTTAACAGCCTTTCCAACGGACGTTACTTTTGTATTTGGATAACTTACTGGCATTAACGTTGCAGGTGAGGTAGTTTCAGTTGAACCATATGCGTTGTGTAAGCTAGCATTCGGAAATGCTTTCTGTAGCAACTGAAACGTTTGCTGATAAATAGGGGATCCACCAAAAGCAACTTTTTTCACAAAATCAAATGAACCTATTTGAAAGGCTTTGCTCGTGAACATCATGATGAAAATAGTAGGTACGTTAAATAAAAAGTTAATCTGATTTTCTAGAACTCTATGAATGTACTCTTCGTTTTGATAGCGTCGTATACTATAAACTGTTCCACCAATGTAAAACATATGGAGTAACTGACCAACGAGCCCCGTCACATGAAACATTGGTACAGCAATGGCTGTTTTTATCGATGCATCCGTTTCAAATACCGTTGCGTAATTCATCACACTATGAATAACATTTATGTGACTGAGTACAGCACCTTTAGGACGTCCCGTTGTGCCTGAAGTATAGAGAATATAAGCACTATCTTCCTCATGGACATATGACAAATAAGGTGTTTCAATTACTTCTAATAATTTAGAAAAGGTGTTATCTCCTTTAATTTCGAAAACAAATTCCTTACTTGGTAAGACTGTAGATCCCATTTGTTCAATCGCAGTTACCTTTGCTTTAAATTCATTTTCATAAATTAATATCTTTGGTTTTGAATGCCCTAAAATATAATGGATTTCGTCAGGAGAAAGCTTCACATTCACTGGTACCAAAATGGCTCCGATTTTGGAGCATGCAAGAACGCTTAAAGGAAATTCACTTCCATTCCCAATGAGGACAGCTACTCTATCCCCTTTCTCAACTCCATAGCCATTCTGAAGATTCGATGCAATCCGATTAGAAATCTCATCCAATTGAGCATAAGTAAATCGCTCATGTTCTGTTATTACTGCATCCTTGCTGGCATATTTCTCCAATGTATCTCGAAAAAAGTGGTTGATCGTTGTCGGACGATTCACAAAAACCTTTACTCCATCTCTACCAAATAACTGAGTACTTTGGAACTCCATCGTATCCCCCCTGAATATTATCTGTTAACTTATAAGTTTGAAGATTCAGACATTTATAGGCAAAAAAATATACATTTTTGATCTCTCAATAATTACTGCTATCCGTTGACTACCACCGTTGCACAGACTAGCTACAACGTATTTGAATACCACAAGAGTTTCCAACAGTCAGCAGTCACAGTACCATCCTTCTTAAAAGATGGTATAGACTAGCTAAGTTTTCTGAAGGTACATCAGCTTTTAAATATCCATCAGTCTGCACCTTTTCTTTGAGGCATCTCCACTGCTACTATTTTTTTAGAGAAAATGCCTTCATTTCTTTCCTTCCCAGTAAGCTTTTGTAGCAACTTTTATTTAACAATTTTCAATAAATACTCCGAGTATATTTTCTGAATGTCCTCCATCGACTTTTCGCCACCCGGCTTATACCATTGCTGTATCCAGTTCATTGAACCTAATAAAATCATTCTTCCTATCTTTGCTTCAGTTATCGTAAATTCACCATTTGCCATACCTTCTTCAATAACTAAATCAAACCACCTAGCGTAATGATTGCGCTTAGCAAGTATGGGACTTAATTGTTCTCTGGAGAATGTTTGATCTGGTCGAATAATCATATTGAATGTTTCTTTTTCTTCAATGGCGTAACGAATATGCGAAATAATCATTCTCCGCAGTTTTTCCTCGCTTGTAATATTTGTTTCAAAGTGGCTCTGTAGTTCTTCATCTGCCTGCCCTAGCACCAAATCATGACACTGGAAAATAAGATCTTCCTTATTTTTAAAATAGTAATAGAGAGAACCCTTTGTCATTAATAGCTCTGCCGCAATTTCTTCCATTGTCGCTTTAGCATAGCCTCTCTTATTTACAATTTTTACTGCAGATAAAATTATTTCTTCTTTCTTCTTTTTAAGTTTCTTTTCCGAGAGTTTCACATCGGAACCCCCTTATAATGATTTGTGTAAAAGAAAAATGTAAGTGCTTACATTTTTCTTTTAATTTTTTCTTAAATTTTTTATATGTCCTGTACCAATACTATAATCCACTAAAAATAATAAGTAAAGATTTTTTTGAACATTGTTTAAATTTTAAATATAAAATAATTATTACTTATAAATACTAATTAAACCCTATGTTTTATTATTTAAACATAATTTAATTTTTGAACAAAATATTATCTTGAAATAAATTTCATGAAATTCAGGTTATTTCTTTTGGAAAAAGGATTGAGTCTAATAAGAAGTGGGTATAAATAGAGAAAGGGAGTGATGAACATGGCAAACGGTAATACAAGATCCATGTTAATAGGAGCAGCTACCGCACTTGCAGCAGTATATTTTACAAACAAAAACAATAAATCACAATTAAAAACAGCAGTGAAAAATTCTAAAACAAAACTCGATTCAATGGTGTCTTCTAAAAACACTAAACCAAGTCAAATGACAAAGACAGGTTTCTCTGATCCGAATGACCCAGATGATAATCGTATGGTTGAAGAGGGTGCGATGACAAGTGTTCAATATTATAACGAAAATGTACAAGACGCCAATTCAAAAGCAGAAGCAAAACAAGCATTTCCAAAATCCCAGCAGAAGAAACTTGCAAAAAAAGTAGAATCATTACCGGAAGACAACAACGATTCCCCAGCAAAACAAGAAAATACAGCACACTTATAAAATTAGAATAAAAAAACACCAGTGTCTAAGGCACTGGTGTTTTCTTCATATGAACTTATTTAATGTTCTAAGCACGAGCAACTTAATCTTCCACTAATTCAACCACGGCCTGAATTTCAATACCATTCAAGCCCTGGGTAGCTAAACGGTCTGCCTCACCGTTCATTTTCCTTGGTACTAGTTCATATTCTGCTTGAATGCCTAGCTCTTTTAGTTTTGCTTCAATGCGATCTGCCCAGCCTGTTAAATCTCGCTCTATTACCGGCCACTCGCCGTTTAAATGATTAATCACTACCTGTGAATCCCCTATAAAACGAACAGGTAAATGATGCACACCTAGTAAATCCAGTTCCTTTAATCCTAGATGCATGGCTGCATATTCCGCTTCATTGTTCGATTCTAAACCCGTCGTAGCAGCATTTCTTCTTAGTCGATATGACTTTCCATTCTGTTCATAATAAATGACGCACCCAAGTCCCGAACCTTTTGTTTGACGGTCATATCCTCCATCAAAATAGACCGTCACATTATGTGGCTCTGTCTCAATACCCTTCAAATAACCTTTTAATTCCTTCACTGTCCACGAACTATCGAACCGATCCACAAAGGTCACCTGCTTTAATCGCCCCGTTCGCTCAATATCTTCCGCAAACAAAATGGCTTGTGCAGCCGGCACTTCCTCTGAAAAAAATTCCATAAGCGCTCCACGCGGGGTTTTATACACCCACTCCATTCGTACCTTCATGTCGTATTCCTCCTTCTATAGCATTAATATTCCCTTATCGACAAAAAATCTTCATCAAACATGAAAAAATGCATCACCTTTCGAAGAAAAAGTGACCCATTTTTATTTTTCTAGTAAAAAAGTCATTTTCAGCATAGGTAAAAAGAAGAAAATATCCATTTATGCATATCCTACAGATTTTTTATCGGATATCTAGTATATTTGAAATGCAAAAAGAAATTAATACACTTTTAATTAAGTATTTCGGACCCTTCTAAAATACTCATAGAATTTTAAAAGGTTTCAATACTTGATACAAGATTGGAGGAACTTATTCTATCAATATACCTTTTTGAAATATGCAAGTTACCCTGTCTAATCTAAGTATTGCTGTTTATTCTGTTTGATCGCTTTAATGTAAAATGGAAGTTCTTGAAATTCAAAAATGAAAAGAGCTTGTCTATACACTTCACTAATTTCTGCAACTGGTGCATCTTTCTTTTCTAAACACTGTCCCTTGTAATAGAGAAATTGCCCAGCTAGAAAGAAAAAGGATGACTCTTTAGCTTTGTGAATACCAAGATTCGCAGTTTCTAAAGCTGTATCATAATCTTGGATATCATATAGAGTTTTACATTTATTAAATATAACCGTAATTAGCGTTTCATATATTTTATAGTCATTATAATTTTTATGAATATGCTCTTTTAGGATTTTATTATAATAGTACAAACACTTTTGAATTTCTCCCAACTCACCATAGACATTAGCAATTGAATTGTTAATTTTTATGTGTAGAAAACGGAACTGGATAGTTGTTTGGTTTGAAAAGTTTAAAATGTTTTTCAATCTTTTTATGCATTCTTCTGGAGAAATCATCTTCAAAGAATATTGAGCTGTATTTAGCATGTATTCTAAATATAAGCTTAACCAAATATTATCTTTATCTATTTTGTTAGCATTAATGATTGAAATGACTTTCTCATAATTATGGACTTTTAAGTTAGACTCGATATCTTTAATTAGCATTTCACTTTCAAGTACATTTTTATGGAATAACATTTCTATAAAGTATTCAACAGGGACTTGAAGCTTTAAGGCTATTTTCAACAAAGTATCTATTGCTGGATAAACTTCTCCCGCCTCAATCCGACTTATCGTCGACTGTGTACAAATATCTTTTGCGAGCTCCTTTTGGGAAATTCCCAATTCAGCTCTCATCTTACTTATTTCAATGCCTAAGTACTTCATTTCCAACAGAATCACCCCATAATATATAAAAAAAAGGACGGTAAAAAAACATGAAAAAATTATCTATTATTTTATTAATCGTATTAGCAGTAGCTTTATACCCTAATGTAAGTAACGAAACTGCTGCATTAGTAAAAGGTCCGGTTACTACTTTAGATTTACCATACATTCACTAATAAAATTAAAATCCAATAAAATTATACCATTAATTTTATTGGATTTTCTTAAAAATACTCGATAAGGAGATAAATCATGCAGACAAAAGCAGAACTTAAAGCACAGCAAACTTTACAAAATAAGCATAGATCAGATTTATTAAGTTCTCATCATGATAATGATGGAAATAAAAGTAAAAATGTACCTATTCAAGTACTTGTGCCTACAGTAACTGAATTGGAAGCAGACCTTGTACATGCTATCGAGCGCAATGAATTTGAATTATATTATCAGCCAAAAGTGGATGCGAAATCTAACCAAATTATTGGCGCAGAAGCACTAATTAGATGGAATCATCCTCAGTTCGGAATTATATTACCAAATGATTTTATTCCACTTGCAGAGAAAACCGGCTTTATTAATCAAATTGGTAAATGGGTTAAATATACTGCTTGTAAGCAGAACAAAGCTTGGCAGGATGCTGAATTACCAGCGATTCCGGTTTCTGTTAATTTATCTGCTTCCCGCTTCCTTGAAAATGATTTAATCTGTAGCATTATGGAAACTTTAAAGGAAACGCAATTGGATCCACAATACTTTGAAATAGAAATTACAGAAACTTCTATTCTTGAAAATGAAACTGTCGTATTCTCTATGTTAGATCAATTACGAAAATTAGGGATTAAAATTGCCTTGGATGATTTTGGAACTGGGTACGCATCTTTGTCTAACTTACAATTATTCCATGACAAAATTGACATTCTTAAAATAGATCGTTCTTTTATTAAGAACCTTCGCAACCCTAAAAATGATGAGGCAAACTTTATAGTACATATGATTATTCAGCTTTCGAACCACTTAAATTTGAACATCATTGCTGAAGGAGTAGAAACAAAGGAACAGCTAGAAGTTTTACAAAGTTATAATTGCGATACTGTGCAAGGTTACCTATACTCTAAACCAGTGCCAGCAAGTGAATTTGCTGAATTATTGAGCAAAAGGAAAATTGATATTGCATAAATCATTTCTCATGCCAACTTTTCAATGACTCAATTAGACCAGGTGATATAACAGTTTCCAATCCTTTCGTTTTCATTCACCCCTCCTATATTTTTCATAACCAGCAGAAAAAAAGTCAATCAAAATTTTTTCTTATAGCAAGTTTCGACGGTTTTTTTAAGTGAACTCTGCTATAGTAGGCACAAAATAAAGGGGTGACGTCACTTGCAACCTGATTTTTCATTACAATTAGATCGAATCTTTGGACCACGGCAAATTTTCCATGTGATGGAGTGCTATACCTGTGGCTATGATCAATGTTACTTTCAACATCGTAAACCAAGGTCGATGAACATATCGGATGAGTTATATGTTCCTTATTCTAAATGACTAACGAAATACTATTCAACTTTATTTTTACTCGCTATTATAGCTCTTGAGCTATCGATCAATATTTCCCTCAACCGCCTATCTAAGTGACATCATAACTCTATTCAACTTTCCTCCCCAAAAAACCTCTAAAAATAACAAATAAAACCAATATAACATTACAATATCAGCCAATATGAGTTAGATATATATTTTCTTATATTTTAGAGTTTTGACCGAATCTTACCATTTCTAGTAATTGAATAAATCATTTTTGATTATTATTTATTGTTTTTTTCGCTAGAAAGGGTACTTTATAGGTAATTTTTATATTTTCGTTCCTAGTATTTCCATAGTGTAATAGATAAATATCATATACAATACGAAATGTGTACTTCAAGTATGAAAGTATATATATATCCCAAGTGGGAAACAGGAGGAACATTTTATGACATCAAGATCTAATAACTATTCCAAGTTTGTTGCAGCAGCAGCGACTGCTACTATGGTAGCTTCTGCAATCGCAGTGCCAGCATCTGCGGCATCTTTCTCAGATGTGAGTTCTACATATAAAACAGCAGTAGACTATCTAATTAGTAACAATATTGCTAAAGGAACTACAGATACTACTTTTGGTACAACAGCTTCTATTACTCGTGGCGATGCAGCAGTAATGATTGCGAACGCACTAAAACTAAATACTTCTAAAGCGCCATCTGCTGGTTTCACTGATGTAAATTCACGTGTGGCTGGAGCAGTTAATGCATTAGTAGCAGAAAAAATCGTATCGGGTAAAACTGCTACAACATTTGAACCTGATGCTAACATTACACGTCAAGAAATGGCTAAAATTGTAGCAAATGCCTACAATCTTAAAGCTGGGACTACTAAAAATGAATTTACAGATGTTAACAATAACTGGGACGGTTTTGTAGATGCTTTAGTTGCAAACAAAATTACTTTTGGTAAAACTGCAACAACTTTTGCTTCTACAGCTTCTATCACTCGTGGAGAGTTTGCATTATTTGTTTACCGTGCGGAAAACCTAGCTCCTACTGCTGCTGAAGTAGTTTCAGTAAATGCTATAAACGCTAAAACAATTGAAGTAATCTTCAGTACTCCTGTTGATGCTGATACTCTTCAAAATGATAATAACGTAGACGTTATTAAAGTGAACACTGGAAATGGTGCAACTGATCCTGAAAATGTAACACAAACATTAAGCGAAGATGGTAAAACTTTAACACTTTCTGCTGCTAACTTCTTCAAAGGTGACTACACAATTGCTGTGCCATTTGAAGTAGTTAAATCTACAACTGGTGAGTTTGTGAAACCAGTGAACAAAACGGTGAAAGTTAATGATTTAACTGCTCCTGTTGTTACTTCAGCTACTTCAACTGTTAAAGATACTAAAGAAAATGTGAAATTAGTTACTATAGAATTTAATGAAGATGTTCAATCACTTGATTTCATCAAAATTACTAATCAAAACTATACACCTGAATCAATCGAAGGTAATGTTGCAACATTTGCAGTAGATCTAGATGCAACTAAAAACTACGACATCACGGTTGTAAATGCAAAAGACGTTGCTGGAAATGTAAAAGCTCTTCAAACAACTGGTCTAACTATCAATGTAGACAACCAAGCTCCTTCAATTACTAATGTAGTGGCTACTGGTGAACAAACATTAACAGTTACAGTGGACGAAGCTCTTAAAACTAACCTTGTTCTTACAGGTATAATTGGAACATTCAATGCGAATGTCGTTTCTTCTGTAGAAGTTAATCCTAAAAACAACAAACAGTATTTCGTAACATTAAATCCTGCTTACCTATATAAAAACGGCAACTCAGATTCAGTTACATTAACTGCTGCAAAAGGATCTCTATCAGATTCAATGGATAACACAAACGCAAACGATATTACGAAAACAGTAGTAGTATCAAAAGATATTACAGCTCCAACTGTTGAAAATGTAGAAGTAACAGAAAAAGATGGTATTGTTACTGGATTTACAGTTTCATACTCAGAGGAAATAACAGATTTACAAACTGCTAAAGTTTCATTAGTTAATGCTAAAGAAGAGATTCTTTCTTTCGCTAATATTGCTACAGCAGAAATTTCTAAAAATAAAGTAATTGTTACATTAAAATCCGATGTGAAACCTGAAACATATACATTCAATTTTGCTGAAGGATTTGTAACAGACAAGTCTCTTGCTAAAAACAAAGCAACTTCGAAAACTGTTGTGATTGATGTAAAAGATGCTGAAGCCCCTGTTGAAACAGCATTTACTATTAAAGAGGTAGCAGCTGCTAACAACGTAATTACAGTTAACTTTGGTGAAAAAGTGAAAGCTTCTGCACTGAACGCTTCTGCTTACAAATTAAATGGTGTAGCACTTCCTACTGACACAAAAATTGCATTTGTTAAAAATGCTGCAGGTGTTGTAGATCAAACACAAGTTGAAATCACTCTTCCTGCTGGATTAATCGTAAAAAATGATACAAAAGCAATCTTCCAAGTAGAAGGTATTCAAACATTAGACAACAAAGTAAACAACGCATTTACTACTTCTATAGCTGTTACAGATAATACAGCACCAGAAGCTAAATCGTTTATTACAACTGATCTTGATGAAATTACTGTAACTTACACAGAAGCAGTTCAGCTTGCTGCTGATGCCGATGTTACAGATGAAATTAAATTATCAGATGACAAAGGTGCTGCAGTGGCAATTACTGCATCTACAATTGTTAACGGTAAACTAGTATTAACTGTAGCTGATTCTTCTAAAGTAACTAAATTAACTACAGTTGCTAGTCAAACAATAGACGTAAAAGATGCTGCTGGAGTTAGTCAAAAAGCTGGTTTAACAATTAATAAATAATTTATCTATAGCAACACCCCTTACTCGGATGGAGTAAGGGGTGTTTTTTCTATTCATTATTTCCTTATAAACATTTGAACCCAGTAGTTCCCGTATTTCCCTCCACCTTCAGCGTAACCAAATCCAACATGCGTATAGCTGGAGCTTAAAATATTCGCACGATGACCACTGCTATTCATCCATCCTTTATGGACTGCATTTACAGAAGAATATCCAGCTGCAATATTTTCACCAGAAGCAGTCCAGTATACCCCAAACTTTGTTAGCATATTACTTGGAGAACCATAGGTTGGCGAAATATGATCGAAATAATTATTTGTTTTCATATCCTGCGCCTTAATATTAGCGACTTTCTCTACGGTTGTATCATACACTAAAGGTTTAAGATCACTCTTTATACGTTCCTCATTAACTAGTTTTAAAAGCTCCGTAGCTCTTAAATTATCAGGTGCTTCTTCTGGATTTTCAATTGGAGGTGGCGCAATAATTTCTTCGTCGTTACGCAATGTCCTATAAATAAAAATAGCCATTTGCAGACGGCTTACTGTACGATTGGGGCTAAACTTTGTGGCAGAGGCACCTGTCGTCACTCCATTTGCAACAAGAATTTCTACATATGGCTTCGCCCACCCATTTGCAGGAAGGTCCGTGAAACTCGTTTTTTTAGAGCCTTTCAACTCGAATGCAATAACTAAAATTTTGGCCATTTGTGCACGAGTAAGCGACTCATGTGGATTAAAATTCGTCGCTTTAGCATATACACCTTCATCTACTAAAGCAGCGATATATTCATAGCCAGTAGTTTTCGAATTTACATCTACAAAGCCAGGATTTGGTCTATTTTTAGTTTCGATATTTAATGCTCTTCCAATATAGATAGCGCTCTGTGCACGCGTCACACCATTTGCCGGTCTAAATGATACGTCTGAATAACCCTCAATTACGCCAGAACGAGATAGCTCTTCTATTATTGGATAACTCCATTCCTTCTCCGATACATCTTTAAAATGGCTAGCAGCTAGAACGGACATATTGAAACCGACGGTCAAAATAGCAATTAGAAGTATGAATTCTAATTTTTTCAATTTATATCCTCCTTAATAATTCTATTAACTAGGTTAAAAGTCAGAAAATTCACTCATCCTTTTATTCCCTCTTAGACTACTTTTAAACTTGCATAACATCATATACTACTAGGAAAGTCCCCCAAATTTTCTATTTCTACCTTGAAAGCTTTCGATTGCATCCATTAAACATTCTTCATCAAAATCTGGCCACAGCATATCCGTAAACCAAAACTCAGTATAAGCTAGCTGCCAAAGCATAAAATTACTTAATCTAATTTCTCCACTAGTGCGAATAAGTAAGTCGGGATCTGACAAATGCGAAGTCATTAAATGCTCGCTTACTAATTCCTCACAAATATCCTCACAGGTGATATCACCATTCTGTGCTTTGTTTACAATTTGCTGAACCGATTGTACAATCTCATCTCTACTGCCGTAGTTCAATGCAAAATTTAAGATAAGACCATTATTTCGGGAGGTTTGCTCTACTGCTTTTTTAATAGCGTATTTTGTATGCTCCGGAAGATTATCATGATTACCAATCATCTGAACTTGTACATTTTGTTCAATCAGTTCTGGTAAATATGTGCCTAAAAATTCCACTGGTAATCGCATTAAGTAATCTACTTCTGTCTTTGGTCTACTCCAATTTTCAGTAGAGAATGCATACAAAGTTAAAACTTTAATTCCTACTTTGTTTGCAAACTTCGTAATTTTCCTTACTGTTTTCATCCCTTCGTAATGCCCTACAACTCGAGGTAAAGCCTTTTTTGTAGCCCACCACCCATTCCCATCCATAATAATGGATATATGAGCAGGACGTGATTCCATTTGAGCCATTTCTATTCTTCTAGCTAAATCATTACGTTTAGTTGTATGCTGCTTTTTACGAATAAGCTTTCCAATCATGACTATACCCCCTATCTAGATCATTCAAAATTATGTATTTGTTTATCTTATCAGAGATTTCCAAAAATTTTTCAAAAGAAATATATAAATCTACAATTTAACAAACAATTACTTTTAATTTTTTGGAAATATTTTTCGTAAATATGGATAAAAAAGTACCCTATTCGATGTTTCCATCGAATAGGGCATTAACTTCTTGTTTCTTACTTATTATTCCCTTTTCCTGTGTTCAACACAGTCACGCCGAATGTAAGAGTATGCTCACCATAAGTAACAGTAATCGTTGTATTACCTTGACCTTTTCCTTTTACAACGCCTTCTTTTACAGAAGCTATCTTATCATTCGCAACTTTGTATGTTGCAAGTTTTGTAACATCTTTTTCAGTTGTTTTACCGTCAAATGTTGTTACTTCAGTAATCTTGACCTTCACTTCTTTACCGATTCTAGTTTCAACTTGAGCTTGATCGATTTCTAGTGTTACCACTGGCACTAATTCTTTTTCATAAATTAATGATTCGCCAACATTTCCAGCAGCGTCTTTAATTACGACGGATACAGCATCTGTTTCTGCTGTTACTGGGAATGTGAAGCTACCATCTTGATTTAATTCAAATGCAACTGGAGCCTGTGCTTCACCGTTTACAGTTGCAATGTAGGAAGCTTTTAATTTGTCATTTAAGTTGTAATCTAAACCATATTTAGATAATTCAGCATTATAATCGATATACTTGTCTGTTACTTTACCTGTAGCTACACCTTCAACTACCGCACCTGAAATTGCTGGTTTTGTTGTTTTAACCACAACCGGTCCAACATAATCTGAAACCACTCCTGAAGCTGCAAGACCAGTGAAGTCAATTGTGTATAGACCATCTGGAATTGTTGTTGCAGGTGCACTGCCCCATGGTTTATACTGACCAGCAACGTTCAGCGTGTAAGAGCCTTTTCCAAGTGCTGAGCCTGAGTGTAGATAGCCAATATATCCGTCCCCGTATTCCCCGCCTTCAGGATTCATAATATCCCAAAGCTCGATATAGTTCGTTGTTACATCTCCAGTTAAAGTAAATGAAAGAACGCCTGAATCTTTGACTCCATCTCCGTTAAAGGATAGGTCTGTTTCTGTAATCTTGAAATCTTTTAATTCAGTTGCTGCCACGCCACCAAAGTCAGCTGCGAATGGCAGTGAAATTTCTGAATCCCCACCGTTAATGTGGATATAACCTAGAATTTCAGAACCGTTTGGTGCAGTTGCTTGAGAAGCAGTTAAAGTAACGTTTAGAACCTGCTCACCAGCAAGATTGAATATCGGCTTATCAACCGTTACCTTTGCATCACCAAATGATTTTTTTACATCAACAGTGACGTTATAGTTGCCACCATTCCCTTTAATGTCTTTAACTTTAATTTGTTTCGTTACAGAAATATTACCGTCTTTAAGTGATTGTGGACCGAAAGTAACTGTCCCTTTCAAATTATCCACAATAGTGCCAGTTCCATCTAGCACTGCAGTATCTAATGCGTACGCTAGAATTTCTGGATGAGCAGCTGCATAAGCATTAACACGCCCTGCACCTTGTGAGAATACATCATACTTCGCAGTATCTAGAATTTTTGCAGTATTAGAAAGTGCTACTTTCACATCGAACGCGGTCCAATCAGGGTTTGCTTGTTTAACAAGTGCAGCGATACCAGCGATATGCGGTGTTGCCATAGAAGTACCTGTTTTACGGTCATATGCTTCACCGTAAACAGCGTCAGGAAAATCTGTTTTGTACATTGGGATCGTTGACATAATGTTTGTTCCAGGTGCACTTACATCTGGCTTAATATCAAAGTTTGGTGTAGAAGGTCCACGTGAACTTGATGAATTCACATCATCTCCAAGTGTTTTCGTGGAAGCAAACTTACCAAAGCTTACTTTTGCAGTTCCACCTGCTAATGCAGCGCGGATTGCATCGCCATCTGTTACGGACATATCAAATGTTGGTAAGAATGCAAATGAATCGCCAAGGAATGTACCCGAAATGTTCGGTGCATTCGTTCCACCTGCAAAGTTATGAATTATTGTTGCAACTGCTCCATTTGCCTTTGCGTTTGCAATTTTATCGACAAATGCGATACTACCACGAGATATCAATGCCACTTTTCCGTTTACATCGATTCCTTCAAAGTCTTTTACTTCTCCGTTTCCAGGAATAGCAACTAGGTCAAACTCCCCTTGAAGTTGTGTTGCTAAATCTTTTCCAAAAGTTGTTCCCATCAATGGCAGTTGTTTTGTTAAGTTGAAGGGTCCAACTGTCACATTCACTTCGCCATTATGCATTGTTTCTGGATTTGTCGTGTTACCTACTGCTATCCCTAAACGAGCAGTTGCAGGAGTTCCCATCGTTCCACGATTCGGACCAGAGTTACCTGTTGCAATTACTCCAATTGTTCCTGCGATCATTGCGTTATTAATTGCGAATGAACCGGCGTCTGTTTCAGAGTTAGCCCCACCACCAAGTGATAGATTGATAACGTCCATTTTTTCTATAACTGCTGTTTCAATAGCTTTGACAATTCCGGAAGTAGCTCCACTCCCATATGCTCCAAGAACACGGTATGCGTAAAGGTCTACTTTTGGAGCAATCCCTTTAATACCGAATTCGTTCGCACCGATAGCTGCAATTGTTCCCGCAACATGTGTACCGTGAGAAGTGTAGAATGAGCTTCCGTTTGCATTAAATTCAGGTGTCCCAGCTGGACGCTCTGAAGGTAAAGTTTCTGATGCATCGTCATCTGCACGCGGTTTTGCGTAAGTGGATGAGTTAGGAATAAAGTTCTTTCCACCTTTATAAATTCCAGCGAACTCAGGGTGGTCTGCATCAATACCAGTATCCAATACCGCTACTTTAACCCCTTGTCCTTCAATTCCTTCGTCCCATAGCTGTTCAATACCTAGGAACGAAACACTTGTATTCATTTGTGCTTCTAATGTTTCATCTTTTATAAGTTCAGATGATTTCGTCGTATTATCTTCTGATGCATAAACCGTTGCATCAGGTTCGATTAATGTAATTCCTTCTACTGTAAGAAGTTTCGGAAGGTCGTCTGCCTTAACAGTTACCGCAAATCCGTTTAACACAGTATCGAACGCGTATCCTTGCGTCATTTGAACCTTTTTAGCAGTTAACTCTTTTTTTACTTTTGCTTGCTGTGCTTTTACATTTGCACGAACTTCATTTGCTCGAGCATTGGAGAATTTTTTTCCTTTTACTTGGCTCATCCCTTGCTCTAGTGCTACAGGCTTCTCAGATAAATGAACGATGACTGCGACGTCTTGATTGCCTGATACGTTATGTAAGCTTTCGTGAAGGGTTGGACCATCTTTAGACAAGCTCAGCTGTTCAGCGATAGCCGCCTTTAGTTGAATCATACTTTCACTTTGGCCATTCTGCTTGAATGGTTTTGAATCTTCAGCACTAGCACTTGAGATTGGAACCAATAAAGAAAGCACCATAATCAAAGCTAGAATACTACTAAAAAACTTCGTAAACTTAAAATTTTTCAAATCTCATTTCCCCTTTGTTTCTATTTTTCACACTTTTCAGTTTAGTGTGACATTACCAATTTATCACAAGAAAACTAATTCGAATATCGAAATTTCGAATTATTCGAAAAAATTGATAATTAGTATTAGTTTATTAAATATAAGTTAAATCTATCTACCTAGTAATCTAATAAAAAAAATAGAACTTTCAAACGAGAAATGACTTACAGTAATTCATTCATAGATTCAATCTATTCTATAATTTTCTTTGTTTCGTCAATTGCTACAGAATAACCCCCGGTTAATAAAAAGCACTACTTGCTCGATCAAGCTTGCGTTGAGAATCCTCCGAATCATTTAATAATCTCGTAACCTATGCTATTCCCCATCTCCGGCACAAAAGACACATAATAACGAATGTGCCTTTAATGCTACTATTTTTCTTTATCATTCTGAAGAAACTCCTGTACGAATGTATCATCATTTAACTTTGGATAGGCTGCGTAAACTCGGTCTATTTCTTCTGCTTGACATGGGCTAAGTATTCCATGATTAGCTAAGCACCAATTCCCATGCAGGAGCCCTTGTCTACTCAGCACTTCATTGATCCCAGCAATACTTCCTTTAAAGGCATTTTTTGAATCAAAGAATGCTGAATTTGCATCTGTTACATTTTGAGCAATAGAAAACCAACGCTTATCAAGTTCATTATGAAGTCGAGCTTGTTTTAGGTGGCGACTTCTGCGGGATGAGTAAGACAGATGAGATATTATATACTTCTTTTTAAAAAAGCCGCCCTTTTAAAAGGACGGCATGTGTAACTATTTTATTTTTCTCAAAAAGGTAAGGTCTTTCTAATATTCACTCAACCCATTATGAGGATAAAACCTTACAGGCAAATTACCTTTATCTGTATGAGCTATAAAGTGATATACCAATCGGTCGTATTCTTTCTTTGTATAAACCAATCATACACTTTTTCGGAAGTTGTTTTCTGGTAGTTTATCATCACTTTTGAATGAAACTGTTTAAAGTCTTTTAATAGAATGTTAGCAGCTTCGTCCTCTGTTAACTCAAAGCTACCTCCACCAATATTATCAAATTCATATGCAGCAAGTTTCCAGTCGGCAGAGGATTTTTCAAATTACTGTTTTAACAACAATACGAGAAGGAGTATTTTCAGCAATTTCAAATCGATAATTTAACTCCTGTGTAGGATTAGCGAATATCATCATGTCACACTTTGTGCACATCTCATTATATCCAGTCTTTAAATAATCCTTCACAAAAGGAGCCGTTCCAAAATCCAACAATTCATTTTGCACCGTTTCAAAGGGACTGTTCTTCACTTTATGCATTAACATCGTATTACCAATCCGATTAGGGACACGATATATTAAGTCAAAGATTTCATGCTTCGATAATAGTGGGTCTGAGTCTGGCACGGGGATAACCCTAGAGTTTAACGCTCGGTGTAAAAATAAAGAATAATGAGCGCGAGTAATTGGCTCGCCCGGCATAAAATCCCCTAATTTCCCTTTTGTTATCCCATTTGCTGCTAACGCCTGTACATGTAAATAGCCCCAGTAAGCAGACGATACCTCATTAAAATGATGGAAATCAATAATACTCAAATCAAATGCAATATCCATTACCTTTGCCATTTCCACACGAGTAATAGATGCATCAGGATTGAAATTACCTTTATTATCCCCACTAAAAATTCCAGCATGAGTCAATTTCATAATAGCTTCGTAGTTTGGGTGATTTAGTGGAACATCCTTATATTTAACTTTTGAAGATGTAACTTCCGGAAGAGTTAATGCTTTATCAAGCAATGCTGCTGCGTGCTTCCGAGTAATTTTTTCGTTCCGACGAAATGTACCATCTGGATATCCATTTATGAATCCTTTATCTCGGAGTTGCATAATCTCCTCATAGTTTGGATACCCTTTTTTCACATCAATGAAAGATTTCCCTTCAGCAAAAGCAGTCGGACCAACCAAGGCAAAAGCTATCAATATCCCAAAACAAATTATATATTTTGAGAAAAACTTCATCCAATACCTCCTCGTTTAATTAATGTTAATTTAATTATAACATAATTAACTAAAAATTTAGATAATAAAGATTAATTGAAGCTTTTAAGCTCTCTAAAACAAAAAAACCGCTCTTTTTAAAAGAGCGGTCAGTTGATTCATTCATTATTATTTACATTATCGAGCAATACTTTTAATTGAGTAGACAACTCCTCGATTAATTCGCTTGCTTTGATTGTTTTATTTTCATTTCCTAGTGTATAACCATATTCTAATATTTTTTTAAATTCTTCCTTTATTTCTAACGCTGTCATTTAATGCTCCTCCTACATCAACATTGTTCTTCATTAATTGTAAATCAAATTTCGTCTATTATAGCTAATGTCGCTAAAAGTTAATAATCTTGTAATATTTAGAAAAGCTTATCGGTAGCCACTTCCGCCACCCCAAATTTCTCGTCCTCCAGTGTGCCCAGTATTTTGATGTGTTTCTACATTTACTAGTTGAAGGACTCCAGGGTCTTCACTGTGTTGCCAGTCATAGCCCGCAGGTGTTGTACCTGATGCCAATGCTTGTACATCTAAATTTAGTTTTATTTGCTACTTGAAAATGGGTATATATCCTGTAATCCTGTTATCTTACGGCGTTTTGGTATTTGTCGACAATCTTTTCAAGTAATGTCGAACAAATTACATTCACAAAAAGGAAATTATATAGTATATTAGTAACTCATTAATTGACTGATTTTTTAGAAATCAAATAAATGATAGGAAATTAGATTAATAATAATTACTTTTATCCTTACTTTCATGGCACAAAATGTATTGTATGTAACTATTAAGGATATAATAAGAGAATTCTACAGAAAAGGAGTTAGTCTATGAAAAGTGATCGAAGTATTTTACAGTTAGGGTTAGTTTTTCTATTTGGAGGTTTTACTTGTAGCAGTTTATTAAGTCAATTTAGTCCAAAAGCACTCATTCTACCATTAATACTTATTATATTTATATTTTTATTTCGTAAAACTAATTCTATCCAGCTTTTTTGTAATCTTATTATTGCCTGTCAATTAGCATTTGTGATTACACATATTTTTTCTAATTTAACTGCTGTTTGGTATAGTATATCCGCATTAATAACATTCGTTTTGTTGTGTTTGATAACAGATTTGATTAGAAATAGAAAAGTTACTGATTCAATTACTAATAGCTTACTTGCTGCAGGTGCCGCGAGCGTACTAATTATGAGCATTCAAGATCACTTTTTGTTTGACTATATCATTTTGTCTTACCCATGCGTTACTGCCTTTATATATGTAATATTAAGTAGCAAAACAACTTATGGCATTAATATTCTTGCAAGTAACATCGTTATTACATTACTGATCTCTTATTTCCTTATGGCTAATTTGTCCATTAAGCTTGAGTTTGCTGTGATCGCAATTTCTTGGGTATCCATTTTATTCATTTCATTCATTTCAAATAGCAATTCGAATTTTGACCTTAAGTTATATTATCGCCGCTTTCAAAAGAAAAGAAGACATCTTAAATCGGATATTTTCACTTTAAAGAGTAAACTCGACAATGCTAACAAATTGAGCAATGAAGAATTATTTAGCGTGATTCTATCTCTTAAAAACATTAAAATGGAATACAAGCTTACAAGTTTGATGAGTGGTAATATATCAAGATTTAATTTGCACACAAAGGTAAACGATATGAAAACAAGTGCATGGTTCCTCGTTTTCGTGGCATATTTGGTTGTAAGCATAGCGATTCTATATATGGCTAACTTAGCTATAAACGATCATCTCATTATATTATTATCCGCTACCATAGCCTATCTGATTCTTGCACCATACGTCATTATGTACTTCTTAAAAAATAGAATGGTAGAACATATAAATTCAACGATTATAAATCCGTTCAATCAGCTAATCACCGAAAGAAATGAACTGATTATGTCAATAGAAGAAATTCTTCTGGACAGAGGTTTTTCAAAAAGAAGGTTAGAAGAATGTGAAGATTTGAGTTTAGAAAGAAATGAAATAATGGAAAATCAGCAAGAGACTTTAAATAATGTAAAACTCATGGAAATTGAAATTTAGCTATTTAAAAGCAGCCTGGAATGCGCTGCTTTTTTGTGTATAAAGGTTTGAAAAATCATTGCATACTTGAAAAGTTTACAAAGATTTTAGCTGCATGTATGGAGCAACTTTTCCTGCCTTAAGTCCTAATGTATTTGCGATAATAGAAGTAGCTTGTTTACGCGTTATTTTGTCGTTTGGCTTAAACGTACCGTCCGTATATCCATTCACTACACCGAGAAGTCACTACAATCATTTCTCGGGAAATATATTTCTGAGAAAGATGTAACTTAGAAACTATTTCCACATGGGATACGATTTCAAACATTGCTGCCAGTGTTTACTCTCGGTTTGACGCTGGTTACTTGCGTTCACACGGCGAATACTCTCTCTAGAACGGACATTACTCTCGGACCCGCGTCGAATACTCTCGCTCGGGCTGGATTTACTTGCGGAACCCATTTAATAACCAAAAATATAACTCTCCATTCGCCCAGTCGGACGTAAGGAGAGTTATAAGGCTTGATGCATAGTTGAAATTACAGTTACAGTGAAGTTTCAGTCTTAATATTTACTCTAGTAAGCTTTCCTTCTTTTCGTTCTGTTGATAATTTTAAAGTCATTAATGTGATTGCTCCTATTATAAGTAGTCCTGCAATGATGAACATTCCAGAAGTAAAGGCTACAGATCCTAAAATCATTGGCCCTACAAAACCACCTAATGCTGCAAATGAATTAACTACTGCAATTCCAACTGGAGCAGTTGAATCTGTAAAGAAGAAAGTTAAATATGCAAAGAAACATCCAGTAAATCCATACAAGCCCGCAGATGTAATAGCTAGCATAAGAACCATCATAAAGACGCTACTAGAAAATCCACATCCGATAAATCCTAAAACTGAAATTAGGAAACAAACAAGTAAGTGGTTTTTATACGCATTTGTTCTGTCCGCATTCCATCCGACGAACAAAATAGCTGGAATTCCTACAATAGATGGGATCATAGCTAACCAGCCTATTTCTAAGTTTGTTGTAGCAGTAGCGGATAATGATTTTATAATCGTTGGCATCCAAAATGACAAACCATAGATTCCAGTATATGCTGCAAAATAAAGTAGAGACAGCTTCCAAATTTTTAAGTCTTTTAACATTTCTAATTTAGATACTTTATTCACTTTCTTGCTTGCTTGTCGCTCGGCTTCAAGCTCTCCCTCTAACCAATCCTTTTCTTCCTGAGTTAACCATTTAGCATTTGTTGGTCGATTAGTCATATAAAATAGAACTACGACTCCTAAAATAAGAGCAGGAATACCTTCTAGAATAAACATCCATCTCCAGCCGGACATACTTAACCAAGCAATATTATCTAAAATCCATGTAGACAATGGTGCACCTATCAACCCACCAATTGGTAAAGCTAGTAATAGTACGGCAGTTGCTTTTCCTCTTTCACGATTTCTGAACCAATAGGTTAAATATAAAATAACTCCTGGGAAGAAACCTGCTTCAGCGACCCCCAATAAAAACCGTAGAATATATAAATGCATAGTTGTTTGTGCAAATCCAGTTAGTATAACTACAATTCCCCAAGTTAGCATAATGCGGGCAATCCAAATTTTCGGACCTACTTTATGCATTATCATATTACTAGGTACTTCGAAAAAGAAATAACCGATAAAGAAAATACCAGACAGAAGTCCGAAAACTTCAGCAGTTAACGCTAATTCAGCGTTCATTTGTAAGGCTGCATAACCAAGATTAACGCGGTCTAAATAGGCAATAATATATAAGATTAAGATAAATGGAAGGATACGTATCATCGTTTTACTTACTACTCTTTTTTCGAGTGCATTCACTGTTGGATTCATTAACTAAGATCCCCTTTGTAAGGTAATTTTTGCATTTCATTTTCCCATCCTATTTTTTTAGTTCACATTTTCTAGAATTATCGCAATACCTTGACCCCCACCAATGCAAAGCGATGCTAAACCATAACGGACATTTCGTTTTTTCATTTCAACTGCTAAAGAATACGTAATCCTTGTCCCACTTGCACCAACCGGATGCCCCAATGCAACGGCTCCACCGTTAACGTTTACTTTTTCCATATCAAGACCTAACTCTTTTACAACCGCTAACGACTGAGCTGCAAATGCTTCATTTAGTTCAAATAAACCAATATCATCTAAAGTTAAACCAGCTTTTTCTAAAGCTTTTTTACTCGCAGGAACTGGACCAATACCCATAATAGAAGGGTCAACACCTGCTACACCCCAAGAAACAATCTTAGCTAATGGCTTTAAATTATGTTCATTCACATAAGCCTCAGATGCCAGTAAAACGGCAGCAGCTCCATCGTTAATCCCACTTGCATTACCCGGGGTAACCGTTCCATCTTTTTTAAATGCTGGCTTTAATTTAGCTAAACCTTCCATTGTTGCACCATCTCGAATGTATTCATCCGTATCAACAACAACATCGCCCTTTTTACCTTTAACCGTCACCGGTGCAATTTCCTCAGCAAATCGGCCATTGTCTCTAGCTTGTACAGCTCTTTCCTGTGATACGACTGCAAATTCGTCCTGTTCTTCGCGAGAAATATCATATTTTACAGCTAGATTCTCAGCTGTCATTCCCATACCGCACCCAACGTATGTATCCGTTAAAGTGTCCCAAAGCATATCCTCTACTAGAGGTGCTTTGTTTGGTGAACCGAAACGAGTTCCTCTTAATACATGGGGAGCTAAACTCATACTTTCCGTACCTCCAGCAACAATCACATTCGCATCCCCAAGTTCAATTGATTGTGCTCCTGAGACGATAGACTGCATACTAGATCCACAGAGTCGGTTAAGTGTAAGTGCACTTGATGATTCAAGCATTCCACTTTTCAGACCAATATGTCTTGCTAGATAAGCAGAATCCCCACTAGTTTGTATAATATTTCCGACAATAATTTCATCGATATCTGAAACAGGAATTCCACTTCGTTTAATAGCTTCCTTTGTTGCTATAACGCCTAGATCAATATCACTTACATCCTTCAGAGAACCTCCGAAGCTTCCAAAAGGTGTTCTTGCTCCATCAATAATGTATGTTGTCACCTGTTATTTCCCCCTTGTTTTTTTATTACATTCCACCTGAAATACTTAAATGCTCACCTGAAATTCCGCTTGCTTCATTGGCTGAGAGATACACTACCCCCGATGCAACCTCTTCCGGTAATATAAGTCTGTTCATCGACTGTCTTGGATAAAGAATGGTTTCCAATGCTTCCTGTTCTGTTTTGCCAACCTCCATCAAATCATCTAGCTGTCTTTGAAGGAGCGGTGTGCGAACAGGACCTGGTAAAATAGAGTTCACAGTAATATTAAAAGGAGCTCCTTCTATAGATGTCACACTGGTTACACCAATTACACCATGCTTCGCTGCAACGTATGCAACCTTCTCAGGGCTCGCCATCTTCCCATGAACAGATGAAATATTAACAATTCTGCCAAACTCTTTTTCTTTCATAAACGGGAAAACATGCTTAGTCATTAAAAACACACCCGTTAACATGACACTAATTAGTAAATCCCACTTTTCTAAAGGAAACTCATCCACTGGTGCTCTATGTTGTAACCCGGCGTTATTCACTAGTACTTCAATATATCTTCTTTCATCAATAATAGATTGAATGACTGCTTGAACACTCTCTTCGTTCGTCACATCTAGTGCAATTCCTCTAGCGTTCTCGCCTAATTCACTTGCTGCCTTTTCTGCTGCCTCTTGATTAAGATCTGCTACAAAAACAAAATCATTTTGAGCGACAAATTTTTTGGAAATAGCATAACCCAATCCACCCGCTCCACCGGTTACAATTACTGTTCTTTGTTTACTCAAGTAGTGATTCCCTCTTTTACTTTCAAATTTGAATGTGTCGTAAGTAGGTGTCTAACCAATTCAGCATCTCGATCGATTACAAAACCATCAAAACTTTTACCTGGATAGTCATAGAAGCCTTTTCCGGATTTAACACCGATAGTTCCTTCTTCAACCTTTTGTTCAATTTTTTTAAAGGATCTGACACCAGACTCAATTTCCGGCTGAAGTCCATCCATTACAGCTTTCCATACATCCAAACCTCCGAAGTCCATAATTTTCAGAAGTCCACTTGTCGAAAAACGGAATCCCGGTCCTTCAAAAATAGCGGTATCAAGATCCTTTTCAGACACCACACCATCTTCTATTAAGGAAAGAGCCTCTCTCACCATCGCAGCTTGTATTCTATTCGCAACGAGTCCAGCAACCTCTTTTTTCACTTCTATTGTTACTTTGTTTTTTTTCTCCAAAAAGGTTTTAACTTCATTGAAGACTTCATCGCTAGTATCACTTGATCTTAAAAGTTCTACTAATGGAACGATATGTGCCGGATTAAAGAAGTGCGTCAATAATGTTCGATCCTTATGTTTCGTCACATGTCTTGTAATATCTGAATACTTTAAACTAGAAGTATTTGATGCCAGTATTGTTTTTGCTTCACAAATTTCATCTAATTCCTTGAATATATTTTGCTTTAAAGTTAAATTTTCGGTGACACTTTCAATAACTAAATCGGCATTTGCTAAATCTCTGAAATCTGTCGTAAAGGTAATATGAGACATAACCTCTTCGTCTGTAAATCTAATATCGTAGCCTTCAGCACGAAACAAATTTAAATAAGTGTTGAATTTACCTTTTGCCACTTCTAACATTTGTTCAGAAATATCTACTAACTTCGTTTCTACTCCATTAATTGCAAACTGAAAAGCAATACCAAATCCCATCGTCCCTGCACCGATAACTCCTACTTTTCTGATCAAGCTGTTCATCCTTTCTTAAAAGAACATTATTGCAATTATTAATGCTTGGTATCTCCATACCTAAGCCAACGGATGAGTTACCGTTACTCCTAATTGATCTCTACGGGAGTATTTAAATACTCCAATTGGAAGCCAATCTTTTCACTTAATTCCTCAATGGAAATAGGCTCAATCAACTCTACTACTCTAGGTCCTTCCTCTGTAAATTTAAAAACTGCATAATCAGAGACAAATAAATCTACTCTACGAATTCCACTAGTTTTATACGTCAGTTTGTTCACTAATTTAGAAGTTCCATCTTTTGCAAATAGTGTGGCTGCTACAATAACTTTTTGAGCCCCAGTTACTAAGTCCATTGCTCCACCAACACCTAAGATTGGTTGGTTTGGAACAGCCCAGTTAGCAATTTCTCCGTTAATATCTACCTGAAGGATCCCTAGTACTGCGACATCTACATGGCCACCTCTGATTAACCCAAAGGAATCAGCACTATTAAAAAAAGATGCACTCTTCAAATAAGTTACTGGTTCTTTTCCTGCATTGATCAAATCGATATCTAGATTTTCTTCCGTTGCTAGCGGCCCCATTCCGAGTAGGCCGTTTTCTGTCTGTAAGAAAACCTCCTTATCCTCTAAGTACTCGGAGACTAAAGTTGGGATACCTATTCCTAAATTGACTATTTGACCGTCCTTTAATTCTTCTGCAATTCTTTTAGCAATAACATGTCTTTTATCTTGACTCAACATATTCACTCCCTACTTTGGAATATTTACTTTGAACAACATAATCCACGTATGCATGAGGTGTGACAATATATTCTGGATCTAAATCTCCTACTTCTACAATTTCATCTACTTCAGCAATAACAATTTTCCCGGCAGTAGCCATCATTGGATTAAAGTTTCTAGCTGTCGTATGGTATATCAAATTTCCGAGTCGATCCGCTTTAGCGGCTTTAATAATTGCGACATCACCTTTAATCGCCTTCTCAAAAATATATCTTTCTCCATCTATTACTCGTTCCTCTTTACCTTCTGCTAATTCGGTTCCAACAGCAGTCTTTGTATAAAAGCCACCGATTCCGGCTCCACCACAACGAATAGCTTCAGCTAATGTACCTTGTGGTAATAATTCAATCTCCAATTCCCCTTTTGACCAAGCAATTACTGCTTCTCTATTAATAGAAAAGAATGAACCTATTGCTTTTTTTATTTTCCCTTGGATAAATAGTTTATGTAAGCCCTGGCCAAGATCCCCCAGGTTATTACTCACTACAGTTAAATCTGTAATATCCGTTTCTAGTAGTTCATCAATTACAGTTAGAGCTGTGCCCGATAAACCAAACCCTCCCGATAAAATCTGATCCCCACTTTTAAACAACTTTCGAATTTCATGCGATTCAACAACTTTATCCATTTTCATCCTCCTATTGTTTAATACGGTCTCAGGTAAGCGCTTTCTTTTTTCAATGTATTGAAATAGAATTAAAACTATCATTCTCATTAGTTATTATGTTTATTATTTTAAAACTAGACCGTGGTCTAATATTATAATTATTGATACTATTCTGTCAATATACATTGGAGGAATTTTATGACTAAACTAGCGAAAAAACAGCTTAGGGGAGAAAAAACCAAGAAAAAGATTTTAGAAGTTGCTTTAAAGCTTTTTGCAGAAAAAGGATTTAATAAAGTGACTGTTGACGCTATAGTAAAGAAAAGTAATACGTCAAAAGGTTCCTTTTATCAGCATTTTAGGACAAAATCAGATGTTTTCTTAGAGCGATTTAAAGAAGTTGATACGTTTTACTTGGAAGTATACAAATCTTTCCCCCCCAACATGGACCCGATCGAAAAACTATCTATTTTCACGCAGAAATTGATGCGTTTTTTAGAGGATGAGATGGGGAAAGACTTGATGAAGGTTATATATAGTGCCGCATTGGAATCGGACGAGCATACATACTTTTTAGAATCCAATCGTTATCTTTTTAAAATCCTGCGCGGATTATTAGAAGAAGCTATTGAAAAAGATAGAATCGATCCAGCGTTTTCAATAGATGATTTGTTAACGATGGTTACCCAAGCCTATATGGGAGCAATATATCATTGGGGATTGCAGACTACAGATAGAAGTTTAGAGTCGTTTTCTATACCGCTTATGCAAACTTTACTGAAGGGTGTTTCCAAGTAATTAATTTTGTAGGTACCGGGTACTTTTATTTCACAAAAGGACGTCCTGAATGTGTTTACTTGCGCTCGATTGGTGAATACTCGCTCTCGATCAGGTGGTACTCTCGGTTTGGGCTTATTTACTCTCGGTCTCTCTTTGTTTACTCCCTTGAGGGAGATTTACTCTCGGAGCCGGGACGGTTACTCTCGCTCAGGCAAGATTTACTCTCGGAACTGGAGTTTATTCCATTTTATGACCAAAAAAATAACTCACCTTTCCTCCAATTGGATGAAAGGTGAGTTTTTAAACTTCAAAAGTACATTTCCCTGCTCATTTGCGGGAGAGGCTATTGGCTGTAGTTTAATATCAGAAGAGTTTGCTACTCAGCGCAACTATGGACTTTCTAATTTTCTCCACCGAAAGTCCGCTTGCCTCTAGCAACTCCTCATCCGTCCCACAACCAAAAAAACTATCGGGAACACCAATTCTATAGAGTCTCTTTGGTAATTCTTCCGATAAAATTTCTGAAACGATACTTCCAAGTCCACCACGTATGTAATGTTCCTCCACAGTTACTACTAGTGGAACTTTTCTAGCACCTTCCAATAACAATTCTTTGTCAAATGGCTTTAATGTCGGAAAATGCTGGTGAGCAATTGACATATCTTCCATTTGTTTAATAGCTTCAGCTACTCGGTTGGTCATGCTCCCAGTAGTTACCATTAAGACGTCTGTACCTTCCCTTAGCGTTTTACCCTTGCCGATTTCAAACTCCGAATCAGGTAAAAATAAGGGTATCGTTTCATCTCTAGTTAACCTTAAATACATAGGTCCAGTATTTTTATGCATGGCGTTCATAGCAGCTACTGTTTCGCCAGCATCGCCAGGGGCAATGACAGTCATATTTGGAATTGTTGTCATGATGGCTATATCGTCTAAAGAATGATGCGTCTTACCAGTGTTGCTTGTAAGCAATCCACTATAACTGCCAACTAACTTTACATCGAAATTGGTCTGGGCAACACTTATTACAATTTGGTCCAACGCTCTTTTCGTTAAAAATGTGGCAAAGCTGCACACCCATGGCTGAAACCCTATCGAGGCTAAACCAGCTGCAACGCCAACCATATTTTGTTCCGCAATCCCCATTTGTAAAAAGGAATCTACTGTTTCTTTCTCTATAGAATCTAGACGCGTTGAGTTTCCAAGATCTCCATCTAGAGCAAGAACTTTGGAATCATCTTGTGCTAATTGCGCCAAGTGCTTTCCAAATTGGTCACGTACACTTATCGACATGTCGTTTACCCTCTCTCTTCTAGTTCAGTTAAAGCCATAATATACTCCTCATCATTTGGAGCTTTAGAATGCCAAACATAATTATTTTCCATAAAATGAACACCCTTACCTTTTGTCGTATTGGCAATAATCGCTTTAGGACGACCATTCCGCATACTCTTCACTTCAGTTAACACATGTATTAAATCTTCCATATAATGCCCGTCTACTTCCCATGTGTCAAATCCAAAACTGTCGAATTTTCTTTTTCCATTACTCTCTGGTTTCATTCTGCCATGACCATTTTTCCAACCATATTGCTGCAGACCGTTTTGATCCATAATAACTATCAAATTATCTAACTTATATTTTCCTGCTATATTTGCCGCTTCCCAAATTTGACCTTCCTGAGATTCTCCATCTCCTATCAAACAATACACACGTAAACCTTTCTTCAACCTCTTCGCACCAATTGCTATACCAACCGCCGCAGATAAACCCTGTCCCAAAGAACCTGTTGACATATCTAGCGCATCTAACTTGGTCATATCTGGATGTGCCTGTAGACGTGATTCATATTGGTCGAAGGTTTTAAGTTCCTCTTCGGAAATGTATCCCCTCAGTGCAAGTGTCGCATATAGCCCCAATGCCGTATGCCCCTTTGATAAAACAAATCGATCTCTATCCTCCCATTTAGGGTTAGACGGATCGATAGATAAGTGATAAAAAAATAGACTAACTAAAATATCCGCACAGGATAGAGACCCACCAACATGCCCCTGTTTTTTATAATAGGCAGTAGATAATATCCTTTTTCTAAGTACTGTAGCTGTCAGCTTTAGTTGTTCAATCGATTGTACCAATGAAATACCTCTCCTTTAAAAATAGGTAACCCTCTTCTTAACTCAAAAGAAGGCTACCTAAAAATTTTCAGCTAAATAGATTTGCGATGAATCCAATAATAATGCCGATTACACCAAAATCTGAATCACCAAATGTTGTATTAGCAAAACCGAGCTCTCCCAAAACTGGCAATAAAAATGCTGGCAAGAAGCTGATTAAAACACCATTTACAAATCCTCCGGCAGCAGCACCAATTCTACCTCCTGTTGCATTACCGAATACTCCTGCACCTGCTCCAGTAAAGAAGTGAGGAACAAGTCCTGGAATGATGAGTGGCAATGATAAGACACCTAAAAACGCCATACTAATAAGCCCTCCAGCAAAGCTGAAAAGGAAACCAATCATTACAGCAGTAGGTGCAAATGGAAATACAATCGGTATATCTAGTGCAGGTTTTGCACCGGGAACAAGTTTATCTGCAATACCTTTAAATGCCGGCACGATTTCATTTAGAATCATACGTACACCGAGTAAAATAATACTTAAGCCTGCAGCAAATGTAATACCTTGCATAATACTGAACATAATATAGTTTTGATCTCCAGAGAAATTAGACACCACATCTGATCCTGCTAGAACAGCTAAAATGATGAAAATAGCTATCATTGTTAAAGCAGTAGATATCAAAGAATCCTTCAGAAATGACCATTTCTCTGAGATTTTAATATCCTCTGTGGATTTCGCTTTATTGCCAAACCATTTCCCTATTAAACCAGCAGAAATATAACCAAACGTCCCAAAGTGACCAATCGCAATATCGTCATTTCCAGTAACTTTCCTCATAAATGGTTGACCGAGTGCTGGCATCAAAACCATGAAAAAGCCTAAAAGTAAGGAACCAACAATTACCAAAGTAGCCCCTTCCATGCCAGCTGTTCCTAAAACAGCAGATAACAGTGCAGCCATAAAGAATGTATGATGTCCGGTTAAAAAGATATATTTCCAAGGAGTAAAACGAGCAAATAATATATTCGCAACAAATCCAAACCCCATAATAAGTGCTGTTTCCGTACCAAACATTTGCTGAGCAATAGCAACTACCGCTTCATTATTCGGAATTACACCTTGAATATTAAAAGCTTCTTCAATAATTCCACCTAACGAATCTAAAGAACCTATAATGACCCCTGCACCAGCACCTAAAATAAGCAAACCAATAATACTTTTAAGAGTCCCAGACATTACTTTTGTAGCAGCAGCACGTTGAGCAACAAGTCCAATCAACACCATTAAACCAACTAACACAGCAGGAATGCTTAAAATTTCATTCATTAAGAATTCAAAAAAAGCCATACCTCTATCCTCCTTATATGTTTAATACTGATTCCAAACCAGCTCTTACTTCATTGGTATCTGCAATATTTTTAACACTAACTACTTTCACTTTTCCTCCCTCTAATTGTCTTGCAAATTCTTCGTTAGTGAATATGAAATCGGCATAGGTACTCGTTGCTGTGGTAAAATCGGCAGTTTCTACATCCGCTGTAATACCTTTTTCCTTTAGTACTTTTTCGATTGTCATTTTCAACATCATGCTAGACCCAAAGCCCATTCCGCATACTGCTAAGATTTTCATGTCTAATGCTCCTCTTTCTCATTGAATAACTGAAGAATTTCGTCATGCTCTGTTGCATTTTTTAATTGCTCTATCGAATTCGCTTTTGAAATCACCTCCGCAACTTTTTGTAAAATGTCGATATGCGATTCACTATTTAATGCGGCCAAGCCGATTAATACCTTAAATTCTTTACCAGGTTCAAAAGCGACTTCCTTGTTTAAAACGACAAGACTAATACCCTCTTGAATAACCCCATCTTCGGGACGTGCGTGAGGCATAGCTATACCAGGTGCTATTAAAATATAAGGTCCGAGTTCATGAATATTGCTGATCATTGCATCTACATAAGTCGGATTTACTTTTCCCATTTTCACAAGTATTTCTCCGCAAATACGTACAGCATGTTCCCAGTCTTTCGCTGTAACATCTAGCATTATCGCTTGTTTTTCTAGTACTCTACGATTCAGCATTTATTCTCCTTTGTTGCTTTTTGTATTATATGCTTGTTTAACAATGAACATGAGAGGGACCGTAAGCTTAAAAATACGAAAAGCCGCAAGAAGTGATTAGTTCACTTCTTACGACTTTTGATAAATGACTAGTCTTAATGCTGGGGCATATCTTTATTTGAAAAACTCAACAAGTACCTTAGCCAATCTAAATATCCCTTATTTTCAATCCCTGAGATATTAGCGAGGGTACTCTAGTTCAAAGCAATACAAATGTTTTTAGCTTCGGAGAAAAATTCTAGACTATGATGTCCTCCTTCTCTTCCAATACCACTCTTTTTAAATCCTCCAAATGGGGCGCGTAAATCACGAACGAACCAACAATTCACCCAAATTGTTCCTGCACGAACGCCATGTGCAATTCGATGGGCACGTTTTAAATTCTCCGTCCAAATAACACCATTCAACCCGTATTCCGTGTCATTCGCAATCGCTAAAGCTTCTTCTTCCGTGTCAAATGGAATGATCGTTACAATCGGTCCGAAAATTTCTTCTTGGCAAATTCTAGCTGTATGATCTTGATGATAATAAACAGTAGGCTCTAAGTAATAGCCGCTCTCTAAGTGAGGTGCAAGTACTGGAATCCCACCACCAGTAATAAGTGTTGCCCCTTCTTTCTTAGCAATCTCTAAGTAATGTTTTACCTTATTAAAATGTTCTTCACTTACGAGTGGTCCCATTTTAGTTGTTGCGTCTTGTGGATCGCCAACGACAAGAGATTCGGCTGCATGTTTAAATTTCTCAATAAATGAATCCAAAATCGTTCGTTGCACTAAAATGCGTGAGCCTGCTAAACAAACCTGCCCGGAGTTCAAGAACGCGGCTTGGATGGATACAGGAATTGCTTTATCCAAATCTGCATCTTCAAAAATAATGTTGGCAGCTTTACCGCCTAATTCAAAAGAGAATTTTTTAAGCGTATTAGCACCATTTTTCATAATAGCCTTTCCAGTTGTAGTAGAGCCTGTAAATGATATGAGGTCGACATTTTTGTTCTCTGTAATTGCTGTCCCTACTACACTTCCCTTGCCATGTATGATGTTGACTACGCCGTCAGGAATTCCTGCCTCTTTTGCTATTTCTCCTAAAAGGGAAACGGATAGCGGCGTCATTTCAGCTGGTTTAATAACTGCTGTATTTCCAGCAGCTAAGCACGGACCAAGTTTCCAAGTAGTCAGCATAAATGGTGCATTCCATGGAGTGATTAAGCCTGCAACACCTACTGGTTCATAGCGAGTATAATTGAGAAAAGCCTCTTCCATCGGATAAACTTCCCCGCCTTGTTTTTCCATAAAGTCAGCAAAAAACTTTAGATTATGAGCAGCACGCGGAATTTCTCCTGTAAAGGCATGACTATAAGGTTTACCGACATCAAGCGCTTCAAGACGAGCAATCTCTTCTCTTCGTTCAAGGATAATTTCGGCCATACGACGAATTTTATCGCAACGATCTGAAAGAGACATAGTTCTCCATGGACCATGATCAAATGCAGTTCTAGCAGCTTCACTAACCTTTTTTACATCTTCCTCTGTAGCTTCTGAAACAACAGCAATCACTTCCTGTGTTGCAGGATTTTTTACTTCAAATGTCTGATCGTCGGAAGAGTTTTCGTATTTCCCATTTATAAAATGAAGTACTCTTCTAACCTTGACTTCTACAGTTGTCATTTCGATTCCTTCTTTCTTTTTGCAATGGATTGACCAGCAATCCCCCAGTGCGTAGTTGGAACTTCCGTAATCAATACTCGTATATTTTCTATAGGTGCATCTATCACAGCTGAAACTTTTTCGGTAACTTCATAAATTAATTGTTCTTTCTTTTCAGGGGTTCTTCCTTCAGCAATCGTAATTTGAATGAATGGCATAGTTATCTTCACTCTCCTATCTGAAAACTAGTATTTATCGTTCCAAGTCCATCAAATGTTGCTTCGAAGTGATCTCCTGGTGATATATGCATTGCCTGTGTAATGGCCCCACTTAAAACTACTTGCCCTTTTTTAATGAATTGGTTTCTTTTTGCGATCTTATTTGCCATCCACGCAATGGCTACTGCAGGATTCCCCATAACAGCTGCCAATGTACTTGTGGCAACAACCTCTCCGTTTTTTCTAAAAACAATTCCCGTCAACTGTAAATCTATTTTCTCCGGTGACATAAACTGATTTCCTAGAATGTACCGAGAGGAAGATGAATTGTCTGCTATAGCATCATGCAAAGTAAATTTAAAGGCTTCAAAACGACTATCAATTACTTCAAAAGCTGGTACAACGTAATCTGTCGCATCCATTATTTGTGCCGGAGTAATATAGCTTCCTTGTATATCCTTCTTAAAAACAAAGGCAAGCTCAGGCTCTAATTTAGCATGTATAAAAGGAGTCAAGGAGTGTGAATCTCCTTCTATCAAAACCATATTTTCAAGTAACACACCATAGGAAGGTTCATGCACACCCATCATTTGTTGCTTCGCCTTGCTAGTCAATCCTAATTTCCATCCTGAAACTGCCGTGTTTTCTTCTTCACACTTCTTCTGAACGAGCTTTTCTTGGATATCATAAGCTTTATCTTCATCCATCCCCGGAAACTCATTTGCGAATTGAGGAAGTGTTTTTACACCTTTTTCTGCATCAAATAAATCTTGTACAACGTTCTCTATTGTAATAGTTTCCATCAACTTTCCCTCCCATTATCGAATGAGGCTGTAACAGTACCTAAATGAGCAAAATTAGCTGTAAATGTGTCACCATCTTGGATTTCTAAAGCAGCTGTGAATGCACCAGATAATACAATTTCTCCTGCTAAAAGTTTTACACCATAAGCAGATAAAGCATTCGCAAGCCATGCAATTGCGTTAATTGGATTTCCTAGCACTGCCGCTCCAGTCGCTGATTCGACATATTCCCCATTCTTCAACACATTCATTCCTAAACAAGTTAAATCTAAACCTTCTAGTTTAGTTGCTTTACTACCAATCACAACTAATGCAGAAGAACCGTTGTCTGATACAGTATCTTCAAACTTAATCTTCCAATCTTCGATACGACTATCTATAATTTCAATTGCCGGAACGATGTAATCGGTTGCTTCTATTACATCTTCTGGTGTTACATTAGGTCCTATTAAATCTTTCTTTAATACGAATGCAATCTCACATTCTACTTTTGGTTGAAGTAGATTTTGAAGAGGAACTTTGTCGCCGTCCATATACATCATTGTGTCAAATAAATGACCATAGTCCGGTTGTTCTACTCCAAACATCGTTTGAATAGCTTTACTTGTCGCCCCGATTTTTTTTCCAACTATACGTGCTCCGCGCTCTACTTTTTTCTCCACATATTGCAACTGAATATGATAAGCATCTGATAATGTTAGATCTGGGTAGCGCTCTGTTAAAGGAGCTATAGGAGCTTTATAATACTCTGCTTCGATTAGTTCATTCGCTAGCTTCGAAATTAATACCATTTGATCCTTCCTTTCTATGTAGGAAAAAGCCGCTAATGGAATTTCACTAACGGCACTACTTGTATTACTTCACCAATTGTTTTTGTGCCAACTCGAGTGCCACATCCAATATCCAGTCTTCCTGACCGGCTACCGCATGACGGCGACCTAACTCTTCCATAATAGAAACTGGACTTATATCGAATTTTGTGGCTGCTTCTCGCACATGTAACAAAAAGCTATTATAAACACCTGCATAACCGGCTGCTAGATTATCACGATCAATTACTAATGGATAATGGAAAACCGGAGCAATGATTTCTTCAGCCGTATCCATTAATATCGTCAAATCAATTCCAGTGTCTATTTCCATTTTGTTGAGCACTGCTACCAACACTTCCGTCGGAGCATTCCCGGCTCCCGCACCTAATCCACGTAATGTTCCATCAATTTGATCAGCACCTGCTTCTAAAGCAGCAACTGTATTACCAATTGCTAACCCTAAATTGTTATGCGCATGAAAACCAACATTAATAGAGAGTGAATCTTTGAGTTTTGCTACACGTTCCCTTACACCATTTGGGACTAGGGCCCCTGCTGAATCTACGACATAGACGCAGTCTGCCCCATAACTCTCCATGAGTTTCGCCTGTTCGGCTAACACCGATGCTGGCTGTGTATGGCTCATCATCAAAAATCCTACTGTTTCTAGACCTCTCTTTTTAGCCTGTTCAAAGTACTGGAGCGTTATATCCGCTTCTGTACAATGCACCGCAATACGTAGTACATCGATCCCAATATCCGCAGCAGTATTAATCTCGGGGATTGTTCCTATTCCCGGTACAAAAAGGGATGCTATTTTAGATTGTTTTTTATTCGCAACAGCGTTCTCGATTAACTTCCATTCGTCATACTTCGAAAAACCTTGTTGAATTGTTGAACCACCAAGGCCAGATCCATGACTAACTTCAATTATAGGTACACTTGCTGAAGCTAATTTGCTCACTACTTCCCCTACAAAAGAGGGGGAAAAAGAGTGACTGACTGCATGGGAGCCATCTCGAAGTGTTGTATCTGTCACTATCGGCTTTTTCATACAATGACCCCCTTCTCTTTCAATAGATGCGAAGCAAATTGCTCTCCTACTTGTTGAGCTGCAGCTGTCATGATATCTAAATTACCAGCGTAAGTTGGGAAAAAGTCTCCCGCTCCTTCTACTTCGTTTAGGATAATAACAGTTGGCAAATCACCCCAAGGCGAATGACGAATATCAATATAAGGCTTTCTCTTTAAACGATAGCCTGGTACATATTTTTGCACTTCTTGAACAATCTGCTCAATAGATTGTATAACTGCTTCTTCATCCGCTGTTTCTTCTAAAACGGCATACACCGTGTTGTTCATTATAATTGGCGGCTCTGCTGAGTTAATTACAGGAATTGCACGAGCGCTCTGTGCTCCTCCGATTTTCTGACATGCGTTTGCAGTCGTAATCGTAAACTCATCTAGGTTATGCCTCGTTCCAGGTCCAACAGAAACGCTTGAAATAGTTGCGATAATTTCACTATATTTGACAGCCGCTACTCGGTTTACCGCATGCACAAGCGGGGTCGTCGCTTGACCACTACAAGAAATCATATTCACATTCATTTTCTCTAAATGCTCTGCTAGATTAATAGCTGGTACTACGTATGGACCAATCGCAGCTGGAGTCAAGTCAATTGCAATAATATTCGCTTCTTTTAAAAGACGTGCATGCGCAATATGTGCTTTAGCACTTGTTGCATCAAATACAATACGTATGTCTTTTTCCTTCAAAATACCTTCTATACCTTCTGCAGTAATCGGGATTTGAAGTTCCTTTGCACGTTTTAAACCTTCAGAATCAGGGTCGATGCCAGCCATCAAAGCGAGTTCCATTGACCCGTCTGTTTTTAATAACTTATACATTAAATCTGTTCCAATATTCCCGGAACCTAAAATAGCAACTTTTATTTTATCCATAAGTGCCTCCTTTTATTCAGCGACAGCTTCTAAAGTGACAGGAGCTGTAACCGGTGTTCCATAATTCCAAAATGAATCTGGAAATACAGCGCCAATCCATGTATCGCCATTTCCTGGCACATCTTTCATTTGCCAAGTAATTGGTTTAAAATCAGGGTCTAAAATAAGATATCCTGTATCTCCGAAAAGCTCTATACGATTACCACTTGGCTCATATGCATACATACAGAAAGCTTGACTAATCCCGTGTTTGTTCGGTGGAATTTCAATGAAATAACCATGGTCTTTCAAAATATCTGCTGCATCGTATAAGTTTTGAGGAACCCCATACCAATAGCACACATGATGTAACTTCCCTTTTTGGCCTGTCGGTTCTTGCATAATAGCTAATTCGTGCATTAAATTGGATACGCTGATCCAAGAGCCTAATACATATCCATCATCCACGATTTGTTCACGTAACTTGAATCCCAATGTTTCTATTAAAAACTCTGTATCTGCTGCTGGATTAGAAGACATCAGGTTTAGATGGTCTAATCTGCGAACTGGAACCCCTTGTAGAGGACGTTTTTGACTTCTTGAAAGTAATTTTGAACGACTTTCAACCGGACAGTCGAAATATTCTACTTCCCAAAAAACTTCCATTAGGTGCCCATCTGGTGTAGTAAATTGATAAGCGGGTCCATGTCCATGCTGATCCGTTGACCAACCAATTCCGTTTCCGCTTGCTTCTAACGCTTTTACGCGACGTTCAAGTGCTTGAGGAGAAGTTGTTCTCCATGCTACATGACCAAGTCCTGGTTCATCAGACTCCGTTACAATAAGCGAGTATTTATAATTATCCTCATAAGCTCTTAAATACGTTTGATTGTTAATTTGCTCGATTACTTGCATCCCTAACATATCCGTAAAAAATACAATTGTTTCTTTAGGCGTATTTGATAAAATTTCTACATGCGCAATTTGCGCTACATCAAAGATTGGTTCTTTATACAATTTTGTCATTTAAAATTCCTCCATTTTTTGGTTTTAGAATGTCACATATTCCGATTTCAATGAAGCATACTGTCCACTTGCAAATAATAATGGTTCCCCATCTTTTACATGTACTTGTTCTGGATGTCCTATAAAAATAGTATGGTCACCAGCTAGGATTTCATGTTCTACTCGACATATGATTTGAACTAATGCACCTTCCACTACAGGAAATCCATTCGAAACATCAAATTGAAATGGTTCTTCTGCCTTCACTTGCCCAGCAAAACGTTTGGAAATATCTATTTGTTCTTTCGCTAAAATACTTACTCCAAATCGTTTACTTTCTTGTATTAGCTTAAGTGTTTGTGCACGTTCCCCAATAGATATAGCAACTAGAGCCGGGTCTAATGATATCGACATAAAACCGTTTGCAGTCATTCCATGATAGTCACCATCTACATCTGTTGAAATCACGGTCACACCAGTGGCAAACTTGCCCATCGCATTGCGAAATTCACGACTATCCATTCAAACCCCCTCCTCAAGTAGTTACAATTTTTTCTTTCCATGTTTCATTAGTCCAACCGTTCAAATCATAATCACTCATAGCTTGATCGACTAAAGCTTTATGTGAAGCTGCGTTTCCGCTGCCGATCGAATGATACATCGCTTCTAAACGAATATTTTCATGGTTTCCTGCATAATTCACTTCATATAACTCATGGCGACCGCCAAACTCAGATCCTATTGTATCCCAAACCATTTTCAACAATTTGACACGCTCTACTGCTGTAACTCCAGTTCCCTTATAATATTGGTCTAAATAAGGACGAATTTCTGGGTTTAAGAAATCAGTTGCACTTGACGGCAATTGGATTAATCCACCAGCAACTACTTGTTCGAAAATCTTTTTAACCTTTACCCATACCTCTGGGGCAAGTACACGATATGCATTAGCTGCATCTCCACCAGGAACAAGAACACCATTACGTCCTACGTCTGGGTTCGTTGCCATCGCTGTTGACAAACTCCAAATCATATTGCGAAGTGCTACAACTTCTCCAATATTCGCTTGAACACCTCGGAAACCATTAGTACCGGATGATTCTGTAGCTTTCATCAATAGACCAGTCATAAAGTCCAGCTTTACCCCTAAGCGGGCACATCCATGGAAACTAAAGCGATTTACAAAATGCGTTTGTGGAACAAAACCATTTGACACTTCTAGGTTGTTATAAGTAAGAACATCCTCCCAAGGAATAAACACATTATCTAAAATAATTACCGCATCATTTTCATCAAATCTGCTAGATAGTGGATAATCGAATGGAGAACCATTTGTATGCGCCTGAAGTTCATATGATTGTCTGCTAATCATTTTTAGACCTGGTGCATTCATCGGAACTAAGAATATTAATGCATGGCTTATATCACCATCACCGAGTTCTTTTGGACCATAATTTGCGACAAAATTATAATTGGTTAATGCAGCAGCTGTACCAACCATTTTGGCTCCACTTACAATAATTCCGTTTTCAAGTTCTTTCACTGCTCGCACAAAAACATCCTTGTTTTCATGTAGTGATTTCGAACGATCCATTTGAGGATTAATAACCGTATGATTGATGAATGGTAAATCTCTTGAAGCTTTGCGATACCATGCCTTTGCATTATCTTCAAACCCTACGTAATAATCTGAATATCCTTCTAAATGACCTAGAAAGGAAGCCTTATAATCTGGTGTTCTTCCCATAAAACCAAAACTCAATTTTGACCATTCTACGATAGCATCTCGTGAGCCTACCAAATCTTCAACAGAACGTGGAGTTTTGAAAAATTTATGTGTGCGATCTCCATACTCGTTTATCGTTGTAAGCACATCTTGTTTTTCTGGATCATGCAAAGCATCGTACATACGCGCATAGGATTGAGCAGAATTACGGTAAGCCGGGTGCTTTGTAACATCTTCAATTTTCTCTCCATTGAGATATACAACTCGGCCGTCATTTAAGCTTTCAAGGTAAGATTGACCAGTAAGCATGAAAACCACTCCATTTCGTTTTATGATAATGTAGACCATACATTTGTTTAAACAATACAATTTATTGTAAACGCTTTCAAAGATACAAAATGTTTATAAAACTATTTGAAACTATCACCCTGTGTTAGAAAATGCAGAATATTAAATTCATCGTCGTCTTAAGCATCACTAAGTTGAAGATTGTTTCTTTTCATTTATTAATCATAGCTTCATATATTTGTAAACGGTTACAAAACCTCCTTCAATTTGTTGTTATTTAGTTATATACTGATGATAATCAAGAAAACTTACAGATACAATACTACTGTCCCTCTAGGAGAGACAAAAAATAAAATATTCAAAAAATTCAATCAGAGGTGGTCCAAGTGAGTACAAGTAATGACTATATGCTTAGCTCCGTCAAAAATGCTTTAAGAATTTTACAGTCATTTAAAATGGATAAACCACAAAAAGGAGTACGTGAACTTGCTGCTGAGCTTGGAATAGGCAAGAGTAGTGTACAACGGATCTTAGCCACTCTTGCTTCTGAAGGTTTTGTCACCAAAGACATAGAAACAAACAAGTATCAATTAGGCGTCTCCGTTTTGGAGTTAAATTCGATTGTTCTCGGTCATCATGACTTGCATAAAGAAGCACTACCTACTATTAAAAATCTGGTAGAAAGATGTAACGAAACTTCGCATCTCGTTGTTTATAGCAATCAAGAAATAGTTTATTTGTGTAAGGAAGAAGGGAAAAACTCAACTCGGCTAGAAACGCATCCTGGTCAACATAACTATCCTCATTGTACAAGCTCTGGAAAGATTTTACTTGCGCATGGAGATCCTTCTATTGTAGAGATGATGATACAGACAGGGTTAACAAAAGTTTCAGCTAACACAATTACCGACCCAATTGTCTTTCAAAACGAATTGGCTGCAATTCGGAAAAATGGTTACGCTAAAAGTTTCGGTGAATATACACTGAGTGTAAATTCTGTTGCAGCACCAGTCCGAGACTACACTGGGAAAGTAGTAGCGGCTATAAATCTTGTTGGTCCTAGTAATCGGATGTCTAGACAGCGTATGAACCATTATGCTACTGAGTTAATACAGGCAGGAAGAAACATCTCAGAGAAACTTGGGTATAGTTACTGATGAAATAAGAAGGGAAAAGCAGCCAAAATGGTTATTTTGGCTGCTTTTTGACGATATTTTTGGGGGTTTTAGATAAACATCCTAAGTGTTATTTTAGAGCAATGCAAATATTTTTTGCTTCTGTGAAAAATGCAAGGCTATGGTGACCACCCTCACGTCCCACTCCACTCTTTTTAAAACCTCCAAATGGTGCGCGAAGATCGCGTACAAACCAACAATTCACCCAAATCGTACCTGCCCTCACATGATGAGAAATACGATGTGCACGTTGTAAATTTTCTGTCCAAATAACACTATTCAAACCATAATCTGTGTCATTTGCAATTTCCAGTGCCTCTTCCTCTGTATCGAAAGGAATTATGGTGACAATTGGTCCAAAGATTTCTTCTTGGCTTATTCTTGCTTTAGGATTGTTCTGAATATAAATAGTCGGTTCCAAATAATATCCATTTTCTAAATGAGCAGAAAGCTTAGGACGTTTGCCACCATAAACAAGCGTTGAATTTTCTGCCTTGGCTATTTCTAAGTAACTAGTCACTTTCTTATAATGTTCTTCGCTCACGACTGGCCCCATATTTGTGGATGGGTGTTGTGGATCACCGACTTTCAGTTCAGACGCCGCTTTTTTAAAACGCTTTATAAATTCATCCATAATAGAGCGTTGTACTAATATTCTTGATCCTGCTAGACAAACTTGGCCCGAATTCATAAAAGCTGCTTGGATAGAAACGGGGATAGCTTTATCTAAATCTGCATCTTCGAATATAATATTTGCTGCTTTTCCACCCAATTCAAAAGAGACTTTTTTTAGTGAATCCGCTCCAGCTTTCATGATAGCTTTTCCAGTAGAAGTCTCTCCAGTAAAGGAGATTAGATCGACATTTGGATGGGTTGTGACGAATTCTCCTGCCGAATTGGGACCGAATCCTTGAATCACGTTAACTACTCCATCTGGAATTCCCGCTTCTTTCGCAATTTCTCCTAAGAGTGAAACGGATAATGGCGTTGTTTCAGCAGGTTTAATAACGGCAGTATTTCCTGTCGCCAAACATGGTCCAAGTTTCCAAGTTGTTAGCATGAACGGCAAGTTCCATGGGGTAATTAGTGCAGCAACTCCTACTGGTTCATAACGTGTATAGTTTAAATATTCTTCCCCCATTGGATAAGTTTCTCCACCTTGTTGTTCCATAAAATCTGCAAAAAAGCGCAAATTATGAGCAGCACGAGGAATCTCTTTTTCCAATGCCAGTTGATATGGCTTACCAACATCCATGGCTTCTAAACTTGCTAATTCTTCTTTTCGTTCTAATATAATATCAGCCATTCTGCGAATCTTTGTACAACGCTCCGCTAGAGGCATAGTACTCCACGGTCCTGTATCAAACGCACGCCTTGCTGATTTACATGCTCGATCAACATCTTCAAAAGAGGCTTCATGCACATGTGCAATTACTTCTTGAGTAGCAGGGTTCCTAACTTCAAACATCGATTTATTACTCGAGTCTACATATTCCCCATCAATATATAGTTTGATTTCTCTTAGAGTAGTTTCAATAGTACTCATTTAATTGCCCTCCTCGTATACCTCTCCCTACACTTCAAAACTTTCTAAGTTAAAAATCATTTGCTTTTTCCAAAAAGCTTGAATTTAAATATTTGTCAAGATCAATATCACCTGTAATTACAGGCGGATCACCTTGTTTAAATTGCTCAACCAATTTTTCCCATGAAGTTTTATCTATATAACCATATCCTTTTGCAGGATCTTTAAGCGTAGTTAGATCTATAAAAGTATCGAGGAATATACGTCCCACTTCTTCATCTGTATACTGCTCCGGTATTGCTTTTTTCATCAGATCATACGCTGCATCTGGATCGTTGATTGCAAAATCAGTTGCTTTCGCAATAGCACGGTTTACTTTTTCAACTAGCTCTGGTCTTTCTTTTATCACTTTGTCACTTGCTACGATTGTTGTCGAAGGAAGCGCCTGGAACTCTGCGGGAATAAGGGATTTGGATTCGAAACCTCTTGCATATAAAGACACTAGGTCATGAGCGCCACCAATATATGCCTCTATATCCCCTTTTTCGAAAGCAGTAAGAATAGAAGTTGCTTCAGAGCCTATTGCTCGTAGCGTTACATCCTTATCCACAGTTAATCCGGCACTAGAAAGAATAGAACGAACCATTGGTACTTCTCCACCACTTAAATCAGAAACACCTATTCTTTTTCCTTTTAACTGCTGAATATCTGTTATAGCAGAATCTTTAGGAACCATGAAATCGAACAAATTTTTATAATTTACTTGATATACCGATTGAATAGCAACGTCTTTATCCCAAGCCGGCAAAACAGCTGCAATAGCCGTTATACCAAAGTCAACTTGACCTGCTCCTACTTGCTGAACTACATATGTTCCACCTTTTCCAGCGATAAGCTCTACATCGAGACCTTCTTCTTCAAAGAAACCTTTATCACGAGCAACATAAGCATAATACATTGTTGTGCCTTCAGCAGCCAAGATAAGTTCGAGCTTTTCTAAATCACCACTTTTAGACTTTGCCCCCGCTTCATTAGTACTATTTTTCCCACACGCACCAAGCAATAAAATAACACTCAAGATTAATACTAAAATCTTTTTGTTCAACCTAATCTCCCCTTTTAAGTTAAATAATTTTATCGTGATCACCCCAGAAAATAAGCTTGCGATCCAGCCATTCGACGAATAGATACAAACCTAACCCCATGAGAGACAAAATAATGATTAGCGCATAAACTTTTGGCATTTCTAACTGAAAATTGAACGTTTCAAGAAGCAATCCAAGTCCTTCATTAGCCCCCATAAACTCTCCAACGATTGCACCAATAAGCGCAAATGTTAAGGATGATTTCAATCCTGCAAATATATTAGGCAAAGCTGTCGGTAATGAAAGCTTTAAAAATACATCTTTTTTCTTCGCAACCATTGATTTAAAAAGAAGTCGACTTTCATCATCTATCGATTTTAGTCCAACAACTGTATTTATAAAGGTAGGGAAAAAACAAATGGTAATTGCCATCACTACCTTTGCAGTAGATCCAAAACCGAACCAAGTAACAAATATTGGTGCTAAAGCTATTTTCGGAATTGCTTGGAAAACAACAATATAGGGATTTAACACCTTATACAAAGTTAAATTAGTTGTAACTAGAACTCCTAGAACAATTGCCAAGATACATCCGATGAAAAATCCTGCAATTGTCTCGTATAATGTAATCCCAAAATGAAGATAAAAATAAGATGACGTCAACAATTCCCAAGTAGCAATAACTACTAACGATGGTGCTGGCAATATTAATGGATGGAAAATTCCCACTCTACTAAATAATTCCCATATAAAAACGATCAAAAGTAATAAAATAAATGACAACATTGCTTCTTTTCTTTGAAATATCGTAGGTTTCTTCCTCGTATTCTTCATTACAATTGTTTTTTCCATCGCGGCCCTCATTTCATCTACCAACTCCTAATAGCTTTCGAATGTGAAGTACATAATCTGCATATTCTTTTGTCGCCATTATTTGATCCGTTCTTGGCTTCGGAATATCAATGAATATGTTTTCAAGAACTTGACCAGGGTTAATACCCATTACTACAACACGGTCAGACATTAGAACTGCCTCACTAATATTATGAGTCACTAAAACTACTGTCTTTCCACTCTTCTCTGCAATATCCATCAGTGAAAAGTTCAATGTCTCTCTCGTAAACTCATCTAATGCACCAAATGGCTCGTCTAACAGTAAAATATCTGGATCCGTCATCAAAGTACGAGCGAGTGAAACTCGTTGTTGCATCCCACCTGAAAGTTCTTTCGTGTAGTATTTCTCATATCCCTTTAACCCAACGAGTTCAAGCAATTCACCAATTCTCTCACTTGCCTTTGAGATGTCACCTTGGGATAACTCTATCGGTAAAATAAGATTTTGCTCAACCGTTCTCCAAGGTAGTAATACTGCTTTTTGGAACATGAAGCCGATACTTTTACTTGGACTGTTAACTTCTTTCCCATTAATGGACAACTTGCCACTTGTGCTAGAAAGCAATCCGCCAATTATTTTTAATAATGTTGATTTTCCACATCCACTTGGGCCGAGTAATGAAACAAACTCCCCTTTTTTAACATGAAGATTAATATCTTCAAGTACTTTCACATCGCGACTTCCCTTTGAAAAAGATTTACTTACTTTTTGAATAACAACTTGGTAATCTCTTTTTTGAGTACCCTTTTTATTTTCATTTTCAGTTAGCTGAACCATCTTCATCAATCCTCCCAACTACTAAATTAGTAGTAAACCATAATTGATTCTTCCTTAAGTTGTAAACGCTTTCATTTACCTCCCCTCAAACTGTCTGCTGAATGTATTTCATATAGTAATCAATAAAATAGAAGTATACAATACAGATGTCCCAGTAAACGGGACATAAAATAAAAAATATTCAGAATACTCTAGTTAGAAAATTACGATTCACTCTCTACATTTCATGTATTCAAGCAATTGGCATCAATTACTAACGTCCACTTAACATTGTATATATAATCAGAGCCTCATTTACCTTTCCGGGAGCTATTGTTCCTCTGTTAGAAAATCTATCTTTCTAACAGAGGAACGCAATTACTAGCGGAACAGGAATTTATACCGTTTCCCATCAAAAATTTATCTCTTTTCACTCCCCATTTAACAGAAGGAGAGCTACTTATTTCTTTATATTTATTCAATGGGAGTGGTTACTTCACTAAGACTCACTCCCATTGAATTTAACAACTTTTTGCTGTAAAATAGATAGGATGGGAATTCTTTCTAATGGTTATTTCGAAGCGAATTAACCTATGCGGAAATGGATTCTATTTTTTTACTATTTTAATAATAAAATTACAACCCTTTTGGAAAAATAGGGTATATAGTATAAAGAACTTTTTTAGGAGGATCACATGAATATAATAGAGCCTTATTACATTACAGAATCAAAGAGAATCTGCAAAGTTGCGGGGATGGATCCAAATGAGGTATCTAGGCCAAAGACTTTCTTAAGCGATAGAGAGTTTGAACAGAAGCGAAAATCATATTGCGAAATACTATCAGTTGTGAGTTTTTTCTCCAATAAGCTACTCGATTCCTTGAAAGGTACTCCGATACTTGTAGTTGTTTCTGATGCAGCTGGTTATCTTCTTGAAATTGAAGGAGACGAAACGATCAAGTCTACCATTGAACAATTCGGCATCATGCCTGGCAGCCTATTTATCCAAGAAGAAACAGGCACAAATGTTATTAGTCTAACGTTGCAGCAAAGACATCCGATTAGTCTAATTGGCGATCAACATTATCACACATTTCTTCATGAAATTGCTTGTTACGGGACCACCTTTCACTATACAGATGATAACAACTTGCTTGGTAGCGTGTGCATCATGATGCCGATTCAATTTCAGAACGAACTTTTTTTAACGATGCTAACTCAGGCAGTTGACTCTATCGAAAGAGAATTACTATTAAGAAAACAAAATAGGAAGCTTAACATTATGAATCAGATTATGTTAAGTAGAACGAGAAATGGAATTGTTATTACAGATGAAAAAGGAATCACTACCGAGTTTAATAACTTCGCCCAAAAAATTTCGAGTAACAGCAGAGAATCAGTGGTGGGAAGAAATATTCTGGAATCTCATCTAACAGGAACTTACTTTAAAGAAGTAATCGAACACGAAAGAATATTTAAAAATGAAGAAATAAAGTTTAAAGATGAAGCCGGTAATCTCATTGTGTGTTTGTTCGATGCACAACCTATTTATGAAGACGACAAAATGATAGGTGCCTTTGGTCAATTTAGAGACATTTCAGATCGTTATACATTGGAGGAACAGTATAACTATTTAGCGTTTCATGATGATTTAACAAATCTACCGAACAGGCGATATATTAATAAGGAAATAGAATCCATTATTAAGGAAATAAAATCAGGTAAGCATAGAACTTTAGCCCTTTTATTCATCGACTTGGATCGCTTTAAAATAATTAATGATAACTTCAGTCATTCTTATGGCGATAAACTACTAATCGAGGTAAGCAATCGGTTAAGTGGTTGTCTTGGGAAAAAGGATATTCTTGCCCGAATGGGTGGCGATGAATTTATCTTCCTTTTGCAAGACTTTGCTGATGTAGATTATGTTACGAGAAAAGCCAAAGAGATACTCCAGTTATTGCTGCAACCTTTTCTTGTTAACGGGAAAGAATTACACACGACAGCTAGTGTTGGTGTTGCGATTTATCCTGACTACCCTATTACAACGGAACAGCTTCTGGTCTATGCAGATAATGCAATGTATCAGGCAAAATCGCAAGGGAAAAACCGCTATGTTGTTCATACATCGGAATTGTTAGATACAATGTTGGACGACTATATGCTCGAGATAGATTTAAGAAGAGCACTAGAGCAAAATGAGTTTGTTCTCCATTATCAGCCGCAGATTAATAATGCTACTGGTAAATTAATTGGATTTGAAGCCTTAATCCGCTGGCAGCATCCAAAGTTAGGTCAGATACCACCTGGAAAATTCATAAAACTGGCAGAAGAAAACGGATTGATCACTCAAATTGGAGAGTGGGTCATTGATGAGGCCTGTACCCAAAACAAAAAATGGCAGGATGCTGGAATGACACCAGTAAAAATGTCCGTTAATTTATCCACCCAACAATTCCTTACCAGAAATCTTGTTACTTATATGGAAGATGTAATCGAACGTACCGCTATTAATCCGGCTTATGTGGTCGTGGAAATTACCGAATATATGGCAATGGAATACGATTATTCTATCCACGTATTGGAACAACTGAAAGCACTTGGTATCGGCATCAGTATTGACGATTTTGGGACAGGTTATAGTTCACTTAATTATCTAAAGAATTTTCCAATAGATTATATTAAGATCGACAAATCATTCGTGGGTGAAATGATGAACAATGAAAAAGATGCCGTCATTATAAAAGCAATAATCTCGTTAGCACATAACCTTCATAAGGAAGTTATTGCTGAAGGAGTGGAAACAAAGGAACAGCTTGAATTTCTGAAAAAACATCAATGTGATATTTCACAGGGCTATTACTTTAGTAGACCTCTTCCCGCTGATGAAATTGAGAAAATTTATATAGAACAACATTGATCTTAAAGGGAGACTAACAGCATGAAAATGGCATCCTCCGTTTTAGTAGCAAATTTTAAACATTGGGGACTTCAGCATATTTTTGGTATTCCTGGAAAGGCAGTATCCCCTATATTATTCGAGATTTTGCGCCATGAAATGGAATTTGTATTAAGTAAACACGAAGCAGCCGCAGGATTTGAAGCGACTGGTTACGCTTTAATGAATCAGAAAATTGGAGTCGCAGTTGGTACGTCTGGACCAGGTGGCACTAACCTGCTTACAGCTGCTGGTCAAGCGAAAGCCTCTAATCTACCCTTATTAATCATCACGGGACATCCTTCGATGAAAGATACAGGAAAAGCAATGGGGCAAGACTCTAGTCTATTTGGTGCAGACCTTGTGGACATGTTTAAATCGGTCACGAAGTTTAGCGCACGGGTAGAACGTGGCGATATGCTACAGCCATTTTTGCAGCATGCTTTGGAAAAAGCTATATCAGGCGTAAAAGGACCGGTGCATCTTGCCATTCCGTTCGATATTTTGCTAGAAGAGATTGAACCATTCCTATTAGATTTACCAGTGTCCCATGAAATGATTTCTCCTAAAACGAGTGATGTGATCGATAAACTGAATATGGCGAAGCGTCCCCTTCTATTCTTAGGAAAAGGCGTACATTCAAGTAAAGCATACGCAGAAGTGCTGCATCTCGCAGAGCATTGGAACATCCCTGTCATCACCACTCCAGGAGGAAAAGGATCATTCCCTTCCAATCATATACTTTCATTAGGTGCATTCGGATTGGGTGGTACGGACGAAGCAACCGCATACTTAAATGAGAAAGTAGACCTCATGCTCGTTATCGGTTCAAAATTAAGCGATATGTCCATCGCCGGATTATCGGAAGCGATGTATCCAGAGCATCTTATCCACTTCGATTACGACCCAACCTTTATCGGGAAATCAATTCAAGTACCAACTACCCCCTTACTTGGTGATATTAAAGCGAATCTGACAGCTATTTTAGAAGATGTACCGAAAACGGATAGCGTTGCATTTTTAACAGCCATTGAGAAGATTCAGCTTTCGGAAAATAATTCAGGTGAGCGAATGTCTGCTGTCCAAGCACTACGGGCGATGCGTTACGCACTTCCAGATGATGCAATTATTTTTGGAGATGATGGGAGCCACTCTTTTTACGGCATCAAGTATTTTGACATATACAAGCCTGGGACTTTCTTCTTTGACGATATATTCGGTGCAATGGGTAACGGTATTGGCTATTCCATAGGTGCAAAACTAGCAGCCCCTGAAGAAACAATTGTGTGCTTGGTTGGAGATGGGTGTATGTTCATGCATGGAACAGAACTTTCGACCGCATACAATTATAACTCCGCTGTCTTATTCATCGTTTTGAATAATGGACGGTTGGATATGGTTGAGAAAGGGATGCAAAAAATGATTGGCACTTCAATTGGTGGAGTGTATGAGACTCCTCTTGATGTCGCTCGTTTTGCCGAATCTATGGGACTGGAAGCATATACGTGTCAAAAACCATCCGATTTAGCCGATAACATAAAAGAAGCATTACATAAAATCAAAGAAACAAACAAACCGATTGTGATTGAAGTATTAGTAGATGAAAACGAAATACCACCAACTATGGGGAGGCAATAATATGGAAATGGATAAGCGATACGAGGCCGGTTTACAGGCAATGGAGGAACTATTTTCCCCAGAAGTACGAACTGGCATGGAAGGGATGAAGAAAATCTCACCTGACCTTTGGGAAATGATTGTATCTTTTGGATACGGAGATCTTTACTCTAGAAACACCCTTTCCCACGCACAACGAGAAGTCATCACCCTAACAACACTCATCACCCAGGGAGCGTTCGACCAACTGAGAGTTCACTTACAGGCAGCTCTAAACGTTGGGCTCTCTAAAGAAGAAATTATCGAACTTATCATCCATTGTGCGGGATACGTAGGTTTTCCAAAAGCCGTTCAGGCAATGGGAATTGCTGGCGGAGTATTTAAAGAAATGGAAGTAACTCGGTAAATATTAGTAATGAAAACGTCCACTTGACGAAAAAGTGGACGTTTTTTGCTGTTCGTTATGTTTCTGCCGGAAATCATAATGCCTTTACTCTCGTTCACTTGTTGTTTACTCGCTCTCGAGGGGGTGGTACTAGCGGATGGGTGTAATTTACTCTCGGTTCCTCAGGGTTTACTCTCGCTCCTGGTGGATTTACTAGTGGAAAGGAAGTTTATTTCATTTTATCTACAAAATGAAACTCTCCTTCCGCCATATTGGACAGAAGGAGAGTTTTTTATTTCATTATATTATCTAGCAGTAAAGTTTGTAGAGATTAAGCAATACGCGTTTTACTGAAGCAGTTCACTCAGCTGGCGGTAAGCTTCTTGATATGGCGCTTGTTTGTAGACTCCCATTCGATTCACCATATCCGTTCCTTGGTATAGAAGTAGGCTTTGTCCGTTTAATCCGTACCGCTCTGCGAATTCTAAATACTGTGAGAAGTTCGTTAGACCAGCGTCCATCTGGTGAGGTGAATATGTGTCGATTTCTAAGGTAATGCCACTTCCTTTAATTTGTGCTTCTAGAAATGCTTTGTGTAACCTCTTTTGAGGATCGCCTAATGCCAGTCTGAATGTGTTTGGTTGTAAATAGGCACCGTCGAAACCGTAATACTTCCAGTTTTCAAAATTCGTTGTGCGTGCATGTGGTGCATAAATAATTTTTTTATTTAGGTTATGGACTTTTTTGGCTGAACTTGTGACTAGACGTTCGTCATCCGCATGGATAACGGTTTCGTTTAACCAATAGTAGCCCTTCATAGTAATGTTGCTATAGTTCTGTTTTTTCCATTTATCTTCAACTGTGGAGATATACCAGTTGACTAGTTGCTCACGTGCTTGCAATGTATTATTCACTTTTGCGCCGTCCAGTTTAATGATAGACTCGTTTCGTTTAGGATACGGGATTGCAATATACACTTGAACTTTTCGTTTTTCGTTGGCTGCAGCACGATTCAACGCATCTAGTGCCCCGTCTTTGGCAAACGTCGTATCTGCGTACCACTTCCACTCTTTGTAGTTCGCTTTATTTTTGGATGTTTCAGCGAATTCACCACCTGCATACGTACGGCCGAGCACAACAAATGTATCGAAAAGGGTACTCGTCCCGTTTGATAAATAAGGTTTAAAAAAGTCCGAGGAAAAATACTCCTTTTCAGCTCCATTGTATATAAGTACTCCATTTTTAATACCGGTCGGCGTGAGCGCAGCTGGTTTCATCGCATAATTCATAAGAGAATTATTTTTGGGATGAACAGTCGCTCTTGGATACTTCACAGCTAGTGTAATCGCCTCTTCTGCTGATCGAACCTCCTGCAGCACTTTTCCATCTTGCTTCACCGTAAATGAAAGTGGCAGCTCGTATACTCGCTTCAAAAATGTTGAAAATTGCGCACGATTCACGACTACTTTTGGTTTGAATGTTCCGTCCGAGTAGCCTGTTGTGATGTCATTTTGGGCGATTGCATCAATGAATTTATAATAGGAGCTCGTCTTCGAAAGATCTTTGAATATTGACTTTCCGGCACCTTTATAGTCATAAGCAACAGCAAGTACACGAGCCATCTCTTCACGAGTAAGCGGGCTACCAGGTTTAAATGAATTATTAGTGATTGTGAACATCCCTTTATTGGCTGCTATCATCATTTCAGCATAGCCAACCATCGTTGGCTTCAAATCAGTCGGCTTTACAGTAGGACGTTGTACCGTCGGAAGTTTTAACGCTCTTACAATCATCACTGCGGCATCCTTACGCGTCAGTGTTGTTAGCGGCTTAAAGCTACTATCCGAAAATCCACGAATTACTTGTTTGTCCGTAAGAAAACGTATTTCATCATGCGCCCAATGGTCTAAGGGAACATCCTTGAAGGATTGCGCCCCTACAGAAGGAGCAAATAAAATAAAACATACTAATACTACAAGAAACATTTTAATCTTTTTCATTTGGTTTAATTCCTTATCTGAGGTATTTTCGTATTCCAACTATTATCCTATCATATCTATAAGCTGCTAACGTGCTTTTTCACTGTGAACTAAGCCACTAGCATTTCCAAATTCATTTGTTGTGGTACGATTGGCTGTGATTTTAATACCGCTTCAATATACGGTTCGAGCATTTCTTCTATATATTCTTCTCTATCATCAGAGGCATGGATGAGCTTTATAGTCTTTGGTAATTTCTTTTGATCAAATACATAATCCATCATAAAGTTCAGCTCTTCACGATTCAATCCTAGTTCTTCCGAGTTGGATACGAATATTTTTTTCATTAGCTCATATATTCCAACCGAATCATCTTCAATAAAGTGATCAAGCGCTTTTTTAGAAGCCTTCGCACCTACCCAACCACCAATCATACCACCTATGAAAGTACCCACAACTGGCACAACAGAGCCTATAGTAGCACCAGCTGCAGCACCGCCAACACTCGCACCAGTGGAGCCGACGTTTTTGAACAATTGCTTTCCAGAAATCCTACCTGCAATTGCATCATATATAGAGCCACTAGACATTACAGCAGTTGCTACTGCCATTGTTACCATATTACCTCTCAGCACTTTAGATAATTGATTTGTCGCTGCCGCTCCGTGAATTGCCTTTTTACCCGATTGTCTGAGGAATGTATTTACAATCTTCGCCGATGCCTTCGAACCTAAAACTTTCTTTGTCATATAGTCTGTCATCGGTCTGAGGCTTTTTTCCACTGCTGTTCGGCCAATATGTTTCGTTGCAATATGGGTAAAAATAGAGGTTCCAAACACTTTAGAACCCGTGTTCATCGCATTTTTAGCAGCTTCCTCTATATCTTCGCCTCGCCAAATACTTTGTGCGAATGAAATAGTAACGGATATTCCGAGAGCCTGTGACGCCTGAATCATTCCAGAGCCTGCGTCGTAGACAATTCCTTCGATTGTTCCTGCTTTGGCAATACGCCGAGCAGTATTATATGTAATATTTCCTTTCTTTACGATATCTTTTGCAGCATCCGGATCTGTAATTCCGAGCTCTTTCATATCTCCACGTTCAATGCGTGCTTGCATCGATTTAATAGCGTCTTCGTATTTATCTTTTGGCACTTCAATTGCCATCGGTTTTCCATCATTTACATAACGGAATACACCTCTATCGAAGCACTCTTCGATGCATATACCACCTGTTCTACAGTATTTTGTCTGAATATATTCATTACCAACAATTCGATCAGCGCCGTTTAGTTTATTGTCATGCCCCTCTAAAACAGCATCCTTTCCTTTTAACTTATCAATCATATGGTTGGCATGCTCTGCAGCAACACCATGCCCTCTAGATCCCAAAATCCTTACATCATCTGCATAAACTAGGGATGTATTATACATCGAAGCACCAAAGATACCTGCATTTAAAAAGTCCGATCGCAATTGCTGCTCCACTTTAATGGATTGAGAGGAAATTGTCTCCCCACCTTGCACTCCAATTAGAAAGTTGGAAACTACATTAATAGCATAAACGATAATTGGAATCTCGTTTTCATCGTTTTTCAAATGGACTTCTCTTAACTCGGCACGTAATGTAAAGAGCAAATCCTCCGTTATTACTTTCATTTCCCAATATGAAAAATCCCTAGCTTCAGGATATTGCCAGTCCCCTTTAGAATCTAGGCGTATTGCCCGCAGTAATCTTTGGATCTTTAAAAAAGCAAAATATCGTTTATTATCCTCAAAGGTAACTTCTACTTCCTGCTCAAAATAATCGACAAGTGACAAAGTTTTTGCCGGTTTATTGTAATACTCCCAAGCTTTTGGGCGTAATGTTTCCAATTGAAAATCGACATTAAATAAGTGAGATATTTCTGGGTTGTCTTCTGCTTTAGTATTTAGATAATCCTCCACAGACATTACCCGGTCATATAAACCAAAAGGAAAACGATAATGGCAGGCAATGGAAAGCACAGCAGCAGATAACTTCACTTTTTCAGGATTCATACTTTCTTCCAGTAGGCTTTGGAGTTTTATCTCTTGCACCATTTCTTGAATTATTTGAGTCAAAGCATTTATGTATATCGTGAATAATTGATGCTGCATACTGACGGAAAAGTTCTTCTCATCAATCGTAAAAATCCCTAAATTGTCTTCTACCTTTTTTCTAAATAAAAGAAAAGCGTCACGTTCGATCGGTGTGAGTTCTTCCTGCCGCTCATCGAAGTCCAAAATATCAATCAGTAAACGCGTCTCTAAATCTAAGCTGTAAACCTGAATTCCCTCTTTCAAGAAAGCCACTTCCCTATATAATAATAAGCAATATTACCCAATTCATTTTAGTCCCTTTTACACTAGTGGACAAGTGCTTAAACGTATAAAAGATTACCAGAATTTAGATTCTATGAAATGGACAGCCTATAAAATCTGAAAAATAGCCCATAACCTTTCAATATAGCCCATACTGGCTAGAGCTAAGGAAACTTACTCCACAAAAAAACCACCCTTATGAAAAGGGCGGCACAGCAATCTATTATTTACTTGTATCTTTAAATAGGATTTTCAATTGCTCGGATAACTCATCGATTAGCTCGCTTGCTTTGATAGTTTTATTCTCGTTTCCTAGCGTATAACCGTATTCCAATACTTTTATAATTTCTTCATTCAATTCTACTGTAGTCATAAAATAATCCTCCTGCAATATATTCGCTTCTCTCCTTTACCCTAAATGACCTTTTAATCTTTCATTTTTTCAATTAAATAGCTGATCAATTAGAAAAGAACGCCATTTCTGACGTTCTAAATTTGCATATTGTGAACTACCACATAAACTCAAAAACTAACACATAAATCACTCTAACCGCCACATAACAAGTTATTTACCAGTTGTTTTCGATAACATCTCGGAAATTACTTTGGCAGCTTGTGCACGGGAAGAGCTTACCTTAGGTTGGATTTCTCCATTTTGGTTGCCTGTCATTACTCCTAGCGCATGTGCTTTTTCAATTGCTTCTTTAGCGTAGCTACTAATTTTATTCGAATCTTTATATTGTTTTACCTGTTCAACTTGTACTTTAGTATTTGTTTGATATTCGTAAGCTCGTACGATTATTGCTGCCATTTGCTCACGAGTTAGGTATTCGTTTGGTTTAAAACTTCCATCTGCTTTCCCTAATATAATTCCAGTCTCCATCAGCGCTTGGATTTCTGCTTGTGCAGCTGCTGGAACATCGGTGAATGTCCGTTTATTCGTTGTCGGTTTTACATCTAAAGTTCTCGCAATCATCATAGCAAATTGTATGCGAGTTACTTTATCCTCTGGGGCAAAGTTCTCTGCTGTTTTTCCTTTTACAATTCCTTTTCCTACTAAATCCTCGATAAATGCATGTGCCCAATGACTAGGCTTTACATCTTTAAATTTAGGACCGTTTGGCAACTTTTTCCCACCAAACTCATAGACAGCTACTGTTCCTGACACCTCATGCGTTGCTGCTAAAAGAGGATAGCCGGTAGGACTATTTTGTGCATCTATAAATCGTAGCCCCTCAGGAGATACATCTCCTTTTATATCCGCAGTAAAATCACGGCTCGAGATTAACGTGACAAATTTAGGGCTTAAAGGATTAGACAGGTCGTACACCATAATTCCACTAAATCTCTCCAACGCTATAAATGCATAGTTTGTTCCATTAATCTGACCACTTACGGCAGTTTCGGGCTCTGGTCCTTTTGCGGAGCTACGCTTATCATATACAATTTCTTCATTGTCTGTATTAAAGAATTCTGGTTTTGCGTTAGCGGTAATTTCCTCAAATTCGCTTCCACTGTCGTACACTAGCTCCATCGTAGCAGCATCAAATATCGAAAAGCTACGCCCCCCATATGTATACAACGCTTCATAGTTTCCATCTTCTGCTAAGCCATGTTCCAAGGTTATTTTAGTTTTTTTAATATCTTTGAATAAACCACCGGCTACTAGTTTATCTAACTCGGCTTGCGTGTAACCTTTATAATTATCTGCTTTTAACTTAATTTTATCTGCGATATCTGCAATTTCGGCTTCCTCACTATATGCCTCATAATCACGAGAATCGCCTTCATTTGGAGTTAAAATATACGTTTTACCATCGTGCGTAAATGTATCAATTGCATCAGGCATATACAAGCCTAATAGCGGAAGACGTTCAATCTTTGTTTTATCATCTCTTTTTCCGTCTAATTCATTTCCTTCAACTGAATGATCTTTTACACCTAGACCCTTTACGTGTAGAATTTTTCCAGCCTTCAAATCTAACGTTGCAATTGCATTATTCTCTTGCATAGAAATATAGGCAAAATTACTATCTGCTGAAACGGAAATGTACTCAGGCTCTAATTGCTGTAAAGTTGTCCCTTTCGAATTTACATGAACTTTATCATCTAACTCTACATCTTTGAAGGATAAGTTATGTGCTTTAACATTAATTACACCATTCGACACATCTATGATGGATACCGTACCCTCAGGATCTACCGAATAGTCGTCACTTGGCTCACCTTCATTCGCAACAATTGCTTTAGAACCGTCTGGCGTGAAAGTCACCATATCAGGTAACGAACCTACCTGCACCTGAGACAAAAATTCACCAGATTTCGTTAAAAATACAATATAACCTGGATCCGTTTTAGGGTCACTTACGACTGAGACCGCAACTAAATCCTTCGTTGGATGGGCAGCTAAACTAGTAATATCTTTTACTCCGTTAATTCCAAAGTCCTTCAAATATATACGCTTTAGCGACTTCACATTCGTGAAATGTCCAGACTTCAACTTTTCAAATGAAAGAATATCAATGCCAGATTCAGCACCATTTGTCACAAATGCGCGTTTTAGCTTCTCGTCATAGGTTAAAATTTCCGTTCCACCAATTCCAGAACCACTGTCATACTGAGCAATTTGCGTAACTTGTAAATCTTCCCCTTTATATTGAAACAAAGGCGGTTGTTCCGCAAGTACATTATAAGAATGACTCCCGGCCATTAAAATTCCTACTGCCGTAATACCTGAAAATAACTTTGTTTTAAAATCCAACATTCATTCCTCCTAATATATTATCTAAGAGTAAACTTTACTTACCAATTGTTAAGCTAAAATGAATAAGAAGTAATTTTTTTGTATTATTCATTTATTTTAACTTATCGAACTTAACATTGAATTAATTCTTCAAAACAACCAATAGATAATGTAATAAATAACTCCAAACTTGAAAATCTAGTGGGCATTATTTGGTGCTAGCTCATTTGATGAGTAATTGTCAGAAATGTTCTTTACACAAGGTCTCTTCAAGATTATTTCTTCACCTATTGAAATTGAACTCTTGCTAGTGGGAACGGCTTTTATTACAATTAATATTATTCAGAATTTTCTTTTTAATATTATTACTGTTTAGCAGTTTTAATCACGTTGTTTTTAGGTCAAGTAGTAATCAACCTCGTTGAATTTCTTTGATTTATTGTGAAATTGATTCTAAAAAATTTAAATAAGTAAAGGATGTTATCAGGTGTTTATCCAGAAATTGCTAGAGCGTCTCGGAGAGGAAAAAGTTAGCCAAAATGAAAACGAATTGTTTCGTCATAGCCATGATGAATCTTTTCATCCACCTGTAGAGCCAGAGGTTGTCTGCTTTCCCACAGGACGAGAAGATATAGAAGGGATTATGCAGGTAGCACGCGAGTATAAAGTACCTGTAACACCATTTGGTGCAGGATCTGGTTTAGAAGGGCAAGCAATTCCAATTCAAAAAGGGATTTCTATTAACTTTGAAAATATGAATAATGTCATAAAGTTTTCACCCGAAGATTTAATGATTACGGTACAACCAGGTATTACACGCTTACAGTTAAATAAGTTTGTAAATCGACATGGCTTAATGTTTCCAATCGATCCAGGTGCAAATGCAACGATTGGGGGAATGGTGGCTACGAATGCGAGCGGTACTACAGCAGTTCGCTATGGATCTATGAGAGATCAACTGCTCGATCTAGAAGTTGTTTTGGCCGATGGAAGAGTAATTCATACAGGTTCACATGCTAAAAAGTCGTCTTCTGGATACCATTTGACTGGCCTATTTGCTGGATCCGAAGGTACATTGGGCATCATCACTGAAATTACCTTACGACTTCATGGGATTCCAGAACATACGATAGCAGCACGATGTACATTTAGTACACCAAAAGAATGTGCTGAAGCCGCTCAAACTATTTTACAAAGCGGGATACCAGTCATGCGCATGGAGCTAGTTGATGCAGATAGTATTGCACAAGTGAATGCATATGGGGACTATAATCTTCCAGTTGCTCATTCCCTATTTTTTGAATTTGCAGGTATGATGACCTCGGTTGAGGAAGAAGCAAAGCTTGTAGAACAATTAATGCGCGAACTAGATTGTGACAACTGGGATGTCGCAAGTGGATCTAAAGAGCGAACGGAACTTTGGAAAGCACGTCATGAAATGTCCTATGCATACCAACATGTAAAAGGATTGGCCAATACAGGAGCAGATGTGTGCGTTCCAATATCGAAGCTATCAGAACTTATTGTATATGCTCGCGAACTAATTAATGAAGCTGGATTGACAGGAGGCGTGCTGGGGCACGTCGGCGATGGAAATTTCCATACAATTGTTCTTTATGATCCAAAAGTGGAAGGCGAGTTTGAAAAAGCAGAGTATACAAACGAAGCACTCGCAATAAGAGCAATCGAAGTTGGTGGAACATGTACAGGCGAGCATGGTGTCGGACTTGGTAAGAGAAAATTCCAAGATAGAGAACATGGTGCTGCAGTTTCCGTTATGAAACAAATGAAGCAAATATACGATCCAGAAAGATTATTAAATCCCGGAAAAATATTTTTCGAAGATTAATGAATCATAAAAAGATCTGTTGGCAGTTTTATTGCTAACAGATCTTTTTGACTGAAATGTTGTTAACTCAACATTTCTGTCTTTTACTTTTTTAGCGAGGCTTTATCGTCTAAACTAACTCGACAGTTACTAACGTCGATTCGTATTCTGTTATTGCTTCATCTAACATTTGTAAGCCTTCGTCAATTTGCTCTTTTGTCACAACTAATGGCGGAATCATTCTGATTACATCTCCATGGTTTCCACAGAGATAGAATAATACTCCTTTTTTTAGAGCCAGATCCAAGATCTTTAATAACCCTTCTCCATTAGGTTTACCTGTTTTATGATGAATAACTTCAATACCTATCATTAAACCAACAGCACGAATATCCCCAAGAACACTATGTCGTGCTTTTATATTTTCTAGTTGTTGGACTGCATAACTTCCCATTTTTCTAGTGTTTTCAAGAAGATTTTCTTCTTTCATAATCTCTAAAGTGGTCAATGCGACCGAACATGCAATAGGATTGCCACCAAATGTTGTGCCGTGACTACCAAGCGGCCATTGCTTCATCAGTTCACTAGACGCAACTGTTGCGCTAAGCGGAAGACCTGATGCAATTCCTTTTGCTATTGCCATAATGTCTGGAGTAACATCGAATGTTTGCGCAGCAAACCATTCGCCTGTACGACCGAATCCGGTTTGCACTTCATCAAAAATTAGTAAAATTTGATGGCGATCACAAATTTCTCGTATTTTCTTTAACCAACCTTTAGGTGGAACAACATAACCGCCTTCTCCAAGAACAGGTTCTAAAATAACACAAGCTACCTCTTCAGGTGTTACTTGATGATTAAATAATGTTGCAAAGTCATTTTCCAATTTATCGATTACGTAAGTTTCAGGATCAACCCCTGGAGGGCATCCTTTAACATTTGCATAAGGTATTTGATATGTAAGCCCTGATGGTTGCATAAATTTACGATATTTACTTTTGGACGTTGTTACACCTAATGCACCTAATGAACGACCGTGAAACCCACCAGTAAACGAAACTACATATGGCCGTTTCGTTACATACTTAGCAAGTTTAAGAGCACCTTCAATTGCTTCTGTTCCGCTATTTGCAAAGAAGAAGCAATCAAGATTCCCAGGCATAATTTCTGCAAGTTCATCTGCTAGCTTCAAGATAGATTCATACATGATTACTCCCGAAGGTCCGTGTACTAAACCATCTGCAGCATCTTTTATCGCTTGAACAACTTTCGGATGACGATGACCGACATTTGTTACAGCAATACCAGATGTAAAATCTAGGTATCTATTTCCATCTGCTCCGAAGTAGTAACAACCTTCCTCTTTCACAACTGGTAGATTTGGATGATCCTTAGCCATACTCGGAGCTAACCGATTCGGCATGTTTTTTAGTAGATGACCCCAATTATTTTCCATAAAATTGACCTCCATAATCGTATTGTGACACTTAAAATAACTAGGTAGGAAGAGAATTTCTAATGAATAGATTTCAAACTTTCTTCCCGAATGAGAGATAATAATTCCTCTTTGTAATTTCCAAATTCAACTGTGCTTTTCATACTAAATTCTCTTGGTCGTTCCAATGTAATTGGAATTTTTTTCTTTAAACGTCCAGGTCTTGCTGTCATAACATAAACGGAGTCTGCTAAAAAGATAGATTCATCGACATCATGTGTAATAAACAAAATTGTTTTTTTAGACTCTTCCCATGCTTTTAGTAATACTTCTTGCATGATCGTTCTAGTTTGGGCATCTAGAGCACCAAAAGGTTCATCCATTATTAGTATTTTGGGATCGTTGGCCAAAGCACGAGCAATAGCAACTCTTTGTTTCATCCCTCCAGATAACTGGATAGGGTAATGTTTCTCAAACCCTACTAAACCTATTAATTGTAAGTAGTGTCTTGCGAGATCATCCCGCTCTTTTTGAGGAACATTTTTTAACTTTAAACCAAATGTAATATTGTCTTTAACATTTAACCATGGATACAAAGTGTAAGATTGAAATACCATTCCACGATCTGGCCCAGGTCCATTAATTTCTTCCCCATCTAAGAGAACTTGACCTGAAGTTGACTCTTCTAAGCCCGCTACGATGCGTAATATGGTGGATTTTCCACAGCCTGAAGGTCCTAAAATGGTTACAAATTCTCCATCTTCTACAGTAAAAGAAGTCTTTTCGAGTGCTACTGTTTCTCCAGATTTCGTTTTAAATATTTTGCCGACGTCTTTAATTTCTAACTTTGGTGTGGTGGTCTTTGGAATAGCAGTACCTTGTATTTTTGAGTCGGAACTTTCTCCCGTAGTGTCTTGTTTCTGTGTCACCATATTAAAATCCATCCTTTCTCATCCAAGAAAACGAAGCTCGGTAAATGGACTTAAACATGATATCCGTAATAAGCCCCAATAAACCTATTATCAATATGCCTACAATAATTTTATCAGGCTGCAGGAAACGAGAGGCTTGCATAATCATATGTCCCAAACCGCTAGATGCTCCAACAATCTCAGCTACTACTAAATAAGTCCAAGCCCATCCAAACGTAATACGAAGTGTATCCACAATTCCTGGTAGGGAAGCGGGTAGAATCACTCTTGTGAAGAGTTGAACATTCTTAGCTCCTAATGTATAGGAGACATCTATCAGATCGTTTTGCACATTTTTTGTAACATCCATTACCATAAGAGTAAGTTGAAAAAACGTTCCTAAGAAAATAACAGACATTTTCTCTGCCTCACCAAGGCCAATCCATAATATTAATAATGGAATAAATGCTGAAGCTGGCATATAACGGATAAAACCAATAATTGGTTCAAAAGCGCCTTCCATAATTCGTAACGATCCCATAAGTATCCCTAATGGTATCCCGATTAACGCAGCAACTAGAAATCCAGTAAATACTCTTGAAAAACTGATACCAATATCTAAAAGAATATCCCCACTTACAAATAACTTAACGGCTGTTGCTAACACTGTTGTAGGAGTAGGTAAAAATATGGCATTAACAAACCCACTATAACTTAAGATTGACCATAATCCGAGAACAACAAGAAATGTGATGAACCCAACTGAAGTATAAATTTTCTTTGGTATTTCTTTTTTAGGAGTAAACCACTTATTTGCCATCAAAAATCCCTCCATTCTATACATCTTTGTGGAATGGTGTCGTTAACGTTTACTTTAAATGTTAACGACACCTCTACTCCTTTACTTTAGAAAACTAGGATCGATTACATCTTCTGCTTTTACATCTTTCTCAATCACTTTTGAATCTTTGTAAAACTGAATAGTATTTTCTGTCGATTCATAAATAGATCCTTTTTCACCATCTAGACCAAATAAGTTGTCATTGTCTTCTTTTGAGAAAAATTTCAATCCTGTTTCAGTTGCTTCAAACTCTGCTACATCAATACTAAGGCCTTTTGCCATTATTTCATTTGCTTCTTTTTTATTGTTCTTCCAATAATCCATCGCTTCACCCATTGCTTTTACAAATGCTTTTATATCTTCAGGGCGGTCTTTGATAACATCTTCTTTAAAAGAAACAGTATCGATGATAATTCCAGGTAAATCTTTTGTAGATAACAATACTTTCCCGTTTGCTTGTGCTCCTTTAGTTAACCAAGGTTCCCAAGTAACAGCTGCATCTACCTGTCCAGCTGCAAACGCCGCACCAGCATCACCAGCTGACATTTGGACGACTGTTACATCCTTTTCAGTTAGTCCACCTTGAGCTAATGCAGTTAATGCAAGCAGTTGACTTGTTGAACCTACTTCAAAGGCCATTTTCTTCCCTTTTAAATCTTCTACACTATTAATATCATTTTTTACAAGAATTCCATCGCCGCCATAAGAATCGTCCAATAACCATACAACTTTAACTGGAATACCAGCACCAGCAAGCGTTATTTGTACATCTAGCGCAGTTGCCATACCATCCACTTTCCCTCCAGCTAAAGCTGCTTTACGCTCCCCTAAGCCTTCCACAATAGAAAGTTCAACGTCCACCCCATTTTTTTCAAAAAAACCTTTTTCCTTAGCTAAAAAAAGTGGACCATACCCTGTCCATGTTGGAAGAGTCACTTTTAACGGTGTCGATACTTTCCCATTTGTAGCGATTTTACTTTCTTCCTTCCCACAAGCTGTTAACACGATAAGTAATATTAGTGAACATACAACCAATGACCATTTCTTCAACCTAATTCCCCCTATTAATTTGAATGTAAAAGTGTTTTTTCCACTATGTTCCTATAAATTTTCTAGCCTCTTTTTTATCTCCCCCTTTCTAAGGCAATATGAATTTATTCGTTTTTCTTGTCTAAAGAAGTAGAGTACTTTTTTAACTTACGAACGACAGAAGGTTGACTAATTCCTAATACATGAGCCATTTCCGTAGTCGTCTTGTAACGCTTTTGTGTATTCAATAGTACTTTCCTTTCAACAAACTCCAATATATGAGGTAAACTTTGACCGTCTAATTCAATACCAATTTGTTCCCCTTCTGATGGTTGGTATTGTATTGGCAAATCTTGAAGGGTGATTAAATTCGTTTCACTTTCAATAACAATTCGCTCCATTACGTTTTTTAACTCACGGAAGTTTGCTTTCCATTCAAGCTGAAGGAGGTGGATGTACACATCATCCGCAATTTTCTTATTGTATTGATATTTCTTATTGAATGTTTGTAAATAAAAAGAAAAAGCTTTTTCAAGATCTTCTGGTCTTTCACGTAATGGTTTCAAAGCAATGGATGTAATGTGAAGTAAGTAAAATAGATCTTCTCGGAATTTGCTTTGATGGACGAGTTCTTCCAGTGGTATTTCGCTAATGGCAATAATTCTAGTAGTCGTTTGCTTGTTTAAAAGGGTAAAAAGGATTGCTTGGGCAGCTATTGACAGTTGGTCAATTTCCTTTAATACGAGAGTACCGCCCGATGAAAGAGAGAGATAACCTTGGGATTTAGTGTCTAGTTGACCGACGAAAGCGTCCTCAAATATAGAGTCCGGTATTGATCCACAATTAACTTCAATGAAAGAACCTTCACTGTAACTGCTTTGAGCATGAATAAACTTTGCTAGCGATGTTTTTCCAACTCCATGCTCACCTTGAATGACAATGGGAACATCAAGACGTGCCATTTTATGAGCTGTTTTGATAGCACGAGCAGAAGAATGACTTTCCATAATCAAGCTACTAATTTGAATATGCTGATCTCGTAAGTAGGCAAGCTCTTCTTTTACTTTGGACATTTCGGTTTCTAAATCTTGCAAGTACTCTTTCATGACGATTAGTTCAGAAAGCTCGTAAGAATAACTAATAACAAATTCAACCTCACGCTGGTCATTAAAAAGCGGAATACCTGTTATTAATACTTTTCGTCCTGATGGTGTCATTTGAACGGTCACAATTTTTTTCTTTTTTTCAACAACTTCAGGAGTAATAGCTGGAGAGAAAATACCTTGAGCTTGTAAGTCTAAAACTGATTTCCCTAAAAGTTCAGAAGGACTCATACCGTAGTGTTCACCGCTTATTTGAGTAACTTTGATTATTTTTCCTTCACGGGAAGTTATAATGATATCTTCGTCATAGGTATCAATAATTTCTTCCACGCTATTTGGAAGAAAATACATCGACATCATACTCTCCCTCCTTTATTCATTCTTGTATAAGACTATACAATATTGAATAATCGAATTGCAACAAAAATTTAAATTATTCTAATAATTTAGTTGAAAAATATTTCTTGTAAAAAAAGTGGTGAAAATTAAGTTCTTTTCATTTTTAACAACTCTATTTTTCATAGACAAAAAAGTCGGGAACTGGGACGGTCAATCCAATAAAAATGGACCGAGTCTATTTGTATAGATTTAATGAGAGTTTACTTATGTAAAGCTTATGCTCTTGTACTCGGTAAATCACTGGATCACTTTGCTCGAATGGGACCTTACCTGGTAACTTGGACGACATCTACCCTCACAATTTAGACATCTAATGTAAAGTAAATGGAGAAGTTCGCCAATCTGCCAATGCAAAAGATTTAATTTGTAACTACTGTACAATCATTGGTTATGTATCTCAGGATATAACGTTGAAACCTGGGGATGTGATTTTCACCGGTACACCAGAGCGGGTAGTTAATGGATATTCCAAAGGCGATCAAGTTAGGCTTAAATCTGGAGATAAAGTGGAAGTATGAATATAAAATATTGGGACACTAGTAAATACATATAATAAAATAAAAGGTGCCAGATTCTGATTTTCATCGGAATCTAGCACCTTTTTCATAACTACCCTCGTAGAATACAAAGACCTATACGTTCTAGTTTAATATTTATTTATCATTTAGCCATACCTAGCGCATTAAGCAATTCAGCAATTTGATCATTCTGCTGATCTAAAAATAGTTTAAAGTCTTCTGAATTTTTATAGTCACTTTCCCAGCCAGAACTTGTCATAGCTGTTTTCCATTCTTCAGTTTCTACCATTTCTTGAAGTTTATCGTTCCAATAACTAAGCGCATCTTCACTCATCTCTTTCGGTCCAAAAATTCCGCGCCAAATCATAAACTCTGCATCGATTCCTAGTTCTTTCATAGTTGGAACGTCTTTAAGTTCCCCGCCCAACCGCTCCGGTGAAGCGACCGCAAGTACTTTTACTTCTCCAGCTTTTACATACTGGGTTACGGATGAGGCATCTGTTGCAAGTACATCAGCATTACCACCTAGCAAAGCAGTCATTGCTTCTCCGGTGCCATCATACGATACATATTTAATTGATTTATGATCTATTCCAGACTTATATGCAGGTAAAATGGAAACTAAATGATACATCGAGCCAGGACCCGATCCTCCTGCAAATGTCACAGAAGTGGGATCCTTTTTCAAATCATCTAGTAAAGATTGGAGATCATTATATTTAGAATCTGATTTCACGACAATAGAGCCATAATCTTTCGTTAATTGAGCAAGCGGCGTAGTATCGTTATGTCCAAAAGGACTATTCCCTTCTTTTTTCAAATGATTAATTAAAACGGGAGGTGATCCTGTGAATAATTTGTAGTCATTTTTAGCATCTTGTGTAACATAACTAGCAAGAAAGACAGTCCCACCACCACCGGGCTGATTTTCAACCATCATGCTCCCATCCACAAGCTTGGATTCTGTCATCACTTTCGTAAATGTCCGCGCTGTCCGGTCCCACCCACCGCCCGGTCCAGAAGGTGCTACGACAACAATTGCTTTTTCAGGATACACATTTTTACTTGCTCCGCTCGCAGTATTACTCCCTGATTCACTACAGCCCGCTAACCCCACCGCCATAATAGTTCCAAGTAAAATACCTTTCCATTTTGCTGTTTTCATCATTACTACTTCACCCCTTCAGATAGTATGAATCTCCATTTTTTATAGCAAGTCATGTAAGCGCATACATTATAATTTAAATGAATACTCCTCGACACAAAAATCAAAGAGTATTCTATTCGTATAAAATTAGTTCACTAGCTCCGCATTTTTATCCAAAATATACCGCGCAGCGGATGTACCGGCTAATTTTCCATAAACAGCACCAGACATTAAACCAGATCCGCCCGGATAGTTTTCGTAAAAGATTCCACCAATCATTTCACCAGCCGCAAACAGTCCTTTAATTGGTCGTTCTTCTTTATTTAACACTTCTCCCAATGTATCTACATGTAGTCCACCGAACGAGAATGTGATACCACATGTTACAGGGAATGCGTAGAATGGACCTTGCTCGATTCGGAGTGCCCAGTTCGATTTTGGTGGAGTAAGCCCTTTCGTTCCTTTCCCATCTTTCTCTGCAGGTTTGTAATCGCCTTCTTGCACCGCTTTGTTATACTCCTCGATCGTCTCTAAAAATTGTTTTTTATTTACTGGCAATAAATTCACAAGTTCCTCAAGCGTATCAGCTTGATAGAAAGTAGCTTCTTGCAAATCATATTCTTTCCGCAACATCGGGCGTACTTGTGCATCATAAATTTGGAAAGTTACATGGCCAGGCTGTTTCAATACTTCGCGACCATATTTGGCATACGTATAATTCCGTAAATCTGCTCCTTCATCTACAAAACGTTTTCCTTCGTTATTGAGCATAATACTGTAGGGATACGAATGCTTTTTGAAAATATCACCTGGTTTTGTAAAATCCCCCACTTTCGGTGCGTTAGAATCTGTCCCAATCGAATGGCAGCCGGACCATTCTCCAAATTTTTGAGCCCCTACTTCTAAAGCCATGAAAATACCGTCACCCGTGTTAAACTCTGTTCCACGGACAATTGCTGCTTCCCATTCTTCACCGATATGTTCACTTCTCATTTTTTTATTTGCCTCGAAACTACCGCAAGCTAAAATGACACTATTTGTATTTACCGTAATGGCTTCCTTGTCTTTTTCCACAACAATACCCGTAATCTGGTCGTTCTCTTTGATTAATTTCACTGCTCGCGATTCATACCAAGTATCGATGCCGAGCTCTTTCACTCTAGCGAAAAGCTGTTTCATAAGCCCCACGCCTTTATCTTCCGTTTTTATAGGTAAACCACCCCAAAAATGGCGTTTACCATCTTGTATAAAGGATTGATTTTCATAATTTAACTCAAATTTGATACCTAGATCTCGCATCCATGCAATCGTTTCATAAGATTTAGAAACAAGCTGATTAGCCAATCCAGAATCACTTTTTCCACCTGTAACTCGCATCAAATCATCATAGTAATCTTTTTCAGCGTATTCAGGCATCACAATCATTTCTGCTTCTTCGTCTGTCAATTCAGGTATGACCTTTCGGATAGCGTCTAAATTATTGTAAGCAACACGAATCGCTCCATCTGTAAAAAATGAATTTCCTCCGCGTTTTTCCACTGGTCCTCGTTCTAGTACAAGAACGCTGGCACCACCTTCTTTTGCTGCGATTGCCGAACATAATGCTGCATTCCCTGCTCCAACTACAACTACATCGTAACTTTGTGTATTTGACATGCTGACTCCTCCTGTTCAGTTATGGTAACTCTTTAACGTTATCCTAAAGTAAAATGAAAGATAAATATAATATCGTTTTTTTATTTCAATCCATAAAAAAAATTTATTAATAAGTAATCAAGTGATATGATGAGATTAATTGATTGAATATTCTTTCTCATTAAAGGAGGTACGATTATTGGATGAAAAAGATTGGCATATATTAACTACGCTTCATGAGGAGAAGAATATAACGAAGTCAGCACAACGGCTTTATATTTCCCAGCCAGCGTTAACATATCGATTACAACAGTTGGAAAAAGAATTTGATACAAAGATCGTCTCAAGAGGAAAAAAAGGAGTCGAATTCACGGTAAAAGGAGAATTTCTTGTACAATATGCACATGACATGCTTTATCAATTACGCAAGACGAAAGAGCATGTTTTAAATATGGATAATACCGTAAAAGGTACATTGCGATTAGGTGTTTCTGGCCTATTTGCTCGATATGAACTTCCATCCTTATTAAAAGATTTTTTAGCATTATACCCGGATGTAGAGGTGAATTTAAAAACAGGATGGAGTTCCGATATTCATCAATTGCTCCAAAAAGAAGAATCGCATATCGGAATTGTAAGGGGCGATTATAACTGGAAGGAAAATAAGATATTATTACGTGAAGAAAAGATTTGTATTGCTTCTAGTAAAAAAGTAGAATTTGACGATCTTCCTTTCTTGCCAAGAGTGAATTATCAGACGGACCAATCCCTAAAAAATACAATCGAAAACTGGTGGCAGGCAACGTATTCGGTTCCACCAATTATTTCGATGGAAGTAGATCGGATTGATACATGCAAGGAACTTGTACTAAATGGTCTAGGATACGCTATTCTACCGGAGATTTGTATTAAGAACGATGAGGAATTATTTATTGCACCTATTCTATTAAATGAGAATAGGTATTTACTAAGAAATACGTGGATATATTATCGGGATGTTACACTTGAGTTAGCTCAAGTAAAAGCATTTATTGATTTTCTGAATGATTCAAAGCAGGATAAATAAAGGAATAAGAAAGATCAATACTTAAAATGAATCTACATAGTGAAATCTACCAATTAGTAAATCAAAGAGTTTATTCAGCATATTATTCCATGTGGATATAAATGAGAAATATTGTGAACCCTAGCTTTGCTTTGTTTCTAACATAAAATCGCATTTTTAAACGCTCGCTGTTTCGTCAATTGGGCGTTTTTGGTCCTGGCTTAGATTATTGAGTTTTTTCGTAAAGCAATTTCCCTATAATTTTTCACCTCAAAAAAATAAGAAAATACACAGAAAATTAATATAACCATAAAAACTATTTGACCCTTACATATTTACAATATCTTTTCAATGAACTTCCACAGCTTGATATGGATTACAACCTAAAAATGGAACATCTCATGCCATGGTCCAAGACCTCCATGTTGATTGCTAAATTCAGTCGAAGAAATAGAAAATGCCTTTCTGACAAAGAAGTCGGAAAGGCATTTTCTATCTTTGTTTCTGACACAGGGACCCTTTCTTAATCCAAGCTATCCTCCGCATGGAATGCTTGAAATATAGATTCTGTATCCGACGAATAATCTACATATTTTATTTCATTGGAAATATACTCCCCTTGAACTTTGAACTCATTGTATTGCTGGTCCATCATAGTTTGCATAATAATTTCAATGTTATCTCCATCACCCAATGCATATATGAGTGCATATACAGCACTTACAAAAATCCTTGAAGATTCCCCTGCTGCTTCTGCTTCTTTTGGATTACTATGTTCGCTATAGATAGCAACCCTCTTTAAAACGTTATCAGCATTAATAGAACCAATTAAGTAAACGTCTTCCTCTAGTTGCCAAGTGAACGTACCTTCATTGTCCTCCGTAAGTTCATAATCCGTAATTAATGCACCACTCTCCACCTTCAATAAATTCTCGCTATAAAACTCCTTAAAATTATTCAGAAAATCCTCTTGTGTAACACCAAGCGATAATTGCTGCACTTGACTTAAATCAATCGTTGTTTCATTGGAAACGGTATTTTCATTTTGGATAATCTCATCATTTTCCACTTCTGGATGGTTGGTAACCATCAGATTTTTATCTAATGTGTAATAATTCTTGTTCGTATATACTTCATATTCATCTAACCTTTCAATTGCACCAACAAAAGTATCTACATATTCTAAGCCGTCTGGGGTGAATTGATATATATCCGTTCCAGTTAGTCGGTAACCTGTTTCATAGAATAACTCCATCCAACCGTCTAGATTAATATCATATAAATATAGAGTAGGAGCATTTTCTGCATCAACTGTAAGTGATGATACAGCACCCGTTTCAAATTCAACTAATATCTCTACTTGTTCATTTAAATAGCTGTCACCTACCTCTGGTCCCCCCTTAAAAGTAACTACTTCAAGGAAACCATCATCATTAACGTCCATTTCCTCTGTAATAAAAAAATCATACATACTATCTGCCTTTAAGGTGATGTATGCTAGTTCATTAGAAATGGAATTCTCATTAATCTGTACGGATTGGGCTTCTCCTAAATAATTCACGGACTCGACTTCTGTTTCACTAAATTTCCACTGTTCTTTTTGTCGTTTAAGTGTATGTATGAAAACAGATTCATTATTACGGAAGTTTTCCCCCTTTATAAGAGTTGTTGTTTGCGTAACGCGAACTTTAACCTCTTGCCTGGAAATCGATAAAAATTCAAAGTCGTTCATTTCATAAGCTAAATCAAAATTTGCAAATAGATCTTTTACCATCTTTTTTGTTTCTTCATAAATAGTTTGGTCTTCATCTTCATACACGGTAGCCATATAGTCATCTACATGCTCACTTTCCAGAGCCTGCATATTACTTTCAAGAACTTCGATTATCTCCAATTCAGTGTCATAATCTTCATCATTCTCCGCCTTTGTCGTACTGTTTAAAGCTGGAACAAAGCTGAAAATGCACATTGCTATTAAAACATAAATGGAAAAAAAACCAACTGATGCAAAAGCCCCTTTCCAACTAGTTCCTCCATTTAACTGAATTTCGTCTAGTAATAATTCAGGATTAGTTAGATTATCGTCTCTTAATTCACGAATTCGCTTTAATGCATGGAGTCTGTATAAATTGTTGCCGCAAATTCCGAGAGTACATGAAACAGCAAAGCCTATCGCATTATCAAGAATGGCATCGTCCATTCCCAGTATTGCAACAACTAGGTCAATTACTATAAAAATTCCTAGAATCAAGAAAATTGATTTATACATTTTTCTATAACCTAGCCAAAAAAGTGAAAAGAAAAATGAAGCCCAGTTCCAAGAGTTCATTTTTGACCATTTTCGGATGTAATAATGTTGCTTTTTTTCACCGATAAATAGTTTAAGATTCTGATTATCATGATCAGGTTGATTTTTTTCCCTAATCTTAGGTGGATTGAATTTTACATCATCATCTTGATGGATGATCTTTTTCCCACAGGTAGAGCAAAATTGTGCTGCATCAACCATCTTAGAACCACACGAAGAACAGAACAGTTACATTCCTCCTATTATTAATTCCTATACCTCTTCCATATGATATGCTTTAGTATACTCATTATTACGTACTGAATTTCCAAGAACTTCAAAAGTAATTTGCTTTAATTTAATAGTAACGTCAAATAAATAGACGCTTACGAAGAAAGTATAGTTTGAAATTTTTACTAATTGTACCTACCTAATTATTTTGTGCTTAATAAATACCGCCCAACTGATTGTCAAGTGGGCGGTATTTGGAGTTCGCTTATTTAATAACGAAGTATAGTCTATTGTCCGAATAATGTAGAATTGTTTCTAACACAGGGATGCTTCTCCAAACCTCCTAACTTTTGATGTTATTGTGATTATCACAAAACATCTGGAATGTTAGAGGGTGTGGGTTATTTGACGCGTTGCAACTCTTCCGATACTTGCTCATATAAAACAAAGTCAGTTTTTCCTTATCCGATAATTCTGGGTACCTTAATTGCTAAATAAATATCAGAGAAATTATTATGCTGTTGCAGTATCTTTTACTAAAGTAATTCGATAAGGAATTGATTTATCTCCATCTGCTTTAATCTAATTTCAATCTTCCGTACTTAATAAATTGCCTGTGATTGCGATATTTCCTTCAGTCACTTCGATAGCTGCTGTATTGCAGTGTTGCTTGGTATTTACTAGATATAGGAATGAGAGTTACATTTATGAAAATTTATTTTAATGAACATCAACGACAACCGTTATAAGCCAAAAGATGAAATGGAATATAAACATATGAATACCTTTGAAGAACTAATACAACTAGTCGATCGCTACATGATCTTCTACAATGAATCAGAAGACTATGGAATTAAAAACAGATGACTCCGGTGGAATACCGAAGCCATCTGATAGCTGCATAAATAGTAGGTTGCTTTTATTATACTGTCCGAAATTTAGGGAGCAGTTCATTTCTACCTATTAGGACGGTTTATTATTATTTACTTATTGTTTCCTTTTCCTGGGTTCACTACAGTCACGTCAAACGTAAGTGTATACTCACCATACGCTACAGTAACTGTTGTTTTACCTGGACCTTTGCCTTTTACAACACCATCTTTAACAGAAGCTACGTTATTATGCGCAACGTTGTATGTTGCAATTTTTGTTACATCTTTTTCAGTCGTTTTACCGTCAAAAGTCGTTACTTCTTTAATAGTAACTTTTACGTCTTTACCAGGAGTAGTTTCGACCTGCGATTGGTCGATTTCTAATGTTACAACTGGCTCCTTAACTACAGGTGCTTTAACTGTAACGTTTACAGATACTTCATTACCACCGTATGAAACAGTAATTGTAGTTGTACCTTTTCCTACTGCAGTTACTAATCCATTTGTCACTGTTGCAACAGTTTCATCCGCAACAACATACGAAGCTTTTGAAGTTACGTCTTCCTCAGTTGCATCACCCTCTTCAGGCGTAGACGTTTCTTTTACCGTAAGTTGTGCAGTTTCTCCAGCTGTTAGGTCTAGCTCAGTTGGATTTACAGAAAGTGTCACTACCGGTTCCACAACTTCTTTTTCGTAAATTAGTGCTTCGCCAACATTTCCAGCAGCATCTTTAATTACTACCGATACAGAATTTGTATCTTTTGTTACTGGGAATGTGAAGCTACCATCTTGGTTCAATGTAAATGCAACTGACGCTTGTGCTTCACCGTTCACAGTCGCAATATACGAAGCTTTTAATTTATCATTTAAGTTGTAATCTAGACCATTTAAATATAATTCTTCATTGTAGTCGATATACTTATCTGTTACTTGACCCGTAGCCACACCATTTTTAACAGATCCACTAATTTCTGGTTTCGTTGTTTTAACAATAACTGGACCAACGTATGCGCCAATAGGTCCTGTAGCTGAATTTGCAGAAAAGTCAATTGTATATAAACCATCTGGAATCGTTGTTGCAGGCGCACTGCCCCATGGTTTGTACTGTCCATTAATAGGAAGCGTGTAGGATCCTTTTGCAAGTGAAGAACCTGCGTGTAAGTATCCAATATAGCCGTCTCCAAACTCTCCACCTTCAGGATTCATGATATCCCAAATCTCGATATAGTTTGTTGTCACATTACCCGTCAACGTGAATGAAAGCACAGCAGAATCTTTCACACCGTCTCCATTAAAAGAAAGGTCCGTTTCCGTAATTTTCATGTCTTTAATTTCCGTAGCGACTACTGCACTACTTAAGTCAGCTGCAAATGGCAGTGAAATTTCGGAACCTCCACCGTTAATACGGATATATCCTAGTATTTCAGAACCTTTTGGTGCTGTAGCTTTTGAAGCAGTTAACGTAACGTTTAACAGTTGTTCGCCATTCAACGTGAAAGTCGGTTTATCAACCGTCACTTTCGCATTACCAAATGTTTTTGTCGTTTCAACTGTTACTTGATAAGAGCCTCCAGCACCCTTCAAGTCTTTTACTAGAATTTGTTTTGTAACAGAACGATTTTCTGTAAGTGGTTGCGGACCAAAAGTAACAGTCCCTTTTAAGTTGTCAACGATTTTTCCACTACCGTCTAGTACTGCTTTATCAAGTGCATAAGCAAGTGCTGTTGGGTGAGCTGCTGCATATGCATCAACACGTCCAGCACCTTGTGAGAACACGTCATATTTTGATTTATTCAGCACTTTTGCCGTATTAGAAAGTGCTACCTTTACATCAAAAGCATTCCAATTTGGATTTGCTTGTTTTACAAGTGCTGCGATCCCTGCGATATGTGGTGTAGCCATTGATGTTCCAGTTTTGCGATCATAAGCTTCATTATAAACTGCATTTGGGAAATCTGCTTTGTACATTGGAATTGTTGACATAATATTCGTACCAGGCGCACTTACATCCGGCTTGATATCAAAGTTTGGTGTAGAAGGTCCACGTGAACTCGAATCATTTACCTCATCTCCAAGTGTTTTCGTGGAAGTAAACTTACCAAAGCTTACTTTACCTGTTCCACTTGCTAAGGCAACACGGATTGCATCCCCATCTGTTTGGGACATATCGTACGTTGGGATAATTTCAAATGAGTCACCTAGGAATACACCAGATGCATTTGGTGCATTCGTACCTCCTGCAAAGTTATGGATAATAGTTGCAACTGCTCCATTTTCTTTGGCATATGCAATTTTATCGACAAATGCAATGCTACCACGTGAGATCAATGCAACTTTGCCTTTTACATCGATTCCTTGATAATCCTTCGCTTCCCCGTTTCCAGGAACTGCTACTAAGTCAAATTCACCTTGAAGTTGTGTTGCTAAATCTTTACCAAAAGTAGTACCCATTAATTGAAGTTGCTTTGTTAAGTTGTAGTTTCCAACTGTAACTTTAACTTCTCCGTTATACATTGTTTCAGGATTCGTAGTATTACCTACTGCAATACCTAAACGAGCTGTAGCTGGAGTTCCCATCGTTCCACGGTTAGGACCTGAATTACCTGTTGCGATTACGGCAATTGTCCCGGCCATCATTGCGTTATTGATCGCAAAAGATCCGCTATCTGTTTCTGTATTAGCACCGCCACCAAGGGATAGATTAATAACATCCATCTTTTCAATAACAGCTGTGTCGATTGCTTTCACAATACCAGAAGTAGCTCCACTTCCATATGCTCCGAGTACGCGGTACATATAAAGGTCCACTTTAGGTGCTATCCCTTTAATACCGAATTCATTTGCACCGATTGCTGCGATAGTTCCAGCAACATGCGTACCGTGAGAAGTATAGAATGCACTTCCAGTAGCATTAAATTCAGGTGTTCCTGCAGGACGTTCTAAAGGAGAAGTTTCCGAAGCATCATTGTCCGCACGGGTTCTCGTATAGGTAGATGAGTTTGGTATAAAGTTCTTTCCGCCTTTATAAATGCCTGCGAACTCTGGATGATTTGCATCGATTCCTGTATCAAGTACCGCTACTTTAACCCCTTGTCCCTGGATTCCTTCATCCCAAAGCTTTTCGATACCTAAGAATGAAATACTTGTATTCATTTGTGCTTCTAGTGTTTCATCTTTTAAAAGTTCTGATGATTTGGACGCACTTTCTTCTGATGCATAAACTGTTGCATCAGGTTCGATTAATGTAATTCCTGGTACTGTAAGAAGTTTCGGAAGATCATCCGCTTTAATTGTTGCCGCAAATCCGTTTAATACAGTATCAAATGTGTATCCTTCCTTCAGCTGTACTTTTTTAGCAGATAATTCTTTTTTTACTTTTGCTTGTTGTGCTTTTACATTAGCACGCACTTCATTTGCTCGAGCATTGGAAAATTTTTTCCCTTTCACTTGGCTCATCCCTTGCTCAAGTGCTACAGGCTTCTCAGATAAGTGTACGATGACTGCAACATCTTGATTGCCTGATACATTTTGTAAGCTTTCGTGAAGGGTTGGACCAATATTCATTAGACTAAGTTGTTCAGCAACAGCTGCTTTTAGTTCTAGTGTGCTTTCGTTTTGCTCCTGCGATTTGAACGGTTTCTTATCCGTGTTAGCAAACGCATTCGTTGGAGCCATCAATGCAAAAACCATCATTAAAATTAGGAATGAACTAAAGACTTTGTTAAATAATTTTTTCCTCTTCATTTGATTTCCCCCAGTTAGCAAATTTGTGCAACAACATTTCTACATGTTCTTAAAACCGCATCCTTTCTACATGTATCATTAGGGTTTTTGTTAAAGCATCAGGTGTACTGACGCATAACGTGATACTAATACAGTGTATGAATAAGTGGGTCATGCTATGAAGAAATTAAGTGAATGATATTTTGATTGGAGGTTTTTGGAGATTTGGTGGTCGTGTACAGGAATAAATCCCCTGTTAACAAGGTCATTGATAGATTGATTTTAAATGTTCTAGTTGTTGTGATTGCGAGCCGTATCCTTCGTTTACCATTTTCTCTTGCTCCGACTGCGAATACTCTTGCTTCTGTTGTTGATACTCTCGGAGATGTGAGTTTACTATCGTTGCAAGGCTGATTACTCTCGCTTGTCGTGCTTTTACTCTCGGAACAGTGGTTTATTCCAATTATTTTACCAAATGAAAAACTCTCCGTTCGTCCAAAGGGACAGAAGGAGAGTTTCAAATTTTCATACATTCTAGAATTGCAGTGAATTATCAGAATAGTGTCTAACCCAGGGGTTTGGAAATTTATTTTTTCTTTGACACTTTAATAATTTGTGTAGCTTCGTTACCTACAAGGTCCACCACTTTTAATTCAAACGTGTTATTGCCAGAAACCATTGGAAGCTCGACATTAATTGTCTTGTTATAACCTAGCATTTCATATGGTTCGGAAATTGGCTTGTAGAAAACTTCACTACCGTTTAGATATAGGCGGATTTCATCGAAATTGTCCCCAACATTCACTTGAATAACGGGATTCGCTTCATTCGATGATACGTTTTTCGGAACGGTTTTAGAAACGGCTTGCACTGTTGGTTTTGTTGTATCAACGAAAATTCTACGTGTGATTGCCATTACATTTCCGAATTCGTCGATTGCTTCCACATTGACAAACTGTACACCATCTTCAAGAATCAATGTGTGTGTAAAGTTCTCCCCATCAAAAGTTGTTACATTTTGTCCATTAACTTTTAACGATGCAATATTAGAATCGTCTTCAACAGTACCAGCAACAACTACTTTAGATGATTTATGGTAGCTGAAGAATTCAGGTGTATTGATATAGATGACTGGTTCAACTGACTCTGGCTCGTTCGGTGTTGAGTCATCTTGATTACCTGGATCTGTTTCGCCCGGAGTAGCTTCGTCTGCAGGGTCTTCAACTCCTACTTCATCTGTAGATTTGCCATGACCTTTAAACTCTTTTACTGTAACATTACCAGCAATGTCCCAAATTTTAACTTCAACTTTGTCATCTTTTGAAACTTTTTTCTCAAATGTGTACTTTTCAAGCGTTGCTTCTTCAGCGACTTCTTTCCCATTTAAAAGAACTTCTACGCGGTCAATACCTACACCTGTTTTATTGTCCATAAGTTTAGCAATGGAGATAACTTGTTTTTTCTTGTCATAACTTACGTCTGCTAAAGGTTTCACTGTATCCACGATGATTGGGTATTCAATAGATTGCCATTCTGCTCCTTCAAAATCAATGACTCCTCGTAGCTGAATTTGGTATTGACCATCTACAGCTGCTTTGCCATTGATTAATCCATCCCACCCATAAACAGGGTTGTATGTGTACGGTAAGTTAGGTGCTGTAGCCGAGTAATGTTTCGTTAAGTTGTTTTCTGTACGAATTGTGCGTAGTTTATTGCCTTTTGCATCTAATATGTTTACTTCGAATTTTTTCGCATTACGCATTAGAGAGTAAACAGGAATTGCCTTATCCACGTTGCCATCCCCATTTGGAGAAAATGCAAATTTCGATGGGTCGATACCTTGACCATAAGTTGATCCAAGGATAAAGTTCCCTTGTTCATCAGCTAAAGCTTGCATGCCATGATAACTTTCCGCTTCCCATGCAAAGTAGTCAAAAATGGATGCATCATCCCACGAACCATTAAATCCAAAGAAAGGTACTGTTAATGGTACGGTTCCTGTTGTTTCTTCGTTCGGGTCAATTAGAGATACGAATCCATCAATGAAGAATCCGTTTACGAATGTTTTAAAGTCCTTCATATCTTTCAATGCAGACGCATCCACGGACACTCGAACTTCCACTTCCCCATTCGCCGGAACAACTACCGTTTCTGGTGCATCTATATTTACCGCATCCGTAACAACATTAGATCCTACAATATTTGGTGCAACGACATCATATCCAGATGTAGTTAATGCATAATCCGTCTGAAGCTGAACGTCAACATTATAGTTTTTCTCCACATCCGAGTAATTTTTCGCTGTTAAAGTGAACTGGAAGTGTCCATTGTTAATTTCTTTTAGCGCTACTTTTGCTACACCAGTTGCTTTGTCTGTCAGCACAACATCCGTTTCCAAAGCATTCGCAAGCTGCATGATACCCGCACCTTGACGACGTGGTGATACATATTCTGTTATACCGTCATATTCAGCAAATACCACTTTGGAAGCTGTATTCATCAATAAATTCTTGGCTAATTGAACACGTGCTGCACCAGTTAATCCGAACTCTTCATTCACACGTTCCATCACTAGCGCCGTACCACCTGCCACATGTGGAGCTGCCATTGAAGTCCCGCTCATCAAACCGTATGAGTCGTTATTTAATGTCGAGAAGATGTTTCCACCGGGTGCTGTAATTTCAGGTTTGAAATCTAAATTCGGTGTAGGACCCCAAGACGTAAATGAACTCATTTTCCCAGCAGTAGGACTTGGTGTATCTAAATACTGACCATCGAAACCTACTGTTACGACTTTTCCAGCATCAAGTCCTGCTTTGATTGCTAATCCATCCGCTTGAAGTGTGGACATGTATGGAATTTTAATCGCTGGGTCAGATGCCATATTAATTGTTCCTGCAGCATTGTTATATACGATGATACCAGCAGCACCAGCCGCTTGTGCATTTAGTCCTTTTTCAACGAAAGAAAACCCTCCACGAGAAACTAATGCAAATTTGTTTGTCCAATCTTTCCCTTCAAATTCAGCAGGGCTACCGAAACCTGCGAATTCAATTTGATATTCTACTTCAGGAAGATCGTTCGGATTTTGGTCATTTGCAAGTAAGAACAATGAACGACCAGATTCCACCCCATCAAATTTATATTTGAAACTAGAAGCCGTGATCATACTATTTTCAAACGATGCCACACCAAATGAATCTTCCGAAACAGAAGGTGAACCTGTTAATGCATAATCTTGGTTTTCTGCGTATGGATAGAAGTATCCAGAACCTAACATATCAGAATTACCCGCAGAAATGGCTACTAACAATCCATTGTCTTGTGCACGTGTAACCGCCTGCTGTTCAGGATTGCTGTTATCGACATAACCAGCAGTCGATCCAAGTGACATGTTCAACACATCTGCGCCAAGCTTAATCGCATCGTCCATAGCTTTTACGTAAATATCTCCAAATGTGGAAGGAAATAATGGGTCATTCCCAAATACTTTAAGTGCCAAAAGTTGAGCTTCAGGGGCTACTCCTTTAATCCCTCCATTTTCTTCATCACCATTTGCTCCAACTGTTCCAGAAACGTGCATCCCATGCATGGAAGCATCTGGTCCCAGATCCCGAATTTCTTGGTTTCCGTCCATGTAGTTGTATCCGTACGGAACTTTAGCTGAGTAGTATCTACCCGATTCGATAGAACCGTCTCCCACTAAAGCTTGCACTTCATCAGCTGTAATGTCGCCGGATGCGTTATCCGTTAAAATCATATCGCGATGACTTGGATCTATACCCGTATCGATAACGCCGACTACCATTCCTTCCCCTTTGAAGTCATATTTATCCCAAGCCAATTGAGCTTGTACTAATTCTTTCGAGTGAATCATGTTTGGCTCAGCACTTGGTCTCGTATATTCAGTAGATTCATAGATTGCCTTTACACCTTCTGTATTTGCAATGGCTGCAACATCTCCCGCTTCCACTTCAGCGGAGAATCCATTGAATACAGCTGTAAATTCTTCTTTGAATTTAACTTTTTTGGCATTTTGCTTTACTTTTTCTTTTACATTTTTTTGATCTGCTTCAATAGATGCTTCCACACTTTTTCGTTGTGACTTCGGAAGGTTCTTATAAAGAACACCTTTTTTAGTAGCAGTATCAATTGCAGGTGCTTTCTCAAGCTCCACGATGATTCGAACTGTTTCACTTGGATTTTCCGGTGCAATCAGTCGCTGAGGTACTGTGCTTACCGACTTTTGCAATTGAAGCGTTGGAATCTGTTTCTTCAATACGTTAGCGGCTGTTGGAACTGGTGCGCTGAAAGAAGCAGTGCTAAGTACTAATGTTCCAGCAAGAGCTAGTAACATACTTTTTTTCTTCATCCCCATTTTCTTTCCTCCCCTTTTCATATCTCATAATTTAAAGGACTTTACAATTTTTATAAACTCCCTAGTAAATTATGCACATAAGAAACTTATCATATTTTCAAATTATTTTAAATAGTTTATAATATTACATTTTGGTTACAAAAAGATTTATAAGAAAACTTTTTTTGAATGGATTTAGTTCGTTTGGATGAGTCTTAATTCGTCTCTCTATCACACTAAATCCACTCTCTACAAAATAATTTGTATCTCGTCATAAAATCACAAAATATTACATTGAAATAACAAAAATGATTCTATTTTCAAATGGAGAGGACTATTGTCTAACACGGGGAAGCCCGAAAATTTACTCTCGCTCAGCCTGTGAACACTCTCGCTTTTGTTTAAGATACTCTCGGAGCGGTAGAATTTACTTTCGTTCCTGGGTTAGTTACTCTCGCTCGACGTGATTTTATTCTCGGAACGGGAATTTATTCCGCTTCTACACTAAAATTTAATCCTCTTCTTCATTTATTACTATTTACTCTCGCTCAGCCTGCGAATACTCTCTCTTCTGTTGTAGATACTCTCGGAGCGGCAGGATTTACTCTCGTTCCTCGGTTGGTTACTCTCGCTCGACGTGATTTATTCTCGGAACGGAGTTTATTCCGAATTAAAAACCCTCCATTCGTCCAAAGTGACGGATGGAGGGTTTCAAATTTCATATATTCTGGAATTGCAGTAAATTGTCAGAATAGTGTAGAATTGTTTCTATCACAGGGACGCTTCGATAATAACGCTCTCTACCACATAAATACTTATATCTACCACATAAAGATCTATATCCACCACTAATAATCTGTTAACTGCCACATAAAACAATATAACCGACACATAAAGTTTTATAACCACCACATACATTCTATTTACACTTTATTCAACCCCAAAATTTTACATGCGACATGTATTATTAAAAATAAAACTCTCCATTCGTCCACATGGACAGATGGAGAGTTGTAATTATGTTACTTGAATTATGAAGCTTTTTGGAATTCAGAAGAACCCACTTGTTGCCAAATTAGGTTTACCCACTCCGGATGGTCGATGAATGGATTGCGGTTGCCTTGCCATTTTTGAATCGTGTTATTGCGGTTGCGTTCGAATTCATCGACTGGGTCTTGCTCGTGCCATTTTAGTAGTGTCGAAAGCTTGCCGTGGTATGGTGCGCTTCCATTACCTAGTTTTTCGTTTAGTTCTAGGTCTACTTTATCTCCTTGTTCGTAGCGGGTTGCCATGTAAAATAAAATCCGTGCCACATCACCCTTTACACGATCTGGTGCTTCGAAAGAATTAGATGTTTTTTTACATCCATTACATCCACTAATAGCGGAGCCACCGTTATCAAAATCTAAGTTTCCTCTAGCGCTATTTACTTGTACGTCAGTAGGTCTAAGATGGTGAATATCTGTTCCGGGTCCTTTAGTTGTGCCGAAGTCTCCATGGGATTTTGCCCATGTGTGCTCTCGGTTCCACTGTCCTACGTTTCCACCATTAGCAGTTTTAGAGCGCGAAACTCCCGAGTAAAACAAGATGACGTTGTTTTTATTGTTCGGATCCTCATCGGTTTCTCGTAATGCTTCCCATACTTGGTCATAAGAAAGCTGCGTATGCTCGTCAATTATTTCATGTAGGGCTGCTTTTAACGCTTGCCCCTCTTTACCAAAAGCGTCTTTATAATAGTCATCGGATGGCGTGCTCTCAGCAGTTACAAGTACGCTAAAGCTTGTTGTTACACTTTTTTCACCATCTGTAGCGGTAACTCCTACAATATGACTCCCTTCTGAAAGTGTTAGTTTTAACGTAGCCCCTTCGATCGTCCCTAAAGTGGAAGAAAACGATAGCGATTGTTTCTCAGGGTCTGCGAAATGATTTGTTAATAGAATGGAAAGGCTGTCTCCAGTTTTAACTGTTTGGCTTGGAATATTTTTTATTACGATTGGCGCTTGGTTTTCACCTGGTAAGGTAGGAGCCGCAATGGGCTCCCCCTTTGAATTGAAGAATTTTATGTTTTTGCTATCTGCACCGTTAATAAATTCATATTCCTGAATATTTTCGGCACCTCTTATTTCTTTCACATTCGGACCATCAATAATCACTTTTTGAACATTTGTCCCTTTGAAATCCATAATTGCGCCAGCATTTTCTGGTTTAATCGTTACAGTTTGCTCTGCAAAACCGTCTCCATGGAATTCTGCATAATCACTTGTTAATAAAATGCCTTCCGTGATTTCTGAAGCATCGTCAAGTGTAATAGAAACGCTAGGTTTACTAATAGTTAGTTTTTTTGTTTGTAGATTTTTGATATTGTAAAACTTTTCAGCGGTAATCGGTGTAACCACTTCATCTGCCAATAGATCAATTTGTACCATTACCGGATCATGGTCACTTGCACGGCCTGCCATATCGGTAAAGTCTGCATTGATATGAAGAATGTCTATTTTCGTTTTATTTTCTAAATTCTTCGTTACTAAAATATGATCTAGCACTTGCGAGTTCCCTTGGTATAGGTAAGTGTAACGATCGGATGTTTCCACTTTGTTAATCATATTTGTCATATGCTCACCTTCATGAATTAAAAGGGCATCGGCAAATTGATAATCGTTAAAGTCACCTAGTGATACAACATTCGCAGCTGGGTTTTTCGTTTTAATATCTACAACAAAGTCAGAAACAATTTTCGCAATTTGTTTACGTTGGACTTCACTGTCGTATTTTGGTGGTTGAATGGATCCAAATAGTGGTGTATCACCAGTTTTAGAGTTCCAGTGATTCGCAATAACAATGACGCTTTCACCTTGGAAATCAAATTGTGCCGCTAAAGGTTTACGACTACTGTTAAATGCACTATTTGTTGGATCGATTCTACCTGGGTTAAGTGTTAACTTGCCATCTTGGTAACCAACAGCAGCAGTTGCATTTCCAGCAGTAATACCCTCTGTCAATTTCACTCGCTCTGGATTATAAAGGAATCCAACACGTATATTTGCATTTGGTGCACCGCCGTCTTTGTTCACTTCAGGGTCAATATTTACATACTTATAGGTTGGTCCACCAGCAGCAGTAATTGCAGCGATCAGTCTGCTATAGCTTTGATCTGCCTTGGAATCTCCAGTGCCTTCTCCATTATTATCTTGGACTTCTGTGACACCAACAATATCAGGACTCTGCATATCCGTAGCAATTGCTCTTGCTAATTTACGTGCTTTGTCGTCTGTAGTAGATGTTTTGTTATTCGAGAAGTTTTCTAAATTATAGGATGCAATTGTTAGTTTATCTTCTGCTTTTTCAATGGTTGTTTTTTCTGGTGTTGCAGCTCCTTTTGTATGAGCAGCTTTCATTTCATCTAAAGAAACATAGATTTTAAAGTTTTGGAATGAATAGCCTACCACTCCCATAATCGGTCCTTTAAATTTATCGCCAGTTGCTACTTCGAACTCACGACCTAATCCATTTGGTTCTAAACGGAATTGTACGCGATTAGGGTTTTGATTATCCTTTTCATATAAAACTCCGCCATGAAGGGAGTTCGTTGGAGCACTTTCCAAAACGGTAATCAAATCGCCATGCTCTTGAGGCGCTACCGCCTTCACATTTCCAACTTGCACACGCATGCCTTCGATACTTTCCCAGAAATCGATTGCATCCACTGTTGGGTTGAACACGGTAAGATTGTCGCTATCAATTTTTGCTAGAGACATTTTAGTTTCATCAATGATGATTGGAGCTGGTAAAGTTACGCCTCTTTTAAGGACCGTCACTTTTCCACCTTGGTCATTTCGAACATTGATTTGCGTAGTTTTCAAGTCAGTTTCTTGACGATCCGAATAGCCGTCATATGCAAATTCACTAACTCGACCGGTAACCGATACTAAATCCCCTACTTGAACCGGCCATGTATTTGTTCCGCTATAAAGCAAAATAGCTTCAGAAGTATTTGGATTCGCGTCCGCTAACTCATCTGGTGTTTGGATATGATAATACGTTGCACCATTTAACAAGAATGAGTAAGTAACAACTCCTTGAATTCCTTCGACTGTTTTATTTTCAAAAGAAGTGAAGTGTCCTGCTCCTTGAATATCGTGAATTTGCAGACTATCCGTAATTGTATAGTCGAATGTCTTTACTTCACTGAAAGTTCCATCTTGTGTTTTAACAACTGCTTTAAGTGTTGAATTTTTTGCGATGTTAATTGGAGATACATATTTTACACCAAACTCTATTGGATCTTTTCCATCCACTGTGTAAAAAATCTCTGAATTTGCCGTAGTTGTGGATAATGTAACTGTTGTACTTCCAACAAAAGTTCCACTCCCCGGGTTTGCTATAACAGGTTGTATAATGGAGCTATCTTCAACGATATCTGAAACAGAGCGGGGGATAATTTGATAATCCGCATCAAACTGTTGAACAATACCAGTAATAGATTCATACGTTTTCCCTACAGCTAATCCTAGTGAACTGTTTTCATCACGAACGATAAACTGCGTTTTTCCATCTGTCGCTGTATAGTTTCCTGCATTTACTGCGGTTAATGTAATTTGCTTTGCTTGGACAAGAAGGGATTCATTGTTTTCATTTACTTCTGCTCCTGTGACAACTTTAGGAGTTGGAGGACCCACATTTTCTGCTTTGCTAACTATTGTGGTTGCGTCTAATTGAAGCAGTCCTCGGAATTCTGCTAACTTACCAGTAAGTGTTACTTCATCTCCTATGGAAGCAGGTAGACTTGCGGGACGGATAGCAATTCCGCCTGTTGCATCTTGGACAGAAACGGTATTTTTCAAGTTGGCAGCAACGATTGCTTTTATCGTCACGGTTTCACCAATAGCCTTCGAGCGTGCATCTGCAATGGACACACTTACTGGCGTTTCTTCTGGTGGTGTAGTTCCACCATCCATCGTATGAGTGCCAAGATTGGAAGCATCGTCTTTAGCTAATTTTGTCCAATCAGCCGCATTGAAGACGTCACTTGTATTCGAATCTCCCGTTACAATATTACTGTTACGTACGAGCGTAACATCCGATCCAAACAGCGCTCTTGACCCTATTTGCCCAATCGAATCAATGACAGTGCCAGTTTTCTTCAGAACGACTGGGTCATCACCATTAAAATTTATGACGGTACTATTCGCAAGGTTTCCCTTGCTTTTTATATCAGCATTCGCATCGTTATGATAAAGTACGTACGTCTTTCCATTTTCCAATGTGCCTGTCAAACTTAATTTAGTGGTAGGTGCAGTTACGCCATTTGCATAAAGCTCAAGAGAGTATGCACTTAAATTCACATCAGCACCGGTTCCATTGTAAAGTTCAATCGCCTTATTAAAGCTGCTACCTTCTATATATTCTGAAATGATTAAATCAGATGCATTTGTTGCGGCTACTGCTCTCGTTGGCAATGCGGGAAATACTAAACTAGCTACTAAACTGGCAGATAAGAAAGCATTTATGGACCTTTTCCAATTCCTTTTACGCATCTATACAATTCTCCTTTGTGTGTTAAAGAATAGTTTCTCCATCAACAATGATTCCATCAAGGTCTACATTTTCCACGTTTAGTCCTGAAAGGTCTAAGTTGCCGCTAACTATAATATTAGAAAGTGACAAATTATTAGAGGTACCTGTTAACGTTAGATTACCTTTAATAATGGCATTTCCAAGGGAGCTTAGATCTGTAACCGAAACTGTCACGTCGCCGTTATAGATTTTTGGGACTTCAACCGTTCCTGAAAAATCCTTTGCATCAATATCTCCACCTGGATATTCATTGTCTGGCTTTTCATCCTTTACATCAACGATGCGCCCTTCGACTTGCGGGTCAACTTGACCAAGACTTACTAAGTGATCACGGAAGTTTTCCCAATCGGATAAACCTAAATCTGTTACTCTACCGTTCTCGTATGCTTTTTTCAGTACATCATAGCCATCTCCACCTTTAGCAGTAAAGGCATTCGTTGCAATGGTGTATGTGCTGTCGTCTTTGAGATCTGTGTAAGTTCCATCTGCATTTTTGTAATGGACGGAAACTACACGTTGTCCAACCGGCTTCGTGGAGTCATAGCGAACTTTTGCTCCTGACACATGTAGGAATCCACCGTTTTCTTTCGGAAATTCTTTCAAGCTGATTTCAAATGCTGCCTTTATTTCAGCTCCTGTAAGTTTCATCGTTGCTAATGTATTCCCAAAAGGCAGGACAGTGATTACTTCACCAACTGTAATTGGTCCTTGATTAATCGCAGCTCTGATTCCTCCACCATTTTGGAAAGCCATAATTACATCTTTGTTGTATTCTCTTGCTTTTTTAAGCATGCCATCCGCAATCAGATTCCCAAGTGGGGTTTCATTGCTTCGAACACTAGAACCACCAGTACTAGATCGCGGGTTTTCTAAAGCCTTTACCGCATTAGCTCCGGTAAGCTCATTTTTCAAATCATTAATTTTTGATGAATATTTTACTAACAGCTCTTTTGCCTTAGCATCATCAACTTGAGCGTTAACATTTATTAATTCGCCAGCGTGTTCAATTACTTTTCCGCTTTTATCGAACTCGACATCCAATGTTCCTAAAAACTCACTATATTGATAAGCTTGTACGATAACCGTCGGATCTTTCGCTTTTCCTGTTAAATCTTTATCTACAACAACTGGTTTTTCTAGTTTAGTATGACTATGTCCGCCAACAATTACGTCAATGCCACTTACTTTTGCGGCTAACTGCAAGTCATTGTCATAAGCAGGATTATCATCATAGCCTAGATGTGTTACAGCAATTACTTTGTTTATTCCTTGCTTCTCGAACTCGTCTACCATTTTTTGAGCAGCTTTCACATAATCATTAAATGTCACTTTTCCAGGGCTTGAAATATCCTTGGTTTCTGCAGTTGTTAATCCAAACAGCCCTACTTTCTCTCCGTTTATAACTTTAATAATACCACTATAAATTTGACTGCTTTTGGGGTTATTTTGTATTTTCACACTAAATAATCCTTTTAAATGCTCATCCTGTGAAAAATCAGCATTCGCACTTACAAGCGGAAAATTAGCTTTTTTCACAAAGTCTGCTAATGCTTTATGCCCTTCAGCACTAGAGCCCAAATCAAACTCATGATTACCAAAAGTCATTAAATCATAATTCATCAAATTCATGAATTCTACATCGGCTTGTCCCTTGAATTCATTGAAGTATAAAGTTCCCGAGAACACATCCCCAGCATCGACTAATAATGCGTTTGGATTTGCTTTTCGATAGTCTTTTACTGCAGTAACACGCTTGGCCACATTATCTAATTGGGCATGTGTGTCATTTGTATGCATGATAGATAAATTGAAGGTTTTACCAGAGTTTCCTCCCTTATTATTGCCATTTGAATTATTGGCAAAACTGACACTCCCAGAGGCTAGTAATGATAAGGTAAGAACGGAAACTACAACGGACTTTTTGACTCTATTCTTTTTCATAAATTCCCTCCTATTTAATTTGCTGTTCGCTTATCTTATTTAATAAGTTTCGAAAATATGAATATAAATTCCCATCCTTCCACAGTTTTAATAGTGAAACAATTCCATTGTAGCAAAGCGGAATTGTAAAGAGTGTTTATTTTTTGTAAAATTCTCAAAATTGAAACTTTAAACTCATGAGGTAGTACTTTGTTTCTATTTATATTGTTAAATTATTTCTGTGTATTAAGGCATAGCTCTTAAAAGAATGATGATACAATTCTTTCGTGCTGTTTACTCGTTCTTATTTGGTGAAAACTCTCTGCCGATACTGTGGTTACTCTCGGATAGTCGGTTATTACTCTCGGGGCTAGGTTGATTACTCTTGGATATTTAGTGATTACTCTCGGTGCTAGGTTTGTTACTCTCGCTCAGCTTGGATTTACTATCGGAACGGGAGTTTATTCCATTTTTATTTACAAAAATCGTTTGTTGAATGATTGAATTGTAGAATAGTGTTGGAATAGTGTAGTATTGTTTCAAACACATATAGTAAAGGAGGAGGCCATTGATACAAGTGCAAAATACGCCAAACCTTGCTGGCGTGACTACTAGTGGGGATTATCATGATTTTGAAGAGTTGTACGATGCTCTCCATCTAATTGTAGGAAAGGAAATGGAATATACAAATTACGATGCAGTTCGGTTGCGGGTACTAGGTGTTTGTTATGATATTCGACATGCCATGATAGGAGACCGAGGTGCCCAACATGTTCCGAATGGTCTTGACCGCGAGCGAATGCTAAGACTTTCCATCGCTGGATCAGAGATGAATTTCTATTTGTCATTCGAAACATACTTGCCCGAGATGATTTTTGTTTGTTATGCACTGAATGACTTTATATCGCTGCATGAGAAAAAAATAAAACACATGCTTGGGTCGCAACAATTGCTACCGTCCGTAAATTCCAAGCTGCCGTTGCTACTTACTTAGAAGAAACGTTATCTGTTAATAAATTTGCTCAAATAAAAAAATACATCACTCCTCATAGAATCTGGGATACAAATAAATATGAAGAGTATGCAACACAATACTTAGATATGCACAACATCAAATTTATCCAAATGGATAAAACTAAACGAGAAAAGAATCTCACCATTTTTGCCAAAAGACTCGGTGAATTAGATCAACATTATCTCCGAGAATAGAAAGACATTCACGAGTTTGGACGTGAGTCGGGATTACACCCAGAAGAAATCCGTTATGCTAAAGAGTATCCTGAATTGATAGAATGGTAGTTTTAAAAAGCTGTTAGCTAGTTGCTGTTTCCTGTGTTACACACAACTCTGAAACTATTCAGAATCGTGTTGGAGTTGTGTGTAACACAGGGACGCAAAAAAATAACGCTCACCAGTCAAGTGGTGAGCGTTACTTATACAAGTGAGGGAGACAATTTTTTGTTTTCTTAAATGCCAATTACCCTACTTATTTCGATGATTCATACTATATATGTTTAACGAGGTGTGGAGTCTCTGGTGTTGTTTTAGTAGTACGTTCTTCGAAGTATGCACAGGAACTGAAATTCCGTTCATAAAATGAACGAGTGACTTTCCATTGTCCAGTTCATCCACATAAAAAGGATGATTGAATATCCATACACATTCTACACGCCTATAGGACATAGTTGGAAATGCACCTAAACCATTTGGTTCTATTAGAAGTGGAGTCTTTACCGAATAATTCATTAATTTTCTCGTTGCCTTCACTCGACCCTCGAATGTGGATGCAAATCGATTACATGCATCTTCCAACAACTCCAATGGACTCTCTTTTGCATAGTAAGTTCCATGGGTCGTCACGATTCGAGTTTTTACCTTATCTATAAAAACAGGTTCGAGCAATAATGTTTCCCTATCGATCAACTTTGAATTATTTTTACTATCCTTCATTGCATTTCCCCCTTTTCGCCCCCTCCCTATGTCTATCCTATCAAACTAGCATATAACTTACTAGTCAAAATATACTAAATATATACAATATTATAAAAATAATCCCTAATTACCTCTTTTAACTTTTCAATATTTAGTATTAAGTCCTATACCCGAAGAATTTCTTACTTATCCATACGATCTCTTAATTTTGCCAGTATCCTTTCCCGTCTCTTTTTAATACCTGGTATCGATATACCCACTCTAGTTGCTGCTTGCTGCAGCGAGATTCCCTCGACAAAAATCCACATTAAAAGCTCTCGCTCGTTTGGTTGCAAGGATTCAACTGCAATTTCTACATCCTCTCGAAGTAAACTTGTCTCCAGAGATTGTTCTAGCAAAAATGCCAGCTCGTCATCCTCTACAGGATCAACTTGCTCCTCCTGCCGCTTTTCTCGTTTTAATTCATCCAGCATTCCACCGTATATCGAACGGTATGCATAAGGTGCAAAATCTCCTCTTTCCTCGTCATACTTTACCAATGCCTTCCATAATGCGATTGCACCAGCTTGGCGATAAAGCTCATGATTTTTGTAAATACATAACTTTCGAATGCAGGCAGAAATCATCGGCTCAAACTGCTCCAATACTTCTTCAAAATTCGTCAATGCTCAGTTCCTTTAGAGTCATGCATGATTCGGTTATTCCTAGGTAGCCTAAGAATAATCAACTTATCATGCGAACACCAATGCCCCTTTAGGTAGGAATAGCGAGTCAAACGTGACGTTTGAGACTATAGAACAGTGAGTACTGTGAAGGAGTATTATTAAAACTTGTACAAATTAAAGTATATTTTTTGTTGGTAATTTTATTTAATCATTGTCTCACGAATCATCTTCTATAAATATTAATGAAAAGTATTCCTCATTTTAGGTTTTTCAAATCTAAATACTCTTCTCTATTAAATTATATATTAGGTAATTTAGTTTTTAATAAATTATACAAGTTCGATAAATAGTTTACCCATTCTCGATTATCAAGACCTAGATTCAACAAATCAGAGATCAGAGGCTACTAAAGTATTTTATAGGTTATTAGAAAACCTTTAATACAATTATCCTTAGTAGAAAATTAGGCAATGTGTTTTATGTGAGAAATGAACTTTTAAAAAAACACCAAAACATTATCGTTTAATTGAATTAACTATAATCATGCTAGTTAATAGAAAAAGGTAGAGATCCACTAGCGCTCACCATTCTTTTCCATACAACAAAAAAACTCGAATAGTACTCCTATATCAGGAGAGTCTATTCGAGTTTCATATTCTATCAAACTATTTATTTAAGGTTCTATACAAGAATACAGAGAAGTCTACTCTTGTGATGTACTGAGCTGGTCCAAATTTGCCAGATCCGATACCTTGCGTGATGTCGTTTTTAGCTAAAGAGTTAATAGCGTCGTAAGCAAAGCTTCCTTTAGTATCCGAGAAGTAGTTAGTGTCGCTCAGTGGCAATTTGAATCCACGTTGTAGAATCGCTGCCATTTCTGCACGCGTTAACTTGCCGCTTGGGTCAAACTTCGCTCCACCATCTTTCCCTTTGATTATGCCTGCGTTTGCTACTGCTGCTACTTCCTCGTAGAAGTTAATACCTGCTGGCATGTCGCTGAATCCAGGATCTTGGACATTTGTAGTAGGTAGATCCAGTGCACGAGCAAGTAGGATTGCTCCTTGTAAACGAGTTAGTTCTTGATAAGGACCAAATTTACCATCTTGATATCCTCCAATTACTCCTTTGTTTACTAAGTCTGCAATTTCTTTTTCTGCTCGGAATGTTAATCCTGTGTCTTTGAATAGTGCTTCTTTATATGAATCTGTGTAAATAGCTTTTACATCGTCGATTAAAATTGTTCCAGCTGTTTTCGTTGTTCCTGCTGGCTGTGCGATATAAATTTGGTCGAGTTTAACAGGTGCTGTTACTCCTGCAGGAATGTCTGCAGTAACGAAGTTCCATCCTTTCCACTTCAGACCGTTTTCTTCTGTGAAATTGATTGTATGCTCCGTTCCTTTTCCATCTACAATTTTACCACGGACCCAAGAATTACTTGCATCTCCATATAGTCGCATGCCAATTTGTTTTGGAACGTCTCCTGTAGAGATAGATTTCGATGCATTAATGTATGCTGCAGAGGTTCCTGTTTTGTTCAAGAAATTGTATTGAACTTTTAATGCTCCTGAACCTTCATAAGGAATTTCTTTGCTGCTATTTTTTACAATGGACGCAGTTCCTTCTGCTGCTGATGCAGTCCAGTTCGTAATGCTATCTATTGAGTCCAGTTGTACGGTTGTCCCACTTACAGTAACAGGTATCGACACTGTTTTACCACCTAGAGTTGCTGTTACTGCTCCTTTTGCTTCCTTGTTTGTAGCTGTGAGTTGCCCGCTAGTAGAGATTGTACCAATCTCCCCTGTAACTCCCCATTTAATAAGAGAAGAGTCGAACACTATTTTACGGTTTTGCGCGTCATAAGCATTTATCGAGAAGGCTTTTGTAGAACTCATCCGAATTGTTGCACTTGCTTCAGATGGTTCAATTTTCGTTACACTATCTACTACTTCAAATGGTATCGCTTTTATTGCTGTACCGTATTTCACATCAATTGTACCTTTACCCGCTTTTGCTGCTGTGAAATTCAAGCCGCTTGGAGTTATTAAAGCTGATGAGATTGAAAAAGCTTTAGCATCCGTTGTTAATGGATTATAGTATTGGTCCATAACTTTGCCTGTTTTTACTGATCCTTTTGTTCCTTTTAAATAGACTCCAGCTTTAGAAAGTTCTGCTGTAATATACTGTGCATTTCCTTTTGGTGCAGTTGAAAGAGCATATAAAACAGTGGACACTGCTCTTTCTGTACCATCGGAAGGCTTGTTGAACAATGAAACGTTCGTGTCACCTGGCTTACGAACTGCCATCGCAGTCGATCCACCACCATCTAAGTTAAGTGCACGATAAGCTCCCATCGATTTAAGATATTGAGCGAATTCATTTAGACTCATACCAGTACTGTAGCCAGATTGGCGTCCATCTACTGTTACCATCCAAACTTTTGTACCTGTTTTATCAATTGCAATCGCTGTTCGCGGTGCACGTTCTCTTGCTTTACTAGAATTAGGATCCATTGATAGGCCGACATTTCCGTCTTTTACTAACATTGGTCCGGATGTCAGCATGAATGATGCATCCATCCACATTTGGTCGATTCCTGTATCGATCGTAACAGGGTCACCTATTTTCATTTGTTTCAAAGCTTCCATTGCTGTTCCGTGTGCTGAAAGTACAAAGCCGTCAGCTGGAATTTTCGTTACTTCGTCTGTGCCGTATGGTCGAATATGGGAAACTGTACCCGTCAATGTTTCTCCAAATTCCAAATCCACCGCTCCAGGTACCCCTGAAATTACTACTTCCATCCCAAAAGGATTTGTTTTAGTAGTTCCTCCAGGGAAGATTGGTGTAAATAAAATGGTGTTGTCGTTCGTGCGCTGTTTGTTTGTACTCGTAATTTCCGATGTTATTCCATTATGTGTGTACGTCAAATCTAAATTGTATGTATCTATTTTAGCTTTTCCGTTCGCATCGATACCAAATGCAAGTGGCTCGTTCACGTATTGATCTTCCCCAGATGCAATAATTCCTGCATTGACTAACTTATTACGATAAGAAATCAAATACATAGGAAGTAGGTCCCCACTGAAGAACGAGCCGTTTATAGCTCCTGCTACTTGTTGGCCTGGTCCAGTATAGGCATTGGCCTGAGCTGTTACTCTAGCTAATCTGTTTAATGGATTAGGTATACCAACATCGACTTTTGTATAGGGATCATTTAAATTAGTTGTTAATACTCGAATGGCCTGTGGGTTTTGAGAAACTGTTTCTTGCTTGTACTCATAGTCTACTCCCCCTGAAATCTTCTGCTGATCAACAACTGCAGCAGACGTGGTAAGTGGAAGTGCAAGCAATAGAATTGTGACTAGTAGTAGTTTTGTCGAATTAAGAATTTTTTGCATGTAATAAATGGTCCTCCTCTTCTAATCTAGTACCATTATAACTTGCTAATAGTTTCCATTCATCGAACATTCGACCCTTTTTTATGGAAATTTTAATTTTGTTAGGATGGGTTACGTAGGATTTTATGGCAAATAATTACTATATTATTGTAATAAAGGTCGATCTTTTATAAATAACTCTACTTTTGTGAATATAGCCCCTAAACGCTGGATGATAGCCCTAAATCATCTGGCATAGTCCATAAATTGATAATTATAGCCCATAACCGACATTTTTCTCGAAAAAAACCTTATATGTGGAGGACCTCTCTTAGATAGGCTTGATTTACTCTCGTACAGCTAGTTATCGATGAAAGTGTATCTAAAAACAGATCCCCCATTTCTAGGAGATCTGTTTTCGTTTGGTTATTTTAATGAGTACTTTCCGAAGCCGTCTGTTCCTGGGCCAACGTATTTAATCGAGCTATCCGCTGAAAGTACTTTTTGCGCGGATGGGGACGATTCGAATACGACATTTGCTGTTGCTGGAAGCGTGGAGAATTTCCAGTTTGCATCTGCAGATGGATCGATTGTTTTCTTTGCTAGAATGTAGTCGATTACTGCTTGTCTGTTTTCGTCTGGGAACATAATTACTTCTGTGTTATTGCGAACGCCTGGGAATTTCCCGTTTGCGCGATAGTTATTAGTAGCTACTAAAAATTCTTGTTTTGGATCGATTGCTTTGCCGTTGTATTTTAATTCTTTCACACGATTTGCATTTTCATTTACTAGATTTCCTTCTGCATCGTAGCGAGCTGGCTGAGTTACGTCAAATTCGTACGTTACTCCGTCGATTACGTCATAATTATACGAACGGAACTCTGTATTGATAAGCGATTGCTCTCCTGATGCGGTTGCGCTAATTTGGTTGTATTGTCCTGCTGACATTTCTAACCATTCTTTTACGTCCGCTCCAGTAACCTTCAGTGCTGCTAACGTATTATCATATAAATATAAATCTGCTACGTTTTTAATAGCAATTTCACCTTTAGGTACGAATGAATAGTACTCCGCATCACCACGTGTACCTGCCTTAAATGGTGCTCCTGCTGATAAAATTGGTAGGGATTCATTTGCAGTACCTTTTACTTTTTTCTCTAAGTACCATTTTTGAGCATCTGTTACGATTTGAATAGACGGATCATCTTGCACTTGTGAGAAGTAGCTATGAATATCTGCCGTTGTTGTTCCAACTGGATTGCGTACATACTCTAATGTTCCTTCATGTGCTTCTTTCACTGCTTTCACGATAGAAGGATCTACATCGCTAGCATCCTTTTTAATAGCACGTACTTCTGCTTTGGATTTTGCGACATTCCACTTCGAGCCTTTTTTCTCTAAAGTTAAGTCGATTACCCCTAAATGACTTCCGAATTTACCTGGCATTACAACCGGTACTCCATTTATCGTACCTTCCGCTGTATTTACACCTGGTAGATTCGTATACGCACCTGGGAACACTTGATGAGCATGACCTGTTACAATAGCATCTACCCCAGCCACTTTAGTTAATAAATACGTAACGTCCTCTTCGCCTTTCGTATGAATAGCATCTCCCATACCTGAGTGAGAAAGAACTACGATTACTTCTGCTCCTTGCGCTTTCATTTGCGGAATAACTGCTTTAACTGCATCCACAGAGTCGTCTACTGTCACTTTTCCCTCTAAAATTGATTTATCCCATTTCAAAATATCTGGAGGAACGATTCCAGTAACTCCTACTTTAAGAGACACTTCTTTGCCTTTAGAATCTTTTACTTTTTTCGTAATGATTGAGTATGGATTGTATTTATTTTTACCTATTTTTGCATCCTTCACGTTTGCATTTACGAATGGATAATCTGCATCATCTAATACTTCGTCTAAATAATCTAGTCCATAGTTGAACTCATGGTTTCCTAATGTCCCAGCGTCATAACCAAGAAGTTCCATTGTCGTAATCGAAGGATGTTCTTCTCCATCTACTAATTTATCAACCGTTACTTTATATGATCCCAGTGGAGTTCCTTGTATTAAATCTCCATTGTCGAACAATAAAGAATTACTATTCTCTTTGCGTGCATTTTTGATCAAAGTAGCTGTTTTAGCCAGACCAAGACTATTGGATTCTGCATCCTTATAATAGTCGTAGTTTACGATGTTCGTATGAATATCTGACGTGCCTAAAATGCGAAGTGCTACTGTAGAATTTGCCTTACTCGGATTATATTCCTTTAAGAAGCGATGCACGATGTTTTTCATTTCACCTGGAGTAACTAATTTAACAGGTTTGATCGTTTTGTCTGCAAAGCCAAGGAAAAAGCCCAAGCCTACTCCTTTAGAGACTTCAGGTAAAAGACTTCTACTAATATTTTTGTTGTCTTTGAATTTGTTTACATTTGCTTGTGGGAACGTTTTGTCTGTATCAACACCACGAACGGCAATAACAAATGCTTGTTCACGATTAAGTTTTTCGGAAGGTGCGAATGTTTTAGCTGACTTTCCTTTAACAAGTCCTAACTGTACTGCTTTTTCCACATAAGGTGCCAAATCTTTTGGTACATCCTTATACGTTAATGAACTTCCTGAGCCTAGCTCCACTCCCATTCCAGTAATGAGTGTTTTAATGTAGTCTCCTCTTGTTACGCCTGAGTCTTTACTAGCAGCTTCTCCATTGGAAACTCCACTCGTTGCTAACAAACTTAATGCAAGTGCAGATGCCGTGACTTTTTTCCAAACCGTCATTCTCAAATCCCCTTCAACTGTTAGAATTGTGAATCTATTAAATTATACAATATGATTGTTAAACTATGGTAAATAATTTATTAAACCTAAAAAACATTATTTTAAACCTATTTTTGAGTCTTGTAATGAAATTGAAATATTACTGTAAACTAATTAATGATTACTTCATGATAGACTAGTTTCAGAGCAATTGAAGGGAGTAACACAAATTTAGTATGAAGAAATTAATCTCACTTATAGTATTAAGTTTACTAATTACTTTTTCTGGCACTCAATCCACGGAAGCAGCATCCATATCTTCTATTAAAACAGAAGCATTTAAATATTTAGGTACACCATATAAGTACGGCGGAACTACAACAAGCGGTTTTGACTGTTCGGCATTTGTTCAACAAGTATTCAAAGATATCGGCATTTCTTTACCACGTGATACTGGGTCTCAGTACCAACAAGGTAAAGCAGTAAGTAAAAGCAACTTAGAATTAGGTGACTTAGTCTTTTTTAATACGACTGGGAAAGGTGTTTCCCACGTAGGTATATACATAGGAGATAATAAGTTCGTCCATGCAGCAAGTTCTAAAGGTGTTTCAGTAGCATCGATATATGATCCATATTATTGGGGTAGCAAGTATATTGGCGCTAAACGTATTGCAGAAGAGGCAGCAACTGAAGTTAAAGCAGCGGCTACTGAAGTAAATGCAACTCGTGGTGAAGTAGCAATGGTCCTTGCAAACAAGTTAAACTTAACTTCAAAAGATACAACTTCTAACTTTAATGATGTTCAATCGAACTCAGCATATTTTGAAGCAATTCAAGCGGTTTCTGAAGCGGGAATTTTTACTGGGGATAACAACGGTAACTTTAATCCATCGAATCATCTAACTCGTGCAGAACTAGCAAAGGTATTAGTGAATGCATTTGATATCGAATCTGGCACTGGCAGCTATTCATTCAAAGATGTGTCAGCAAGTTATTGGGCAGCACCTTATATTCAAGTGTTAGCACAGCATAATATCACTCGTGGTATGGGTGATGGAACGTTTGGAATTTCAGATCAATTAACGAAATCTCAGTTGAATATGTTTATTGAAAGAATTAAATAATAATAGCTAACCCCTCTCGCCAAAGTGAGAGGGGTTTTTGTTTGAGCTCAGACTGTTAATCATCTTGCAGTGTTTAGTAATACTACTGATTTCCGTTACAGGCGGACGCTTTCCGCGGGCACGGCTTCAATCTCCTCGTCACTGCATTCCTGCGGGGCTTTCAGCTCGTGCTGTTCCCGCTGGAGTCGCCGCCTTGCACTCCAATCAAAATAGCGGGTGGTACTAACCTACAAGATTAAGCATAGTTTATAGCTTGGAGGATAAGATGAGCCAAAGTTAATATATTGATAATATGGTCTGTAAAGATTAGGTATACTACTCTGAAGTGTTCACCAAATAATGAAGTGAAATAGCGAACGAAATTGTATCTTCAAGAGCTCCCTCTATGAATAGGAGAGTATTTTTTTCTCTTGTTTCATCAAAAAGCACTTACCTGTTTCTAAGAGTTGTAAGAGGAGAACAGATAGACAAACGCCATAAGATTACCGAAAAAAAGGATACTGGTTTGGTTGTAACGAACAGTCACAACCAAACCAACATTCTTAAAAATTCCACGGTAATCATATAGCAAAACATCTGTCCAAAGCCCTTCGAAAACGATAGAAACAGTTTTGACTTATTGTCATTGAACTTCGAAGGTATCCTCTAGTACGAATTTATGTTTTGCTGAGCCGGCGTTGAGTGCTAGTTTGTAGGTTCCTTTTGTTAGTGTATAACCAGTTAGCAGTTCGCTATTATGGGAACCGGGTGTTAATAATGTTGATTCATCTTCTATATCTAAATAACTCATTGACCATGCTGTACGAATCATTGCTGGTCCTAGAAAACCACCTGTTTGTTGTTGTCGTTTTACTTCTACCCATTTTTTGTCTTCCTGCTTGTATACGTGCCAGTTCGTACCGTAGGACAAGTGGTTTGGTCCCCAGTTTTCTACGATGAACGTAATTTGCTCGTTTGGTTTGTATCTGTCTTTCATGACGTTCATGGCCATATTATACGTTTCAAATGTTGTATATAGAGGGTCATATCGTGTATCCTTCAAATTTCCATCCTTATCATATACTTTTAATGTGTAACGGTAAAGCTTGCCGGGTTTGTTTGGTATTTTTACAGGTGCCTCTTCTAAATTACTCGTTGTCTTTTTCTCTATTAGTATTGGTTTCTCTGCATGTCGATTTACTTCCTCTAGCAGCACATTCATGACATAGCCTTTTTGTAATTTGTCTGGTAAATCGGGTTCATAGGTACTTCCCGGATATATTTCGATTGCGCTACCTCCTCTTGATATTCCATATCGTATAAAGACATTTCCAGTTGAGTTACGACTCGTACCGTCATTGACGACTCTTGCAAATATAGGTATGTACAGTTCTTGAAAGGTTCCTATTGAATTGGTTATTTCCACTTCTGCACTTTGCTTATTTGGAGCACAGCTTGATAGTAGAAGAACGGAAATTCCTACGGCTAGTAATCTTTTCATATGCTGAAGTCCTCCATTCTATTTTTGGATCGGAACTTTCGTTGTTGTTTTACCTTCATGTATTGTTGCATGTGTCAGGCTTTGGCTGATTTTTTTATCTAAGAATATAATATTTGTTCGAGGGGATGCATCAGAAGTACAAATACTACCACTGTTTTTTAACGTTAGGTTCAAATTTCCTTTATTATCATACTCGATATTTTCTATTTCTTGAGGACAGCTTCCAGATTCCTCATAACTAATTAAAAGGATGTCTTCTTCTTCATTATCTGCGCTTGGCAACTCATTCTGTAGAGAGATTAACTCCTCTAGGGTGTCTTCTGACTTAACGATTTGGACAAGATATTGGTAGTGTGGCGTTTCTTCTCGTTTAAAGGAAAGCTCGTCAAAATTCGTAGGAAAACTTTCTTCTGTTGCAACTACCTTAAAATTTTTTTCTGTCTCTACTACCTTAGTGCTTTCATCTCTTTGTGTAGTAGTTGGATTAGAGCAACTAGTCAATAAAAGTAGGATAAGTCCGAGTATGGATAGTGACGTTCTGATCTTCACTTGGTTTGCCCCCTTTATATGTATTTGACGGAAGTCTTTAAGAAAAGTTACATTTATTAACACCTATTAAAAAAACCGAAAACTTTACTATTCGTAAAATTCTCGGGGCTAATCTTTTTTGAGGGAGTTTTTGTTCCATCCTCTATTCTTCTATTGAAAAGGGAAAAAAAGTATCGGTCAATTGTTTATAGAAGTTTTGATACACGGGATAATTGAAAGTGGCCATTCGATAAACCATATTTCTATCCTGATAAAACATCATACCTTTTTCGGATAGATTATATCGCTTGGCAAAATCCATATACATTTCAAAAGCTTCCGCACCTTGTAATGCTTGGGCTTCCGTTCCATATGAATCTATCTCCATAGTAATACCTGCTCCGTAGATTTGAGCATTTACGAATGCACGGTGCAGTCTTTCTTCTTTATTTGTGATATTCGTTCTAAAAGCATTTGGTTGTAGAAACGCTGCATCAAACCCATAGCTTTTCCATTTTCTGAAATTTGTGGAAGTTGCATGTGGTGCGTATATAAAGAACTTCCCTTTGTTTCTAATATAGTTTGACAAAGTTGAAATAAGCACTTCATCCTCTGTTACCTTTACTGTTTCATTCATCCAATAAAAGCCTTTTAAGTTTAAGTTGTCAAATTGACTACTTTGCATTTTATTCAAAACACGATCAATATACCATTTGCCAATATCATAACGAGCATAGACATCATTCGCAATTTCGGAACCATCTAATGCTATAAAGTCTTCTGTGCGTTTTGGATATGGAATTGTAATATATATATCTGCTTTTTGACCCTTAGCTTTTGCTGCAGTATTTAAATTATTTAACGCACCGTCATCTGCAAATGTCCTATTTAGTATCCACTCATATTCAGCATAGTTCGCTTTGTTCTGCGCAGTTTCTGAAAACTGTCCTCCATCATAACGCAATGCTAAAATTACAAAGGTATCAAACATGCTCTGTTCCTTGTCTTCCTGAGTTTTATAGGACAGATATGGATCGAAAAACGATGGAGTAAATGTGTCATTCTCCCCAAGTCCATTATAAATCAAGACCCCTGCTTTTATGCCTGTCTTGTCTGCATTTGCAACTTCTTGTGAGAATGACATATATTTGTGACTTGCGGGATGAATGCTACTGCCCTCGTAATTACCAGCCAAATAAATTGCAGTATCTAACGATTGTACTGTCTCCACTACTTCCCCATTCACTTTTATCTCATATGCTATAGGCTGGTGGAAAACTCTGGATAAGAAAGCACTAAATTGCGCACGGGTAACTTGCTCCAGAGGTCGAAACGTTTTATCTTTGTAACCTTCTGTTACCTCATGATACAAAATAGCATCAATATATTCGTAATAGGGATTATCTCTAGAAACATCCACAAATGACGAAGTTCCATTTCCATTGTAACCAAAAGCTGTGGCTAAGGCCCTAGCCATTTCATTTCTTGTTAGATTGCCATCAGGGAGAAACTTCCCTTCAAACGTTGAAAACCATCCTCGTGAAAGTGCCATTTCCACTTCTTTGTACCCAGGTGAGGTTGGAAGCATATCCTTCACTACTACTTCCTGATCCCCAAGTTCTGTTTTTTCCAAAGCTCTAACCATCATGACTGCTGCATCTTTACGTTTAATTGTTAGTCCGGGTTTAAACTCTCCACCCTTAAATCCTGTAATTACGTTAAAACTCGACAAAAAATTTATGTCATTATAAGCCCAATATGTATAGTCAACATCCTTATAATTATGTGCCTGTGCCAATGGAGTAAAGCTACCCAATCCTAAAACAATTGTTGCAAGTATAACAATAATAAATTTAATAAATTTCATAATTTCTCCCTTCAAAATGTTAATACCTTTCCATTCTCTCAATACTATTCTACTATGTAAAGTGACTTTCATCCTAAACTTTCGATTATTTAACGTATTCAACTATAATAAATTAAAAATTTAAGGAAGTTTTAATTATTTTTAAAGCAATATCTTTTAATTTTATACAGTATCAGCTCTATTTGATGATATCCCTCTAAATTCAACTAAAGCAGGTATTACTTACTAGCAGTAACCTTCCTCTTATGGTTTATACAGCAATTATTTTACTCACAATTGCCTTCTATTAGTTACTACTTTACAATAGTAGAATTTCAATTTAAATTGGAAATTGTACCTTTCCAAATCTATAAGATTATTTTTATGTTCTTTTTTTTCATCTATCTAAAATTAAAAAAACAATTAAATGCAACTCATTTTTTACCATTAATAGTAATTTAATAGTATCTTTTACTCTTCATTTTTTAGTTAAACTGCAAAATACCTTTTAATATTTAATTGCATTTAGGTATTTAAGACCTATTTACTTTAAAGCGTTTTAATAGTGTTTAAGAAGGGAATGAAGTAGAATACCAATATATTCTATAACTACTAGAGTATATATAAAATACCCTAATAAGGGTACATAGGAGGAAAAAATTAATGACGAAAAAATATAACAATTATTCCAAGTTCGTAGCAACAGCAGCAACAGCTACTATGGTAGCTGCTGCAGTAGTCCCATCAGCATCTGCCGCATCATTTTCAGACGTTAGCTCTACTTATAAGGTAGCAGTAGATTATTTAGTTGCTAATAATATCGCGAAAGGAAAATCAGACACAATTTTCGGTACAACTGATTCAATTACTCGCGGAGATGCTGCTGTAATGATAGCAAACGCCTTGAATCTTGATACAGCAAATGCCCCATCGGCTGGTTTCAAGGATGTTAATGCACGTGTTGCTGGTGCAGTTAATGCACTAGTAGAACAAAAGATTGTATCTGGTAAAACAACCACAACATTCGAACCAGATACTAAAATTTCTCGTCAAGAAATGGCGAAAATTATCGCAAATGCATATAACTTAAAAGCGGGAGCTACTAAAAACGAATTTACAGATGTAAATAGTAATTGGGATGCTTATGTAGATGCTTTAGTTGCGAACAAAATCACCTTCGGTAAAACTGGGTCAACTTTCGCTTCCACTGCATCCATCACTCGTGGAGAATTTGCTCTATTTGTTTACCGCGCTGAAAACCTTGCTCCACTTGCTAACGAAGTGGTATCAGTAACAGCTATCAACGCTAAAACTATTGAAGTAATCTTCAGTTCTCCAGTTGATGCTGCTACTTTAAAAAATGCTGCAAAAGAGGATTTAATTCAAGTAAATGCTGGAACTGGCGCAAAAGCTCCTGGTACTGTTACACAAACACTTAGTAAGGATGGTAAAACCTTAACACTTACTGCGGCAGACTTCTTTAAAGGTGACTACACAATCTCTGTACCTTTTGAAACGGTAAAAGGTACAAATGGTGAATATGTTAAACCTGTAAACAAAACTATAAACGTAAATGACACTACAGCACCGGTTGTTACTTCTGCAACTGCTACGGTGAATGATACAAAAACAAATGTGAAATTAGTTACATTACAATTTAACGAAGAAATTAAATCAATTGAATTCATCAAAATTGGTGATCAAAACTATGCTCCAACATCAACATCTATCAAAGGTAAAACTGCTACATTTGCAGTAGATTTGGATGCTACTAAAAACTATGACATCACTGTTGTTAATGCAGCAGACGTTGCTGGGAATGTAAAAAATCTTCAAACGACTAGCCTTACTATTAATGTAGACAACACAGCTCCTTCTATTACAAATGCTGTGGCTACTGGTGAGAACACATTAACCGTAACAGTTGATGAAGCTTTGGAAAATAACCAACTTGTCCTGACAGGCAAAGTAGGAACATTCAACTCAGATGTTGTATCGAAAGTTGAAGTAAATCCTGATAATGACAAAGAATATCTAGTAACGTTAAATGATACCTATCTATTTAAAAACGGTAATACTGATACGGTAACACTAACTGCAGCAAAAGGAGCTCTTAAAGATTCTCTAGGAAACTCAAATGCAGAAGATATTACTAAATCTGTAGTTGTATCTAAAGATATTGTAGCGCCAACTGTACAAAAAGTTGAAAACATTGTGAAAGACGGAAAAGTTACTGGTTTCACAGTTTCATACAATGAAGAAGTAGCAACTTTAGACACTGCTAAAATTTCAGTAGTTAACTCAAAGGATGAGATTTTATCGTTTGATAATATTGCTACAGCAGCAATTTCAGAAACAAATGCAAAAGAGGTTGTATATACTTTCAAACCTGCTGCAACTGCAGATAGCTATACATTTAATTTTGCTGAAGGTTTAGTAGTGGATAAATCTCTTGGTCAAAATAAATCTCAAGCAAAATCTATTGTAGTAAAAGTAACAGATGCGGAAACTCCTGTGGAAACTACTTTCACTATTAAAGGGGCAACTGCTACTAATAATGAAATTACAGTTGACTTTGGCGAAAAAGTAAAAGCTAGTGGTTCTGCCTCAGGTCTTAATGCTTCTGCTTATAAGTTAAATGGTAAAGCATTACATGCTGATACAAAAATCGTATTTGTACAAGACGGTGTGGGTACTGTAGATCAAACAAAAGTAAAAATTACCCTTCCTGCAGGATTTGTTACTGCTAGTGATTCACAAGCAATCTTCCAAGTTGCAGGTGTAGAAACATTGGATAACAAAGTAAATAATGCATTCACTACTTCTGTAGCTGTTACAGATAACACAGCCCCTGAAGCGAAATCATTCATTGCAACTGAGTTAACTGAACTTACTGTAACATACTCAGAAGCTGTGGCACTTGCTGATGGTACAGATGTAAAAGATGAGATAAAACTTTTCAATAACCAAGGTGCAGCGGTAGCAATTGATGCGTTCAAAGTAGTTGATGGCAAACTAGTATTAACAGTTGCAGATTCTTCTGCAGTTTCTAAGTTGACTACAATTGATAGCAACTCAATTGATGTTAAAGACAAAGCTGGCGTACCTCAAAAAGCTGGAGTAACGATCAACAAATAATTTTATAAGCAAACACCCCCTAACTTTTATAAGTTAGGGGGTGTTTTTATTTATTAAGATTCAGTTTTAAATTCCATCAAGTACCTTTTACCATTTTTCACCTTAATTTCAAGAAGGTAATTACTATTTGGCTTATATAAATCCAATCCTTTTACCATTAACTGCTTTGGGTTTGAATTAAAGGAAACTTGAACTGGTATTTCTTGATTAATTGCATATATGTTCACTTCAACAGTAGATTTATCCACTATTGACCGGTCAAAGTTAATCATCCATTCTTTATCTAATCTTACATTCTCATAGGAAGGTAAGCTTACATAACTAGTTGCGCTTAAAGCCTGTTGTATTAAATTTACATGTGTATAAGAAGAAACATTGACAATTCCTTCTCCAAACAAAGGATCCCAGTATAATGTACCTCGGTCGTCCACATGTGTTTTCAATATTAGCTCTAGTTCATCCGTCGTACTTGTAGGATGATCTTTTTTTAACATCGCTACAATACCACTTACAAAAGGTGCTGCCATCGAAGTACCACTTGCTACTCCGTATTTACTACCTGGAATACTCGATAAAATTTCCACCCCTGGAGCAGCTATATCAATAGAATTACCTGTATTACTAAAGCTAGCAAGATTATCATACTTATTCGTAGCAGAGACAACAATTATATCCTGCTCAGATGCGGGGTAATAATTATCCGTGTTTGAACTATCGTTACCGGAAGAAGACACTAAGAGTACATCATGATCTAATGCATAATTAATTGCATTCGCAAGATATGTCGAATAATTTTCTCCTTGGAAACTCATATTAATCACCGATGCTCCGTGATCTACTGCATAGTAAATACCTTTGGCAATATTAGAATCATAGCCATTCCCTTCTTCGTCTAAAGCTCGGATGGGCATAATTTTAATATTTTCATTTGTAGACTCCGCTACAATTCCCGCTACATGCGTGCCGTGGTAATGTTCATCCATAGGATCCGTGTCATTATCAACAAAATCATAGCCATCTACCATTCTATTTTCTAACAATGGGTGCGCATAATCTACACCGGAATCGATTATTGCAACTGTAATATTGTTATTTGTTAAAGGAATTTGTGATGTTAAATTTGGAATGCCAATTCGCTCTGTTGCCCAAGTTGTTAGTTCTTGACTAGCAGCATTTACTAAATCGATGGAACGAATATAATCTGGTTCTATCATATTTACTGTGCTGGCTGTAGCCGATATTGAAAAGGAGGATTTCAATTGTTTCATAGACTCTAGTTCCTGCCAAGTGATGCTCTTAACATCTTTTTTGCCTGCTGCGTTAGTAATTTCCACAATAACTCGATCTGTTTGTTGTTCTATATCTGTGTTCCCAAAAACAACACTTGGAAAGATGAACAAGCCTACGGGAATAAGTAATATTTTAAGAAATCCTTTCATTTTTACACCTCGAGTAGAATTTTATGTCATTGAATGCTTTTACGCATAACTATTATCCTATTATTGCAGTATTTTAAAAAGAGTAAATATGCCTAACAAATTTTAAAAAATACATCTATTTCCTGAAACTTTATGGGGTACTAAAGATATATGAATGAATAGTGACAGATAAATTCAAATACCTTTTACAGATTCAGCATGTGGGCCACTGCATACGGCTGATCCCCTTTTGAGGATGCAGGTCTTAATAAATATTCACATGGTTAGTGCTATTTGTTTCCTTCTAGTCCTCCGCACGGAATCACTTGATACCCGCACTACCTGTCAGCTATAGATAGCGCCACTATGGCATGTTTAGGGACTTTTCGAGAGAAATCGCTGTCAAGCGCACAAAATATCCCTTCACCAGTATGGTAAAGGGATATTAACTCCTATTATGGAAGAATGAGATAAGATGCTATATAACCAGAGACTTTTTTTCCATTCACTTCGGTCTGTGCTGGATACCAAATAAAATTGTTTTTAGCGGTAGCGTTCCGATCGGAAACAGGATCTGCTACTATTGTAAATACAGCATTGTTTGGAATGGAAATATCTGCTGATTGTGTACTTGGTTGTGTACGCATTTTTCCACTATTGTACTTCACCTTTGCTCCTTCTTTTAATAACTCTTTAGATGGAGTTGGAACTTTTCCAGTAAGCGTAAAGTTCTTTTTGTTGAAAACTATACGATAATCTGTTGCCTCATTGTATGTGAAATCTGCTGACTGCATATCAATTGAGCCGATATTTGTTTTAACTAGTCCATAGTCATCTAGTGCTTTATATACTTTTTCCTGATATGCGGTATAATTTCGCAAACCAGTAGCTGAATAAAGTGGACTGTTTACAGCTTTTGCTCCATTATAGGCTAATAATGCAAAGTACCAGCTTTCTAAATCGGTTGGATTATGGCTTCCAACTTTAGGTAAATCTAATTTGAACTTTTCCTGAAGAATTTCAATTCCTGCTTTTATGTTGTATTTTAAGTCATACTTTAACTTTGTGTCATCATATTTAGGATTATTAGTGATTTGCATCAAGCCAATACCACCATCACCCTTACCATCTCCATCAATATCTCTATTCATAATAGGCTCACCGTTCGATTGAAAATGCACCCATCCACTTTCTATCGTTGCGGCTGCTTTTACAATTTCAGGAGGTATATTAGCATCCCTTGCCGCATCTGTCAGTAGACAGTTCATCGTTTGTCGATCTGGATTTACTCTGCTTTGTGTATCATAACCGCATTTGTTAACGGGTAAGCGTAAATCATCATTTAATGCTCTTGCTAAAAATGCCGAGAACTGTTCACGTGTAACTGGCTTATTCACTTCGAATTTTACTGGAGAAAAACCTCCTGCAATACCGGCAGCGTACACTTTACGAATAGAAGAATAGGCAGATGAACTAATAGCAACATCTTCAAATGGAATTACTTCTTCATCTACAAGCTTGAATGCTCTTGCTAATAATGAGGCCATATCTCCTCTTTTAATAGGGTCGTCAATTCCAAATGTTGTTTTTGTATATCCGTTAATGATTCCTGCATCATACGCCGACTGAATAGCACCTGAAGAAACACTTTGACTAGAAACATCATTAAAAACAGTATCTCGTTTTGCCGTATCCAGCTTTAGTGCTCTGGCAAGCATTAATGCAGCTTCCCCACGTGTTACATTGTTCTTTGGTGCAAATGTATTTGGTCCCTTACCGTTTATCACGTTTTGTTCATACAAATAATAAATATGTTCATAGAATTGGTTGGTCGATGAAACATCAGTGAATTTTTCTTGCTGTGCAAAAACCGAGTTACTTGATCCCATTAATAATAGTATTGCAACAAAAGCAATTATTTTTTTCATTTAGTACCCTCCTCATATATGTTAAGTTTACACGATTAATAGAGTGTTGTGTGATTCATTTGGAAAAATAGTTCCTTTTATGAGAAATATCCCCTCCAAAATTAAATGGAGAGGATATTAGTATATTAGTTATTTTATATATCTTCTAGCACCTGCATAGTTCGTTTTGTAAGCTCCTGCACTAATAGATTCTATTTTTACTTTAGAGGATGCGTTCGGAGCATGAATCATTTTTCCGTCACCTACGTATAACCCAACATGATATACTTTTCCTTTTCCAGCGTTTCCTGCAAAGAACACCAAATCTCCAGGCTGAAGCTTACTCTTCGAAACTACTGTTCCTTTTGTAGCCTGATAGAATGAGTCTCTTGGTATGATAATACCGTGATTTTTGTAAACTGCATAAATAATTCCAGAGCAGTCATAGCCTAAAGCAGATGTACCCGCCCATAGATAAGGAAGATTTAAAAATCGTTTAGCTTCGTCTACAATTTGTTTTTGCGTTGGCTTCGGAATGTCAGCATATTTCTTGGCTGTTTTTGCATCACTTTTCTTCAATAACTTCACACCATTTGCTGGTGTTTGTACATGTAGCCATTCACCCTCTTCTTTAATGATCGGTAAGATAGTCGAGTAGCTGATGTCCATGTATTTCTTCTTGTTATCTAAATTATAGAGTGGTGCCATTTTTGCCTTTACCACAGCAATCGAGCAATCTGTAAAGTCAGTAGTCGTTGCAACTACATGGGATTTTGGCACCCATCCAGGATATCCTTCCTTTTGATAGGGCACGTACTGATCTTTTATCGCAATGCGGTGCCAGTTGCCACTGCTTTTTAATATCGTTACTTCATCCCCATATAAGGCTTGAGTATCTATTTTGTCTACTAACCACCATTTTTGAGCTAAGGTCATATCTTTTGTCCATTTACTAATATTGACTGGATTTGAAAGCGATGGCTTATCTACCTCTCTTGTTTTGTTCGGTACATGCCAAAGTGATGTAGCTTGGACGTTTACTTTGTATGTTCTAGTTTTCGTCGGTTTTTCACATGCGGCAGGCACAGGTGGTGGCGGAGGAGCTAATACAAATTCTTTTCTAAAGTCAGGATTTAGAATACGTGCTATGAATACAAGATAATGCGCTTTTGTGATGAATGCCCCTGGTTTAAAGGTATTATCGGGATAGCCATTTGTAATCTTATTCGCTAACAATGCTTGAATTGCAGTATGTGCCACAGAAGATTTAGGAACGTCCTTGAAGGAAAATTCCGTCGTTCCCTCGAGCTTATACGCGCGCACTAGAATTAGAGCCATCTGTGCACGAGTTAGCTTATCATTCGCCATAAATTCGCCTTTGCCATTACCTGTCATAATTTTCTCATCGACGATTGCAGCTATTAACGGCATCATCGGATCATCCGGTGCTACATCGACAAATATCGGAATAGGTCGATTTTCGAGATCTAGCTTGAGTGCCTTACCTAGTATTTCAACAGCTTGAATTCTAGTAACCTCTTCGTTCACTCCATATTCCACCGTAGGATCTGAAGTGAGTATTCCTTCTGCTACTAAAAAGTCGAACTCAGCTTTAGATGCAAACGTATCTGTCACATCACTAAAGATAGGAGCTGCAGACGCAGAATTTAGTGGGGCAATGAATAACCCGAGAGTAAGAAGGATGAAAATAATCTTTTTAAGCATTTGGAACCTCCTGCATTTCTATTTATTATTGTTGAAATAATTAAAATTTAATAACTACCTTATTAGTATACTTCTAGGATACTTAACATGATAGGTTATTATTATAAATGTAATATTTATCGTTCATAAGGTAGAAGATTTCACGGGTAGAAGTAAACGACAAATAACGCCACCTATTTGTAAAAAGGGACGTTATTTGTCGTTTAGCTTTTAATAGAGAATCGTAGTAAATTGTCGGAATAGTGTAGAATCACTTCTGACACAGGGAAGTTTTACTTTCGAAATCTATTCAGAAGAAACTTACAAGATAACCGAAATAGATTAAATACTTTGGTATCAAAGGAGCGTGATATCGTTGTCCACCAACTAATGCCTAGCTGAAGTTAAACCTGAAAACCCTAAAATGAATAGGAAAATAACGATGTGGATGACACCATTATAGCCACCACCCTTTTTTTACTACAAGTTATATGGTTAACGGCAAAAAATAAACTTTCAGACAAACACGTATTTACTTGGATTATCTTTTCCATTGGTGATGTAATAGTTGCATTAGGGTTACCATATATAAATGAAATAGCAGCAAAACTAGGCATATCTTACATGCGGTCACTTATATTCAAGATTACTTTTTTAATCATTCTTCCGCTTCTAATTTATCATACAATCACCATTTCCAAACACGATAAAAACATCAAAAATTTAGTCCCGGAAGTAGCCTACTAAAATAAAGAAATTGTGGATATACAAAAGTTCATCGAAAAAAAGTGAAGGAAAAGAAAGGATTTACATGACACTTTTAACGCATTATTAATTTTACTTAACACTCTTAGCATTCTTCGTAATTGCCTCTTTATTGATTTGGTGTCTATGCGAGAACTTTCTCGTTATTTTGTCTTGAGTAACTATGGAAATACCGATAACAATCTCCAAACCCTTGAGCAACTTGGGATTGATAGTATAGAATATAGGGAAAAACTTGGTTGCTTTTGTTACACGCCCTGCTACTGGAACTGTATCTGACACTGCAATTCTTACTGCAACAATCGCTAAAGGAACTGCAACTACAAATGAAACGAACTCTTAATGTAACAGTTCCAGGTGTAAATTCATTAACTGATGGTGCAGTAAAAGTTGTAAAAAACTAATTTTTAATTGTACTAATACCAGTATAGTGAACACTTTAAAAAAGTAGACCTTTAAGGGTTTTTTGGAGCCTTTAAAAATACTCTATATAAATTTTTAATACTATTTTTCCCCAGATCATGAACAATAAAGAGTCAGCAAGTACTAGTTAGGTTGGTATATATTACCACGGTTAATTTATTGCTCAGAGGTTATATATATAAAGTGAGACTTTGGTTGGTAAGCCATATATTTTTCTCACTTGAACGCCTAAGCTTCTGCTTAGGCGTTTTTAATGATAAAGTATCCTTATCCTCTGTTGTTTTAGTAGTACGTTCTTCGAAGTATGCACAGGAATTAGTGGTTGGAGCTCCTTTATTTTTCTTTTTACTTTTTTTATAAATTCGATGGAGATAGTAATGGAAAGAGGGAATGTTGGAACTCAGGTAAGTGCTTAATAATTTTTACTGCATACAAATTATTAACATGCACACATTGGATAATGTGACCAAACTTGTTACAGCTGTATAAGAATATGTAACGAAACCGTTGCTTAGATAAGGGTACCCCTTTCCCAAATATCAAAATCATTCCTTCGAATCCAGTGTATAATATTCAAAAAGTGATAGTCTACTAGAAAAGGTTGGATTGTCATTTACACAAAAATATTTACAGTACCAATTCATTTCGACACTATTAAAAGGTTTATTTTAGCTTATAATTTCGCTTTTTTATCTAATACGTCTAATACTATTTTTGAGTTTGATATTAAAGGAGATTGCTAATATCGAAAAAGTGACGTTGTTATTGAGCTTTTTTATAAATATTTTTTAAATGGAAAAACCATTATGAACTGAGATTGTTCATAATGGTTTCTTTCTACTTAGGAGTGTCTTTCCCAATCCGTCAAAATAAGGTCGTCAGTCCTATTTATATTTCTAAGAACATTTTAAATATTTTTAAGTATGTATTTAAGATTATGAAAATATGGTTTTACAACGAAATCTTTAGCTCCGAACTTTAATGCTTCTATAATAGTATCGTGTCCACCCAGCGACGAACATATAACAACGTTCGCGTTTTGGTCTAAATATTTTATTTTAGTTATGCCTCAATACCAGTCATCTTTGGCATAGTTAAATCCATTAGTACAATGTTAGGACCGTACTTTTTATACTGTTTAATTGTTTCTTCTCCATTAGTAGCTTCAGCAATTACAGTAAACCAAGCTTGATTAATCTGTCGTTTCAAAATACTTCTCATGAATCTTGAATCATCAACAATTAGTATTGATCTTTTCAAATAAATAAAACACCTCTCCTATAAAGGTAACATCTAAAAAGGAGACCGAACTGCCAACTCAGCCACTATAGCATTTACAATTTTTCGTCGTCTACTTTTGTAAAGTTTGCCTTTAAAATAAATAATTTATCATTCATATACACAAAATGGAATCTTGAATATCCATATACTATAGTTTTTTCTCATTCTCAGCCTTCACAATCTGGTTCCTTCCATTCGTCTTAGCTTGATAAAGAGAGACATCTACTCGGTTATAAAGTTCATCTATTGATTCTTCCGATTGAAATTCTGTGACTCCAGCCGATATGGTTATATAATCATTAGTCGGACATATTGAAGAAGCGATATTTTGTCTTAATCTCTCTGCTACATGACTCGCTTGTTCAAGGTTCACTTTTGGCAATAGGATAATGAATTCTTCTCCACCAAACCGTATACATACGTCAATTTCACGAACAACTTCCTTCATTTTAGTTGATACAAATTGTAATACTTCATCGCCTGTATGATGACCATATGTATCATTTACATCTTTGAAATGGTCTATATCAATCATAATTATAGAGAATGGATATTGACTATACGTCCACCTTTTCGTTATTTTTTCAAAGTAACGACGATTCTTTAGCTTGGTTAATGCATCAGTATAGGAACGTTCTTTATAATCATCAACTCTCACTTGTTGCCTTTCTGCAAATTCTTGAATGGTTTCATTTAACTGCTTCACTTCAAAATACCACATCGAAATTTTGTCGATTGCCTCAACGTCTCCCTCTCTTTTTTCTGTTTTTGAAAACATTGCTATTTTACGTAAAGGGGAGGATAATTTTTCAGCCATTATTAATGTAAGTACTAAGATACATAACACAAATGGAATAGAGTATAAAAATATTTTACTCACGATCCCTTTTAACGGATGGAGACTTACATTATATGGCGTTTGAGAAACGATTCCCCATTTGCTATATGGGAGATATTGATAGGCTGCAAGATATTCTTCACCGTTAATATTGGTTACTTTTTTAGTTCCACTTTGATGTTTCTTAATCAATTGTATGACGTCCAGTTTCTTAGCGTTTGTCCCAATAATTTGTTTATCTGGATGATAAATCATGTTCCCTAAATCATTTACAATGAACACATATGAACCATTATTTGCCAAATGATCACCAATGATATCATCGAAGAAATTATCCTCAGCTAAGTATATAGCACCACTTAAATATCCTTTATATATATTGTCTTTATCCCAAATGGGCGTAGAGATTAGAATAATGGGATGTCCAGCTGCAGAGTTGAAGGGTTGTGAGATGAGGGTTTCTCTCTTGATAAGAGATTCTTTTGAACCGGGTGTCTCTAATTTTTTTCCAACGATACCTGAGAAAGGTGCGGCATCCAAAACGACACCTTCTTTGTTTACAACGGTAATGGCATCGAAATTATCCATTTTCATTAAAATTTCATTTAACTTTTTATCTAATAACACTTTGTTATCCATCAAATAGCTAAAATCTTCGGACATTGACCATATGCTTTCTTGCAATATCGTTAGTTCGTCCTCTAATTTCTTCGACAGATTTTGTACGTAATTTTTGTTGATAATCAACGAATCATTGATTAAATTGTGTTTCGTTACAACATAGCTTGAAATTAATGCAATGCTAAGGATTCCAATAATTGTGAATAATAGCAGGAGCATTATCCAAAATCGTAATGTTTTAATTGACTTTCACTTCCATAAATCGTATTTTTTTCAAACCTTTAATGATGAAGGACCATCCATATCAATGACAGTTGGTTGCGAATGGACAATCGTTTCTTCTAATAAGCGAAAGGGCTTTGAAATATAATAGCCTTGAAACAAAGGTACACCTAAGTCTTTGGCAATTAATAAATCGGCTTCGCTTTCAATACCTTCTAAGACTAATTCAACGTTTTCATCTGTGTAATCCAAAACAAGAGATATTAATTGTTGTTTTTCTATTGAGTTTGCTAAGTCTTTGGAACGAGTATGATCTAATTTCACAAAATGAGGGACAAACTTCTCCATTTGTTCAAATGTACTTCTTGTAATTGGTATATCATCAAATGCAATTCGTATACCTACTGATTTAAGATACATCAGACGTTCAAAAAAGATTGGAAAATTCAACAAAGATTCTTCTGCCTTATCTTCATTTATCTCGAATACGACACGTTTTTTTATGTGAGGATAACGCGATATTAAATTCTGGATAAGTTTTAGGAAGTCTTGATGTATGATTGTGGATGGAAAAATATTCACAAACAAAAAATATTTTTCTAAGTAAGCTGTTGGAAACTCTCCAATCGCATTGTTAATACAAAGTGTATCTAATTCATATAAAATACCCTGATTTCGAGCATCTTGGATAATAGTTAACGGATTTATCCTCGGATTACTTCGCATAAGTGCTTCAAAAGCAAAGGTTGCATCTTGTAAATTGGTTAGTGGTTGATATTCACAATACAATAATTTTTCTTGAATTAATTTCTTGGTATTCATCGTTACTAACTATTCCTCTCTTCATCCCGAATGCTTATAGTTTGGGAAGTAATTCGCTTATAACGATTTCTCACACTAGTTGGCGTACGATTCATTTTTACAGCAATTTCATTAAACGTGAGACTTTCACTACGTAAAGCAATAAGCTTCCTATCTTCTTGAATGGTCCAATTTCGATATCTTCTCTTTTTAATAAGTTGATGATCTCGCTCTTTTTTTCTCTCCTTTTCAACCCAAGAAGGTTCTGGGAGAAGAACTTGTTCTTCAATGGCTAAAAATTGTACCTTGTCTTTGTGTTGTTCGGCCCATTTCCAAAAATCACTTGGTCCAATAAAATAAAAACTTTTTGATTCTCTTGTAACTCTCTTTTTATATGGTAAGGCATGATCTTTCATCCATAATCGAACGGTCGAACGATCAACTTTTAATAGATTAGCCAGCTCGCCCGTTGTAAAATAACCTAATTGCAATTTAGTATTTGATAAACCTAACCGTGTCATTTTTACTTTGACGGAATCATAGGAACGATTCAAATTTTTCGCGATAGTTGAAACTTTTTGTAGACCAATATTTTCACTTAGATAGTCGATTTCCTCCGAAATCCATACCTTCCTCATTCTTAAACTCCTTTTGATGTATATATACATCGTATAATTCTTAATTCAAATAAGGTTGAAGGATTTTTAATCCCCCGATCTCGTATTCATTGGAAATCGCTCAAAGTTTAAAGTGTCGAACGATACCATTCAGCTCTTCTGCTAAATTAGCAAGTTGTTCTGCACTACCAGCTACTTCTTCAATTGAACTATTTGATTGTTCGACCGTTGCTGCCGTTTCTTCTACCCCTGCTGCAGCTTCCTGAGAAACTGAAGCAATTTCTTCAACTTGGCCATTCATCTCTTGGCTGTTCGCTGAAATCTGTGCTAAATTATCCGTAATGGTTTGTATATTTTCTACCATCACCGTAACAGACAGCGTAATGTTCGTAATGGTTTCTCCTGTCAAATGAATCTGATCTTTCCCTTTTTCTACTTCTTTATATCCATTATTTAAAGATTCATTTACTTGCCCAAAATCTTTTTGTATGTTTTCCACGATCATTGCAATGTCTTTTACGGAATCATTCACTTGTTCAGCCAGTTTCTTCACTTCATCTGCCACGACCGCAAAGCCTTTCCCATGTTCACCTGCTCTTGCTGCTTCAATTGATGCATTTAAGGCTAATAAATTTGTTTGACCAGCAATGTCCTGAATGACGGAAACTAAACTTACAATTTCATTTGTTCTTTTCTCAAACTCTTGAATTCTTACAACAGATTCTTTTATTACTTGATCCACTTTCCCCATTTGTTCATTCGAAGAATCCATTAATAGCTTACCTTCGTTTGTCATTTTCAAAACTTCATGTGAGGATTCTTGAATACGTTCTCCGTTTTCATTAGCTTCTACAACTCTTGAAACAAACGCATCCATAATCGAAGATAAATCACTCGCACTATTCGCTTGTAATTCTGAACCCGAAGCTAGTTCTTGCATTGTTGTAGCAATTTGATCTGTACCTGCTTTCACTTCATTCGCAGCTTGTGTTAGTTCTTCACTATGACTGGATAGCGTTTCTGAACTTTGAGAAATGTGCGTCATCGCTTTTACTATGTTACTTTGCATTTGATTGATTGCATTTGTCAGGCGGCCAGTTTCATCTTTAGAGTAAACAGGCAGAGGTTCCAGACTAATGTCACCATCCGCAATTACATTCATTCGTTTCATAACTGAAATGATAGGAGTAGTAATCATTTTTGAAATAATTAGAGCTATTATTATACCTAAAGCCACCACAACTAAAGACACTATTACACTTACAGATAATGTTGTTTCCCCACTAGAAATGACTTCCTTACCTGCATTAACAGCCAGTTTTTCCCTATTTTCAGCACCTTTTTTAAAACCTTCCATTATTTCACGTGCAAGTGGTTGAACCTCGTTATATAGATTTTGAAGAGCTAAATCTTCATTTCCTTTGTCATACTCGTTAAATACGTCATTTATGACTATTTCCCGCCACTCCACGCTCTGATTTATAAGCTTTTCAACTTCTTCCGAATCACTATTTTCCAAGATATATGCTTGATACCCTTTACTTTCTTCCGTATACTCATTAAATTGTTCCTTATAGTCTGCATCACCAAACAAAACGTAACCACGAGTTAATGCTATTCTTTGAGACATGCTAAAAGCCAACTTTTCATCAGCAATTAATAATTGAAGCTGGTTGTTCACAATTTCTTCTGTACTTTTATTGGATTTATTAACTGCATAGTAGCTATATATTCCTAATATAAGTGTTAATAATATGACAAGAGTGAAACCCATTAAAATCTTTGTTTTTATACTTTTGATTTGTAATAATTTTTTCAAAATACTGCACCTCATTTTCTTTATTATTTTTTTCACTATTATTATTAAGTGTGTGGCGCACTAACTAATTCCTAGAATATCCGGCCAAATAAAATTCACTTACATGTATTGATACATCCGCAATTAAACTCACTACAAGGTCGTTCTTTTTTCCCTTTTAATGAATCTGTTAGAATTCAACAAATGATAAATTTGGTGTAGATTTATCTAATAACTTTTGCATTTAGCTTTAAAAAATCAGTAATTGCTTCCAATTCACACACTCATCAATAAATATTTATAGAAATATAGTGATTTTTAGTTTTGTCTATCCAAAAAACCGTTACCTTTTTACCAATAACCATACTCGTGAAAATAGTCTTTATTAATCATAAAACACCCAAATCTAAGAATACTACAAGTACAATAATTATTGTGTAATTTTTTTGTAAATTATAGTGATTATGTGACAAATTAATGAATTTAAAAGCGGTCTTTTAACAAAGGGAATATAACGAAATTTAGAACTAATCTAGCTATGGCTGTTAGGAAGGATTCTCAACATATATTGTCGAATTAATAGATTTATATTGGACATTAAGATATTAGTAAGGAGGAATTTAGTAATGTTATTAGAATCATCGGGTAAGGAATTGTTTTGGGAATTATGTAACCAATTAAATACATTAAAATTGGTTATTGATAAAAAGAAAATTCAGGAAAATGGTACAGTTGAAAGCGTCCCTTTTTACTTCCATAAGGATATTCAAGGAAATGGAGATGCTAAAAATTCAAAGCGTCAAGTTGCTTCCGTTCAGTATAATGGAGGGAAAAAGAAAATAATGCAGAAAGAAGTGACTGGAGTTACACTTCGTTTCTATATATTACCACTAGAAGGCTTTAGATTAGACAGTATATTAGAAAGACATTCAACTTTCCGTTCACAAAAAAAAGGACCCATTAGCTCCTCATATTACGATTATATTTTTGATGAACCCTATTCATCTAATGATGTATATACGAGTATCTCTGCTCTTTTTACCGACTTAAAAAATGAATTTATTCATGTATTTGATTCAACCCAAACAAGTCTACTATTAACAAATTTACCAGAAAGCATAAAAGACTTGCCGAGATATTAAAATAATATTAAGGATTTGAATTGAAAGAAAGGGAGGTTGGGTCGGAGGGAACGGAGAAGCTATTCTGCCCTACTAAGAGCATAAGGAATAGTTTGATATGCCTGAAAGATATATACATCTTAGTTCTTTCGGTCACATATGAATAATAATAGTGTGCTGGAATCATAAACGTATCTATTTTTCCAATTGCCCAGGTACAACTTTAACAATAACTCACCACGGAGACACACTATCCTGCCTAGCTTTCGCTACTGGGACGGTAACATTTTGGGAATGGTAAACACCCTTCTGACGGGCTACACAAATGTGTTAGACATAGCCGGAGCAGACATGATATTCAGTGGGATTTTTTTCGTCGTTTTACAACCATGCATGTGCCTTTCAAACACATGGAGGAGTGCCTCGCTGCATGTTCAATTATTAGTTCTATTTAGCTCCTACCCTTTAGTCTTTTATGTATCGAAACAGTTTTTTCTAGAATTCCTCTATTGGGTCAAGCTAAGCTAATAAGTTAAACCACCGAAACTATTTTACCTATATACAGTGGTATGTTATTTGGAATTGTTGCTCCACCTGTTACTGCCACTGGTCCGATAAGGTGACCCGGTGTTAGTCTGATTGTCTGATGAGTAAGTCGACTAACAAAAGCATCTAGGTCAGCATTGTTCTTTTTTTGTGCAGCTTGAGAATTTGAATTTGAAATAAACTGATGAACAATAAATATTGCAACGGATGCCCCTTGTTTTTGTGCTTCAATTAAAGTACCGGCTACCCCATGCAACAATTGGTAACGAAGGTCATAAATTACACGCTCTTCTAACAACGCAGATGCCATTAATTTAATTCTTATCGGTAGCTTAGATGTTTCCGAACTCTGTTCAATACATTTTCCTATTATTTCCCCAAAAGTTTCATCCGCTTTTGCTTCAATAGAAATCAGTACTGGCTGTTCATTAAGCGTACCTCTAATAAGTAAGTCATGCACACGTCCTTTTCCATAGTTGTCTAGCTTCGTCTCCACTTCTGCAAATGCTGTGTGTAATTTTATAGAATGTAACTCTTTCGAGCTGTTTAATAAGTTTTGTAATACAATCGGTACTTTTACTTCTTCCCCCTCAAACCAAACATGCGCTAATTCAAACGCACTCCTCCCTTTTTTCCAATGAAATTCTTTTCTTGCTGGTGGTGCGATTCTCAACCACTCTTGCTCAGAAGTGATTTCTTTCCCCTCTTTATTCAAAATCTTCATATGCAATCCTCCTACACATTTAATTTCAAATTTAGATCAATATAATCGTTTAACCATGAAATTATGAGTACAAATTTTAAAATAAAAGGGGTAATTGTAATTGAAGGATACTGAAATGGAATATTCAAGGAAATCAACTGGTTTAAGAACACTTTACATATATTCTTTTAAGCAATTCTCGTCTCCAATTTTTCCCTTCTTTCTTCAGAACTTTCAAGCTATCACATAGATTACTTTTTAACTCTACTAAGCAAAAGTTGCTTTTGATTGCATTCTATTGAAACCTAGCACTAAATAATCTTGCTTTTGCCTTTTTCCTCTACTCTTTTAATACCAGCCTATCAGCAAACTTGAATTGGTAGATTTTATACATAGCCTGGCTATCTTTACCATGAAAATCCCTAAGCAAAATTGTTTGCTTAGGGATTTGACGACACCTTTATTAATTATCAATATTAGAAGAATTCCCATTCTTCTATTTGCTTACCTTCTCTTCGTTTTTTGGCAATTAAATATGAATCTATAATTACCAATGGAGTCGTTACAAGCACAGATAGCCCTACTGTAATAAAACCGATAATAATAGCAACGACAAACAACACTATACCCTTAATGACTTGTCCGTTCACGATTTGGCCTAATCCTGTCAGAAAGAATGATAATACTGCAGGAATTGCTGGATGCATACCTTCACTAGAACCAACCGATTTACTTTTCTTAATACTTACTCCGCATGACGTACACATTTCTTGTATTTCTTTTACAGATTCACCACAATTATAGCAATAATTCTTTACTTTATTCTGTCTTACGCCACATTTCGGACAGATTTCAGCTAAGTCTGAGATAGTCTCAGAACAATTTGTACAATGCATGATAACGCCTCCTAGACGGATTTAATATATGTAATTGTAGTTTCAACATTGAAAAATCTTAAATTAAATCGCCCGCTTCAAAAAGTGGGCGATTCTTTGAAATTAATAATAGTATGATGATGAATCAGCCAAAACTCCTAAAATACCAAAAATAACTGATAGAACGAACCAAATTGCAACTGAAACAAGGGCCCAAATTAAAGCTGATTTTGCAGCTTTTGGTTTATCATTTTTCCAAACAAAGAACATTACAATTCCTAAAATTGGTATACAACAAAAAGAAATTAAATTAACTGCAATGTTTGGTTTATCTTCACCAGAAGATGAAGCGCCTTTGACTCTGACCCCGCACTTCGGACAAATCTCCGCGTGTTCTGATATTTGATCGCCACAATGTGGACAAAACATAATTTTATGCCTCCTAATATGATTTCAGAAATTTATATTTATGTATGAAAACATAACGACTTAAAGAAATAAGGCTTGTCCTAAATCTCTCCCTATATTCACGAAAATAATTGTGACATTGATGATAATAAAATCAATCGAAATACCACCCATAATTCCTGTTATTAATCGACGAAAGTTGTTACTCTCCCACTTATGAAAGAGTTGTCCAGTGCCGTCCACGACCATAGGTATAATCAGAGCAAATGAAAGGAATAGTGATAGCCTTCCGTATGTCGATAGGATAAATAACCCAGTGATATAGCCAAACATGATTCCCAAACATCGAGCACATAATGGAAACTGCTTACCATGAAAGTGAAACGACCTTCCGGGCATACGGTGACACATAAAAGCATACTGAAGAAACTTATCCATGTTTACTACCTTCCCATCTCATAAATACAATCCTAAAATAGTATAATATTAGTATATACCATTACTGGAAATTTGTAATTAAAATTTAGAGACTTTTATATTATTTTTACGATTCAACCTAGTTCAATAGTCATTTTATTTATCATTTAATAAGGTCAAAAGAAAACCATCACTCATAACATCGATTATGTGGGGTGATGTACTTTATATTATTAACTTGTCTCATTAACTTAAGTATAAGATATTTGTAGATTATGTAAAAATTTTTATTTGCATATATTTTTTTATCCCAAAAAAAAGGTCAGAGAGAATGATATCTCCTGACCTTTATTCTTTTTTAACTCATAGCTTGGCAAGTTACATTAATATAAATGGTTTTAGTTCCTAATTTTACTGTGATTCGAGCTGAACCATTTTTTGTCGGATCAACTACTCTGATGATTCCATTAGAATCTACTTCTATTAATTTTGGATTACTACTTGTAAAAGTAGCAAATTTAGTGATTTCTTCATTACTACCATCATTGAAAAATGCTGTAATAATTGGTTGTGCTGGTTTATCTTCTGTAATCACATAGGATGTTTTATCTGCTACAATTTTCATTAACGCTGGAATTATATTGACTGTTTGTGTAGCTTCTTTTCCACCATAGCTTACTTTTATAGTATAATTCCCTCTTGTTGCTGTTGTTAATGCTCGTAGAGTACCACCACTTGCAGTAATTCCTTTTACTACATTCCCTTCACCATCAACAATGATTGCTGTTGCTAATGTGGAAATGTTTTTTGTACTACCATCTTCATGCAATACCGTTACCGTGTAACGTGATGTTTTCCCAATTTCTACTAATAACGAATCCTCTTGGATTTCAACGCCCGTTACCACTTTTTCTACAGTAACTGGAATGCTTAGTGTTTTGGTGCCGTATTTCACTGTAATAACTACGGATCCTGTTTTCGTCTTATCCAATACTGTAATTTTTCCTGTTTCATCTACAGTTGCTAGTTTTGCATTACTACTTGTATAGGTTGCTGCTTGTGTTACATCTTCGCTACTATTGTCATTGTAGTGAGCAGTAATTGCTAGCTGTGTGGGACTTGCTGTTGTCACAACTAGTGATGGTTGATCTGCCGTTAGTTTTGTTAATACTGGAACTACCTTTAAGGCTACTGTGTCTTCTTTTCCACCATAGCTTACTTTTATAGTATAATTCCCTTTTGTTGCTATTGTTAATGCTCGTAGAGTACCGCCACTTGCAGTAATTCCTTTTACAACATTGCCTTCATTATCAACAATGATTGCTGTTGCTAATGTTGTAATGTTTTTTGTACTACCATCTTCATACAATACCGTTACCGTGTAACGTGATGTTTTC
>NZ_JBIWER010000001.1:709418-986648 GCF_044762655.1 Psychrobacillus sp. NPDC096623
GAGTATAATTCCCTTTTGTAGCAGTTGTTAATGCTCGTAGAGTACCGCCACTTGCAGTAATTCCTTTTACAACATTCCCTTCATTATCAACAATGATTGCTGTTGCTAATGTTGTAATGTTTTTTGTACTACCATCTTCATACAATACCGTTACCGTGTAACGTGATGTTTTCCCAATTTCTACTGATAATGAATTCTCTTGGATTTCAACGCCTGTTACCACTTTTTCCACTGTAACTGGAATGCTTAGTGTTTTGGTGCCGTATTTCACTGTAATAACTACGGATCCTGTTTTCGTCTTATCCAATACTGTAATTTTTCCTGTTTCATCTACAGTTGCTAGTTTTGCATTACTACTTGTATAGGTTGCTGCCTGTGTTACATCTTCGCTACTATTGTCATTGTAGTGAGCAGTAATTGCTAGCTGTGTGGGACTTGCTGTTGTCATAATAAAAGACGATTGGTTTGCTTCAATTTTTTCTAAAACAGGAACAACTGTTAAATCTACAGATATTTCTTTTTCGTTATAAAAAAAGTTAATAGTATAATTACCTTTAGCTGCAGTTATAGCTTTTAAATATCCCTTAGTAAATGTAAATTGACCTGTTACTAATTTATCCTGAGCATCAAGAATTTCGTAATTTGCTAAATTCGTAATATCTTTACTAGTACCATCAGTATATTTAGCGAATACTTTAAGTAAGGAAGTTTTTCCGAGTTCTAAAACGAACGGATTTTGATTAGTTTCTACTTCTATAGAAGTAAAGATTTTTGTAAATTCTCCTATTCTTTTCAAGTCAATTCTTGGTTTAACAATATTATTCTTAAAATCTTTTACTGGTTTACCAGTATTTCGAAGGAAAGTTAAAATTTCGTTTACTGATGCATTTGGTTTCATTTCTTTTAATACTGCCCAAGCTCCTGCAACGTGTGGAGTTGCCATGGATGTACCAGCCCAAGTATCATAACTTCCACCTGGAACAGAAGAAGTAATAGTATTCCCAGGTGCTAATAAATCAACCATATTAGCACTATTAGAAAAGTAAGTTACCGTATCTGAATCTGTGGTAGCTCCCACTGTAACAGCAGATTCAATACAAGCTGGAGCAGAAACACTATTATTGTAACCTTCATTTCCTGATGCAACTACAATAGCAATACCAGAAGCTGTCAAATTGTTAAAAATTGTACTTCTTATATCCATAGTACAATAATTATTATATTGTCCCCCACCTAAACTCATATTGATGGAAGAAATATTATATTTATCTTTTATACTATAAATATATTCAAGTGCTTTTAACTGGTCTGTGTTATAGGATGCTATATAATACTCATCATACCGATAATCATATAGTTTAGTAAAAACTTGTATTGAAATAAGATTTGCTTCTTTGGCAACACCGGATAATATTTTCCCATTAACCGCTACTTCCTTACCTGCCACTGTTCCAGCAACGTGTGTTCCATGATCACATCCAAGTGCTATATCACTACAATGAATACCTGATCCTGTTGCGTGAGACTCTGCAACTTTGTTTGGACAAAGAGATTGCGCATCGTAAAACTCATTTTGTGTAGAATAACATGCTTCTTCTATAACTTTTCCTTCTAAAAACGGATGATTTTTATCTACACCCGTATCTAAAATAACAACGTTTTGTCCTTTACCTGTGAACCCTAAATCCCATGTAGTATTTGTACCAATAATTTCATGGCTCTCTGCCATTGTCATTCGGGCAGGAATATCTTCTTCAATACTTGCAACATTAGAGTTTTGTAACAAATGTTCAAAAGTTTCTATTGTAACAAAAACTGATACGTATGGCATCGTATCAAAATTAACAATTTCGTCTTTAGATAAATTGTTTACAGAACTTATATCATTGTAAAAATTGTTTTGTAAACGCTCTATCGTTTGGGGACTTGAAATCTCATTAGGTAACAGAATACCATTCTTAAGACCTACTATGACTCTTACAGTTTCTTTTATTTCTAATTTCTTTCTAATTTTTTCAATTGCATCATTAGTGCTTGTCGAATACTCAGTAATAACTGATTTATCAACAACAACTTCAGAATTTGCGAATGCTGACAGAAATCCAGATGAGTAATACATACTAAAAATACCTACAATAAATACCATTACTAATAATCTTTTTAACACAGATTAGCCTCCTTTTAGTTTTAGTGCCATAATGTTGAATGGTACTTAAATCCCTCTCTATTTAAAGAAAATAGGAATATTTTAATAATTTATAACAATGCCATTCTTACTACTAATTTTACAGTATTATATATTTTTAAACAATAATATTTTTGGATATTTTTGGTGAATATATTACTCTATTAATAATACATTCTATTACTTATAGAAATACAATTTTGATTCATTGAGGAATGAAACAACAATTTCTTTCTTAGAATTGATTCGATACTCAAAATATATATAAGAAGTTTCAGGAATTTAAACAAGAATCACTGAATGAATTTTTGTTAAGGAAGGTTTAGCAAAATTAGTAAAGTGATTGAATAAAAAAATATAAAAGTTTTTTAGATATGACTTTTTTTGAGATTTTACTTTTTGAAGGGGACAGTAGTAGAAACAAAAGAAAAGCCCTTCAACCGATTGCTCGGTCGAAGGGCTATATTCTTAGGTGTTGTACTCAGTTATCAGAATTGTATCTGAATTGCATGAGTGACTGGCACCGGTAAATTATTCAGATATTACTTAACTTTAACATTTAATACAGTTGAAGAAACTGTATTTAGATTTACATAAGCACCAGCTGCATTCGGAGCAATAACTCGGAATAAGATAGAACCAGCATCTGTTAAAGCAGTTGTATAAGTACCAGGAGCAATATCAAGTGATCCAACAGTCATAGTACCTTTAGCACCTGAAAGAACTTCAGCAGTTACAGCACCTAAGATAATGTCATTAGCGTCTAGTCCACCAACCGTTGTATTATCAACATCAATATACAAGACAGGTGCATCAGCATTAGCTACATCTAAATAAACTTTAGCAACTGTATCAACATTATGTTCAATACCGTAGACAATGCTATCAGCTGTACCAATTGCTGGGCGAACATCTAGTACGTCAGTGATATCAATTGACTCTCCTTGATAATCAATTACTTTACCAGTGTTTTTGAAGTTATCCTTTGTAATAACAGTTTCTGGGGTATAAAGAATAAATAAAAGTACATATTCTACATAAGGGAAAAGTAATCACCAAGCTACCTATAGGCTTAAAGATTTCTTTTCCCTTTCTGCATACTTTCTCAAGATATAAAATTGCTTAACTCAAATTAAAAATATTAACTAAAATGCTCTTGAAAAAGCTCATACGAATGAATACCAGATATAAGAGGCCAAACTGTGTAAATATATATTTAATCCTTACTCTCAAGTTCCTTTAACGAAAACTTCCAAGCAAAAGTAAAAATCTTAATCCTTTCATTTGTAATCATAATTTTTTCTATTTCTTCAACAAAGTAAGGCAATATTCCTTTGCAGACTAATACTCCATTGATACCTTTGTCACCTGTAAATGAACCCAGTTCTTTCATGTATCCTTTGAGTTGCTCTACGTCTTTCCTGCCAATATCTCCTTGTTTAATTTCAACAACACTCTTTACTCCATTAATGTTATTTTGTAATAAGATATCAATCCGTTTTCCACTCGGGAGATGATATTCGGGTTTGATTAAGTCCAGTTCATTGCCTAGTTTTTTGGGGTGCTGTACAAGAAACTTTTGAATATCAGATTCTTTAATATGTTGCACTTCTTCTGTTAAAAGGAGCGTATCTGTTAATTTACTTAAGGATTGACAATTAATCACTTCCTTTTTCAACATTTCCACATCCGTTATATTTAATGCTTTCATAGTCCTTAGAGCGGATGTCATAGCATCTTGATATTCTTGCTTATTATTCAAATTCGGTTTGTTAGATAGTTTATTCAGTAAATCATGTGTAAGTTCAAGGGGATTATCAAGAACTTTAGAAAATACAGTATTACCAAAGACAATTGCTTCATTAGGTTCACTACTATCTGTTAATAAATGAGGATTATTATAAAATCCTTTGATAATAGAATCATTTTTTGCATCATTAGCTTTTAATACCATATCAACAACATAAAAAGCAGTTATAAAACGCTTTTTATATATTTTTGTATGAAAAAATAATACGTCGCCCTTTGTTAAAGTGAGCAGGCGTTTTCCTTCATGACGACTCCCATAAGAAAACTCCATAAAGTTCGGGTCATCACTATCTTTGTAACTAATTAAAAATCCTGCCATAAATATCTCCTCCTTGTACAGTGTTTATCAATATTTATACTAAATAGTAATTGAAACTGGATTGTTAACAGTAAAACATCGCAATGAACGAAATCGTACATCGCTTATTTGCTCACTTAAAAATGACATGTAACGACGATTCCTTTCAATCCCACTATTTTTTATCCCTGCTGAATATTGGTTTGCCAAATACATCATCAAATGCTTCCTCTGCCATTTCACGAATCGTTCTATTACTTTTCCGCATTCCGTGATATGCAACATACCAACTCGCCTCAGTAACTCTGCTTGGAGAATCTAAATTTACATTTTCATTTTCCGAAAGCTTTATACAAACTTTATAATTGTCATTTCTATTTACAGCAGATTTTAAATTACGATGGTATGTATCGTTAAAAAGATGACTTTCTAATCTAGTACGTGCATTGTACGATTCTCCACGATAGATGACTCTTGCATTAGGATTATTATTTAATATTGCTGTGCAACTATTTATATCTTTAAAGCCATTCTTATAGTCTGTAAAAATTAAGTAAAACCCCGGTTGATTTGGAATTTTATTTAAATCTACAATTGTATGAATTTGTTTCACAATAATAGTTGGTTTGGAACTCTTAGCTAAATCGATTGAATATTGTCCTTTCAAACTATTAAAGAGTGGAAAGAAGTGTTTATTTTTAATTTTTTCATGCATCACATCCGTTTCTTTCTTGATTTGTTCTACTGAAATTGAAACAATCTCATTTTTCATTGTTATACACTCTTTTCATTATTACTGGAATTCATTCTCTTTACATATAATCATATAATTCTTATATCCCTTTCATTATATATGAAAATTTGACTACATACATAATTAGTCATATATATCCATGAACTAATAAACAATTAATAAGCTGATGAATTATATTTTGACAGTTAACTTTCATTCTAAAATAGTAGTGAATTAAACCAAGATTATTAGAAGAAAAATTATTCGAAATCATGATGAAGAACTTTGGAAGTTATTTATTTCAAGCTCGTATACTGAAAAACTGAGAAGTTAGATAAGTAGCCACCGGGACTTTGTAGACAGTTAATCAAGAGATGAGAAAAAGAAGAGTTCACAACGAAACTAGTATGTCATTGTACGAACTCTCTTATTAATTATTTTTTAATTAGTAATAAGCAACCTCACTCACTTTTCCACGTTTGGTCGTATCACAATTTAGAGAGCGATAGCCTTAAATAGGATTCATTTGGTGGAAATCCCCATAAAAATAACCACCATATGCTCTAGGCATGAAAGGTAGTTATTTTTATACACTCATCAACTTGGTCAACCATTTTAGCAAATATTGCGTAAAGACTAGGTGTTAGCGCACCTACTCTACGTATATTTTAAGATAACAAAATGAAAATTACAAGTAATCAAACAATTCATTTTCACCTATCTTGTAACTACTTATTTATTAACTAAAGAATGTATATTAGATGAGATATTTAATAGGTTTTGAAAGAAAGGTAGATTGGGTCGGAGGGAACGGAGAAGCTATTCTGCCCTGCAAAGAGGACAAGGAATAGTTTGATATGCATGATATGTACATCTTGGTTCTTTCGGTCACGTATGAATAATAATAGTTTGCTGGAATCATAGACGTATCTATTTTTCCATTTGCCCAAGTCCAGCTTTAACAATAACTCCACCACGGAGTAACACTCTATCCTGCCTAGCTTTCGATACTGGGACGGTAACATCTGGGAATGTTTAACAACACCCTTCTGACGTGCTACACAAATGTCGGTAAGACATAGCCGGAGCAGACGAGATACTCAGCGGGATTTTTTTCGTCGTTTTACAACCATGCATGTGCCTTTCAAATACATGGAGGAGCGCTTCGCTACATGTTCACTTATTCGTTCTATTTAGTTTCTAATTGTTTCTGTGTAATCCTGGTTCAATCTTAAAAAAGTTTTTCCATTCGCTCAATTTTTATTTTGAAGGTTAGAGCATGTATAACCATTGTCATTTCATGTATATACAATAATTAAAATTCTTAACGATGAACATATGGATTAAACTTTGAAACTATCTAGTAAGTTTGAAAGAACAACGTTATTAAAGGGACAGTTAATTATTTTCTGCCTTCACGCAATTGATTGTTCATCATAAAGGAGCGCTAACCATACATCTCTGCCATTTAGTCTAATACATACATTTCTCCTAAATTAGAAATAGCACTAACTCTACAAAGGAATTAGTGCTTTAATTAGTAATTCAGGATTATAATATCTATTTGAAAAAGTAGTTGAAACAGAATAATGAATCGTTTTAAATGGTTAATTAAACTGTCTAACTTAGGATATTCTGAAAAATAAATATCTGAGTATTTTTTTTATTAATTCGAGATAACTCAAATACTTCATCAACCTTTCATTATCTAACAATTGATGTAATATGCGTTTACTACCATTGTGAAAGGTTATAATAAGAGTATCTAAGGGAATATATATCTTTAGAAAAAAAAAGAATACCATGCAGAGATTATTCTCCACATGGTATTTCTATTACTCTTCAACTAAAATCAAATCAAATATCTATTGAAGTTTGAATTTTGTTAAGCTAAAAACTTAAAATTACTTAACGTCAACAGATACTGAAGTAGCAGCGATTGAAGTAGTTACATCTACACCAGATACATCAGTTAATACTTTGAACAATAATGTTCCTTTTTCTCCAGCAGCAACTGTTGTATAACCTGCAACAGAATCTGTAGTAATAGGAGCAAAAGTACTTGATGCTGTTGCAGTTAATGTCAGAAGACCTAAATCAGTATCAGTTCCACTAGTATAAGTACCATCTGCATCTACGTCTAAGTAAAGAACTCCTTCAGTACCAGCAGTTTCAGAAATACGTACTTTGTGAAGAGAATTTTGAGTTAAAGCAACTCCATTCACGATATCATCTGCATTACTTGAAGTAATATTTAACACATCTTCATAGTTAGTTAATGCGCCAACATAGTTAACAGTTGGAGTAGCAAGGAAGTTAACAGATTTAATTTCAATAGGGTTATTTACCACTGTAATTGTAAATTTATCAACTTTACCACTTGCAGTGTCTTTCAATAGAATATCAGTTTTACCTGCTTTTAGACCTTTAATATCAATACTTACATCACCAGCAGTACCTGAAGCAGTTTCATTTTTAGCAAGACCAGCTGTTGCGTTACCAGTTCCACCAACAAATGTAGCTGTTGCAACAGTTCCATCAACAACCTCAACTGTGTATGTTGCTAAATCAACTGCTTCAACGTAAGTACCTTGTGTATTATATCTTGCTAGCTCATAAGAAACTGTATCATCAGCTAAAATATCTAAAGTATTGTCAGTAGAGTCAGGAGCAGCTGAAATAATCTCTAATTTTTTACTACCTGTATTATCAACAGCAGAAACATCAAGTATGAATGAACCAATAACAGTTCCAGCAGGGTTCTTGAAGGATACAGTACCTTTACCAGCAACTGCGCCAGTAAGAGTAATAGTTTGAGAACCAATTGAACCAGGAGCATCAGTTACCACTTCAAAATCCGATACGATTTCAACTCCACCAACTTTAGGAATTACTTCTTCGATATAAACGCCTGGAGTAGCATCTCCTGTAACAACTGCAAATGGGTCACCATATTGGTCTAAAGTTTTAACGCCAATAGTAGTATTGTAACCAACCACTGCTTTTACAGATGAAGTAGCAGGTGTAACTTTAGTAAGTTTACGAGTTGTATTAGTTACAGTAAAGTTCACTGTTTTAGTCACATTGCCAACTTTTAAAGTAATTGTTGCAGTACCAGCTGATTCTGCAGTTAAGACACCGTTTGCATCAACGGATACAACGGCTTCGTTTGAAGACTTAACATCTACATTAGTTTCAGGTAAAGTTACTTTTTCGCCAGCAACAGTTCCAGTAACTTTAAGAAGTTTAGCTTTTTCACCAGCAACTAAAGTTGTGCTGTTCATTTTATAGTCGTCTCCAAGTAATGCTGCATCATATGCTGCTGATGAATCATCTGTAGCAGTATCAGCAAAGTTATAGAAAGATACTGTATCTAATGCAGTTGTTTCAGCATCAATATTTACAATCTTAACAGCAGCAGAATCTGTTACAAGAGCTTCACCAGATTTTGTTACTTGGACTTCGACTGTGTATGAACCTTTAGCTAGAGCAGGATTAGAAATAATTCCAGTTGAAGAAGTATTAACTCCTACAGCATTATCAAAGAATCCGTTTGCAGCTGCTCCAGTACTTGTTTTAGCTACATATGTTACTGTATATCCAGCAAGTGCCAAATAATCTACATCAGCTGGCTGTCCATTAACACTGAAAGAAACTTTTTGTCCAGCACGCTCATCGTCAAATTGTTGAGCAGCAATATCAACTGAAGTTACTTTAAATTCAAATTTAGCAGTGAAATCTTTTTTAACATCATCAACTGTTACAGAAAGTGCAACCTCTGAGTTAGGGGCTAATTTCCCTTCTAAAGTTAATGTTGCAGTTTTGCCATCTTTAGATGCAGTTAATGCAGTAACTTTATTTCCAACCACAGATACTTGTTCTGCTTTAAGATTTTGAAGACCTTCACCAGTTAAAGTTAAAGTTGACGGGTTAGTCGCACTTACTGATACAACTGAAGGAGTTGCAGGGACAATGTGCTCAGCACGGTGGATGAATAAAGCGAATTCTCCACGTTTTACTGTGTCAGTTGCAGCGAAAGTTTTTTCAGTTTTACCTAAAGTTACTCCGTTTTCAACTAAAGCATCTACGTATGCATCCCAGTTTGAGTTTACATCTGTAAATGAGTTTTTAGTATCCCCTGCTTCTAATTTATAAGCATTTACAAGGATTTTAGCCATTTCTTGACGAGTAATGTAGTCGTCTGGAGCAAATTTGCTTTCTGTTTTACCAGAAGCAATTTTAGCGTTAACGATTGCATTAACTGCACCTTCAACACGGCTGTTTACATCTGTGAAATCTTGGTCTGGAGCGCTTTTAGTATCAAGACCTAGAGCTTTTGCGATAAAGATCGCTGCGTCTCCACGTTTGATAGGAGCATCCGTACCGAATTTAGTATCGCTGATACCTTCAGTGATGTTTTTAGAGATTAAGTAATCAACAGCTGTTTTGTATGTGCTGCTAACGTCCTCAAATTTTACTGCTGCAGAAGCACCAGGTACTACTGCTGTAGCTACTAAAGTAGCAGTCGCTGCTGTTGCAACGAACTTTTTGTACGACTTTGGTTGGTAAGCCATGTGTAGAATTCCTCCTTGATTTGTCAATCATTTATAATTCTATGAGATATTTCATAGATACAGTTTAAATTATATCAGTTAAAACTTAGTTGCGCTACTAAATTTATGAAATTTAATTAAATGTTACTAATTTCATAGTTTATTTTAGCGAAAATTGGGTTCAACTAATATTTTTATATAAACTCTCTACCTATTTTACCAAAAGTATCCTATATTTCAACTACTTTCTGAAAATTAGTTGAAATTTTTTTTAATTCTTTGAATCTCCTAGGACAAAGACCTCGTATCCAGCTTTTTCCCATGTTCTTCTATTAATACAGTTTTTAGTATCTATAATGATTGAATGGTTCATTTGGTCCTTTAAAATTGTTGGATCTAAGTCTTTAAATGCTTGGTGATCCGTTAAGATTAATATGGCATCCGCCTTATCTAGTGCAACTTCAAGTTGTTGTGTTTGTTTTTCTAAATTGTTTTCTTTAATATGTGGGTCAAATGCAATATAATCGATATTTCTTTCATGCAATTGCTCGATTACTTCTATTGAAGGACTTTCTCGCATGTCGTCGATATTTCCTTTGAAGGCAAGACCTAGCACTGCAATTTTCGGTTGATCGATTCCTTTTGCTTTCAGAATATCTTTGGTCAACTGAGCAGTATATGCTGGCATGCCATCATTTGTGCTTCTCGCTAAGTGAATAATTTGCGAATTTTTTTGGTCAAGCTCTACTAGGAACCATGGATCTACAGCGATACAATGTCCCCCAACACCTGGTCCTGGTGTGTGGATATTCACACGTGGGTGATAGTTCGCCAGTTTGATGGCCTCCCAAATGTTCACACCGATTGTTCCTGCAATTTTTGCAAGTTCGTTTGCGAAAGCAATATTAACGTCACGGTATGTGTTTTCCATTACTTTTACAAGCTCTGCAGTTGTTGCATCAGTTTCATGCATCTTCCCTTTTACAAAAGAGCTATAAAGTTCTGTCGTCATTGTTGCTGATTTTGGGTTGATTCCTCCGATAATACGGTCGTTTGAAACTAGTTCCTCAAAAACACGGCCTGGTATTACTCGTTCTGGAGAATGAGATACAAATAGTTCATCTCCGATTGCTAGTCCCGATTTTACTAATTCAGGTAGCATTACATGTTCAACTGTTTTTGGTGGCACTGTAGATTCTAAAATTACTAGGTTGCCAGCTTCCACAAATGGAACGATAGAAGCTGTTGCCGTACGAACGTATTCTAGATCAGCTGTTTTGTCCTGTTTAATAGGGGATGGTACTGCAATGATAAATACATCTGCTTTTTGAGGTGTTGTAGATACAGTAAGATTTCCGGAGTCAATCGCTTTGTTTAAACGTTCTTGTAATCCTTCCTCTTCTATATGTAATTGCTTGTTTTGTAATTTTTCTACAGCTTTAGCATTTACATCGACACCATGTACTATATGCCCATGATTAGAAAACATGACTGCGGTCGGTAAACCAATATACCCTAATCCCACTACACAAATTGTTTTTTTCATTATTTATTCAATCTCCTTCTATTTAAATACTAGTTATTTGGTCTTCTTTTCCTTTAATACTCTAAATAAAAAAATCGGCAAGTTTAGCTGCCTTTTTAATCTTGATGGACTAGCTATTAAGCGGTACAGCCATTCTAGTCCAAGTTTACGGAAAATAGCTGGTGCTCTTTTTACTGTTCCAGAGAACACGTCGAAACTGCCCCCTACTCCTTGAAATACTTTGACGTTTGAAAGCTTGGCCATGTTTCGTTCAATCCACAATTCTTGTTTTGGACTTCCTAAGGCAACAAATAATATTTTAGCTCCACTAGCTTGAATTTTTTCTACAAGTGTTGCTTCATCTTTATCATACCCATTTGTATATCCAGCTACTTGTATGGATGGATGCTCTTGTTGGATATTGTTAATTGCGAGCTTTACTGTTTCTTCTTTCGCTCCGTAAAAGTACACGGAATGCTGTTTGTTAGCTGCGAATGCTAGTAGAGTTGCCATCATGTCTACTCCAGTGACGCGACTTTTTAAGTTTCCGCCTTTTAGTTTAGATGCCAAAAGAACTCCAACACCATCCGCTATTTGATAGGTTGCGTTATTTATAAGTTTTTTAACCGTCGCGTCTTTTTGCGCTGTAATAATTTTTTCTGGGTTTACAGCGATGATTGTCGACTGTTCTTCCCTTTGTATTCTATTTTCAAGATCATTTATGATTCCTTCATATGTAAGTAGAGATACATCTACTCCTAAGTAGGTTTCTTTCATGTGTATGTCCTCAATTCTTTTTCACTTTGAACTTAATAATTATAGCAGATTCTTTGTATAGTTGCATAACTTCCATCACAAGTGATAGAATTTGGTCATATCATGCTTTCACAGCCTCGTGAAAGCTTTTGTTATGAGGAGGATTAATTATTTTGAAAATTGTACTTTCCGGCTTTTATGGATTAGGAAATACTGGCGATGAGGCCATTTTAAAAGCAATCGTTGATAACTTACGGAGTGAATTAGATAACCCAGATATAACGGTTTTCTCTCTATCACCCGAGAAAACGTCCAAAGAACATCAAGTTAAATCGGTATATCGTGGATGGAGACATGAAAACAAACAAAAAGTGAAGGCTCTTCGTGAAGCAGATTTGCTAATCTCTGGTGGAGGTGGCTTACTACAGGATACGTATCCTACTAAGTTCTTGTTCGGGCCGCTCCCTTATTATTTGTTAATTGTATTTTTAGCTAAGCTATGTGGGGCGAAGGTTATGTTCTTCTCACAAGGTATCGGTCCTGTTACTTCTACGTGGGGTAAAATTCTTATGAAATTTTTTGCTAATATGGCAAATTTCGTAACAGTTCGCGATCAGTATTCAAAGGACTATCTTCATTCATTAGGCGTTAAGAGACCTGAAACGGTTGTTACTGCTGATATTGTTTTTGCGTTCCAAGGAACCGAGGATAATTCTGCTTATGATTCACTAGGCTTAGATGGTTCTGAGAGAATCGTTGCTGTTGCACCTAGACCATGGTTTGAACAGGAAGAAGAGTATATAGAAAAACTAGCATGGACACTAGATAGATTAATCGAACAGCGTAGCGTTACGCCAGTGTTCGTACCAATGGAGCCTCCGTATGATACGAACGTTTCTAAACGCATAATAGAAAAGATGGAACATGGGGACAAAACGAAATTACTAGGTGATCATTTTACTCCTAACCAATTCTATCAATTTATCGGTAAAGCAGATGTAACAATCGCACTTCGTTTGCATGCGCTAATTTTCTCCGCACTAAGCAATGTACCGCATATTGGGCTTAGTTATGATCGCAAGGTGGAAAGCTTCTTAAAACGTTCGGGTATGTGGAAGCATTCATTCACATTGGAAGAGTTTAATAGAGAAGAGTTACTTGGGTCAGCTCTTTATTCATTAGATAATTCTGTTGAAGTGAAGCAGATGATGGAACCTAATGTAGAGGCACTTCGTCAAGAAGCAAAGCGAAACGTTTATTTATTAAAAGAGAAATTTGGAGGACTTAAATAATGAAAATACTACTAGCTACATCCTATGACTACCCTCATTTAGGCGGACTTTCTACACATATGGCTACTCTTCAAAAGGGTTTGGAGGAACGTGGTCACACAGTAGATATCATATCGTTTAGTGATACTCCTAAATGGAAGCGCGATTTCATCGCTCGTGGTCCTTCCTTTTTATTGAATAAAGTGAAAAAAGGCTCTGGATACGTATGGACATTAAAACGCAGAAAAGATTTTTTAGAACAGCTTGTAAAAGAACGTATTTCCAAAAATTACGATATTATTAATGCACAAGATGTGTTTGCGACCGAAGCAGCTCTAACTTCTAATATTCCTACTGTTAGTACTGTTCACGGTTATTTAACATTTGAAAGTATTTCGAAGGGCTCTGTCGATAAGGATTCCACTCAGGCAGAAGCACTAATGACTGCTGAACGTGAAATGTATAAAGCAACTCGTGCTATTATTACGGTAGATACTCGTATTAAGGATTATGTGAAAAAAGAAACTGGTGTTGAAGGTACAATGATCAAAAACTTCATCGACGTGGAATCCTTCAAGCCTGAGGTAGAACGTCGAGCAGAGTTCCGTACAAAGCATAATTTAAGTCAGGACGAGCTATTATTCTTTGTTCCAAGACGTTTAACGAAAAAAAATGGCGTGATTTACCCTGTTCTATCTTTCCCACCAGTATTAGAGAAGTTTCCTAATGCACGTATTGTTTTTGCAGGTACTGGAGAGATGTTCGAGGAAATCAAATCGAAGGCAAAAGAATTAGGCGTTGAAAATAACATCACTATGCTAGGTGCTATTGACCATAAAGAAATGATTGAGTATTATGCATTAAGTGACGTTGTTCTAGTCCCTTCTATTTATAGTGCTGGTGTGGAGGAAGCAACTTCTATTTCCGCATTAGAGGCTATGGGTTCAGGAGTTCCTCTGATCGCATGTGCAGTCGGCGGCTTGAAAGAAATCGTTGACCATGAAAAGGACGGGCTATTAGTTGCAGAACGAAATGTGGAAGAATTATCGGATGCAATGATTTACTTACTAGAAAATAAAGAGGTAGGTCAAAAGCTTGCAGATGCTGCTCGCAATAAAATTATCGGAGAGTACTCTCACTACGCAGCTGCCGAGAAATATGAAGCTGTTTATAAACAAGCGTTAAATAAATAATGTAAGAGCTCCTTGCAGACTATGTAGGGAGCTTTTCTAGATATAGGAGATAAAGGTATGAGCAGTTTAAAAAAGGCAGCGATTTGGACTACCGCAATCGCATTGCTTCTGAAGGTTTCGGGGTTTATAAGAGAAGCGATTGTCGCGAAGGAATTTGGTGTATCAAATGAAACAGATGGCTACTTTTTAGCATTTAGTTTCATCACGCTTGTAATTGCGATGATATCCACTGGTTTTAATAATGTATTTTTGCCGATGTATATTAAACGGAAAAAAGCTGGGACGGATACTAGTGATGGTAATGCAAATGCATTGCTGAACTGGACTATGGTTGGGTTTGGTGTTGTCAGTATTTTAGGATGGTTTTTCTCCCCTAAGTTTGTTCCGTTTATTTATTTTAATATGAAGCCAGAAATTGAGCCATTTGCTGTTGAGATGACACAAATATTCTTTGCTTTTATGACGATTATTGCTTTAAGTGGACTATTGGATTCTTATTTACAATCTCGTCGTATTTTCGTGCCTTCACAGCTGGCGAAGTTATTAGGTACATTGATGGCTGCGATATTTGCGATTTTATTCAGCTCTAGTATGGGTATCTACTCGTTAGTGTATGGATTTATAGCTGGTACGGGCCTTGGTGTTGTGATACAAATCTATTATTTAGGTAGATCTGATTATAAATGGCGACCAAACTTCTCGATGGAAAAGGATTTTAAGAAAGCTTTTGCTATTTTAATCGTGCCATCGCTATTGAACTCGGTTGTCGGACAGGTGAATTTATTCGTCAATAAGGCATTTGCATCTGGTGAAGGATTAGAAACAGGTGCAGTTACGTATTTGAATAATGCATCGTTATTAGTTAGTATCCCGAATGCTATCTATGCTACGACACTTGCTGCCATTATTTTTACAATAATGAGCGAGCAAATTGACGACGTGGCGAAATTTAAGCAGACTTTTTTCAAGGGAATGGAAATTTCTTTGATCACATTGTTGCCAATTTCTATCGGATTATTGGTCGTCGGGGAAGCGGCTTTGTCGTTTATTTATGAGCGCGGAAAGTTCACTTCTGTGGATACACATAATACGTATTTAGCGTTGTTATATTATTTACCCATTATTGTGTTCCAGGGCATGCAGCTGATTTTGAGTAAATCGATGTATGCGCGAGGTAAAACGGCGGTCGTATTCCGAATAAGTGTGACGACGATTGCGGTGAACTTTTTGTTGAACTGGTTACTTGTTGATAAGTATGGATATCCAGCGCTTGCGATTGCCGCGTCTGTAGTTAGTGTATATTATTTCACTGCTTCTATGATTGTTGTCTTTCGTGATTTAGGAATGGATGAGTTTAAACGTTTTGCGCGGATGTCCATTCGAGTTGTGGTTCCATCTGTTTTGATGGGGGTTATCGTATGGGGAGTTAAGATGTTGATCCCTATGGAGGATTGGTATTCTCTTATTCAGTTAGCTATTTTGGTCCCTGTTGGGATTGTTGCTTATGCGGTTTTGCTGCGAGTGACGTATCGCAGTGGGTTTACGAGATTGCTACAGATGGTGAAGAGATAGTATTTGGTTAGAAGAGTTTGTTAACTAGATTGGGTTTACTCGCGGGCGATGGTTGTTTACTCGCTTTGGCTGACTGGTTACTCTCGGTTGTCTTGGAATTACTTGCCAAGGATTTTTATTTAATATCGGACGAGCGGGAAATACTCTCGGAACGGGATATTTCCAAAACTACACTATATTAAAAAAACGCAAGGATGCTGTCAGATGACAGTGTCCTTGCGTTTTTGTTTAGTATTATTCTATTATTCTTAGTAAATCTCCACGAATCCAGCCATATTCTGGTGATGGAGATGGAGTATCAGTTAATACTTTGTACCAGTAGTAACCATCCGCACCTATTTCTTTGCTAATTATTACCACCGGATAACCAAATATATTATTAACCCCTAATTCTTTTCTCTTATATGTGTATAAAAGATTACTAGAATTAACTTCTGGAGTAGAGCGAACATTCAAAGTGCTGTTAGGTGTTGTTATCCCTAGTTTTGCTTGCCCAAAATCACGCCCTCCGAGTGCCGAGTCTATTCGATACATATGTCCAGCTATTTTAGAGCCCCACTGTGGATCCGATGCGTACTTCACATTAAATCCAGTGGTTTTGTTACCAGGAACTGCTCCGTTTGCATATGAACCTGTTGGAAGACCATAGGTTCCATTAATATATCTAGTTACAAACGCATACACGCTGTTTTCTGGTTTGGCATATACTTTCGCATTCGGGTCAGAGTCATAAACACCAATACCAAATAAATTATTAATAGTTTGTGCATAACTACTTAATCCAAAATCACTTTCATGCATTGCGGCTGCAAGTATAAACATTGCGTTTACTTCATAAGTGGATTCTACTTCTTTTAAATACGTTCCTAAATTTACAAGTTTAGATTTTTGTACTGCATTAGCATATCGTGCAATTTTAGTAGCTTCTTTTTCCGTTAATACCGTTAATATATATTGGTCTAGCTCTTCTGCTGTGTAATTTGTCGGTTGTCTTACTGATTGGAATTGGAAGTAAGGAAAGAAAGTTCCTTTAAGGGTTCCTTTATTATCGTAAAATTGTACACCGTCATAGCTATAGTATTTATCTGATGTATTCATAAAATCCGGAGCAGGACCCACTTGATAAAAGCTTTCAAGTTTTTTGGTTACATGGTTATATAGGTAATGGTTTAACATTCCTGAACCATTTTTGGAATAGTAATCTTGTCCAATTACCACCTTAGAAGGAATAAGATCTACTTCGGAATGCTTCGCATATCCTATAGTCCCACCGGCTTGAACAATTACATAATCTGGACCACTTCCAATGTATTTCATCTCACGGCCTTTTTGAATATAAGTAATTTCTGTTTTCAAACTTGTATCGCTATAAATCGATGCATAGTTTTTAGGATTAGTAGTTGAATAAGCAAGTCCAGATTTGATCTTAATCATATCATCACCTTTTAAAATCGCATCGACTGATGAAGACGAGAAAGCTTTAGAAGCTTCTTCAAATGTTTTATATGAAGTTGTAGATTTTACAATCTCTCCATCCTTAACAGAAGCAACATAGAATGTGTTTACTTCAACAGGGGGTGGAGTTGGAACTGGTTCTGGTGTTGGAATCGGCTCAGGCATTGGCTCCGGTGTTTCTACTGTTTTCATCAGTTCGATGAAACGGTAGATTACCGCGGACACTTGGTCACGTTTAGAAAGATCTTTTGGCTTGAACAGTACTGCTGATGAAGTTTTATCTTCTGTAGCGAATCCATTAATAATTTTCGCGGCAATAGTTTTTTTAGCAGCTATTATACTATCTGATGACCCGAATTTATTTTGGTCAGCCACTATAATACTATCTACGGAAACAGTGATATTTTTTTGATCCAATACACGTGCCATAGTAATTGCCATTTCTTCACGCGTTATTTTTTTCGTAGGATTGAACTTATTATCTAATGTGCCTTTCATAATGCCCGTACTTTGCAGAGCACCTATTGCAGAGGCCAGTGCAGAGGATGGATTTACATCTGTGTAGTTCGGAGCTGCTGCTGGTAATTTTAATGCACGTACAATAAATGCAGCGAATTGCTCTCTTGTCACGTCATCCTTTGGTCTTACTGTTCCATCGTTATAGCCCTGAATTATCCCTAGTTCGATCATTGCTCGCATTTCTTTTTCTAGTGTTAACCCTGTTAATTCATCTGCAGCTTGCACAGGAATATATGCAGTAATGACTAAGGAAAGTGCAATGATTATTGCTACTAATTTTTTCATGTTAAACTCCTTCCAAATCTAGCTTTTACTTTATTAATCTATCATTTTTCTTCTTTATTTTCATAACTATTTTTGTATTCTCGCAAGAAATGCTGCGAATTCTGAACGTGTTATTTTATTGTACGGCTTGAAAGTGTTATCTCCATAGCCTACCGTTACTTTTGCATCAATAATTGGCAATATATAAGGATACGCAGCCATTGATGGGGAAATATCTACAAATTTGCTCTTATTGGAGGTCGTTGGTGAAAGTTTAAAGGCTTTAGCCAATAATATTGCCATCTCGCCTCTTGTCACTTTATCATCCGGCTTGAAAGTACCGTCTTTGTAACCAGAAATTATTCCAGCGTCCAAAGCACTTTGAATATAACCTGCTGCGAACGACTTTTCGGAAACATCTGAGAAGGTCGTTTTTCTTAATGCACCGTCTAATGATTTGGCTCTCCCGATTAATACTGCCGCTTCCGCTCTAGTAATCTCTTGATAAGGTTTAAAGCTACCGTCGTCATAGCCATTTATTTGCTCTTTATTTGCTAAATTGCCTATGTGCTCACTAAACCACTGCGTTCGTTTAACGTCTGAGTAAATTGGATTTGTTATTTGTAGATTCAATCGCTCTTTCATTTTGATGCCTTTTGCTGTTTGGTACGATACTTCTATCGGATAATCTCCTTGAACCCCATAGATTGTCCATTTATTGTTTTGCTTGTTTAGAATTTTATTGTTTAGAGTTAGTTGAAGCCCTGTAACTGAATTTGCTAATGAAATTTCTACCTTACCTTTTTCCACTTTTGTTTCTAACTGCGGCGAACCTTCTATATCTTTTTCGTATTGGACTAATCCAAATCCAAAGCTAGAATCTCTCCCAGGGGTTCCAAGGTCCTTTGCTAAGGATGTTAATAAAGCACGTAATTGTACATTTGTCATGCTTGGAAACCTTTCACGATATAGCGCTAAAACTCCTGTTACATGAGGTGCTGCCATAGAAGTTCCCGATAAATGTGTATAGCCATCCTGTTTGCCGTCTGAAAAATCCCATTCGTTTGGATATGTGCTAAATATTGCATATCCCGGCGCTGCAATTTCAAGTTCTGCGCCAATAGATGATTCTGGTAACTTTGCAAGTTCATCTGTAACTGCTCCAACTGCTATCACACTACTAAACTTTGCAGGATATGTTACGGAGTTACCTTTAGGCTGTACAAGAGCTTCATTACCAGCAGCTCCGACTAATAGCATTCCTTTTTCATACGCAACTTTCAAGGTATTTTCCATTACAGCGTCGTATGTTGTTGATGTAATACTTAAATTTAGGATATCTAGGTCATTTTCGATCGCCCATTCGATACCGCGAATGATGCTGCCAGTTGTTCCCTTGCCAAATTCATTTAACACTTTAATACTGTAGATTTGTGCGTTTGGAGCAATTCCAACTGTTCCTGTATCGTTTGCTTTAGCAGCTATTACTCCTGCGACATGTGTGCCATGCCCATGATTATCATCGTACGGAATACCAGTTGCGCATTGATTGGAAAGTGCACAATAGCCGCCTGCTACTTTAAGATCTCGATGTTCTGTATCTATTCCCGAATCCAGTATACCTATTTTCACATTTTTACCGGTATAAGGTGTTGTATTGGATGGGGCTGCTTTAACAGTTGTAATGGAAGGAATGACTTTGTCGCTCGTTATGTTGTAATTACGTTCTTTTTGGAGCACTGCAGTTGAATCGAACTGTTTAATAGCTTTTATTTCATCCTCATTCAAGGTAACCTCGAATGTAGAAAAACGACCGAAGTAATCATTTACTTGTATGTCTTGTTCTTGCATAAATTTATTTAATTCGTCTGCATTTTCTGAGATTATGTAGTAATTCATGTCGCTTTCTGCGTTTGTTTGTAGTGGCAGCAGAAGGAGTGTTAAGAAAAGAGATGATATGATGAATATTTGATTTGCTTTCATAGGTAATCCCTCACTTTCTATGTATGAAAAAGCAGTCCTAATGAAAATTCATCAGGACTGTATGGATTAATAATGTTTTTTTGATGGTGTTGCACTGAATTTAGAATAGTAGCCTGCTGCTTCCGAAAAATTTTCATAGTGATAATAGTAATCTAGTGTTCCTAAGAAAATTGCTCGAGCCATTTGCTCTCTTCTTGTAGATGAAGCAATGTACGCATTATCTGTTTTGTTATCTATAAACCCAATTTCCGCTAATGCTGCGGGAACCGAATTTTCTCTTAAAACCGCATAGTTTCCAGGTTTTACACCTCGATTTTTTAGGCCCCATGCTTCTTGCATACGTTTATGAATGTAAGTTGCAAGTGCTTTAGATTGATCGACGTTTTTATTTGTAGATGCATAATAGAATGTCTCTTGTCCTAGAGCTGAACCGTTAAGTGCATTGGCATGTACGCTCACAAATGAATCTGCATTATTTTTATAGGCAAACTGTGCACGCTGTGAAAGCGTCGGGAATGTATCTGTCTCACGAGTTAGCATTGGTTTTATAGGTGTTTGTAGAAAATACTTTTTCATACGTAGACTTATATCTAATACAACATCTTTTTCCTTCAGACCGAATCCAGTAGCTCCTGGATCCTGCTTACCATGTCCTGGATCAATTACTACAACTAAATCATTAAATGATTTTTTAGTGTCTACTGGAATTGGTTCAATTGGTAAAGAACCGGTTGACGGAGCATCTGTTGTTAAATAGGCTGTCGAGAAAAATCCTGTTTTACTACCTGATTTTGCATAAACCCAATTTCCAACTTGGTAATAAACATTAACTGGATAGCCTTCTGAGAACTTATAGGTTGTCCCATATCCAACTCCAGGGCCACTTCGGAAGTTCAGCGTTTCTCCTTGTACATCGACGTACATTTTAGTTGGTGTGTCTGTTAAAGTTTTTGTTCTGAAATCTGCATTGATCGCTCTTGTTAAAAATACTGCGAAGTCTCCGCGTTTCATCGTACGAGTAGTACCAAAGTTTCCTTTGCCAATGCCTGCTGCGATTCCTTTGTTCATTAATTCATTTGCAGCATCATTGGTTGTTGAAGACTGATAACCAAATGCACGAGCTATTAATAAGGCCATTTCGCCACGTTTTAAGGTTTGGTTCGGTAAGAATGTCCCATTGTTATATCCCTTAATAATTCCGCGGCTAGCCATATCGTTAATATAACCGATGGCAAAATTTGAACTAGGAACATCTGAGAACTTTTGGTTTTTGTCGGTTCCTGAAATTTGCAATGCTTTTCCTATCATGACAGCAGCATGTGCTCTCGTCATTGGTGCATCAGGTGAAAATAAAGTAGAACTATCTGAAGAAAGAATATCCCCCTTGTTTAGATACATAATTTCTTCATATGCACTTATTGTGTTTTTTACATCTTTATAATTTGTTGCAGCAAGTGTCGGAGAGGCGGATAGTGTCAAGATAGCAATGAAACTAGCAATTAATGTGAGATAAATTTTTTTCACAGATTAATAACTCCTTTTCTTTTTCTACATGCATCTTAACATATTTTTTTCTACTAAAATATCAGACATTGGGGCTAAATTTGGTTTAATTGGAAACTTTTTTGGGTATATAGGTTTCTGTTTGTCAGATATTGTATTTATATGTATTTCGGTACCAATAAAATTAGCCATACGAGATTTTCCCGTATGGCTATATTTAAGAGCTTCTATTGATAGACGGAGATTAAACTTGTATTTATTTTTTTGAAATATCTACAATTCGACCTTCTACTTTTGGCTCAACTTTTTCTAACGTTTTAATATAGTCGATAAACATTAAGTAATCTACAAACCCTGGCTCCGATACTCTACCTTCTGCATATACTTTTTTCAATACCTCGTAGTTATCTCCACCACCGGCAGTGAACGTATTTGAAGTTGCTTTGTATAATTTCGTAGGATCGATTGGGACATAGGTATCTCCTTGTTTTACTTCTACTTTCCCTACACGACTACCTGCTGGTTTGGTGCTATCAAATTCAAATTTAAGTCCGGAAATGTGAAGGAATGCACCACTTTGCTCTGGAAGTGTGTCTACTGACCGCTCTAACATTTCATTTATTTCCGAGCCTTTGAGTGTTATTAGTGCTAAAGAGTTACCATACGGCATTACTCCAAGAACATCCCCCACTGTTATATCACCAGCATCAATAGAAGCACGTATTCCACCAGCATTAGTGAATGCAAAAACAGTTTCCGGATCTAGTTCCTTTGCTTTTGCAAGCATGCCATCTGCGATTAAGTTACCTAAGTTTGTTTCTTTCGTACGAACGTCTGCACGTTCCCCATCTAATTTAATTGCAGCATCTACACCAACAGATTCCTTTTTAATAACGTCTATTTTATCTTTATATGGTGCCAAAATTGATGCAATTGTTTCATTTGCAGCGTACTTATCTTTGTTTGTAGGTAAAAGTTCTGCTTTTTGTACAATCACTTCACCCTTAACATTGAATGTTACATCTAACGTCCCAAGATTCGCTCCATTTGAACCAGTCTGTACAATTAGTGTAGGCTCTCCAAAATGATTCTTTACAACTGCTTCTTTTAATTCGGTATGTGTATGTCCACCTACTATGATATCAATACCTTTAACTTGTTTTGCAAGTTCTAAATCATTGTCAAAAGTAACATTATCATTATATCCTAGATGCGAAAGTGCAATAATTTTTGTGATTCCCTTGTCTTCAAATGCCTTCACAGCAGCTTTAGCACTGGCTATGTAATCATTGAAAATTACAGCGCCTGTACTTGAAATAGTAGGAGTTTCTTCAGTCGTTAATCCAAATACGCCGACTTGATGACCATTTACATTTAATATAGTACCATTTTGGATATGGCTATCTTTTGGTGTAATTGTATAAGATTTAGTTTGCAATCCTTTGAAATTCAAATCTTTCGAGAAATCTATGTTAGCTGATAGCAGTGGAAAGTTTGCAGCTTTTACAAATTCCGAAAGCTTTTTGTGACCTTCTGCTGAACTACCTAAGTCAAATTCATGGTTTCCAAAAGTCATTGCATCATAATTTAAGGAATTCATAATTTTAACGTCAGCTTCACCTTTAAATTCAGTGGAGTATAAATCACCAGAGAATACATCTCCTGCATCTAGAAGTAAGTTGTTCTTATTTGCCACTCTCAATCCTTCAATTGCAGTTGCACGATAAAGTGTATTATCTAAATAGGCATGTGTATCATTAGTATGCATAACGAATAGATCAAACTGACTTACCTCTTTTTCTCCTCTGTGTAGGAACAAAGCTAATTCCCCACGTTTTACTGCATCTGTTGCACCGAATGCTGTTGCAGTTTTCCCTTGAGTGATTTTAGATTTTACTAATGCGTCTACATATCTGGCGAAAGCACTGTTTACATCTTTAAATTCTATTTTACTTACAGAGTTATTAACGTCTAGTTGTCCAGCATTCGCTAAAAGTTTAGCAGTTTCATTTCTATTTAATATATCTTCAGATCCAAATGATGTTTTTGTTTTCCCATTCACTACTTTTGCTTCTACTAGTGCATTTACCGCCCATTTAGCACGAGAAGGCACGTCCTTAAATCCTGCATCAGCGTAATTACCTTTTTCACTAAAGCCCATTGCTTTAGCAACTAAGACAGCTGCATCCGCACGTTTAATATTCGAGTCTGTCCCGAATTGAGTAGCTGAAAAACCTTTTGTAAATCCATTACTCACTAGGTAATCAACCGCAGTTTTGTACTGTGGAGCTACGTCTTTGAAGCTTGTTGCATCTTCTGCAGAAACTACTGATCCCATCGATATTGCCACTGCAGCAGCTGTAATACTAGAAGCTAGAAATTTTCTATTCTTGAACATGTTTTTCCTCCTCGTATAGCGAGATTCAATTTGGAATCTCATATAGTTCAACTTTATCAAACTACTATTCAATTGAAAAGATTATTTACAAAATTATTAATATATTTACAATCTCATAATTCCCAAAATAAAAACCACTAGATTGCTCTAGTGGTTTAGTACTTTCGATAGGAAGTCTTGGGCACGCTGGGTATCTGGCGCAGAGAAGAATTTGGTTGGCGCAGCGCGTTCGACTATTTTGCCTTCTGCCATGAAGACGATTTCGTCACAGATTTCTTTGGCAAAGCCCATTTCATGTGTTACGACAACCATAGTCATGCCGTCTTTTGCTAGTTTGCGAATGGCATCGAGCACTTCAGTTACCATTTCTGGATCTAGTGCAGATGTTGGTTCGTCAAATAGCATTACTTGTGGGTCCATCGCAAGTGCTCGTGCAATGGCTACACGTTGTTGTTGACCTCCGGAAAGTCTGTTTGGGTAGGCATCGAATTTGTCGCCAAGTCCAAGAGAAGATAGTAGTTCTTTCCCTCTTTTTTCAGCTGCCTCTTTGCTTAGTCCTTTTACTTTCATCGGTGCCATTGTTACGTTTTCTAGTGCTGTGAGGAACGGAAATAGATTGAAGCTTTGGAATACGAAGCCTATGTTCGTGCGGGCTACGTTGATGTCCGTTTTTTTGTCATGAATGGAAATGCCGTCCACTATTATTTCTCCGTTGTCTATCGGTTCTAATGCGTTGATCGCTCGAATTAGGGTGGATTTCCCTGCTCCACTTGGGCCGATCAATGCGATAACATTCGATTTTGGTACTTCGAGCGAAACGTCGGTTAGGACGTGGTGGTCTCCGAAGCTTTTATTGACATTTTTGATAGTAATCATTTGGGTACACCCTCCTTAACGTTATGTCTCGCTTTTCAGTAATCGTTTTTCGAAATATCGAATGATTAGCGATAGGCTGAATGTCATGATGAAATAAATTAGTGCAACGAATGTCCACACTTCAATCGAGCGGAATGATGTTGCTACTAGGTTTTTGGCGTTTAGCGTTAACTCGGTCGCTGCAATGACTGATACAAGTGATGAGTCTTTTATTAGCATAATAAATTGAGATGCAAGTGGTGGTAAAACTCGTCTAAATGCTTGTGGCAAAATAATATGAGTCATTGCCTTTGCATGAGACATTCCAAGTGATCGCGCAGCTTCCATCTGTCCTTTTGGTACAGCTTGAATACCTGCACGAACGATCTCGGCAATGAATGCACCTGCAAATATCGCCAAGCCCCAAATCGCCCCCCAATAGGAACCGAGCTTTAAGAATTGTCCAAGTACAAAGTAAATCCAAATAAGTAAAACTAGCAGTGGAACACCACGAATGATTTCTACATAGATGGAAGATATCAATCTGAAAAACTTGTTTTTTGAAATACGTCCCATCCCAAATATAATACCTATTGGGATAGCAATCAGAATAGCTAATAAAGAAATTTCTAATGTTTTTAAGGCCCCGTCAATAAAGATGTCCATATTACGGGGGATTACACTCCAGTCGTATATCATTGTTGTACCTCCTCTAGATTGCCAGAGTGTTCTACTCTTCTACTACGTCACCTAACCAGTCAGAAGTTTCAAACCATTTTTCGCGTGATGCAAGTTCTGCTGGACTTCCTAGGTAGCTGTTTAAGAATGAGTTTACCCATTGGATTGTTTCGAAGTCATTTTTCTTCAGTGCGATTCCTAGGTTTTCAGTAGAGATTAACCCTTCTAATTGTCTTACTTTGTCTCCATTTTGTAATTTCCAAACCGCGATTGCCGGCTCATCATATACGATCCCATCCGCTTTTCCTGCCGCTAAAGCTGCTGCTGCATCTGGGAAGTTTTCGAAGTCCATTACTTCTGCATTTTTAAATACATCTTTCGCAAGTAAGGCACCAGTAGTTCCGATACCTACCGCAATTTTCTTGCCTGCTACATCTAGGTCTTGCCATGTTTTTGTAGCTGTATCTGATCCAGGAAGCATAACTGCTTGACCAGTTTGGAAGTATGGGTTAGCAAAGCTTACTGCTAGTGCGCGGTCTCCACGAATTGTCATACCAGCGAATACCATGTCAACTTCCCCTGTTTGTAGCGCTGGAATAAGTCCGTCAAACGTGAATTGTTTGTATTCAATTTCTACCCCTAGTGCCTCTGCAAGTGCTTCTGCAGTATCTGCATCATATCCAACGAAGTCACCGTTAGGATTTTTCATATCAAATGGGAAATACCCTGTTGACATCCCAATAACTAATTTCTTTTCTTTTAATGCTTTTTGAATTGTGGAGTTTTCTGTCGATACTCCCCCACCTGAATCATTGCTACAACCAGCGATGATTAATACGGTAATCATCAGTACTGCCGCTAACCATTTTTTCATTTCTAAATCCCCCATTTTTTTATATTATTCAGTTCCCCTTATGAAACTAGTGAATTATTAGTAGTATAAATTATTATTATTCACCTGTCTACATAAAAAATAATTAGTTATAATATTTTTATTATTGATTCTATTTGCAAAAAGGTGCAAAATAGATTGTAGATAGTTGTATTGTATGATTATTAATATGAATTTATTAATTTTGTATTTTATTGTTTTTCTATGTTTTATTATTCTGTCTAATGAATTATTATGCATAAGGGGTGTTTGTATTGGTATTTCCTAAAAGTGAGGTAGGTAATAGAATTAGGTATTTACGTAGGTCTCAAGGATTGACGTCAGATGAGCTGGCCAAAAAAACGAATGTGAGTCAGAGTATGATTTCGCAAATTGAGCGCGGACAGGTATCTCCTTCTTTGGAAACGTTATGGAAGTTAAGCCATAGCTTGAAGGTTCCAGTTTTTTCGTTCTTCGAGGCGGAAGAAAGTAATGCAGTCACGCTAACACGCAAGGGTGAGGGCAATATGATAAAACGAGTGCGTCCGAATGTGGAATACGAGCTTTTGTCGCCAAGTTCAGGCAAGCAGATGAGTTTTTTTAAAATGATTGTGTCACCGGGAGAGGGTTCCGATGATCCGCTTATGTTCCACGGTGGTGAAGAGTGCGGGCTGATGCTGGTTGGTAGTTTGCGTCTCGAGATAGAGGGCGAGGTTTATGTGATCGACGAAGGGGATAGCATTTACTTTGATAGCTCGTTGCCGCACCGGTTTATGAATGACGGAGATGCGGATGCGGTGGCTGTTTGGACGATGACGCATAGTTTTTAGGTGGTGGGGGTCTTTCGCGTGGGCGGAAGGCTTTTTTTGTTGGGGTTTGGGTGGAGTGCGTTTGGGTTTAGGGGTTACTCTCGGACGGGGTGGGTTTACTTGCGGACGAGGTGGATTTACTCTCGGAACTTGGTTGGGTACTCTCGCTCGTTTACTGGTTACTTTCGTTCGGAGATGATTTACTCTCGGAACGGGATTTGATGGTAGCTTTAATGCAGTTCGGCTTTTCGCAACTCGGAAGCTAGGTAGGTACTCTCGCTCGGTCAATGGTTACTCTCTTTCGGAGGTTGTTTACTCTCGGAACGGGATAACTTGGAAGTTTGCACTTTGGCTTTTCACATTGGCGAAAAGCTTCCTTTTTGGATTTTACTATCGGAGCGGTTGGGGTTAGAGGCAGCTAACCTAATACTTATATATCTCATATAAATCTAAAAGTTGTTTACCAAGTTCGCTACTATACTCCCAAGTATCAACAATAGCTCTTGGATAGGAAGGAATATAATCTAGCGATTCAACCATCAGTTCTATCTCTTTATAGATAACTTCAAGTTGGTTAATCGTCCCATCCCTTCCTTTTCCTGATTTATGGGCATTGATTTCAGTTTCTAGTTTAATTTTGATGTTTTCAGCTTCTGCTTCAAATTTTACGGTTTTATTAAGTCGTCTAGATTCGTTATATACCATTGCTCTACGCCTCCAATATATTGATCACCAATTTGATACTGTGGTCCTGCTTTTCCTTTAATTATAATTGTGTCAGGTTTAACTTGCCATTGTTGAATACCTTTCATTCTGTTTGCATTATCTGCCGGATATGTTTTTATTACAGACCAGTCAGTTACATTTAACTCCCCTATCACTGACCTCTGACCCTTAGTTGTCCCCCTGCACCTCACTAACTTTATATACCATACCGCGAAACAATGTTTGCTAAGTGGTACACAATAAAAGAACCTTTAAAGGTTGTAGCCAATCAAGGTTGTAATTTTACTTTAAGTATTCCAATATTATATTTACACTTTTTTCAAATTTACTTGGATTCTTTTCTTTAATAAAAATTAATTGAGAAATAATGTATTGCTGAACATCTTTATTTAAGATAGGTATAATTTCCTTATAAATATTCAACGATGGCTCATGATTTAAAATCCTCTTGTGTAGTATCTTTAACCATTCCTTAGAATGAGGAAGCATTTTAGGAATAGAGTTCGCTAAAACCTATAGAGATGCTTCAGAATTAACAATCTTATCATAAGATTCAACGGCTTGAATCAATCCAAACATTACTTCATCGTTTTCAGTGTCTAGACCAATTTTTGATGTTCTCTCTTTTTACTTATAATTGTTCTCTACTCATATTTTGTAGAAGTAATAAAATCAAAAGCATCAGTTGAAGTAATTTCATTGGTATACTCAAAGTTATATATCAAAATCACTGCATTATATGATTCTTTTAAGTCTATACGTTTATTAATTTTGGTGATGATAATTTCTTCATACGAACACCCATCTAATAATGCGGAAATATCACTACTACTATTCTTTAAGACCGCTTTTTCAATAGTATCCTCATCTGTTTCATCCATATCAATATTAAAATCGATAAAAAATTTGGAAGGTACAGACTCGCCCTCCTTATCATAGGTTAAATCTACATACTCTTCTATAGAGTCCTCTTCACTAATATTTCCTAACCAAATAGAAACCCATCCTTGTTTTTCCATCATATTATCGTCCTACTTTAATCTAAGACCACCTGGTAAAGATGAATCCCCACCCTCTAGTCTATAATTTGGCCAATCTGCACACCAATATCATCTAAATAGGGAAGTTCTACAATATAACTCACTTGATCCTGTTTCAAATGAAACTAAACAGCCAATCGTCAGTTCGATACCGGCGATTGGCTGCATAATTAGGTGCATTTACTGTCTCAAAAACGTTAGTCAGTGCCTAACGCCTGTCAAGTTGCTATTAATCTCAAGTTTGACCTTTATTCAAATCCTATAACGATCCATTCATCTACTACATCCCAAAAATCAGCATTATATTTGGGTTGTTCATCACTAAACCACATAGTAGCTTTGTCATTGTTACAATTATTATAATCTATCGCTACATAGCCACCCATGCCACTATTAAAAAAACTAAAAGTACTTTTTAAGTTAATTTGTAAGGGTTCTTTTAACTCCTCTATAATGCTCCATTCATCATCATCGAAAAAAGTTACATTTTCTAGTGGAACTAATCCCATAGCTCTACTTGCAAAATAGTAAAATCCATTATGAAGGTTTTCATAAAAGTTTTTTATAGAAGACGGGATTTTAGACCATACTGCTATTAATTCTGGATTGTTAAAATTATGATTGGGTATTCCTCCCTCATAATAGTCAACTTCACCATCTCCTACCCTTACACTATACAAAATTGAATAGTTTCCATTATCTTTTATCAAATCAATATCTAGCAGATTTTCTTCCAGGTAAGATATTGTATTTCTTAAATCAATAGAAACAAATTCCTTCCATATTTCTAACGTTTTTTCTACTTTTGTTCTACTATCTTTTTCTTTTATTACATTCAACCAATTAATTGTTACTTCATCTGTAGTTAAATCGTTTATTTCTTCTGCATAAACTAACTCCACATGTTTTCTATATTTTTCTAAAAACTGAAGTTTATCTTCCATCATGGCTAAATGGCCTCCCCTTAACTTATTCAAATCCATCAATTTGTTTTTGTATATCAATCTCCAATTGTTTTTCCTTTTCAATCATTTTTATTCTAAAAACAGAATCAACCTCTATATTCTCTTTTTTATAGGTAGTCCACTCAGAATAAGATTTTGAACCCTTGGATTTATTTGCAGCTTCACTAAGTCCAACAAAATTATCTTTATAATTCAAAACTTCAATTTGCCGTTCTTTTGTTAATGTATTAAACCCTTCCATTCTCGTTATTTTATCCATTGGAACTATATGATCTGCTTGTAAAGTTCCCGTTATAGTTTTACCGGGTAAAGCTGGGTCAGCTGTACCAATAATCTCGTCGATATTCTCATTCACTTGTTTTTGTATTTTTCTAGAAGGTGTTTTACGTCTCAATATATTATAATCGGCATCTGAAATCCTTCTATCACCATATCTAGCTCCACTTTTGACATTATCCCCAGCTTTACTAGCATCCTGGGCATTTTCAATTACCTTACTTCCTTTAACCGCAAGCTTCCCACCCGTACTTGCCATTCCTACAACGGGAATCATCGCAGAAAAAGAAAGTCCCGCATTTAACATATCTCCTCTTGCCGTATAGATCAGACCATTTGCCCCATCTGCCAATTCACCAACACCAGGTATAAGTCCTACTATATCTAATCCAAGCTGTAAAGAATCTAGGAATTTGTTTTCTTTCGGTTTGTCTACGGTAACGGCTTCTTCTTTGTATTCAACTTTGGAAACAACTTCATAGAAAACAGTTTGATTGAACACATACTCTTTAATGAGTAAACCATTATCATACTGATGATATTTGATATTTTCCGTTACGTTTTCTTCAATAGTTGTAACTTTTTTTGATTCCAACGTTTGAAAAGTAGCTGCAGTAATCATCGTGCCGATCAGTTGTTTTTGTTCCTGTATCCATACGTCATTTGGATTTAAGTATACTTTTGGAAATAGTGCTGTTTTGATGTCACTTCTGTGCGTTAGGACATCCCACTGCCTAGTTGAGAAATTTATATCCTTGACTCCTGCTTGGAACAAGCCTTCCATATCAGTCAGCCACTTGTCCATCGTATGCAAAGCTTGTTCAATTGGATTCAGTGCGTATGTTAGGGTAGCATCGAATTCATAAAGCTGGTTTAAAGTATCATCACGTTTTCTCTTAGAACTGATGACTCCCTCTTGTACTCCGCTATCATCTAAATTAGGCAAGGCTACAATATCACTCACTTGATCCATGATACTGTTTGCTTCATCCGTTAAACTCGCAGTGAGTTCACCAATAAGCATAAGTCCCTGTTCTAACTCTCCATCAAGGAATGTTTCGAGTATGTAACCGGAGGAATCTGGTTCGAGTGAATGAAGTGCTGCCTCCATCTGGTTAAGTACTCGTTTGAACTGTTCGGAAAATAACTGGAAAAAGTGAAGAAACGGTAAATGACATTCCTGGTAAAAGGAACGGATGGCATTACCCCCCGTTCCCTTTAATTGGTCCTCCATCTGAACTAGACCCTCCACTGCTTGGTGGATTGCTTTCATTTCACTGCCTAGCCTGTCTAACATAGTAATGTTGCGCTGCAGTCCTTCTTGAAATAAATCTACATCCAATATTTTCATAGGCTTTGCCTCATCGAACGTTTAGAAATTACTACTTCACAATATTCTTTATTATACAATAATACCTCACAGCTGAACATTCTTCTCCCCCTCTAGCAAACTACCAATAGTTATAATATTCCATTTTTGCACAAGAAGGTAAAGGGAGAGGTTATAACATTCCCAAAAATAAACATTATGTATTAATTTTCAAGAAATTGTTCATGACTCTTTCACTACTACATAAGGGAAATAGTGGTAACATAGTTCGAGTTCCTGTTTTATGTTTACTCTCGGAGAGGTTGGGCTTACTCTCGGGTGAGACGGATTTACTCTCGGATTCTGGGTGGTTACTCTCGTTCGGTCACCGGTTACTGTCGATCGGAGATGGTTTACTCTCGGAACGGAATTTTATTACATATGAAAAGACCTTCTACTTAATAGAAGGTCTTTAGTGTGTAAAGTGCATTTTATAACTGGCATCTTTGTATTTGCCAGTTTTGATAAGGTTTGCGTTTTTAAGGATTCTAGTTGCTTCGTGTATATTGTTTAGCTTTAGAAAGTGTCTACATTCTTTATTGGAAATAGAATTCTTATAAACAAGGAAGTAATCTTTTATTGTTTGGTCATGGGCGTCGTTGCTTACATTTTTGCAGCGAGGACATATCCAGTGGCGGGCGACTTTTTTCATTCCCGCAAAGTTACAAGATGTACATTCAACTCCTATGATTATGTCGTTAGGATGAATTAAATAACGTTGTGTAAGTGGAAATGGGTTGTAAATAATCGTTTTGTTTAGAATAAAATTTTTGAGGTTGTTCAGGTCTTCTAAGGAAAGTGGAGGATTTTGCGTTCCTAGGTTTCTTAAATAGAATCTGATTTCATTGCGAAATAGAATGGTTGTTTTGCCTGGAGGAGTTTTCATATAGCTGCTAGTAAAGGGAAACACAACTGCACCGTATATTGGTATAGAAATTCCAGTTTCTTTAAATATTCCATTTAGCTGATATATATACTCTTGTAGTTGAATCTCGGGACTTTCAAAAGAGTGTCGTTCTCCGGTAGCTAATGTTCTGCTGAGCTGAAATGGATGGGACTTAAATTCGATTTCTCCTTGGATGTTTTTAACTTCCAGAATCACTGCGTAATATTGCGAAATTAAAAGGATATCCATTTGAATTAGGGATTCACCGTAAAGGGAAATGTTGTGGAAGGCATAGAATTTGTATGGAAGATTAACTTTTTCAAGAAAGTTCATAACAGCTTCTTCCCCTATGTTTCCTGCGATATTACGATGCAGTTCTTCTCGCAGAGAGAGATATTTGGGATGGCTTTTGTGCAGGCGCTTGTTCAACGAGATAAGAGCTTCCATATAGAGAGTTTGTGTGTATGGTTTTACAATCATTTTATCACCTCGATGATAGCTTAACATAGTTGGTTACTGTGAAATAGAGCTACTCTTGAAATTGCATTTTGTAGGGTTTTTGGGAGTAAGAATTGCATTTTGGTTATGAATACGAAGTGAGAATTGAATTTTTTCAGATTTCAGATAATATTATTCGGATATTTCGATGGTTTTTTTGTATTATTTTGATGCTATATTTGGATTTGGACATTTCCGCTTTGTTTACTCTCGGAGTGGTTGAGGTTACTCTCGGACGAGGTGGATTTACTCTCGGACGCAGGATGGATAATCTCGCTCGATCATTAGTTACTATCGGTTGGAGGCGCTTAACTCCCGGAACGGCATTTTTTGAATTATTTGATGCACTTTAGCTATTCGCACAAGCGAAAAGCTTCCTTTTTTTATTTTTACCATCGGAGTGGTTGGGGTTACTTGCGGACGAGGTCAATCTACTCTCGGACGCGGATGGGTACTCTCGCTAGGTCATCGGTTACTCTCGTTCGGTGGTGGTTTACTCTCGCAACGAAATTTGTTGGTTATTTAATGAACTTTAGCTTTTCCCGCAGGCGAAAAGCTCCCTTTTTTGATTTTACTCTCGGAGTGGTTGGGGTTACTTGCGGCCGAGGTGGATTTACTCTCGGACGCGGGGTGGGTATTCTCGCTCGGTCATCGGTTACTATCGATTGGACGCGTTTTACTCTCGGAATTGTATTTATTGGAAAATTAAATGCACTTTGGCTTTTCGCACAGGCGAAAAGCTTCCTTTTTTGGTTTTACTCTCGGACGTGGGGTGAGAACTCTCGATCGGCAATCATGTACTCTCGTTCGGAGTCGGTTTACTCTCGAAAGGAGATTTTTTGGAAGGCAATACTATCGACAATACAATAAAGGACCCACCGAAAACGGAGGGTCCTTGGTTTGTGAATAGCGGTTCGCTGAGCGCTTTAATTCAAAGGTGATACTTATTGATAAAGTGTTTATTTACTTAAGATTGATTGTAAGATGTCGACGGCTTGGTCGATTTCTTCGGTTGTTACGGTAAGTGGTGGCAATAGTCGAATGACGTTTGGTCCTGCTGAAACTAATAAAAGACCGGCTTCGTCGGCGGCAGTTATGTATGCTACGACCTCTTCTTTGCAGACGATGCCGAGTAGTAAACCAGAGCCAACAACATTATAAGTTGGTAAAACTTCATTTAATTTTTCAATAAAGTAAGCCGATTTTTTATTTACCTCACCTATAAATTCCGGTGCAAATACGTTATCCAATACAGTCTGTGCGACAGCGACTGCTAGAGGATTCCCTCCGAAGGTCGTGCCGTGTGTGCCTGGACCTAATGAATCGTGTAGAGCTGCTGTTCCGAGCATTGCTCCGATTGGGAAGCCTCCACCTAGACCTTTTGCTAACGTCAAGATGTCAGGTTTCAATACGGTTTGCTCGTAGGCGTAGCGGGTACCTGTGCGACTAATGCCTGTTTGAACTTCGTCTACGATAAGTAAAATTTCTTTGGCATCGCAAATGTCCGAGATGGCTTGAGCGAATTCCGGCGTTACTTGGTTGACGCCGCCTTCTCCTTGGATTACTTCGAGCATGATTGCCCCGACTTCATCGTCGATAACTGCTTCGAGGGCTGCGAGGTCGTTGAATGGGACGGTTTTGAACGTCTCGAGCAATGGACCGAAGCCGTTTCGTATTTTGTCTTGTCCAGTAGCAGACATTGCGCCGAATGTGCGACCGTGAAATGATTTTTCAAAGGTGATGATCGTGTGCTTTCCGGCATGCTTGCGTGCTAGCTTGATAGCTGCTTCGTTTGCCTCTGCTCCACTGTTACAGAAAAAGGCATGAGAGAAGTGTGTATCCTTTACAAGAGTTTCAGCAAGTTTTTCTTGTTCTGGATTTTCGAATAAATTCGAGATATGCCAGAGTTTTTCACTTTGCTCTTGAATCGCTTGGACTATCGCAGGATGCGTGTGTCCCAGACTGAGCACGGCTATACCGCTTGTGAAATCGAGATAGTCTTTTCCCTTGTCGTCTGTGACGATAGTACCCTTCCCTTTGACAAGGTGAATAGGTCGGCGAGTATAGTTTTGGAATAAAGAGCTCATGAGTATACCTCCTGCTGCAAAATGGTTGTGCCGGAAAGCTGATCACCGACGATTTCGACGGATGGAATGCCCGCCGAAAGACAGTCAAGAGCGGCTGTTACTTTTGGTATCATTCCTCCGTAAATATCACCAGACGTGATCCACTCTGTAATTTTTTCAGAAGTAGCGATTTCTTGTACTTCTCCATCTATTTTTACACCTGGTGTGTCGGTAACGAGTTGCAGACTATCTGCTTTAATCGCTAATGCGACTTCGCTAGCTACTGTGTCGGCATTGATGTTCAGTGGATCTCCATCTGCTGTGCAACCAATGCTAGAAATGACAGGAGTAATACCTTTCTTCAGTAATGTTTCAATAAATGAGGTATTCACCTGTTGGATTTCTCCAACAAAACCGTACGTTGCTTCATCTAATATTGTGCACTGCAACAGCTGACTATCGTATCCACTAAGACCGACTGCCTGAATTCCGCTTTTATTCAGCTGATGAACTAGTGCTGGATTTACTTGACCGACTAGTGTTGACTGAACGATTCCGATTGCTTCCGCGGATGTTACTCGTATTCCGTTGATAGAAGTAGTCGAAATTTTATTATTAGCAAGGGCTTTATTGATAGCTGGTCCTCCACCATGAACGATAACGAATTCATTGCCTTCTAACTGAAGTTTTTTGAAATTGATGAAGAAGTTATCGTTTAATCCCTCGAGCATACTACCGCCAAGTTTGATGACGATGCGTTTAGGAGCGGTAAGTTGCGTTGATTTGGACGTAGTCATATGTCAAATCGCACCCCCATGCAGTTCCTTGACCATTACCTTGATGAATATCGACAAAAATTTTCACTTCTGGCTGCTTCAAATAAACAATTAAATCCTCTTCTGAGAAAGGAACTGGCTCGCCGTTTTCTACTACTTTTGTTGTACCGAGAAGAATCGTAATCGCGTTTGGATGGATCGTTGCTCCACTATAGCCTACTGCAGCAATGATTCTTCCCCAGTTCGCATCGTTTCCGAAGATAGCGGTTTTAACGAGTGGTGAACCGACTACGGTTTTGGCAATTTTACGAGCTTCTGAATCCGTGATGGCACCTTTTACTTCCACTTCGATTAACTTTGTTGCGCCTTCTCCGTCTTTAGCAATCATCTTCGCTAAGTCCTGTGACACGGTGTGCAAGGTTTGCACGAAATTTTCCCAATCTGGATGGTCTGGGGTTAATGAATTATTTTGTGCCATTCCATTTGCCATCACGATGACCATATCATTTGTCGATGTGTCACCGTCTACAGTAATTGCATTAAAAGTCACATCGGTGATCGCTTTTAGTGCGTCCTGCAGATGGTTGGATTCGATATTTGCATCCGTAGTAATAAAACCAAGCATCGTCGCCATATTTGGTTCAATCATGCCAGAACCTTTTGCAGTTCCTGCGATAATTACCTCTTTACCGTCAATGATTGTGGAATAAGTTGTGTTTTTCGTAACTGTATCTGTTGTCATGATCGCTAATGAAAAGTCGATTGCACCTTCCAGTTCATCTACTGGCTCTAATGATTGTATTCCTGTTGTTACTGGCTCCATTTTCATAAGCTCACCGATTACTCCAGTGGATGCAACGCCAATTAGGGATGGATCTACTCCTAGTTTTTCCGCTGTTAGTTTTTGCATTGTGTAGGCGTCTGCCATTCCTTGTTTTCCAGTGCAAGCATTGGCATTCCCAGCGTTGACGATGATTGCTTGCATTTTTCCTGTTTCATATACCACATCTTTTGTGATGAGTAATGGTGCCGCTTTGATAGCATTTGTTGTGAAAACTCCCGCTACACTTGCAGGTACGTCGCTAACAAGTAGAGCGAGATCCTTTTTCTTATGCTTTAAACCGCAATGGATTCCAGTTGCTTGGAAGCCCTTTGGGGAAGCGATGTTTTTATAAGAGATACTTTTCATCGCCATTGTTTTTGTCGTCATCGGTTATTCCTCCTTTTTCTAAATGAATAGTGGGACTTGCTGAAGACCAGTCGTTTGGTCGAGATTGAATTGTACATTCATATTTTGAATTGCCTGGCCAGCTGCTCCTTTTACGAGATTGTCGATGACCGAAACGATTGTTGCACGGTTTGTGCGTGGGTCGACTTTTACGTGAATATCACAGAAATTAGAACCGTATACTTGATTGGTACCGAATTTGTTCGTTTCGTCAATGATTCGGACGAAGGGATCATATGCATATGTTTCTTTCAATGCATTTATCAATTGTTGTTCAGTTACGTTCGATTCAAGCGGAGCGTAGCTTGTTGCTAGAATTCCTCTCGTCATTGGTACGAGATGGGTCGTAAAAGTGATCGGTGTTGACTCTCCCGCAAACATTTTAATCGCTTGTTCAATTTCGGGTATATGCTGGTGTTGATGAATTTTATAAATAGCCGTGTTTTCGTTTGTTTCGCTGAAGTGCGTCATTTGAGAAGGTTTGTTACCTGCTCCTGACACACCACTTTTTGCATCTATGATTAAATTTGTTGTGTCTATTAAGTTATCTTTTAAGAGTGGCAATAAAGAAAGCAATACCGCTGTTGGATAGCATCCTGGGTTTGCGATTAGATCGGCTTGCATAATCGCAGCTTCGTTCCACTCTGTTAAACCATACACGCTTTTTTCAATTGCGTCTGATGGGGCGGGTGTTTTTTTATACCATTGCTCGTAATCGATTGGGTTTTTCAAACGGAAGTCACCCGACAAATCAATAAGTTTTGGACCACTTCCTATTAAAGAAGGTAAAATCCCGGTAGATACCCCTGAGGGAGTACTCGTAAAAATGACGTCATATTCTGTTAGTCTATTATGTTCAATCGCTAGAAGCGCTTGATTGTAAATATTCATTAAATGTGTATATTTATTCGAAAATTGCATTCCTTCATCAGAAGAAGTGAATAAATCAATACGCTCGGCTTCGGGATGATTATGCAATAGCCTTATTAACTCCAGACCACCATAACCTGTAGCTCCTATAATTCCTATTTTCATCCTCATCACTCCAAACGTAAGATAATGATTAGTATAATACTGCATAATTATAAAGTCAATTGTATTTTTAATAATTGTTGAATATATTAGCAACCAAAAACCCTTCGATATGAACGAAGGGCTTAAAATTACTACTATTGAGCATAATCTCCCGTATAATTTACAAGAGAACAGGATTCTACTCCATCTGTTTGATCCATTATACGCATGAAGGAGGTATTATCATCCTTTAAGTTTACTTCGACTGTTTGTTCGGTGTAGCCATTACGGATAGTTTTAGATTTTAATGTCGTGTTTAGTTTTCTAAGTTGAACTCTAATTTCATCCGTCGCTTCGTCTGTATGTCGAATAATCAGCAAGTACGTTTGCTGTTTTATTTTCTTTCTAGATAACCATGCCAGTGTGATACCAAATGCTAATGAGCCTATTAGTGCTAACGGGTACATTTTAGCTCCTGTAGCGATGCCAGCTGCAATTGCCCAAAACATATATACAATGTCTAGCGGGTCTTTAACCGCTGTTCGGAAACGCACAATACTCAGTGCTCCTACCATCCCAAGTGATAGAATGATATTCGTACTTATTGTCATGATGATTAATGTTGTAATCATCGTCATTAACACAAATGAAGCATTATAATTATAGCTATATACTACTCCACGAAAGAATTTTTTATACACATAAAATATGATCATTCCAATTGCAAACGAGCAGATAAGTCCTAAAAATATATCAATATATGAAACTGCTCGAAATGCCTCCAGATGCAGCACACTCTTTTTAAATACATCTTGAAAATTTACTGTTTCATCCAAATTGAACTCCCCCAAAGTATTATTGTTTAAAATGCCTGATATTATTCTCTCTACAAATCACGTATTTAGAAATTGCAGAACGAACAAACTGATCTGGGTGGACAATTTGCCTAACGTTGTCTGGTAGGAACTGATCGAATTTCACTTCTAATATCGTTTGTTCTGGAAGTAAAATTTCCTCGTACACTAACTCTTTATTAAACAAGTCTACTCCGTTGATCCCTGCAGCTAATTTTTTATCAAATGTTACACGCACATTGCCAAGTTCATAAATATAGGCCTCTCTCATATAGTCCACAATAACTCTAGGTTGAAATCCGCGGTATTTCAATGCAGCATAGAAATCCTTTAATAAATGATGTTCTTTTTTTACAAGAACGTCAGCATCTCCCTGTAAAATTGCTTCATATTCTGAAAGTGATAGAGGCGCAGATTCTTTACTAATAAAATCTCCGTATTTACTTTTCCGCTCGAGACTAATTTTTTTATCACTCCCGTTATAAATGCGAATACGGTATTTCTCCCTACTAAATACACCGTTATTTTTATCATTAAGTGCATGATCATGGATTCCATCGAAATACAAACTCCGTATGTTGTAGCCTTCCTCATTCTTTGAGTTTATATCTAAAGTAAGGAGAGATGCGACTTTTTGGCGAAGTGCAAAATAGTCTTTTATATTTAAGTAATATTTCATTTCGTTCCGAAATTTTCTTCCTTTAATCGTCATTTCACTCCACCTCAAATTCTCTTATGCCATAGAAATTATTGCCTTCCTCGTCCATGTATATATCAAAGGATGACTGTTCATTTCCTTTGCTATCTGTTACTGTCACTTTCCAAAAGTATTTTCCTGGAGGTAGTTTTCCTATAGTGAAGTAATTCTCTTTAAGTCCCTTTTTCTCAACGACGATATCCGTAAACAATGGATCAGTTGCAACCGACACATTATATAGTAGATTGTCCATTTGAAGATCATAGGATATAACCCATGACAACATAATTTCTTCCTTGTTTACAACGATGTCGTCCATATAGAACGGCTTTGGCTTCTGTAAATCCTCATAAAATCGTTGCTTTGCACGATCAGGTGTATTCCTAATAAGCTGCAAATCATTTTCAAAATTTGTATTTACTCCAGGTAAGTAGTTGCTATCTGGTTGGCGAAACAGAAATGGCTTAACCACTTCTTCATAAGATGCTAGCTGCTTATCAATCGTCTCTCGGTTAATAACTTCTGAGAGTTCCTCCACCTTATCAATTAGATTATGAACATTTTTTTCACTGCGGAAATAACGATTAAATAGTTCATTTCCCCATAAGTTACTAATCCCTGCTTGATAAGGTCTAATCGATTCACTTTTTCTTTGAAGTTCCCATCCACCATCATAATCCCAAGGTAGAATGAACCATTTCTCTGAGTTCAAAGGGGAATATAGATAAAAATTATTTGCGTCTGTATCCATATTATCCATGAGAATATTAATCGCAGCCCACGTCATTAAATTATCAAGATCAAAATGTTTTTCTATTACATCTTCAATTGGTATAGCCTTATTATTCACGTCATCAAGCATAGCGATCAGCTTGTCATGCTCTTCTCGTCCCTTTACCTCGAGAATCGTTTCGAATTGTTTTTTATCATACGTTGGATCTGTATGAGATTTTATGAACTCCGGGTAACGATAAAATTCAAAAAACGATACTTTATATAAGTAGCCGTTTGGGTCTAGCCAATGATTTTTTAAAAACATTTCGTTAGGTTGCTCGATTTGTGTATACAAACCGTAATCTTCATATGTTCCATTATTATTTGTTGTCATATCTTTTACATAAAGATGTATAAATTGCGTCCGAAGACTAGTGATATTCGGTATGTTCTCCATTAAATCAAAGCTTAGTTTGTTTCGAACTCTACTCAAATCAGAAATATGCTTGTTTAAATTTATCGTGCGTTGATCTCGCCAGAGACCTGCACTATCAAATAGCTTGAGCTTGTAAGATTTTTGAGCAGCATAGCGAGCGGTATTTCCTCTTATACTAATTTTAGCGTTAGCCTCCACTGCTCCGTGTCCAAACATTCCTTCAATTGACCCTTTTCCATCATCTAGACCTTCTGACATAATAATATCAAGGGACTCTTCACTATAGCGATCGGTGATTCTATTTAATGCATACCAATCTACATCCTGCTTTTTCTCCGATTTTTTTGGCAATATCGTTATATAAAGTGTTTTTATCGACCCATCCTCGTCTCGTTCATAGAGCCTTTTGTCGTCGAGCAACTTGTCGTCTCCACCAATTTCTATTTGTTCTTCTGCAATTTCCTGTGTTTGCAACGAACTACCTGATTCTTTATCTGAACATCCTACTAAGAAAAGAAAAGAAGATAGCACTATTCCAAAAAGAGAGAGTACTTTCTTTTTCTTCATTGTCTTCATAGATACAGGCTGAGATAGAAACGTATAATAATCGATACGGGAAAGTACATATAATAAACGAGCAATCGTACAAACTAGCATTAAAAAGGAAGAAACAAACATTCCTAACCCGTCAATTCCCATTTGAATCGTTGCGATTGTAAGAAACCCATTTAGAACAAAATATAGCGCACTTATCGCCAGCACACCTTTCCGATCATCAAAATACATAAGTGCATGAATCATTACGAATGCAATAATAAAGAAGAAGTAGCCTAGGCATAATAAGATATATAAATCTAATTGGTTCATCGAAAATCCGATCTTAGGCAGATAAATAATACCAAAAGCAATTGCCAATGCAGTAAATAATAACTGTGCTTCTACTAAGAAACCGACTCGATGTAATAATACACTTTGCATTTTCGTTTTAGCGTTATTCATACTTTTATATGTACCGCCATTTAATACATTCTTATAGTAATTTACGAAGCTTTCATAAAAGTCAGTTTCCACTACTATTACAAACAGTACAAGCGATGGTACTACGGATAAATAAGCATAAAATACCGGTAAATCATAAAATGGTGCTAGTAAGTACCTCTCGGCGACCAACATGCTTTGCCCTGAGAATAGCCAATACATAAAATTATGTACATACACGCTACTATAGAGAAAGAAACCACTAAATAGGATAATCGGATATTTTCTAAATGTAGAGAAGAACGCAAAATAGTTCTTCTTTTTATCTCTTGGAAAGACCTGTTCAAAATGGTACATTCCCATTGCAACAATAACTAAAAATCCAACATCCATCCCTATTATTGCACTAATAACTGGACTCACTAATGCAAGTCTGAATACTAAAAAACTAACAATAAGCGAGATGAAAACTCCGATTGTGAACGCTCTTACAATTCGTTTGTAATCCTTTAGGGCAGACATATATACGTTTTGAATCCAAATTATTATCAATTCGATAAAAAATATATATGCAGTACTTTTGTATCCCAAACTTTCGTCTACACCATATAAAAATACAGCAGTAGTAATACCCGCTACCGGTAAAACTACTATTAATGCACCGTAAAATGAGGATATAATCTGGTCATAATTTTTTTGATACAGCATATCCGCCACATGTCGTGTCAACACCATATTAATCCCACCCGTAAACATGATGGAAAATATAAAGCTGTAGGTCATTGTAGATATGAATAATTGTCTGTCAAAAAAACTCCCCGCATTTGCACTCATCAATTGCTGTTGAACTATTACTAAAAAAATACAAAGAATCATTGGTCCAATAGTGGTCATAGATGAATAAGCATAGGCCTTTAGATTTCCGACAATTCCTTCTTCCTGGTACAACTTACGAAGTTCGAAGCCTATACCCGCCATTCTCTTCCCCCCCTAATGAATGATAGATTTCACGATAGTTTGCGATAAATTCACTTCGTTTGTATTCATTTTTCACACGTTCAAAACCATTTTTTCCATATGTTTCTCTGAGTTTTCTATCCTGGCATAATTTAATAACGTAGCCAGCAATTTCTTCATAGTTCATAACGGATGCTACAAATCCAGCTGCCCCGTAAGTGTCATCTGGTCCTCCATATATCAATTCCTTACACCCTCCTACGTTTGTACAGACAAATGGCTTGGCACTTGCTAATCCCTCTAAGATCGCTAAGGGCTGCCCTTCACTTATACTAGTAAGAATCATTACATCCATTTCCACAATATAGTCCTTGACTTGTACCATACCTGTGAAAATAACATCCTCTACTCCAAGGGATTTGACCATTTGCTTACATTCTTCATCATAAATCTTGTCTTCCTCTGAAGGACCCATAATATATAGCACAGAATTAGGTACTTGTTGTTTCACTAAAGCAAAACTTTGAATCATAGTTTTGATATCCTTGATAGGAACCACTCGTATTACTGCTCCAATTCGAATGATTTCATCGTCTTTTTCAGCAACTACATTGTTAAAACTTTCTATATCCACACCATTAGGGATGATACGTATCTTCTCTGCTTTACAGCCTAGTTCGATCTCTATTTCCTTGTTTCTATTGAAAAGTGTAATGACTTGGTCGGCCGATTCGTAAATTGAACTTGAAAGCGTGTAAAAGTAGTTAATCCATAAGTCTTTAAAATAACCTTTGAGCCAATCCGCTTTAATAATTTCTTCCTCCCGCTCCCGCGAATAAATACCATGTTCTGTTAGTATTACTGGCTTGTTGTATAAATGCTTCGCTAAACTTGCAATAACTCCAGCGTAACCAGTAGAAACGGAATGATAAACATCTGCTTCGGGAATATTATGTCTTATCGTTAAGAAAAGGGGTAAGATCATTGAACTAAGCGTCCAAAATAACTCTGTAAAAGGAACTTCGGAATATGTATTCTTCCCTAGCTCCTCTACCAAGTCAAAATAATCAGTACTAGTTAGAAAATCTCCTACATTCCTAAACTTTTCACTGCGAATCAAGTCAAATAGCGCTCCCCAGTTTAAGGTTTTCTGTCCATTAATCAATGCAGCTAGACAGCCTTTTTCAGCTGCACTAAGGTTATAACGCTTCCCCCATCTTTTGTCCTCATACATATATTCATCTAAGAAAACTTCCTTCACTTCTATTAAGTTAGGGGGAAGTTCATAACGAAATTGTCCCCTTTTTTTTGTATCTGCTCCGATGGCAAAAATGACGAATTCATGCTCCTTCATTTCATTAATAATTGAGTGAATCCAGCTAGAAACACCGCCAGATACATACGGATAGGATCCTTCCACTATTAAACAAATTCTCAAGCTTTTCACTCCAACTCTATTTTAAATTCTGAGTTTTTTGCACTTACTAAATAAACGTCTTCATCAATTTCCATAACCTCGCAATTATGAAGTCTTTTAATTTTTTTATCTGTTCTAAAAATGTATGAAGTCTCTGTTTTATAATTTACGATGGAAGCAGAAACACTATCTTCCTCCATTTTCCAACTAATTTGTGTTTGAAGTGTATTTCCCATATTTAATGCTGCCTCTGTTGCTGTCATAGGTCGTACCCAAGGATATGTTTCATGTACTCTGTCCATATACTGATTAAATTGGAGATATAGATCTTCCCAACCCATATCATTTCCTCTGTCATTACTAATCACATCGTCTGGGTGAACAAAGTGAGAAAATACACCAACACCCGTCATCGTATTAGTTTCAGCCCAATGATTATATATATCATCATAGTAACCAGAAGTAATCCGTGGCATTTCAAGAATGTTATCCTTTGCTATTTCGAATTCCTGAATATATGATATGTTTTCTGCATCCTCTCCATAAAGAGAAGAAATAACTGTTACATCTGGCCAACCTTTTTTTAAAGCTTCTCTACCTTCTGGAGAGAGTACATTTGAAGGAGGGACGTATGCAGTAACGGTATAGGATGGGAATGCAGACTTTGTATACTCCACTAACTCTTCTATGGCTTCCGTCATATCTTCTTCGTTTTTCCACGCTTTGTATCCGAACTTATTAGATACTGCAGGGTTTAAAACTAATGACTGATGATTGTATCCATGAAATGCTAGTTCTCCTCCACTTTTAATAATTTCCCGACCATAGGATATTAGGTTACTACCTTCGATATCATTTGAATTGTTGAATGGGGGACTAATCCGATCATTGTAAGATTCTATCAATGCACCTGTGTATTTCATATTATATTTTCTAGAAACCATTAGCATATTGGGCCACCAAACCTCCCTAAAAAAGGCTGGAGTTCCCAGTTTGTATTCATCATAGATTATGTCATTTTTTCCTTGTGCAATTGGTGCCGGAAAATCATCTATAAAAAATACTTTCGAGTTAAAAATTGTATAAATAAAGTTTGGCTCCAGCAGACTTAAGGCACCTGTGAAAAATCCTCGATTAATCTTCTCCGATAACAACGTACCGTTAAATGACATAAATGCTCCCTGTCCATATTCACTTCTCCAAAGCAAAGGAACTTTCTTATCGCTTTCAGCCAATAATTCTGCTTTTTCATCCAAATCCACCATTACGGATATATTGCTCATAAAATCTTCTTCGATTAAGAGATCCTTTTCTCCAATAAGTACATTGGAAGTTAAATATATTCCTTTAGTTTCTATTGAATTCCCAAAAGAAGTTACGCCGAATAATCTATACAGCATTTGATATTCCGCATCTATTTCCAAATAAGACATGAAAAAAATATAGCCCCCGTTATATACAAATTGTTCAATCTCCTCGGAAGTTCCTATATTTACAATTTCATTGGTAGCCAGAATAACAACGTCACATTTCTCTAGTTCTGGCAGTTCGACATTGATATCTATACTTATCGTTTTTTTCTGCATATAGTCCAAAGACTTTATAGCATTTGCTGAAAGCTTGCTGCTATATTCCTCTTGTTCATTGGAAATAACACAATAATTATTTCCTTCTAATTCAGTTAGCTCTGCTGTCGGTAATGCGGTAAATGCCTGCGCCGTTTGCTGTGCTAAGCTTTCATTTTTTTGAAATTTCAATACAAATTGGGAGCGGGAGAGTTGGAGCATTATACCGATCAGCAAAACTAGAGCAATAATTATATATAACTTTTTAGAGAAATTGTTTTGTACTTCCATAGTCCAATCCCCCTGACCAATAACGGACAATTGTTAACGCGCGATTAGAAAGCCTTACGCGTGATTTCATTAAGTCCTCTAAAACCTCTAACATATTTGTTGTAGCTCGAGTTGTATAATAGAGATTTAACAAATTTAAGTATGGATTTTCTTCATTAGGATATTTATTCAAATACTGTCGACAGGTTTGCTCCGCTTTAATATATTCTTTCATTTCCATTTCGGTTTTAAATTTTTCTTCAAATATATCCATATCTTCTCCGCCATTGACAATAATTTGAGTAAGGATATGAATATACGTATATTTATATTTTCTAAGTGTTTGATTGTCCAAGAATCCGCTCAATAAATATTTATTTATTACTTGTGCATAGGCCTTTGCTACTTGTGTATCTTCTTTATGTTGTTCAAATTTTACGGATAGCTCTTGAAGTGAAATAGATAGTTTCCTTTTTACCTCCATAACCGCTGAAACGGCATAGTGAGAAGTTTCTGTATCCTCGTTTAGCACCGCCATTTTGATCACATCAATATATTGAATCGCGTCTTCCTTTAATACATCAATCATTACTTTTCTTCTCGTCATGTAATTATTAACTAAAAGAGCATCCTCGATTGGTATAACACTGAGTTCTTTTTCTTTATTCATCTTTGAATGTGTTACATGTACCTCTATATCTATATTTTCTTCCTGCTGCTTCATGTACTCACTAAATAATTGTCCTTTGTTCGTAATCCATGCTTTCGGCCATACAACTGGAAATAACCATCCGACAACAGGAAGAAATGATACGATTGTCATCCTCAACAACCATTCCTTCCAACTTTTTTTAGATGAAAATACTATGATAATTGCACTTACGACTAAGTAGAAAAGGTAATAGAGAATCATACTGCCCCCTCCTCTATCCAGTTTAGTCGAATTCCATGTTGTTCAAATCTGTTGAGAACAGCTTCTCCATCCACATAATCGGTATTGGATAACAGGACAAAAAAGTTGTCGTCCTCCAGTTGGCCAATATAATCTGTTTCTCTCAGTAGACCAGATAGTTGGTTCGCATAATCCGATAACGGTTTTTCATTTAAGAGACCTTGTAAAAGTAGGAATGGCGTTTTGTATTTTAACTGCGCCTCTTTCTTATTTTCCAATATTTCAAAGAACACATTTTTTGTTAAAATACGTGTATTCGGTATATAGCGACTCATTTCTGTTGCTTCAATATACGCAAAAGCTTTAGCTAGTGCAGACTCTACAAGTTGGGTCGTTACCATAAAGAGATTTTCGTAATGCAGTGAAAATCTATCAAATTTCAAATCATTTATCGTTATAATGGCAGATAATTTACCTTCAAAGTAAAGTGGAGTGGCCATTAATGGCAATGTAACGTCTAGCTCTTTATTAACAAATACGTTGCCCTTTCTCATCAGGTACTGAACGTATTCAGACTTCTCCACATCCAGTGATTTAACCACTGACATTTTATCGTCATTGGAGTGTGCGACTAATCTTAAGAATGATTGCTCTTTATTCATCACATAAATTGATACGTTTTGGACATTCATAATCATTTGTATAACGTGAATCGTGCGGTTTAAAACTTTTTCTGGCTCTAGCCATTCTAGTTCTTTAATAATCGAATAAACTTTACCAAAGCTATCTCCACTATTGAGCACCCGTAATTGAAGTTCATCCTTCACTTCTTTCATCTCGGAGTAAATGTCATAAAGGAAGGTGTAACGTTCTTCTGTCTCCAATAATTTTTCTTTTTGTTCTTTTAACTTGTTATTTTTACTTTGTGTTGTGTACCCAACTACTAAGCCAATAAATAAAAATAAGGACGTTTGGAAAAAGAAGGATGTATCATAGAGCAGCGATATAATTTCTCTACCAGTTTGAAGTTTTTCCATTGTTAGTAGAAGAACTGATAAAGCTACTGCGATAAAGGATTGACGATTTCCATACACAATGCCAATTAAAACAATGTAGAAAATGCTTACATTAACAGCACTAAGCATACTAAACTGCTCAGTCAGAACGAACAGGCAAACAATTGCATATAAAAACGCATTCTCTAGGTAAGGCTGAATTGGCTTATAAAGCTTGGATGGTTCATATTTAGACTTTGGTTTCTGATGTGCTCTTTTCCTTTGACTAAGCTTTTCCTCCAGTGCCCAGTCATATGTCTGCTTTAATCCTTGCCGTAGACTATACATCGGACTCCAATCCAAGGCATCTTTCACTTTGTCATTACTTAAAACCGAATTGTAAATATCTCCGTTTCTGGATGCTGTGTAACTAAATTCTAAATCTCTATGAAACTCTTCTAGATGAAGAACTAGGTCATTAACACTTTCTTGTGTGTTCGTTGACAAATTATAAACACCTTCTAACAGGTCTGTGTTAGAAGCTCTATACAATGCATCAGCTACATCTTTTACAAATATAAAATCTCTCGTTTGTTTTCCATCTCCATGGATTTCTATTGGTTTTTCGTCTAAGACTTTTCTCAAAAAAGTGGATACTACTCCACCTTCACCTTCACTACTTTGCCTTGGTCCATATACATTAGAAAAACGAAAACATATGCTAGTAAAACCATATAATTCGTCCCATTTCTTACAGTAAGTCTCGCCCATCCATTTACTAATGCCGTAAGGTGATATGGGATTGAGATAAGCATCTTCTTTAATCGGCAACTCCTCGGTAGCTCCATATACAGCGGCAGACGAAGCAAATAGAAATTTTTTCACACCATACTTATTTGATAAATTGAGCATATTCACTAAACCTACAAGATTAATATCCATATCCTCTATTGGATTTTGAATAGATTTTTGTACACTTACCTGTGCAGCAAGATGAATAACTACATCAAATCGGTAGGATTTAAATATTTCTTCACACTTTGGATCTTGCACCGAAAGATGATAATTTTTGTTTTTAATCGTTACATTTTCTTTTTTCCCTGAAGATAGATTATCTATAATGAATACATCATATCCTTCTTTGAAATATCTTTCTGCCACATGAGAACCTATAAAGCCAAAACCACCAGTTATTAATACTCTCATTTGCCTGTCCCCCATTTTTACTCTGGTAATTCATAAAAGTTATTTCTCTATATCTTTAACTAACTTATTTATACGGTTTTCAATACTATTCGGAGTTCTTGTTTGCTTGTTAATCTGGTAAACACGATTGTTTTTGAATACATTATTTATCCCGTTGTGACCTTGCTGAATTGCTATTTGTCCTGGTGAGATGTAAATATAATTGTTTGTAAACTCATTGTTAGAAACATTATTTTGTACAGTGATTTCTCCATAGCCTTCTCTTCTAATGTCATTATGCTTAAAAATATTGTTGAAAATGAAATTTTTATATGCTCCCCCGTTTACTTTGGTAGAACCTCCCATAATTAGTCCTGCGCCGTTATTGTTAACAATCACATTGTTTTTCACAATTATGAACGAAGTGTTTTTAAGAAAATTTTCACTTGCTAACTCGATTCCAAAATCATTTTCGTAAACTAAATTATTTTCGATTGTTATATTAGTTGACCCATCCGCATAAATTCCCCCCGCAGCAAAACTGCCTTCGTAGGCTGGGTTATTTCCAGAACTATTTTGGTATACTCGATTGTGTGCAATAAAACCTTTCCTTGCCTGATCACTACATTTATCCTCGCATGCGTTATAGTAACCAGCGACATCTATTCCAATATTGTTATTGTGGTGAATATCATTTTGTGTAATTGTAAATCCTTCAATATTTCCTGATAGGGTAAGTGCCTCACTCCAACCAAGCGTCAAGTGGTGAATATTATTTTGGTTAATAACTATATTCGCTATTCCCTTTTGATCGTTACCATAGAATAAAATTCCATGAGCATTCCCTTTCTTTGCCCTATTTTCAATATGATGAATATTATTACCCACTAGATGAATATTACTTCCTGTCCCACTGACAAGAATTCCAGCTGGATACTTTTCACTGCTATTAACAATTAAATTTCGTAGCTCAAATCCTATAATTTTTAAGTACTCTATATTTTCCAAATGGAACATCGCCTTATTTCCACTTTTGAAGGATATGCTTTCTCCGTCCAATATAACTTTTTCTTGTGGAAATGCTTGGAAGATGATATATCCTTTTTCTTTGGATCCTGAGTTAGTAATTTTAATTGTCTCTGAGTAAATACCACCTCGAACAAACACTGTTTCACCAGCTTCTAACTCATTTGCAGCCTTCTGAATCGTTCTCCAAGGAGCTCCAATTGATCCATCATTTCCGTCATTTCCGGTTAGCGATACAAAATAAATATCTTTTTCCAAGTTACTAGCAAACACCTCCAATGGAGAACTTAAATATATTGAATAGATAGAAACTACCATAAATAAACTTAAATAAAGTTTATTACAGGTATTATTACTCCTGAAAAAACCCATTTTTTTAAGACACCTCCCAAACAACAGGTTCTTTTTTACTAATTTTCAGTTAGTATAACAGGGTAATTTAAATTAATCTATATTATATTTGACTATTCTGACTATTTACGATAAGATTCGCCCTTTTATTACAAACAAATATAAAAAAAGAGCGTTTCTTGCACGCTCTTTTTTATATTTATTTAATTTTTATTGCTATTATTGGATTTATTTTCTTTGTTAGGATTGTCTTTATTGTTGGAGTCATTGTTTTTATTCGGATTATTTCCATTGTTCGATTTTTCTTGGCCTTTTTTCTTTTCTTGACCAGGAATGTTGTTGGAATTATTGGATGGTTTGTTTTCTTTTGGCTGCTGTTCTTTTTTGACTTTTGGTTCGTTATCTTTTACTGGTGTGTCTTTTTTGGATTTTGGTTCATTTTTACTTTCTTTATTATCAAACTGTTTTTGCGTATTTTTTTGTTCTTTATTTGGCTTTTGTACCTTTTCCTCTTTCTTAATTTGTCCAGGGGGTATAGCTTCAGACTTTGGATTTTTCGGTTTTGGCTCCACTGAATTTTTTTCGGAAGAAGGTTTTCCTTTTTGTACTTTTTGGACTGCTTTTTCAATTTGTTTATTTAACTTTGGTTTATCTTCTTTTTCATAAACGGTTGTGACAGCTAGCTTCTTCTCTTCGGCTCCAACTTGATCGACTGCTTTTGTAAGTACGAGGTCGAGTGACTGACCTTCCCAATCTTTTAGCGAACCTTCAGTTGAGTGAAGGGAAATCACTTTTCCATCCTCATCGATCCCGATTTCAATCTTTGAGTCACCTTCTACATTAATGTAGGCATAGGCTGGAGTTGTTTGGGGAAACCATGATGAGACTAAAATTATGAGAAGCATTGCAGCTATTAAGGCTGGAGCTATGAAAATTGGTTTCATCCGTTTTGGAGCTGTGACGTTAGCAATTAAATAAAATTCCACTTCTTCCCCTATTTGAACAGCTCTATTAAGTGGGGTTCCACGAAGAAACTCGCCATCTTCTGTAAGGAAAACAGAGTAGGACTCTTTCTTTTCGCAAACAATGCCCTTATATTTGCGCATCATATGATTTCTCCTTTCACATAGTCTTTTATATAAACAAAGTCACTGTTTAGTAGAAGTACGACAGCAATTATGTATTTCCGTTGCCGTTCCAAAGTCTTTCTCGATACTTCCACCAGTGCTTCTATTTCTTTCAAAGGTAGTTTTTTGTTTTCTATAAATAGTTCATACAGTTCTTCTGAATGTGCAATAATTTGTGCAGTTTGAAAAGCTGTTTTTCTTGCGTCTTTATGCTTCGGTGCTGCTTTTGTGAGCTCGTCGAAAGATAGGTTGAAGCTCGATAATAATTTGCTATATTTTATTAGTTCTTCTCGTCTTGTTTCATTAACTTGTTCTTCTGAATATGTAGTTACTGCCTGCTCTTTTACTAAAAAATGATCGTCCTCTGACTCATTTTCACCTCTATCAAAGAGAAGTTCCTTTTTGTGTCGAACTGTTTCTTTTCGAATAAAGTCAATGAGGCGCCTTTTAATAATTAAGTGGGCAAAAGTTTGAAAGGAAGTATTTTCGGTTGCGTTGTATGCATGAATTGCTTCATGACATCCATTTAAGGCGATGCTGTATTCTTCGTCCTGTTCATCTATAGGACGTTTGCAGATGAAACTAGCTGTTTTTTTTGAAAATTGGGTATGGGCAAGAAGGAGGTCATTTAAGACCTCCTTATCACCTGCTTGCGCTTTTGTTATAAGCTCTTGCGTATTTTGTTTTGGTTTTGTTTTGAATAGACCTTGCATCATTGACAAGAGCATACATACCCTCCGTTCCCATGTTCGCTTAGCCTATAATTATACGTTAGCTGAGCGAAGAATGAAAAGCGGTTCTATTTTTGTTTGATTATTTTGCTAAATTACTAGACGAAATTAAAAGTATCTACACGATTTATCTCATCTTAATAAAATAGTGTTTTATTTTGTTATGGATTTATTTTTGGTCTTTGTTCTTTTTGTTTTGTTGTTTTTCAGCTTTGTGTTCTTCTTTTAAAGCTTTCTTTTCAGCTTTGTGTTCTTCTTGTAGTGCTTTACGTTCTTCTTTTTGTTCTTGTTGTAGAGCTTTTCTTTCCTCTTTTTCAGCATGTTTTGTTTCTTTTACTGGTTGTTTAACTACAGGAGTTTCTTCTTTTGGTGTCTCTTCTTTTGGTGTCTCTGCAACTGGTTCTTCTACTACAGGAGTTTCTGTAACTGGCTCTTCAGCTTTTGGTTCTTCTTGTTCTGGTGTTTCAGGAACCTCAGCTTGTTCAGCTTCGAATTTTGCGATTGCGCGTTCTGCATTACGTTTGATCGCTGCTTTAGCTGTTTCATTTCCAGCATTTTCATACGCTTTGGAAAGTGCTGCTAAGTTTCCAGCAGTATATCCTTCAGGAATTTCAATGTCCCACGTCACTTTTTCCTCTGTTGCGGGAGGTGTTGTAGTTTCCGGTGTTGTAGTTTCTGGTGTTGTAGTTTTCGGTGCTTCAACAGTTTCAGTTTCTTTTTGATTAAGTACTTTGCTTAAATCTACCGTATCAAACAGATTTTCGTTTGCCCAAGCATAACTTGCTCCCGTTACCGTCATTGTTGCTACTAATAGAGCTGCTCCAGTTTTCTTAAATTTCATCTGCATTGTTTTATCACCTCGTGTTGTATTTGCCCATTTTGTTCGGACACTTAGTTATTCGAAGGGCTTGTCTTTTTTGTGGGGGTCGGATGAAAATATTTTTTTACTAGCGGATTATTGGTGGATACTTGCGGTTGTGAGGAGGTTACTTGCTCTGGGGAAGTTCTTACTCTCGGAGCGAATATTCAAAGACTTCACCCCATAAAAAAGAACGCACAATACTTATGCGTTCGATTTCTGACGTATTTGCTGGCGTTTTTTCCATAGATCTTCGGCTGCCCCTGAGCCTAGCATAACGCCTGCGATGATTAAGATAAGTCCAAGGAAATGGTTGAGGTGCAACACCTCTCCTAAAAATAGAGCAGAAATGATTAATGAAAATACTGGGTTTAAGTTCATGAATATTGCTGCTTTCGTTGCACCAGCTTGGCCCACTGCGTAATTGTACATAAGGTGTCCAACTGCGGTACAGACGATTGCAGACGCTAAAAATATTATCCAAAAGTTTGAAGTTGTCGACGAAAATTGTTTGATGGCACCGGGCTCTTGAATGAGACTGATAACAATTAGAATGATTGCACCAATTATTAGCATATAGGCTGTAAGTAAACGCGGATCCAATGTTTTTGCGGCCTTGCTCACGACCATAAAGCTTAATACCTGTACAAGTATCGATAGGAATACATAGAAATCCCCTAGATTTGCACCCATCGTCTCACTACCTACTAGGATGGATACCGCAACCCCCGCTAGACCAAGTACTACTCCTAGCCACTGCACTTTTGAAGGGAAATATTTCAATATAATCGCTGCTGAAATTGCCGTTAGCATTGGTCCAGTTCCTAGTATTAATCCCCCGTGAGTTGCACTTGTGATGGACAATCCCATGTTTAGAAAGTAGTGATGGATCACTACGTTGGTCAGCGTTCCGAGTAAAATGTACTTCCATTCACTGGGCGTTGGTTTACGCAGTAGCTTCATTTTCCATAAAATTAATACTACGACTAAGCCTGCTACAAGTATTCGAAATGCGGTAAGTGTTACGGGCGCGACTTCCTCGACCATATATTTGAGTAGTGATACGTTAGCTCCCCAAGCGAACATGACAAATACGAGCATCGCATATATTTTCCATTGATTCATCTGAGGATCTCCTTATTAAAATATATATTTTGTTTTATTTATTAATAAACTGAATGACACGTAGGCAATTAACGATAGGATAACAGGGATTACCACCGTATGTATATCAAATAGATTGCCGTATGCTTCGTTATAAAAATGTAGTGCTATATATGAAACAATTCCTGTGATCATGGAAGCTATCGCCCCATATTTGTTGCCATACGACCAGTATAAGCCTAGCACTATTGGCCATATAAAGGCTGCTTCGAGTCCTCCAAACGCAAATAAGTTTAAGAAGATGAGTAGTTCTGGCGGATTCAATGCTAATAAAAAGACGATCGTTCCTAAAAGGGTTGTTACCCCAAAACTCAAGTTTTTTACTCTCTTCTCCGTGGCATTTGGGTTTATATAGTTAATATAAACATCTTTAACAATAGAAGAACTCACTAAAATAAGTAGAGAATCTACTGTTGACATAATTGCTGCAAGTGGCGCAGCAAGTACGATCCCTGCAAGCCATGCAGGGAGAATCTTCAGTGCAACAAGTGGAATTACTGTATCTGCCACTTCAATTCCTGGCATTACTGGTCGAGCAAATATGCCGATAAGATGCATATTCAGCATAATAAAACCTGTTACAAGCGTTCCAATTACTAGTGCACGATGCATGGAGCGTGTGTTTTTGTAGGACATTGCACGCACTGCCATTTGTGGAAGCCCAACAACTCCTACACCTACAAGTATCCAAAAAGATGATACATAGGCGGCAGAAAGATTGCCTTCATTGCCATATGGAGTTACCAGTTTTGGATTTTCGTTCAAAAGGTCCTGCATAATATTTGGCACACCACCACCAGCGATGATAACTGCGATTAGTAACACGAGCGTACCAATTACCATGACACCGCCTTGTACGGCATCTGTCACCGCCACTGCTCTGAAGCCTCCAATGACTACGTATACAAGAACCGATACAGCGAAAATAAATAATGCTGTCGTATATTGCAAGCCGGTGAGCGACTCGATTAAACGACTGCCACCAACCCACTGCGCTGTCATTGCGGAAAACAAAAAGATTATAATACTGGCTGCTGCAAGTAGTACAACTACTTTACTATTGCCATAACGGACTTTTAGAAAATCTATTAGCGTGATTGCGTTATATTTTCGAGCTAATATTGCAAACTTTTTTCCAAGAACAAGCAGAACAAAATAGCCTGTCACTACTTGTGTCATCGCAAGCAATACCCAACCAAAGCCCATCGTGTATGCAGTTCCAGGACCGCCTAGGAAACTCGAGGCACTACCATACGTAGCAACCATCGTCATTGCCAAAACAAATCCTCCAAGCTCACGTCCACCTAAAAAGTACTCCTGTAAAAAACCGCCTGTCGAGGATTCTAATTTCTTACTAGACCAAAAACCAATGAAAAATATAATGGCAAGAAAAACAATCATCGGGATGATTACTTGTATATTCACTGTTCATCCCCCTCTTCCTCTAACGAAACATCCTTTAAGACGTATTTTGCAAGAATAATAACTGTAATTGCCACAAGGACAAAACCGATAATGCAGCTATAAAAAAACCAATCCGGAAATCCGAGAATATAGGAATACTCCTCTACCGGCTTTGAACCAAGCCCATATGCAAATCCAAACCACCATATAAAATGCACGATCGCGAGCACTACACCAATTAATGCCTCCCGATGTGCAATCTTAAATCTAGGATCCATCTAATCCACCCCTACCGTTCATAATGTTTCACTTTAGTATAACGAAGTTGAATGCAGTTGTTAATAGTTGGCTGTGAAAAAGGTTTTGAAGAGGAGATTATGTTGGAGGCGGGGCTTACGTATAAAGTTAATTTACTCTCGCTCTTGACCTACTTACTCTCGCTTAACTTTTTTTACTCTCGTTTCTGGCCGATTACTCTCGTTCGCCACCTTTTTACTCTTACATGGATGCAATTTACTCTCGTACAGCGTTTTTCTCCATATTTCCTACATAACAAAACCGAAAAGCTGGATGCTTTCCGGTTTGTAATCTGTATTTATTTGTAGGTTAAGTATTTTACGTAGTCTTTCCAGTGGACAGATTTGATGCTATTCCAAGTTGGAAGGTCTAGCGGGAATGGCAAGAATGCTTCAGCGCCGTCTGTTTTTAGGTCTGCGTTGAGGACGACGTTACCAGTACTTAGTCCTTCTGAAATAATCGCATACTGCTTCAAATCGAATGGTACGGTAACAGGTGTACGAGCAATTCTGCCGTCACTTGTGAGTGTGTATACCTCCGCAGTATTTGCGGAGCGGTTTAGTAGCCATTTCGAATTTATTTGTACAGCGTTTTCTGCTTGGTTTGTAATGATTACTGAGTTTATATTTGCCGCAAAAGGCAAGGCTTCTAGTTGTTCAGCTAATTGAATCCGTATTTCATAGACAGGTTCGTCCATTTTATGTTCAAATTGTTCATATGCTGTTAGCCATTTAGATGCATTCGCAGGCACTTGAGTTTTGGTAGAAATGCTTCCTTCTACTACTCCTTCACGGTGGGTTGAGTAATTTTTCACGAATTGTCCTTCTGCGATATCGTGCCATTCAGACTCTTTAGCGTAAGTGATGACAAATTTTTCATCTGCAAATAAGTGTATGAAATACTTTCCATTCCGTTCTTCGATAGTCGAAACCGTACCATTTATGGGGCTCAATAAAGAAAGTTCTCCTGAATTTTGTGCAAGCTGCGCATCGACTATTTGAAGTTTACGATCTACCTCTGCTAGTTTTTGCTTCGCTTCCGCTATTCCTTGGGCAAAATTTCCATCTTGGGATACATTGACATCGACTTGAACATTTACATCCACAATCTCATCAGTCGTTCCACCAGTTGCCTGGCCATTGCTTGATGAACTCGAATCTGCTCCATAACGGTCGGATTCAAGATCACTAATAATGTCTTCTAACTCTGACTGCTCCTGTATATAAGCTTGTTGCTCTGTTTCCCATAATAATCGCTGATCTTCTGCAGAATCGGTTTTGAGTGTTGCAAGGTCCACACCTTCATTCACATAATCTCCCTCTGAGACTACGATATCATTAACAGCTTCTACATCCATCGCAACGGTCGTCTCATTTGCAGGAACTACGATAGACTCTTTTTCCAGTTCTTCGGCATATGTATTTTCAGACACACGTTCATATTCACTTAGGTAAAATGTTCGGCTAATTTGACTTTTATCCGAATAGATGAGGATTGCATTCGCCCCGATAAAAGTAGCGACAACTATGGATATCCCAATAGTTAACCATTTATTCATTTGGTTTGCCCCCTTCGACCCATGATTGAATTGGGAGTACTTCAAAGCCTGCTGTGATCAAGGCTAATATTAGTTGAATTGCTAGTAATAGTAGGAAAAGATTTCGAACTGAAATCGTTGTAAAAGCTCGTAGAAAATGTAACTGAATTGCGATTATCAATCCGCTAATTAGAGATAATTCATTAAAGAAATAGTTTACATATGAATGCTCGATAAATGTTGCCGCTAGTGGACCAAATGAGAGAACTGAATAATCCGTTGCGTAGCCAACTACTGCATATAAGAAATAGTTAAATGCTTTTTCCATTAATAAAAGAGCTACGACGAATAATTGTAGTATCGCTACTTTAGATAAATCTACTTTCGTAATTTTATGTAAGATAAACCCAATGACAAAGAAATGAAAACCCATATATAATAAGGACCAAAAAATTGTTCCTATTAAAGATACGATTCTAGCAATCGTAAAAGTATCCTCGAAGCCGTTGACAAAAATAGCGGTTAGTTCTTCCGTATGTAATCCCCAAATATCTCTCAGGGCGTATAGTAGGACTCCTAATATTGCAACGAACCAGACGCGACTTTGAAAGTCTCGCATCGTTGCATCATTCTTTAACGATGCAATGAGATCATTTCTATTGAAAAGATATTTCCAAAATCGAAATTCAAAAAACATTCAAGTGTTCCCCCTCTTATGGTTGAACAGTTACTTCCACAAAATAGTGGTGCTGTTGGTGTTACAACGAACTGTTTCGATGATTTTAGTTCAGCTGTTGCTGGAACTATAAACCCCTTCAACTCATTTCCCTCTTTTTAATATCTATAAACCTATCATAACTGAAATTTAATGGAACTGCAGAGATTTCTATACTTTTTGTCATTAAAAATAAAACAATCGTCAGAAATAGCGGTTGACTTATTTGACGATTGGAAAGATGGCCAGAAAACCTTTCAACTTACAAGCAGCATTCCTTTTACGATTATATCAAAGCAGTTGCAACTTGTTTCAACCTTTAATTATTTTAATGATTAATTCCTGTCGATTTAGGAGATTCTATATGTAACCTTTCAGATTAATAAACGACAAATTGAATAATCGAGTTATTTCCCGGGAAATTGACAGCAAAGGAGTTTATGTAAATGAAAATCGACAAGTTTGGATTTAATTGGAGGGATATTTTGTTTGGAGTAATCGGATCAAGCGGATTTGTGTTATTCCTATACTTTTTTACATCCAATTAAATAGCTAACACATAAAAACACCTATCGAAATATTCTACTCGGTAGGTGTTTTTTTATTTTATATAATTATTCAATGTTAATGCCTCCGTCAAATTTCTTTATATTGAAGTAGGGTATTGAATAAGGACTCATCCTTTGTTATCAATGCAAAGTCGATCATGCGTTCCAGGTTTTGTTGTTCAAGTAATTTGATGACTTCATCCGTCCCTTCAATAGAGACTCCTTGCTTATCCACTTGGTTTGCTTCTTCTAAAATAGACTGTAAATGTACGTGAATATCTGACACAAGCAATAATTGATAGAGCGGCAGTCGAATAAACCTATTCCCTTTTTGAAAAACAAATACTTCTGATAAATTTTCTACCTGTAATGTCTTCGCATTTAGAATAATTTCTTTTCCCTCTACTGGTATAAAATGAAATAACTCATCATCTTTCCTTATAGAGAAATACTGATAGGCAAACACCATCTTAATACTTTCACCCTCATATTTTGTATAGAACGGTTTCATTAATTGTACAAGTATCATATTTTCAGCTCCTTTCTTTTAATAGAATTTTCTGATTACTGTTAGTTTATCATATTTTAAATATTTCGTGTAGTTAATGTTATCCACACTTAGCTTATAATTCTCTAAAAAACAAAAAAAAAGCGAATGCACGATGCATCTGCTCTAAACTAAAACCTTATTTTCTACTGGTGCTTGGTCTATTTCTACCTTTTACCATCGTTAAATATCCGAATGATTGAGGATTGTATTCAACAATAAACGTTTCGAATACCTTTTCCAAGATTTTCATTTGGTTAAGCTCCACTTCATGCTCCAAATAAAATGATATTAGATTATCTTTATAATTTAGTTTTAAATCATAGATGGTGAAATCCTCAGCAACAATTTGATTAATATGAGTCTTCTCTTTTTCACGACTTCCGCTAAAATACACTATAGACTTTTTCTTCACACCAACCACCTTTATTTCATCTTCACTCTTTAAAGGACTACCATCGAACTCAAATAAGGAGGGTATGAAAAACTGTATTCTTTTAATAGCTATCACTTCCTTTTTTGTTGTATTTATTCCTATATTTCACATTCCTGTTAGGTGATGTATATTCCTTATACTATATTTATTCATCTTCTATTCGAATATCGCCAATTTAGCGATTTTTGTTCATTATTATCCTTATTTCGCTATTGTTGCATTGTATACGGGAGGGATGAATATGGCCATTGGGGATCATTTGCGTGAGTATCGTGAAAAATTAGACATTACACAAATAGAAGCTGCTAAACTTTTAGGTATTGATCATTCCGCTTTATCAAAATATGAAAAAGGCGACCTTGGAATTTCCATAGAGCTACTTTTGAAAATAAAAGAAAAATATAAGATTCCAGATGACCAATTTTTATTTATGCTTCAGGATAAGCGCTACAAAAGTGAAGATCCAATAATAGAGGCAAGGGAAAGCAAAGCAAGATACATAGAAACCTTTCAGGATGAATACGTGAACGAGGTTATCCATTTGAAAGAATATCGAGATTTTACGATGGATATCGTTAATTTTGCAAAGACTGACAAAGAACGAAGAAAATATATAATAAATCGTTTGAAAACAGACTAAAGCCTTTACTTACATTGATAAGTAAGGCTTTTTCTGTTGTAACTAAGCCTTTTAGTCAATTTGTTTTAGGTTCGGCTTTTAATAAGCAGTTTTTATAAGTATAATGGAAGGAAAGCCTTTTTTCTTAGGAGAGATCCGTTTGAACCTTACTTCTTATCAAAAACTCGCAACCCATTACAATAAACATATTCACCAATCTATGGATACGATTGCTAAAAAGCTACATCCTGCTTTACTGGAGGACGAGGAGCTTGTTCGTCGTGCCACTTTTTTTGTGCGTAACGGTGCAGTTTCTATTACGAATTATTACCCTCAGGAGCATCGAGTCGATTTTACGATTCGCGATGTGACGAATATTGAAGTGAACTATCACATTACAAAAGATAATTTCCACTGCCCTTGTCCAATTCATAAGCCATGCAGACATATTGTGGCTGCTGTTTTTTATTTGTACCAACAAAATGAGTCCTTGTCTTCGTGGATCTCTGAATGGCGCTCACAAGCTGACCAGATCCAGCTAACTTTGTTAAAAGATGAACGTAGTCCGAGAAGCTGGGATATTTTAGTCGAAAATTTTTTCCGTAAATTTATTGCTAATTACCCACCTACCAGTTTTTATTTACTTGAATTTGCTATTCACGATTTGAAATCGCAAATTCGAAAGTCTCGTCCTTTTGAACGCGAGTGGCAGCCTATTTTTGATGTGTATGTGGAGCTTTCTATACTGATCAAGTCTTGGCCATATATTGAACCGCTAGCCCAGTCAAATATGCAAAATCGTGTGCTTCATTTTTTAAATGATTACCTTGATGAGCTAAATGACCATTTAAACCAGTTATCCTCGAAACCGCGTATGTTTGCAGCTGATCCATTTTACGATGAAATAATGGAGCGCATTCACCATTTTTACTTTGATATGGAAAACCTAGTACATTATCGAAAGCAAGTATATCTGTCCTTTTGGGATGCACTCGTAACAGATAAAAATAAAAGAATGCAGGAAGTAAAATTTTTAGAGTCACTGGATACTGTAGAAGACGAAGTACCATTAAACATGGTGCTGCCATACTTTTACCTGACATTGTCTATGACCGATGAATTACTTTTAGCGGCCGAACAAATGGAGGGAAACCAGTTACTTGCATGGATCGAAGTGTGTGAAAAGGCGCTTCAGACTGGCAAAAAAGAATTAGGTTCAAACTTGGCTCGAAAGCTACTACCTCATGTTTCCTATTACTTAAATGAAGTAGTACAGAATCCATCTCGCGTTATACTTATCCGAAGATTAGAGCTTTTGTTTGAAACTGTTCAGCTGCATCCTACGGAGTTAGAAAATGTATATCAATCCTTTGGACTGTATGGCTTACAGTCATATTCGAACTTACTGATTAAGGAAAAGCGTTACTATGATTGGATGGCTCTCCATCAATCAGCTAACTCCTCCTTGGAGTATGCAGAGGCATGTGGACTTTCGGTTGTAAAGGAAGAAGCACCAGAAATTTTACTTCCACTTTATCATCACTATGCAATGCGTTTCATCCAAGAGAAAAATCGCTATAGTTATAAGCAGGCTGTTCGAATTTGGAAAAAAATGAAACAGGTTGCTAAAAAATCAAACGACACTGATTACTGGAATGCTTACGTAGAAAATGTTCGTGAAAAGTATCGCCGCCTTCGTGCACTGCAACAAGAAATAGAGAAAGGAAACCTACCACTATGACTCAACCTTTATCTATTACGAAAGAATTTTCTTTAAACATTCAACCTTTAGAAAACGGTCAGTTCCGCTTAGTTTCGATAAATATACCTGCTGAAAAGTGGGTACCATCTCTATATTTGAATCATCGAGAAAGCTTTTTTGGCCTCAATGCTCAAGTTGAAGACAATGCACTAACTGCCACTCCCGTTGAATTAGTTGAACTTTTTTCTAGAAAAATGAATCCCTTCACCCTGTTTAACGGTGTCAATGAAGACTCTAATAAATGGTTAGATACATTTAAGGAGACAGCTAAAGTTTGGTCAACTCCCGACTTATGGAATTTGATAATTGTAGAAGGAAATGAACTTAAAGTTACTGCTCCAATAGAGGAAAGTGGTCAAATACTCCTTGTGAATGCTGTTAAACAAAAGCTATTCCAAGCAGGGCTATCGATGGAAGACATAGAACCTCTTATACCATTTTTCCAACAAGGTGGCTGGCCAATTAAGTCTCAAGCAGCTCATCCAAGCTTATTGGTTGCACTAAGATTGTCAGAACCAGAGGCAATGGAGGATACATGGCAGCTTGAAACAGTGGTACGTGGGAAGAAAAGCAGTGTTTATTGGACACCTGCATTCCGCAAGAAATCGTTGCCCATCAGTCAAGCATTACCTGATAAGTGGGTTGAATTTAGTGATTTTATAAAGGAAACACAGTCGAAAATGTTTTCACTTATTTCCTCCATCGATCAAACAAATAATGAAGCATTCTATTCTTCTACATTAACTGATGAAGAAGTTCGGATGTTTCTTCGTGATGATTTAGTCAAACTACAAGCACTCGGCTTTGAGATTGTACTACCAGCATGGCTAAAGGCAGTAAAAGACACAAAAATGCGTGTTAAAACAATCGCGAAGACTGCCAATTCATATAAAACTGCTGCCGGTCTAAATGAAATATTGCAATTTAACTGGAGTTTTTCCTTGAACGGCCAAGAAATTTCAGCCGATGAGTTTCAACAGATGGTAAATGAAAATCGTTCCTTTATACAAGCTGGTAATGAATGGTTCCGAATCGACTCAGCTTGGATGCATGAAGTTCGTGAGCTTATAAGAAAATCAGAGGATGAGAATTGGACTGTGAAAGAGTTGCTGTTCCGTGAAATTCCTGAAGAGCTTGCATTAGCACTAGACGACGAAGAGGAAGACGATGTGGATCCATTATTTGAATTTGAGATGCAAAAATCATTGCAAACTCTTATGACACAGCTGTCTGAGAAAAAAGGGTTCCCTTCCGTGGAAGTTTCACCTAATTTATTGACGACTTTACGCCCTTATCAGCAACAAGGACTAGAATGGCTTGTCTTTATGCGTAATGAAAAATTTGGTGCCTGCCTCGCAGATGATATGGGTCTCGGAAAAACGGTTCAATTAATATCATACTTACTGCATGTACATGAAAATACTGAGCAACCAACACCTTCGCTCATTATTTGCCCTACTTCCGTGTTAGGAAACTGGCAAAAAGAAATTGCGAAGTTTGCTCCTTCTCTTAAAGTGCAGACACATTATGGATCATCTCGTACAAAAGAAATTGATATGACAAGTGATGTCGTCCTCACTACATTTGGAACTGCAATGCAGGATATTGATTCGCTTTCTGAAATTATGTGGACCAGCATTACTTTGGATGAGGCACAGAACATTAAAAATATGCATACTAAGCAATCACGTGCTATACGTAAGTTAACTGGTGGTCATCACATTGCGCTTACTGGTACACCTGTGGAAAATAGATTATCGGAGCTATGGTCTATTTTTGACTTTATCCATAAAGGTTATTTAGGTTCGTTCCGTAAATTCCAAGAAAACTATATAGCACTGATTGAACGAGATAATTCCGAAGCAACTAAACATAAATTACGAGTGAAAATTCAACCTTTCCTATTAAGAAGAACGAAACAGGATCCCGAACTTCAGCTTAACTTGCCAGAAAAGTTGGAGCAACGAGAGTACTGTGCACTTACTACAGAGCAGGCAGCTTTATATGAATCACTAATACAAGAAACCGTTAGTAAGCTCGATACACTTACAGGTTTTGAGAAAAAAGGTCTCATTCTCAAAATGTTAAGCAAGCTTAAACAGCTTTGTAATCACCCTGCACTCTATTTAAAAGAGCCCTTTGATGATGCTGAGGATATGCTAGAGCGTTCAGAGAAGCTCGCTCAAATTGTTTCGCTTGCTGGTGAAATTGCAGCTCGCGGTGAGCAATGTCTCATCTTCACTCAATATATTGGGATGGGTCATTTACTGCAGCATTGTTTAACAGAGCTTTATGAAATTGATGCGCCATTTTTGACTGGAAGTATGCCTAAAAATCAGCGTGATCATTTGGTGGAAGCTTTCCAAGCAAAAGAATTTCCTGTATTCCTCTTGTCGCTAAAAGCTGGTGGTACTGGATTAAACTTAACGGCAGCAAGCCATGTGCTTCACGCCGATCGTTGGTGGAATCCTGCTGTTGAGAACCAAGCAACTGATCGTGCATATCGTATCGGACAGACTAACTTTGTTCATGTCCATAAGTTCATCACAATTGGAACGATTGAAGAAAAAATTGATAAGCTCCTAGTTGAAAAACAGTCGCTATCTGAGGAATTGATCCATTCAAGTCAGTGGATCACAGAAATGTCGGATAATGACATAAAAGATTTACTAACACTTTCTATTTAATAATGTTTTTTTTAAACCCTGACCAAGAAAATTTTTGGTCAGGGTTTTCTCTTTTGATAATCATTGAAGAAGATTGCGGTCTTTTCAATCATTAAACTGGTAGTTGGTTTGATGGTATTACTGGAAATTCAAAATCACTCTCATTATTTTTATTTTGCTGTTGTTCCGCTTCCTCGCCTCGCTTCTTTGTTGCTAAAAATCGTATGTCCTCCACAACTATTTCCGTCACGAAAACCCTCGCTCCTGCTTCTTTTTCATACGATCTTGTATTAAGTCTACCTGTTATCCCGACAAGAGACCCTTTACCACAATATTTGACGGTTGTTTCAGCGAGCTTCCCCCAAATGGTGCATAACACAAAGTCCGCTTCGTCATTTTTATAGCTTTTATTCACCGCGACTACGAAATTCGTTTGCATTCTCCCCTCAGAAAAATGCTTTAATTGTGGAGATTTCGTCATACGTCCAATTATCGAAACAGTGTTCAATCTGTCACCTCCTTTAGGTTCATTAGCCCTATCATACTGATGGAACAAATTGTTGGCAAAAGCTCACAATTCTATTTCGAAGTCATTTTCCCACACAAAATTAAATTTCTGAAACCCAATTTCTTTTAACCTCCCTCTATTACAGCCTTTTAAATTTTCAATAATGCTATTTTTGTAGTTTGTACTAATATTTTTTCCACTGTACTTGCTATGCTATAATGGATACTAATTAATGCTTTTCCAAAGGGGATTTGTGCATGAAAACGTTCAAAATGATTTCAGTTAGTATTGTTTCGGACCAAGAAGAAATGCCAATTAACATTGAAGATGGTATTGTAATTAACCAAGAAAATTCAAGTCGTTCTTGGATTTTAGAACTTTTTACCGATCAAAAATACGAAACTTATTTTAATGAATTAAAGAAATCCAATGATGTATATGATGTAAAAGTTATTATCTCTTACCCAGAAAACGAGCCCGCTCATTTTGAAGTGGTAACCTATTCGGTGAAACAAATTGGCGACCATCTTTCCGTCCTGCTCAAGGGTACATTGAAGCGAGCAAGAAGAAAATATGCAGAGTCCTTGCTTGCAGAGTTGATCGAGGATGGTTTAACTGGCGAGGAATTGCTTGCTAAATTTGAAAGTGATATGAAAATACGCCCTGCTTTGCGGAAGGATCAATAGTTATTTGGCTGAAAATCCCTGTAATTTATTTAACAGGGATTTTTTTGTTGAGGGTATCATTCTATACAAGTCGAAAACTGATTAACAGCGGTAGTATGACGGTTACTCTCGTTCAGGAATAGATTACTCGCTCTACTCCAGTCGTTACGCTTGCTCCACCGATATTTACTTGCTTTCAAGAGCCTTTTACTCGTGAAGAACCAGGATTTTTATCAATAAAAAAATGCTGACCCTAAATTTTAGGAGTCAGCATTTTCTTTTGTTCAACAATTATTTAATATTGTTTTTATTATTTATTAATTCGTCATTGTTATTAGTAACTCCTGGTTCTTTAATCCATTTACCGTCATTTGGTACGTTGCCATTGCCATTATTAATGGTTCCGTTATCGTTAATTCCATTGTTCAATGTTCCATCGTTGATTGTTCCATCGTTTAATGTTCCATTGCCATGGCCGTTGTCATTCATCCCGTTGTTTGTATTCGGGGATGGTGTGTTTATATCGTTACGTACATCCTCCATCGGGGTCTCATTGTTGTTAGGAATCGCATTGTCACGATTATTACACCCTACCAATAATAACGAACTTAGAGCTACAGCGGGAATGACTTTTTTCCACATAAAATAATTCCTCCTTTCTTGATATCGTCGTCACTTTTTTGTGACTTACGATAGGTTATCCAAGAAAAAAGGAACTATCCTATGGCAACTATGCCTGTTTTTGCATTTCTTTTAGAAGCGATTCAACGTATAATGCTTCTGCTTTACAGCCATATTTATATTGGGTACCTAATTTGTCTTGCATTATTTCAATTGATGCAATCAAGTCTTCGTTCACGGGCTCTGATAAAATCTTCTCGATGGAAGCGTTTATTTTTAGCGCTATTTCTTCATGGAACTCTGGACTTTCTTTTATCACTTTTGGTACTTTTTCAAACCAAGTGGCAGATTCGACAATATATAATTGCCAACTCTTTACAAAGTCTTCAATATTAAAAAGTTCTTCATCCCAACTAATATTTGTCATATATATTTCAAATGCCTTAGTTATGGATCTGGTAATACTACTTTTAATACCTGACGATAACTCATTATACATGAAGTATAAAACCTCCTACATTAATACAACGCCTAACTATTTCTAAATAATTAACTTATTTTATAAGATATAACTACATATTGCAAATTATTGCTTTTCCACAACAGGTCCAAGTGCAAACAGTATATCTGCTTCACATACTAATTCTCCATCTACTGTTGCTATTCCGTGACCTTTTCCCATTGCTCCACGAAGCTTTGTCAATTCAACCTCTAGTTTCAATTGGTCTCCTGGCTTCACTTGTCGTTTAAATCGACAATTATCAATTCCAGTAAAGAATGCGAGTCTTCCTTTGTTTTCTGGAATTTGAAGAACAGCGACAGCTCCGATTTGAGCAAGAGCCTCTACGATAAGTACGCCGGGCATTACTGGATATCCTGGAAAATGACCATTGAAGAATTCTTCGTTAATCGTTACATTTTTTAATCCTACCGCACGCTTTCCTTCTTCAACTTCTAGAATTTTATCTATCATAAGAAACGGATAACGATGCGGTAAAATTGCTTGAATTTGCTCTGTTGTTAACATGGAATCATCCTCCAAAAATCTTTATTACTTGCCATCTTTAATATCAATTATATGCTGGTATGTATCCCATTTTAAGGCGTCCTTTGGTTCACCATCACCAAGTACGCCATAACCAAACATTAGTCCTGTTATTGCTGCTCCAGCTAAGATTAGAATTACGAGTAGTATGCGCAACCATATAGGAAACATGCGGATTTGAACCCACTTTGTTGTTCCAGTCTGTTGCGCTTGTTCGTGTGCCTTTTCTTGTTCTTTTTCTAATCTTCGCTGTTGTCTAGCAGAAATTTTACTTTCTTCTGTCATAAACACAACTCCTTACACGCATAATTATCGAATGCCATTAATAAGTCCCAGCATTTGGTCCGCAATAGTGATGGAACGAGCATTGAACTGATAAGAACGTTGCGCTGTCATAAGATCAGTCATTTCTTTCGATGTATCTACGTTAGATAACTCTAACATACCATTTGCTATTGCTATTTCACCACGGTCTGCACCTTGTAAATCTGTCATAATATCCTCTGCGTTTAAACCTAACTGTTCTAGGTTATTTGGCATTGCAATATAAGTTGCAGATAAATGAACCATCGCATTCGGCTTTTGTAGCACTGAAACCGCTAATTCACGTTGCTGTGTAGTACCGTTTGGATATGTAGCCGTTAAAATCCCTGTTTCATTTACACTAAAGTCCGTAACACCATCAGGGATAGTAATTGCTAGTCCATCAGCATCAGCCACAGGATAACCATCCCCATTCACTAGCATAAGCTGGCCATTTTCCATCGGAGAAACATAAAAGGCTCCTTGACGGGTATATGCTGTTTGCTGTCCATCTTCACCATTTGGCATAAGCACATTAAAATATTGCTTTGGCTCTTGAAAAGCAAAGTCTAAATTACGATCTGTCGATTGGAGACTACCTTGCTTCCAGTTCATTTGCGTTTGTGCAAGTGCTGCACCAACGCCATAGCGAATCCCAGTAGGAGAATCTCGTTCTACACGATCTAATTTATCGTTATTATATTGTTGATATAATAATTCTTGGAATTTTGCATCCTTCGCTTTGTAGCCATGGGTACTTGTATTTGAAAGGTTGTTTCCAATAATATCTATTTGACTTTGCAGTTGCGACATCGTATTCGTCGCTGTAATCATCGTGCGTAGCATTTCAGCCTACCTCTTTTCGTTGTTAAAGCTTTTTTAAAGCTCTTTTAATTCACACGGCCTACTTCGTTAACAGCTTTGTCCATACTTCTATCGTATGCTTGAAGTACCTTTTGGTTTGCTTCAAATGCGCGATAAGCAGTTAACATATCTGTCATTGTTCTAGCTGTGTCCACATTTGAACCTTCCATATACCCCTGTTGCATCGAGAAAGAAATATTATCTATATTATAGGCTGATGGTAGTTCAGTTCCGTCGACTGTTCTGTATAAACCGTTATCCTGCTTGATAAGAGTGTTAGGCTGTGCAGAGAATGATACACCAATTCGTGCTACTGCCGCATCGTCTACTAAGATCTGACCACTTGAATCTACTTTAAAATCATCATTTTGTAGCTGAATCGGTTGCCCTTCCGAATCGAGTACATATAAACCTTGTGGGTTTGTTAAAAATCCGGAACCATCTAATGTAAAATTCGAATTTCGAGTGTAAGCTTCTCCTTCAGTTGGATGCTGTAAACGATAGAATACTGCTCCCGTTTGTCCTGTTTCTTCATCAACTGGAAGTGAGCCATCGATTAATGCTATATCTGTATTTAAATCTGTTTGGATGATTTGTCCCTGTGTCATTAATGCCATTGTTTCTTGCATGTAAACACCTGTACTAATTGCTCCAACTTCAGAAGTATACTTGCCGCTAATCGGATCCTTTGTAGGAATTTGAGTAGGTCCTAGTCTAGACATTAGCATGTCTGGAAAAGAACGAATCGTCGATTGATCTGCTTTGAATCCAGGTGTATTGGCATTGGCCATATTATTTGTTAGTAGTTCTGTTCTACGCTGTTGTGCAATCATTCCGGATGCAACTGTAGTAAATCCGCGAAACATAAGAAAGCCTCCACTCTGCAAACGAAGTATACGAGCAATTTAGTGCTCCGCAGCCAGTTTGCATTTATCTTCGTGATATTTTGTCAATATTGTCTAACATTATCCCTGTTCCAATTGCGACACAATTCATCGGGTGTTCAGCTACTAATACCGGAACTTTTAACTCTTCCATTAACAAATGGTCCATTCCGTGTAAAAGTGCTCCGCCTCCTGTTATAATAACTCCGCGATCAATAATATCTGCAGATAACTCAGGTGGTGTTTTTTCTAACACATTCTTTGCAGCTTGTACAATACCCAAAACGGATTCTTTCAATGCTTTTTCTATTTCTTCCGATTTAATCGTTATTGTTCTAGGAAGTCCTGTGACCATGTCCCGCCCACGAATATCCATCTCCTCGTGACGACTATCTGGAAAAACAGTACCAACAGATATTTTGATATTTTCAGCAGTACGTTCACCGATTAGAAGTTTGTACTCTTTTTTAATGTACTGAAGAATGTCATTGTCAAATACATCTCCTGCAATTTTAATCGATTCACTCGTTACTATATCGCCCATGGAAAGTACTGCAACATCTGTTGTACCTCCACCTATATCTACAACCATGTTACCACTCGGTTGGAAAATATCCATTCCTGCGCCGATTGCTGCTACTTTTGGCTCTTCCTCCAAATAAACCTTCTTCCCGCCAGACTTCTCCGCAGCTTCGCGTATTGCCTTTTGTTCAACACTAGTAATATTTGTAGGACAGCAGATTAAGATACGTGGCTTTGATAGAAATCCTTTGACATTTAATTTATTGATAAAATGTCTCAGCATTGCTTCTGTCACATCAAAATCAGCAATTACGCCATCTTTAAGTGGGCGAATCGCTATAATATTCCCTGGAGTTCTACCGACCATTTGTCTTGCTTCTTCTCCAACAGCCAGTACTTTTTTTGTGTTTCTATCTATAGCAACGACAGAGGGTTCGTTTAAAACAATCCCTTTTCCTTTTACATGTATTAATACATTGGCTGTACCTAAATCAATTCCAATATCCTTTGCAAACATTACTAATGTTTCTCCTTCCCAACTAAACCCATTATGTATATTAATCAATACGTCTCTAACTTTAAATTTTATCATAGTTTTACTAGAATTACACTTTATTTAACAATATTATTTGTGAAAAAATGGCATAATATTCACGTCTAAATAACTACCAGTTGAAATGGGGGATAAGACTTTGGGTCATTTAACCATAAGAAAAAGCCGTGATCAATTACTCATCACGACCTCTTCTATCTTCTTTTTTCGTTTTCCACTTTCTTTTTGTCGCTTCTCCACCTCGTAAATGCCTGACCGATTTATGATACGCTAAAATTTCTTTTACCTCTTTTGCCAGCTGTGGATCTACTAAGTGGAGTCTTTCCGTCAAATCCTTATGCACAGTGCTTTTGGAATGACCGGTTGTGCTTGCGATCGCACGGACAGTTTTTTTGGTCTCAATGACCATTTCACCTAAACGTATGCATCTATGACGAATCGTTTCGTGCACTAACTCTTCCTTTCGTTAGTAAAGGAACACTTTCCATCAATTTATGCATACGTCTTAGCTATTATGAATTAAAATGCTAGTAAAGTCTCTGGATTTACTAAAACACCATCTTGCAGTACTTCAAACTGAAGATGTACACCCGCTGTTGGGTTCCATTCATTTTCAGCTGCTGTAGCAAGTGAATCCCCTTGTTCTACAACGTCTCCAGCTTTTACTAGAATACCAGTGACAGAGCGATATTTGGTTACCATACCATTTGCATGTGACAAGACGATTTCATCTCCAACAAATGGGTCTAAATTGACTTCTTCTACTTTTCCACTCATTGCTGCAACTACTTCAAACGGCTCACTCTTCATAGATAGAGATACTCCTGTATTCATCACATAAGTTTGATTGAATACTACTAACGACTGTTCACGAGTCGCCTCAGGTGCTTCCATATCGTAATAGTGCTGTACGATTTCCACGCTGTCTAGCAGAGTCTCTTTAAAAGGATATTTCATCGATTCTGCTTGTGCATTTGTTTCAATCGTTACTGAGTCGGGATCTTTGTTTGCATCTGTCCATTCTGAATCCTTTACAGAATCATCCGTGACATACACATTGTACCCCCAAATCATTCCTACAAAAGCTACCGAAAAACCTGCATAAACTAGTGGCCAAAACCACGGCTTTTTCGGGTTATTTTTCTTCTTCTGAGAAGTATTGTTCTTTTGTTCTTCTCTCATTTTCATCACCTCTAATTGCATTGTTTGCAAATCAAGGAGATTTTAAACATGGTGAAAATTTTTTTATTTCAGTACCCTTATAGTAGTGGAGTAAAATGTCTTGCGCCAATACAGAATCGTTGGCGAGTACCTCTGCGCCGTACTGACTCATTCCTACTCCGTGTCCGTATCCAACAGTATCTACTACTACTTTATCAGATTGAAACGTTATGGTGAAATCAGTAGACGGTAGACCTAATAGTGTTCGAACTTCCCGGCCTGTCCACGACTTTCCATTCATATGGATCGATTCAACTCGGTCCGTATCAGTCTTTGTTACTTGAAAAGTTTTAGGTATGTTTGCAGTCCATTTCATTTTAAAAGCTTTTGACCATTCTTCGTGTGTGAATTCAAACTGTTTGGTCCTATTAGGAGCATACAGTTCCTCTGATTCACTTGGAACAGATACTAAATAGGGAATAACATTTCCACTATAATTTTCTGCACTTTCTGTCTGACCGTTACTGGAGGAAAAGAACATCGCTGTGATTAGTTGATCTTTGTAGACAATAATATTTCCTTCTGTCTCATCGATGATCTTTTTCAGCTTGTCTTCATATTGAAGAAAGGAAGCCCCCCATTTTTTCTTCCGATCTTCTTCACTCGCATACACCTGTTTCAATACAGTAGGATCAATTGGTTTTTGTCCATAATTCGTATCTCTAAGCACATATGTCCTGGACGCTATGGATTGCGCTTTTAATGCCTCTTCATGAAACGTAGCTGGCATTTCTGCTGCCACAACTCCAAGTATATAGCTTTCTAGCGGAATTTTTTCCTTAACCCCTTTCACTTCAATAAGTATTGGACATGCAATTTCGAGTTCGGAAGTTGGTGGTAGTACTGTTTTTTCATGCGATTTTTCTTTTATTAATAAAAAGGGCAAAAACAATAGGGCTAGGCATAAGATTATAAAGAGTATGTTTTGTTTCATAGAAATACTATATGCTCGTTTTTAGAGAGTGATGATTCTATTTTAATATATTTGAACTTTGATAAATTACAAATAATTAGAGACTCAAATATTAAAACAGTGCAGCTTTACGTTCTATTCGAGAGAGATTGTTGGTTCAATCTATTAAATATACACAAAAAAGCACTACACGATCATACATGTGTAGTGCTTTACATATGGTATTATACCAATTGAATTTCTTTTTCAGCTGATTCGCTACCGATACGTTCGATATCTGCGCCAAGTGCTGCAAGTTTTTTGTCGAAATCAACATATCCTCTATCCAAGTGATAGAGCTCTGTAACGCGTGTGATCCCTTCTGCGACTAATCCTGCGATGATAAGTGCCGCCGCCGCTCTTAGGTCAGTTGCTGCAACTTCTGCACCTTGTAGGTCAGATGGTGACTCCATAATAACAGATCGGCCTTCGATTTTCATGTTACCATTCATTCTGCGGAATTCTTCCACGTGCATGAAACGATTTTCGAATACTGTTTCTGTTATGATGCCAGTTCCGTGAGCAGTCATCATTAATGCCATCATTTGAGATTGCATATCTGTTGGGAAACCTGGGTGTGGCATCGTTTTGATATCGATAGATTTTAAATTACCTTCAGAGCGTACACGAAGACCCTGTTCTTCTTCGGTAATTTCAATGCCCATTTCTTGCATTTTAGATATAAGTGCTGTCATATGTTCAGGTACTGCATTTTCAATTAGGACATTGCCTTTTGTAATTGCTGCAGCTACCATGAATGTTCCAGCTTCAATACGATCTGGTATGATATGGTGTTCAGTGCCGTGTAATTCTTCTACACCTTCAATGCGAATAGTGTCGGTTCCTGCACCTTTGACTTTACCACCCATTTCGTTGATGAAGTTAGCTAAATCGACAATTTCTGGTTCTTTCGCAGCATTTTCGATAATAGTTGTACCTTCCGCCAATGCAGCAGCTGTCATAATATTTTCAGTTGCTCCTACGCTTGGAACATCCAAATAAATTTTAGCACCTTTTAGACGACCATTTGTCTTTGCTTCAACAAATCCATGTCCAAAGGAAATTTCTGCACCCATTGCTTCAAAACCTTTTAAATGCTGATCGATAGGACGTGATCCTATTGCACAGCCTCCTGGTAGAGCTACGCGAGCAAAACCATTACGCGCTAAGATTGGACCCATAACAAGAATTGATGCACGCATTTTACGCACATACTCGAATTGAGCTTCGCTAGATAATTTTTTTTGCGAATCAATGATTACTTCATTCTCTTTTGGGCTATAACTAACTTCTGTATTTAAACTTTTCAATACTTCATTTATTGTCAAAACATCTGCAAGTGTCGGTACATCTTTGATAACGTTTTTGCCTTTAGTCGCAAGTAGAGCTGCAGCTAATACTGGTAATACCGCATTTTTTGCACCTTCTACTCGTACTGTCCCGTTTAACGTTTGGCCACCTTTAACAACTATTTTGTCCACTACTTTCCCTCCGCGTTCATTATCCATTTGCTTTATATAAAAGAATACGTATGATGTCAATTTTAGGTATTCAAAACAATATTCATCATACAACGTAATTCGACTATATACAAGCATCTAAAACACTATTTTTGAAGACTTTTCATAAAATTTTCTTGTTTCTATTATACGTATTACCTAGTCTTTTCGTGTAGATAATTTTAAAATACCCACAGTACAATTAGGTAAACCTCTTTAGCAAAAAATTTCCCAGGAAATACGTGAAGATTCTACATGCTCATACAAACTTTTCTATAATTTGCATGAGCATATAGGATCCTATTTACTCGAATAAAAAAGGAAGCTGGTTTGACCAACTTGTTAAATTCAAGAAAAAATTTGCGACTATGGAGCCTATCATAATACTCGTTAAAATATAAAATAGTTGAGCTTGAAATACACGATTTTTCTTTATTATTTTATCCAACATTAATGACTGTAACGCATAGAAAGAAATACCGATAAAAAAGATATTTGCAAGTATTGCTATTAGTGCTTGTTCACTACTTAATAATCCCATTTATAGTCCTCCTATTCGAGACAATAATAAAAAGCAGACAGAATTTATCCTGCCCGCTTCAATTAAATTAACTTCGCCTAGGCATTAAGCTCAAAATTATGTAGGTAGGTTAACCTATTAAATTTTCAATTTGATAGGCAACTTTCTTCATCAAGCCATTACTAAGCATGATAAAATACCTTACATAATTTCTTGCTTCACCAGAGGCTTTAAGTATAAGCTTAAATATTACCCTCATGAACGTTGATACGATTCATCGCACGTTTCAATGCAAGTTCAGCACGATTAAAATCAACCGAGTCTTGTTTACTTTGAATACGTTCTTCTGCACGTTTCATCGCTTCTTTAGCACGAGCTAAATCGATACCGGAAGCAACTTCAGCTGATGTTGCAAGAATCGATACCTTTTCAGGTCGAACTTCCACAAATCCACTGCTTACTGCTACGTACTCTGTTTTTGCCTCTTTTTTCAATTTTATTGCACCTGTTACAAGTGGCGCAACCATTGGAATATGGCCAGGTAAAATACCGATTTCACCAGATGCTGTTTTTGCGATAATCATGTCTACTTCAGAATCGTATACCGGGCCGTCGGGAGTGACAATATTGACTGTAAGTGTCTTCATATTTTTACCTCCTGGTCCGATTTATTATACTTCTACGCCCATGCTTTTCGCTTTTTCTACAACTTCTTCAATGCGTCCAACTAAACGGAATGCATCTTCTGGTAAATGGTCATATTTTCCTTCAAGAATTTGTTTGAATCCTTCAACAGTTTCTTTAACTGGAACGTATGAACCTTTTTGACCTGTAAATTGTTCTGCAACATGGAAGTTTTGAGATAGGTAGAACTGAATACGACGAGCACGGTTAACCGTCAGCTTGTCTTCGTCTCCTAATTCGTCCATACCTAAGATTGCGATAATATCTTGAAGCTCTCTGTAACGTTGTAAAGTATATTGCACTTGACGTGCTACTTCATAATGCTCCGGACCTACGATTTCAGGAGAAAGCGCACGTGAAGAAGAAGCTAAAGGATCAACCGCTGGGTAAATACCCATCTCAGATAATTTACGTTCTAAGTTTGTAGTCGCATCTAAGTGAGCGAAAGTTGTTGCAGGAGCTGGATCCGTATAGTCATCGGCTGGTACATAAATCGCTTGGATAGATGTAACTGAACCAGTGTTTGTTGACGTGATACGCTCTTGTAATTGACCCATTTCAGTTGCAAGTGTTGGTTGGTAACCAGCTGCAGAAGGCATACGACCTAATAGTGCTGAAACCTCAGAACCTGCTTGCGTGAAACGGAAGATATTATCGATGAATAGAAGTACGTCTGCACCTTGTTCATCACGGAAATATTCTGCCATTGTAAGACCAGTTAAAGCAACACGCATACGTGCGCCAGGTGGCTCATTCATTTGACCAAATACCATTGCTGTTTTCTTAATAACGCCTGAATCGCTCATCTCGTGGAATAAGTCATTTCCTTCACGCGTACGCTCACCAACACCAGCGAATACAGAGATACCGCCGTGCTCTTGAGCAATGTTATTGATAAGTTCTTGGATTAGAACTGTTTTCCCTACTCCGGCACCACCGAATAGACCAATTTTACCACCTTTAATATAAGGTGCTAATAGATCTACTACTTTGATACCTGTTTCAAGAATTTCAACTTCTGTTGAAAGGTTTTCAAATGTTGGAGCTTGACGGTGGATTGGATCACGACGATCTGCCACTGAAATTTCTTCTCCTAAGTCAATAACCTCACCAAGTACGTTGAATACACGTCCTAATGTTACATCACCAACTGGAACAGAAATTGCTGCACCAGCATCGATTACCTCTGTACCACGCTTAAGGCCGTCCGTAGATGACATTGCAATAGTACGAACAGAGTCATCTCCTAAGTGTAAAGCTACTTCTAACGTTAACGTTGTCGGTGCTTCGTTTGGACGTTCAATCGCTACAGTTAGTGCATTATAGATAGCTGGTAAATGGCCGTTGTCAAACTTTACGTCTACAACTGGACCCATTACTTGTAGTACTTGTCCTTTGTTCACTACTGTTCCCTCCTGTCTTACTTTCTATCTTAAACTATTCTAAAGCCGCTGCACCGCCGACGATTTCCGTAATTTCTTGCGTAATCGCTGCTTGACGTGCTCGGTTGTATACTAATGTTAAATTGCTGATCATATCAGCTGCATTGTCTGTTGCGGATTTCATCGCAGACATACGAGAAGCATGCTCACTGGCTTTACCATCGAGTAGTGCACCGAAAATCAGGCTTTCCGCATATTGTGGAAGTAATACTTCTAGAATTGCTTCAGGTGAAGGCTCAAATTCATAGGAAGCAGCTGTGCCTGTTTCTACTGCAATATCCGTAAGTGGCAGTACCTTTTTCTCCGTTACTTCACTAGAGATGGCACTGACAAAGTGGTTATAGTACATATAAAGTTCATCATATGTACCATCCGTGAACATACCAACAGCTTTGCGAGCAACTTCTTTTATATCAGCAAAAGCAGGTTGGTCTGGTAAGCCGACTACTTCCCCAATTACGTTTGAACCACGTTTTAGGAAGAAATCACGTCCCATACGACCGATTGCTAAGATTACATACTCTTCTTTTGAAGAATGTCTTTCAGCTATCGCGTTAACTACTGCACGAATAACATTACTGTTATAAGCTCCAGCTAAACCACGATCAGCAGTGATGACAAGATATGCAGTCTTTTTAACAGGACGGTGAGTTAACATCGGATGTCCACTATCACTAGTACCTGATGCAATTGCACCAACTACTTCTTGAATCTTAGACATGTAGGGAACGTATGCTTTTGCATTTTCCTCTGCACGGTTCAATTTAGAAGCAGAAACCATTTGCATAGCTTTTGTTATCTGACTTGTTTTCTTTGTTGACGTAATTTTACTTTTTATGTCGCGTAATGATGCCACTGGTATTTCACCACCTTTTTGTTTTTTTCACTTAGACAAAGGAATTATTCAGATTTAGCGAAAGTCTTTTTGAATGCAGAAATTGCATTGCTCATATCTTCATCTGATGGAAGGTCTTTTGTCGTGCGAATATGATCTAAAACATTTGTGTGGTTTGAATCTAACCAGCTTCCAAGTTCTGCTTCAAAACGAGTAATATCTTTCACTGGAATATCATCTAAATGGCCACGTGTTAGAGCATATAAAATCATTACTTGTTTTTCTACTTTAATAGGAGAGTTCAAGTCTTGTTTTAATACTTCTACTGTACGCACACCACGGTTAAGTTTAGCTTGTGTTGCAGCGTCAAGATCTGATCCAAATTGAGAGAATGCTTCTAGTTCACGGAATGCTGCTAAGTCAAGACGTAGAGTACCCGCAACTTTTTTCATTGCCTTAATTTGTGCTGATCCACCTACACGAGATACAGATAATCCGGCATTTATCGCTGGACGTACTCCCGAGAAGAATAAATCAGATTGTAAGAAGATTTGACCATCTGTAATAGAGATTACGTTTGTTGGAATATAAGCGGAGATATCCCCAGCTTGTGTTTCAACGAATGGTAATGCAGTGATTGAACCTGCACCAAGTGTTTCATTTAACTTAGCAGCGCGCTCTAATAAACGACTGTGTAAGTAGAATACATCCCCTGGATACGCTTCACGGCCTGGAGGACGACGAAGAAGTAATGAAAGCTCACGGTATGCAGCAGCTTGTTTAGATAGATCATCATAAACGATTAATACATGCTTACCTTCGAACATAAATTCTTCTGCCATTGTTACACCAGCATATGGTGCTAAGTATAATAATGGAGCAGGTTGTGATGCAGATGCAGTTACAACGATTGTGTAATCTAAAGCACCTTTTTTACGAAGTGTTTCTACTACGTTACGTACAGTAGATTCCTTTTGACCAATTGCAACGTAGATACAAATCATATCTTGGTCTGCTTGGTTAAGGATTGCATCAATTGCAACAGATGTTTTACCTGTTTGACGGTCACCGATGATTAACTCACGTTGACCACGACCGATTGGTACAAGTGCATCAATTGCTTTAATACCTGTTTGAAGTGGTTCATGTACAGACTTACGTGCCATAACCCCTTGTGCAGGACTTTCGATTGGACGAGTTTTTGTTGTTGCAATAGGACCTTGTCCGTCAACTGGTTGGCCAAGCGGATTGACAACGCGGCCAATCAATTCTTTACCAACTGGAACTTCCATAATACGGCCTGTTCGACGTACTTCATCGCCTTCTTTGATGTCCGAGTATGGTCCAAGGATAACGATACCAACGTTATTCGCTTCCAAGTTTTGCGCCATACCTAATACACCAGTTGAGAATTCTAAAAGCTCTCCAGCCATGACATTGTCGAGGCCATGAGCACGCGCGATACCGTCACCAATCGTGATTACCGTACCAACGTCGCTAACTTTCATCTCAGATTCATAATTCTCAATCTGCTGCTTAATCAAGACACTGATTTCTTCAGCTTTGATGCTCATGTATGTCACCTCTCATAATTCATAATATTAACCGATCAAGTTACGTTTTAAGCGATCTAATTTAGTAATTAGAGTGCTATCGTAAATGCGGTTTCCGATTTGTACACGCATACCACCAATAATAGATGGATCTACAATGTTTTGAATATTTAAAGCTTGTTTACCAACGTTTTTAGCAAATGCAGTAGAGACGCTTGCACGTTCTTCTTCTGTAAGTGCACGTGTAGTATATACTTTCGCTTCTGCAACACCTTGTGCTTCATTCGAAAGGATCATAAATTCAGAAATAATGTCGGATACTTCTGCTAATCTCTTCTTATCAATTAGCACTAAAAGTGTATTGATAACAATTGGATTCGCATTTGCAAAGATTTGACGTATTAACTCTTTTTTCTTGTCTAGAGATAGCTTTGGAGAAGTGAATAAAGTTTTCACATCTTTGTTGCCATTCCATACAACTTTAAGCTCACGTAAATCATTTTCGACAGCTTGTACTTCGTTTTTTTGTGTTGCTAGCTCGAATAACGAGATTGCGTAACGCTTAGCTACAGTTGAATTACTCACTTAACCTCGCCTGCCTTCGCAATCGTTGCCTCGATTAGCGCACGATTATCTTCTTCCGAAACTTCTTTTTCAAGAACTTTCGACGCTGCAAGTACTGAAAGTGAAACGACTTCTTCACGTACTGCTGCAATCGCTCTTTCTTTTTCTGTATCAATTTCACGGATAGCAGATTCTTTCAAACGGATTGCTTCAGAACGAGCAGTTGTGATAATTTCCTCACGAGATGCATCGCCTTGCTTTTTCGCATTTTCTACAATCGCTAAAGCTTCCGTACGTGCTTCTTTAAGTAAGTCACGTTGTTCTTCAAGTAAACGCTGTGATTCTTGGCGGCTATTTTCAGCTGCTGCGATTTCACTTGCGATTAACTCTTCACGCTGAGTCATGATCCCCATAAGTGGACCCCAAGCTACTTTCTTCAATAGAACCATAAGTAAGATGAAGAAGAATAATGTAGCTAAAATATCCAAAACATTTAACCCATCATGGCCACTAGCACCAAGTACAAGGTAATCAAAAGACACGATTGTTTCACTCCTTTCAAACGCTAATAAGAGATCTTGCTTCTATTATTTAAATAGTGATCATTGTTTTCTAATTCAATTGTTGTGTAATTCATAAAGAGAATGGCGGATTAGGACCCGCCATTTAGACTTGATTGTAATTATTATTTGTTTAATACGATGAAAGCGATAACTGCTGCGATAATTGGAATCGCCTCAACTAATGCTACCCCGATGAACATAACTGTTTGTAAAGCTCCACGTGCTTCTGGTTGACGAGCGATACCTTCTACTGTTTTTGAAACGATTAAACCGTTACCAATACCTGCACCAAGTGCGCCTAAACCGATTGCTATAGCTGCTGCTAAAAGACCAACTGAACCTACCATTGTGTAATTTCCTCCTTGGAATGTTGTTTTTATTTTTTCTGTTTAAGAATCTAAACAGTTATATTAATGGTCTGCCGACACTTTGTGCGACATATAAACCATTGTTAACATAACGAAAATGAATGCTTGGATACCACCGATAAATAGTGAGAATCCTTGCCAAGCCATTGCTGGAATGATTGCTCCAACAAAGCCGAATACTCCGGTTGTTGCTAAACCTGCGATAAGTCCTAAAAGAACCTCACCCGCATAGATGTTACCGTAAAGACGAAGACCGAGTGTCAACGTATTTGCGAATTCCTCGATAATTTTTAATGGGAATAAGAACGGCATTGGCTTTAAGTATGTATCTACTGCGTAGCCCTTCATACCCTTCATCTTTATTCCATAATAGTGCGTTAAAATGATAACCATAACTGCTAATGTCATTGTAACTGTTGGATCTGCTGTCGGAGATTTCCACCATAGAACACCATCATAAGATATGGAGAATGGAAGACCTAACACGTTCGCTACTGCGATAAACATAAGTAGTGTTATTCCAAGAACATGGTATCGACCGCCAGTTTTCCAGTCAAAGTTACTTTTAATGATTCCTTTCACGAAGTCCATTATCCACTCCATGAAGTTTTGCATACCAGTTGGCTTCATCTTTAAGTTTCTAGTCGAGATAAAGGCGATCAAAAATACGACCAGTGTAGTCACAGCTAACATTAAAATATTGGACCAGTTCCCTGTCATCCCTAGAAACTCAAATGTGGGATTTGCATGTTCCACGATTAATTCACCTCTCTTTCACATTCTCATTGCTGATTTTTTACATGAAACATAATACGTTCTACAACAAGTAGAACATAGGGAATCATTAATCCGATAACGGTACTGATCATATGGAAATACTCTGGAAGGGCAAGTGCAATTGCAACAGCTGCAACACCCGAAGCAAAACGGAATGTTGTACCTAAACCTGCTCGTCCTTTTCCACTTTCAAGTACACGATCAAATTTCTCCATTCTACGGACTAGAATCCAGAAATTATACAGACCAAATAAAGAACCGAGTGCCAAGCCCGCAAAAATTGTCGAATAGGGTGTTAAACCCCAGCCTAGTGCACAAACAGCAAGCAAAAAAAATATGTACTTCTTTTGCTTCGTAAATATACGTCGCATTTCTAGCATTGATCTTTAATCTCCTGAATCATATTTTCGAATGGTAGCAATTACCGCCAGCATGTAACTGTAAAGTTAGCATGAAGACATATTACTAGTAATACTGGAGTGGTTCTACTATGTTCATACACATCTTTTGTGAATGATATAGAACCGGTAAGCTGTGAGAGAATCGCAGTATACAATGCTTTCCCTTTAATTGGACGTCTAATATGACGTAAAAAAGAATCCTCACATTTTTTCCTTATTAAGTAAAAACTGTGAATCTAGTAGAAAGTTAATCTGACTAGTGTTTCAAGCATGAAACCCCTATCATGATTATCCTTTGTAAGCATACAATAGGGGCAAATTGATGTCAATTGCTTATAGAGAAAAACTTAGGAAAGTCAAACTTTCCGACATTTTATGGACAAATTTTATTTTTCTTCTTTTTGAAGGAAATTAATTAAAATTTCAACGATTCTTTGAGATGCCTTACCATCTCCATAAGGATTACTTGCTTGGGACATTGTTTTATAGGCTGTTTCATCAGATAGTAATTCATTTGTTAATTTGTAGATTGTTTCTTCTTCTGTACCAGCCAGTTTTAATGTTCCCGCTTCAATTCCTTCTGGTCGTTCGGTAGTATCTCGAAGCACAATAACAGGTTTGCCAAGTGACGGAGCTTCTTCCTGCACACCACCTGAATCAGTCAGTATTATATGAGAGCGTGCAGCGAAGTTATGGAAATCTAGAACTTCTAACGGTTCTATTAAATGAATTCGATCATTCTCTCCTAAAATCTCATTGGCAATTTCTCTTACAGCTGGATTCATGTGAACTGGATAAATGACTTGTACATCTTTATGTTCTATAAGCAATCTGTTAATGGCACGGAACATATTACGCATAGGTTCACCTAAATTTTCGCGTCGATGAGCGGTTAATAGAATAATTCTACTCCCTTTAAGTTGCTCTAAAATAGGGTGAGTGTAATCTTCTTTTACTGTCGTTTTCAGCGCATCGATAGCAGTATTACCAGTTACAAAAATTGAGTCTTTATGCTTGTTCTCTTCTATTAGATTCCTTTCAGATTTCACCGTTGGAGCAAAGTGGATATCTGCCATTACCCCAGTTAACTGACGGTTCATTTCTTCTGGAAATGGTGAAAACTTGTTCCATGTGCGTAATCCTGCTTCCACATGGCCAATAGCTATTTGGTTATAAAACGCTGCTAAGCTTGCTACAAATGTAGTAGAAGTATCTCCATGAACAAGTACGATATCAGGTTTCGCTTCCTTCATCACTTTGTCCAAGCCTTCAAGAGCTCTAGTAGTTATATCTACTAATGTTTGACGATCTTTCATCATATTTAAGTCGTAATCTGGTTTGATGTTAAATGTATCCAATACTTGATCAAGCATTTGACGATGTTGGGCAGTCACCGTCACCAGTGATTCAATCTCTTCAGGATGTTTTTGAAGTTCTAGAACTAGTGGAGCCATTTTAATTGCCTCTGGTCTCGTACCAAAAATCGTCATTACTTTATATTTACGCATGAAATACAAACACTCCTTTTATTTTGTACCAAACAATCTGTCACCAGCATCGCCTAATCCAGGGACGATATATCCATGATCATTTAGCTTTTCATCAAGAGCAGCGATATAAATATCTACGTCTGGATGCGCTTGTTGAAGAGCTTCTACTCCTTCAGGTGCTGCTATTAAACACATAAATTTGATGCTAGTAGCACCACGAGTCTTTAAAGAGTTTACAGCTTCAATTGCTGAACCACCTGTAGCTAGCATTGGATCTACTAATATGAAATCACGTTCCGCTACATCTGCTGGAAGTTTTACGTAATATTCTACTGGTTTTAATGTTTTGGGATCGCGATAAAGTCCGATATGCCCTACCTTTGCAGCTGGGATTAGCTTAAGAATTCCATCAACCATCCCTATTCCCGCACGTAATATAGGAACTATCCCTATTTTTTTCCCTGCAAGCACTTTAGATTTTGTAAGTTGCACTGGAGTTTCTACTTCTGTTTCCTCCAATGGCATTTCTCGCGTAATCTCAAACGCCATGAGTGTAGCAACTTCATCCACTAACTCACGAAATTCCTTCGTGCCTGTATTCACATCGCGAATATATGTAAGTTTGTGTTGAATTAGGGGGTGATCAAATACAAATACTTTCGGCATATTAAGATGCTCCTTTGTGTTTTATTTAAATTCTACTAATTATAACAAAAAACGCAGGATACATACAGTAATCCTACGTTTTTAATATTGCGTCTATTTAAGCTGGTATCTTGAGATAAGTGAGACTTTCTGCTTGAATGTGCACTACAGCATTATCATAAGGTAGGAATTTGGTAAACATTCCCTTTTCGAGAGTAAATCTTCCTAAAAAGCTATTAAATGGTGTTGGAAAGTAAGTAACTATCTGTAATCTGCTAGTAAACTCTTGCGAACGAGAGTAAACAATACTATCTCTCCATTTTCCAACTTCTCTCATACCTTATTTTCTATTCCGGTGGTCTTTCTTTACTTTCCAGTGATTCCGTTAAACATTCAGGTGATTTTTCTTCACTTTCCAGTGATTCCGTTAAACATTCAGGTGATTCTCGTAAACATTCATTGCCGTGTTTCTCTCTTAAAGCTGTCGGATGAAACCCGATAAAGAAAAAGCCAGCTACTCGTTGAGAAGTAGCTGGCTTAGATATATGTTCGCTTATTCGTATAATGGGAAGTTGCTTGTTAAAGTAGCGACTCTCTCTTTTGCTTCTTTTAGTACTTCTGCATCCTCGTTGTTTTTTAATAGTTTAGCAATGATAGATGCAATCTCTTTCATCTCTGCTTCTTTAAATCCACGAGATGTAACTGCTGGTGTACCAATGCGGACACCTGAAGTGATGAACGGGCTTGCTGTATCAAATGGGATTGTGTTTTTATTTACAGTAATCCCTACCTCATCCAGGACATGCTCTGCTACTTTTCCTGTTAAGCCTAGAGCAGATACGTCTAATAGCATAACGTGGTTGTCGGATCCACCAGAAACGATACGGATACCTTCTGCAGTAAGAGCTTCAGCTAAAGCTTTCGAATTGGCAATTACTTGTTTTTGGTACTCTTTAAATTCTGGTTTTAGCGCTTCACCAAATGCAACTGCTTTAGCTGCGATTACGTGCATTAATGGACCACCTTGAATTCCTGGGAAGATTGTTTTATCAATTTTCTTTGCGAACTCTTCAGTCGTTAAGATTAATCCACCACGTGGTCCACGTAATGTTTTATGTGTAGTAGATGTTACGAAATGAGCATGAGGTACTGGATTCGGATGAAGACCAGCTGCTACTAAACCTGCGATATGCGCCATATCTACAAATAGGTATGCGCCAATTTCGTCTGCAATTTCACGGAATTTAGCGAAGTCGATTGTGCGTGAATATGCACTTGCTCCAGCTACGATCATTTTCGGCTTGTGCTCTAATGCTATTCTACGAACTTCTTCATAGTCAATTAGTTCCGTTTCTTTGTTAACACCGTACTCAATAAAGTTATATTGAATACCACTAAAATTAACTGGAGAACCGTGTGTTAAATGCCCACCATGGGATAAATTCATCCCTAGAATTGTATCTCCTTGTTGTAGAGCAGTCATGTAAACCGCCATATTCGCTTGGGAACCTGAATGTGGTTGGACATTGGCGTGTTCAGCACCAAAAATTTCTTTCAGACGATCACGTGCAATATTTTCTACTACATCTACATGCTCACAGCCACCATAGTAACGTTTACCAGGGTAACCTTCTGCATATTTATTGGTAAGTACAGAGCCTTGTGCTTCCATAACGGCCTCTGATACAAAGTTTTCTGATGCGATTAACTCGATATTCGCTTGTTGACGCTTTTTCTCTGCTAACATTGCCTCATATACTGCTGGATCTTGTGATAAAATTTTCTCCACTATTCGTTCCTCCTCGAATTCATCCGTAAAATGCACGTTCTCCGCCGATTAGCTTTGGACGTGTTTTCGCAATCGATACGATTGCTTCCCCAATTTTCTTTATGGACAAGCGGATTGGTACAGCAACTGGTTGAAGCTGCATACCGATCAAGGTTTGTCCTATATCAATGCCTGCATGTGCACTTACATGCTCGACTACAACAGGGTCATTAAAATGTGAGTACGCATATGCGGACATAGAACCGCCTGCACGAACTACTGGAATAACAGTAACTTCGGGTAATCTATATAATTCTTGTGTTTTTCTTTCCATCGTAATGGCGCGGTTAATATGCTCGCAGCCTTGGAAAGCTAGATGGATTTTATTACGTGTTGCAAATGCTTGTAAAGGGGCGAATAAAACCTCGGCAACTTCTAATCCGCCTGCAGTTCCAATTTTTTCACCAATAATTTCTGAGGTCGAACATCCAACGACAAATAAATCATTTTCATGAAACTCGATTTGCTGCTCCACTTCTAAGAGAAGTTGTTCGATTTGTTCTTCCCACAAACTTTTTGCTTCCATAAGGAATCCCTTCTTCTATGCGTTTTCTATTTCAGTAATTTTTTCAACTCGGCGTACATGACGTCCACCTTCAAAATCCTGTTCAAGCCAAGTGGAAACTATTTCTCTTGCATGTCCTGCTCCAATCACACGTTCACCCATTGCAAGTACATTGGAATCATTGTGATTTCTAGTAGCCTTCGCTGAAAATACATCATGCACTAATGCACATCGGATACCTTTTACTTTGTTGGCAGCAATAGACATACCAATACCAGTACCACAGATTAAAATACCACGATCGAAATCGCCATTTGCCACACCCTCTGCTACAGGTTTAGCAAAGTCAGGGTAATCTACAGAATCGTTACTTTTTGGTCCAAAATCTTCATACGATAATCCTAATTCTTCTAGTAGTTGCATTATTTCCTGGCGAAGATTATTTCCGCCATGATCGGAAGAAATCGCAATTTTCAAGTCGTTCCCTCTTTTCTGTTTAATACTCTCCAACATCATACCATTTTTCTATAGAAAAAAACACAACTCACGCAAAGTGAGTTGCATTAATTTTAATTTATTTGAATAATTTCTGAAAATCCGAAAGGAAAATGACCTTTTTCAGAAATTTTTTCATTAAAACACGAACATTAAACGACATTTATGTTATATTGGTCGTTTTTCGATCAAATTGACATATTACTTTATATAACTCTTCGGATTGTTGCTTTAACCCAATTGATACCGATTCAATTTGCTCGATAGAACGAGCTTGTTCGTCCGTAGCGCTGCGAACCTCTTGTGCTCCTGCTGATGTTTGCTCGGCAATGGCCGCTACTTCCTGTGACTGACGCGCTGTGCTTTCAATATTTGTTAATTGTTTTTCTACTAATGAAGAAATTTCCACAACGGATTCTGCCATCTCATGAATTTTTGTAGACATTCCTTCTATTGCTTCATTAGTTTCTGAAACGCGTTTAGCCTCGCCCACTGCAAAGCTTACTTGATCCGTCATTTGGCGGACAACTGTTTGTACGTCTGTTTGTATAGCTAAAATCAGCTCTGAAATACCTTGTACAGCTTTCGCACTTTCATCAGCGAGTTTACGAACTTCTTCCGCTACGACAGCAAATCCTTTTCCATGCTCTCCAGCACGCGCTGCTTCGATCGATGCATTTAGTGCTAATAAATTCGTTTGTGCTGCAATATCTCCCACTAATTGAATAATGCTTTCTACTTTTCCTGCATTCTCTTCTAATTGATGAACATTCCCAAGGGCTGCCTCACTTCCAGAAGCAATTTTTTGAATCCCATTTACTAGTGAATGAATAACTTCTGTAGTTTGAGATAAACCAGTAATCATTTCGTTGGATTGTTCCGAAGATTTTACAGCACGGTAATTTACTTCTGATGCTAGTACTCGTACATCTTCTACTGATTCTGCCGTTTCTTGAACTGCTACTGCTGAGTGTTCTGCACCTTCAGAAATTTGCGCTATCGTATGGGCAATCGCTTCCGCCTGCTCTGAGGCAATAGAGGATTCCACTGAAAGCTGTTGTACGGTTTTGTTAGTTTTCTCGAAGTTATCTTCAATACCTTTTACCACATCTCTTAAGTTCTCGAGCATTGCCTGAAATGCGATCGACACTGATTGTATCTCGTCTTTCGATTTCGGCACCTCTACATCAACACCAATTTTCCCCTCTGACGCCAAAATCGCAACTTTTTCTAAGTTGAATAAAGGCTTGATAATTAGTCCAATGAAAAAATACGCTAGTAGTCCAGACCAAAAAATTCCAAGTGCGTAGGTAATAACCTCAAACTTCCAAGAACTTGTCGCATCATCAAAAATAAGTGGTTGTACAAAGTTTATAAATAGAGCGCTTGTTGTATACGTTATCAATGCTAAAATCGTCACAAATAGCACAATCTTCTTTTGAAGTCCAAAAGTGTGCTTTTTCTTTTTTCCGTTCATCCAATTTCCCCCTGTAGTTTGTTCACTAGTTCATTTGTTAATACTTGCAGCTCTCTAAAGGTACCTTCATATGTATTTAAATCTCCTCCATACGGATCCGATACATCCTTTATATCGTTAGGGGTGACAAATTCTTTATACATATAAACTTTCGAAATTGCGTGAGGGAAACCTAAAATAATTGCGTGCTTGTGAGAGGCAGTCATCGTTAAAATCAGATCAGCCCAGTCAACTAATGATTCATTTATTGCAGATGATGAACGCGTAAATGGAATCATCTCTTGCTCTAATACTAATTGACTATTTTGAGATATTGGTCCACCGTCCTTAGCGTAGATGCCAGCTGAGCGAACCTCCAGACCATCTATCTTTTGAGACTTTAATAACGCTTCAGCAATCGGACTCCGACATGTGTTACCAGTGCAAACAAACAGAATATTCATAGATCCATTTCCTCATCTCTAGTATATATTAATTAGTCCTATAATTGTTTTATAATTTGTTAAATATTTCGTAACGTGAGAATACCCATTAACAAAATAAGCATACCTGCTAACCTTAAAATAAGCGCTCGGTTCATAAAAGCATATTTGAATATAACCTTTTGCGCTATAAATACAGCGACATAAGAAAAGAATCCAGCACTTAATATGAACGCAAACTTTTCTAGTTTAAGCATACCAAACGAAACACTTACTGAAAAGGTATCTAGACTTGCAAATACTGCAAGTAAATATGGAGATAGAAGTGGCACCTGTTTTGGAGATTGAGCTAAAATCATTTGTAATCCTACAAGCGACAAAAGAATACCCGACAAATAGGGACTTGCATATGCCAAATAATTTTGTACTACCACACCCGCATAATACCCGATTAACGGAAAAAGCATATGTAAGGATGCCACCCATGCAGCCAATGTAAAAATTTGCTTTCGATATACGACTAATGAAAATAAAATAAGTACATCCACAGACATTAAGGCGCCTGCTAAAATTTCACGCCACAAAAAAATCTCCCCCGTCTATTTGCATACTTAAATGTATGCAAATAGTCGAGCGAGAATACGATATTAGTTATGAAACCAATTCCCATTTGATGCTTTTTCTAGACGGTTCATTATTGCCTTGCCGACCCCTTTTTTAGAAAGCACGGGTACAAGAATGATCTCGACGTCTGTTTCGTCACAATCTCTTAGTGCTTGGTACAGTAAATGTGCGGCATCATCTAGTTGATTTTCATCGCCTAATGAAAAGAAGTAATCTACTTGAACCTGGTTAAATGAATCACTTGCTATTATTGCTACTTTTTTCTGTTCATTATGTATTTTTTCTACTGCTTCTTGAACTTTTTGTATAGAAGCTTCTATGAGAAAAACTGGAGAATCAGGTGCATAATGTGCATATTTCATCCCGGGTGCACGTGGTGCTTCTTCATGATCTGTCGGTTTTGCTTCCCCTACAGGACCAATAACTTTTTCTAACATTTCTTTTGTTATACCACCTGGACGAAGAATAGTAGGAATTTCACCTACAAAATCGATCACTGTAGATTCTAAGCCGATGCCTGTTGTACCACCATCTAATATTAGTGGGATTTTCCCTTTCAAATCATGATACACATGTGCAGCCTTCGTGGGACTTGGCTTGCCGCTTTTATTTGCACTAGGAGCAGCAACGGGTTGCTTTAGTTGTTTTAATAGCTCTAATGCTACTGGATGTTCTGGCATTCTTACACCTACTGTTGGAAGACCAGCACTCACATTTTTAGCCAATGTATCTGTTTTTAGTGGCAAAATAAGTGTTAATGGACCTGGCCAAAACGTATTCATACACACTTCCGCAAGATTTGGTATATCGTGAGTAAATGCCTTTATCTCCTTTTTAGAGCCAACGTGGACTATAAGTGGATTATCCTGCGGTCTGCCTTTTGCTTCGAATATTTTAGCTACAGCTGCTTCACTTGTAGCAATGGCACCTAATCCATATACTGTTTCTGTTGGAAAAGCTACCACTTCCCCATTTGTTAACAAATCCACAGCCTGTGTATAACTGAGCTTATCTGCGGATAAATTATCCACAATCGAGATTATTGTTTTCATCTGACTTTTTCTCCTTCCACTAGGACTTGTCCACAAATTGTTGATAACTTCCATGTTATTGTTAGTAACTATGTGGAAAACTTCTTTTTTAACCATTCCCATACCCAAAATTTAGGCTTTTCTTTCTCAACCTCTTCTTTATAGCACACTTTCGGGAAAAGCGCGCACCACCAGTTATCCCCTCTTGCGTTACCAATGGAAATAACAATGGATTCAGTACTCATTTGCGAGGAGATTCCTTCATTCAAAACTTTCGGCGGAAAGATAGCATCGCCTCTGGTAATTGTAATAGTTGTATCCAGTTTATTTGAAAGCTTATCAACAACCTGTTCTAATTCGTTGTACGTTTCTTGTGGATTATTTTCATAGCTTAGTAAAATCGGCTCTATATGATGCTTCACATTATTTTTCACTTGTTGATCTTCGATTGTATTGCTATTTGCTATTAAACGGAAACGAATACCCTCTACTTCCTCTCCTTGTGGAAAGAGTAAAAATAAACAAAACTGAATTAATAACAGCATCCAAACAAAGAAAATGACTGCGTCTATTTGTTTATCTATGCTCGGTGCTTTTTTAATCTCGTAATCTGGTAACATATAACATTCCCCCTTAGGAACATTGTTACCAGTAGATTCATATTTTATTCAGTGATTGTACAAAAAACAAAGCGATTTTTTTGGTTAATATCCTGAACGACCTCTACCAGTGCGAGTGGGAAGGCATGTTGGAGCATTTTTTGGACTTCTTGACCTTGTTCGTAGCCAATTTCAAAGCCTATGAAGCTTGGTGTATTCATCATACCGGGAAGCTGCTCGGCCATCTTTCTATATAGTTGCAAACCATCCTCTTCTGCGAATAGAGCTAGATGTGGTTCATAATCTATCACTGTGTCTGATAGATTATCTGCTTCATGTGCACCAATATAAGGTGGATTCGATAAAATAATATCCCATTTTTGTTCGGCAATTGGTGCTAGTAAATCTCCTTGCTTAAATTCTACCTCTGCTTCTAAGCGCTTGGAATTTTTTTTAGCAACGATTAATGCATCAGTGGATATATCTGTGGCAGTCACATTTGCCCTTGGAATTTCTTTTTTTATGGTCAAAGCTATTGCACCACTGCCGGTTCCAATATCAGCAATTTTTATCGGTTGGCTTACTTCAAAAAGTTTAGCCGTCCGTTTTTTGACCTCTTCTATCAATTCTTCTGTTTCTGGTCTTGGTATCAAGACATGTTCGGCCACTAAAAAATCACGACCGTAAAAACTCTCCTGGCCAATAATGTATTGGAAAGGGCGCCCAGTAGCGTGTTCTTCAACATAGCTCCAAAAGGTTTTGAATGCTTCTGGAGTTATTTCATCGTATATCGTCATCATTAAATCAGAGTAATTTTTTTGTAAGACATGCTGCAATAAGTAGCGAGCAACTTCTTTTTCTCGGTTATTTTCCTCTAAAAAAGAAGAAGCCCGTTTTAGGGCCTCAAAATTTGTTTTACACATTCGTATCATTCATTCTCTCTAATTTTTCTGCTTGATCTTCCATGATTAATGCGTCAATCACTTCATCCATCTTACCTTCTAGAATTTGATCAAGTTTTTGCAAAGTCAATCCGATTCGATGATCTGTCACACGATTTTGCGGGTAGTTATACGTGCGAATTCGTTCGGAACGGTCACCCGTACCTACTGCCGATTTACGAACTGCATCGTATTCTGCTTGTGCTTCTTGGCGGAATTTATCCGCTACACGTGCACGAAGAATTTTCATCGCTTTTTCTCTATTTTTGATTTGCGATTTTTCGTCTTGCATCGAAACAGTAATTCCTGTAGGTAAATGTGTCATACGAACTGCTGACATCGTTGTATTTACCGATTGTCCCCCAGCACCAGATGATGCGAATGTATCAACGCGAACATCCTTTTCATGGATATCCACATCTACTTCTTCTGCTTCTGGAAGTACGGCAACCGTAGCAGTAGAAGTATGAATACGACCACCAGATTCTGTTTCAGGAACACGTTGTACTCTGTGTGCACCGTTTTCATATTTCATTTTTGAAAATGCACTTTTTCCGTTAATCATAAAGATGATTTCTTTGAAGCCGCCTAGTCCCGTTGGATTCGACTCCATCACATCAATTTTCCACCCTTGAGTTTCTGCGTATCTGCTATACATGCGGAACAGATTTCCCGCAAACAAAGCAGCTTCGTCTCCACCCGCAGCTCCACGAATTTCCATAATAACGTTTTTATCATCATTTGGATCTTTTGGAATCAATAACACTCTTAGTCTTTCTTCCAATACTTCGATTTGCTTTTCTAGATCATTGACTTCTTCTTTCACCATTTCACGCATATCTGCATCTAGCTTTTCCTCAAGCATTTGCTTTGAATCTTTGTATTGGCTTTTAACCTCTTTGTATTCACGGTATGCATCTACAGTTGCTTGCAAATCCGATTGTTCTTTTGAGTATTCTCTTAGCTTATTTAAATCATTAACCACATCAGGGTCACTAAGCAATTCATTTAAATTATTGTAACGATCTTCTACCGATTGTAATCGATCAAACATCGAGCTCACCTCGTTCGTTTAAGTCTATATCTTTTCTATTATAAAGAAAAAGATTCATTCTCGCTACTTTTTCTATAAAGGTTTTGGTTGTATAAGAAAAATATTAAGAAAAATGCAATTGCCTTTAAGTTCATTACCTGTTTCTATCTTTTTTGCAGGGCTTTTGACAGATGATTCGCTATATTATTACCGAGTGAATTTTTAGGATGCTGGGTTAGTTGTGACGAACGTCACAACTAACCCAGCATCCCTTTTTTTCGGTAATCTTATGGCGTTTGTCTCTCTGTCGCCCTTCACAACTTTCTGAAACAGGTCAGTGCATTTTTGGAAATTCTAGAAAAGATACTTTGCTATTCGTAAAGGAAGCTCTCGAAGATACAATTTCGTTCGCTTTTTCGGTTCTTTACTTAGTAAACACTTACTATTTGACTGTATTTCCACTAGATAAAAGTAAAACTACTTTCTACATCCTTCATTATAGAATAGTATCCTAATTCAGCAGATAGTTTAATCACTATATTAACTTTGCCTACTCTTATCAGCTAAGCGATTAACTGTGATAAATCTTTTTGTTAAGTACTGCTCACTTAATTGATTGAAGTGAAAGGTGGCGACTCCAGCGGGAAAAGCGTTAGACGAAGACCCCGCAGCGAAGCGAGGAGGCTGAGACAACGCCCGCGGAAAGCGTCCGCCTGAAACGGAAATCAGCAGTATGTTTAATTATTAGATTCTATTTTTCAAAAATATTGCAACACTTTCTAAAGGCACACCAAATTTTATACTTCTTATTCATTAAAAAACCACCTCAAACAAATGAGTGAAGTGGTTTATGTTTGTCTTATAGCGGCGGATTGGCGTGACATTTTCTGCATACCGGATAGTAGGAGTCGTTACCACCTATTTGAATTTGTTCACCTGTGTACACGGGTTTACCATTGTCATCTACGCGTAAATTCATGATTGCTTTTTTGTGACAGAACCAGCAGATGGTTTTCATCTCTTCAATTTTGTCTGCGTAGATTAGCATGTAGCGGCTACCCTCGAAAAGTTCGTTTTGGAAATCATTTTTTAGTCCGAAGCCCATTACCGGAATATCTAATTCATCTACAATTCTTGTAAGCTGTAGGACATGTTCCTTTGATAAGAACTGTACTTCGTCGATTAGGACACAGTATGGTTTTGGGGATTCTGCTTGAACTAATTCAAATAAGTTAGTTTCATTATAGATAGCAGTTGCCTTTCTTCTCAATCCGATTCTACTAGAAACATGACCTACTTCGTCACGTGTATCTATGCCTGGAGTGAATATTAAAACAGGTTTGTTTTGTTCCTCGTAATTATGAGCAACTTTTAAGATTTCGATTGATTTTCCACTATTCATTGCTCCGTGTTTATAAAATAATTGTGCCATAATTTGTCTCCTTGTGTACTATGTATTTCTTCTATCTATTTATATCATACGTGTACGATTATCGGAAATCCTATTTTCCTTAAAACAAAAATACCTGCAAAGCATAAGGCTCTACAGGTATTTCGGTATTAGTTTTCTTTGTTTTCTTCTTTAATGCCGTATTTTTTGTTGAAGCGATCAACACGGCCATCAGCTGCTGCGAATTTTTGACGCCCAGTGTAAAATGGGTGACATTCGTTACAGAACTCGACTTTAATGTCAGATTTTACAGAACCAGTTGTGAATGTGTTACCACATGAACATGATACTGTAGCTTCTTTGTAATCGGGATGAATTCCTGCTTTCATCTCTATCTCTCCTCTCGCCCTGAACCATCTGGAACAGAGTTGGTTATGAAACTGATACCTTACACGATCCGATTGATGTCAACCGCATATGTAGCAGAAATGTATGATGTTACGTTAAATATAATATCATCTTTGATAGTCGAATGCAAATGTTTAGTTTATATGATTAAATCAAATCATAGTATAGTAATTAGAAATACGGATAAAGTTGATTTCCACTCCAGACGGACGCTTTCCGCGGGCACGGCTTCAATCTCCTCGTCACTTCGTTCCTGCGGGGCTTTCAGCTCGCGCTGTTCCCGCTGGAGTCGCCGCCTTACGCTTCAATCAACAAAGTCCACTTTCAATATAAAGATAATCGAATAAAACATCTCAAAATTATTAGGCTTTTATACAGAAATAATCCATTGAATCTAAAGATTAATATTAATTCATTTTTTATAAGGTTACTTTTCCGCTTCGGTGTGCTTTCATTTCTACAGCTAGTTGTTCAAAAAATCCTTCGTTTGTTTTTGATTGGCGAAGTTTTTTTAGGAAACGCTCTGCGAAATCAGATGAATCGGAGAATGTTTTACGAATTGCCCAAAGTTTATCCAACTGTTCTTTTGGAATAAGTAGCTCTTCTTTTCTCGTCCCAGAACGACGAATATCAATAGCAGGGAAAATACGACGCTCAGCAAGGCTTCTATCCAAGTGAAGCTCTAAGTTACCTGTTCCTTTGAATTCTTCATAAATCACTTCGTCCATACGAGATCCAGTATCGACTAACGCAGTAGCAAGAATGGTTAAGCTACCACCTTCCTCAATATTACGCGCCGCTCCGAAAAATCGTTTTGGGCGATGGAAAGCTGCTGGGTCAATACCACCTGATAGTGTACGTCCACTTGGCGGAATAACTAAGTTGTAGGCACGAGCTAAACGTGTAATGGAGTCCATCAAGATGATCACGTCACGTTTATGTTCAACCAAACGCATCGCTCTTTCCAATACGAGTTCAGCCACTTTTACGTGGTTTTCTGGAACCTCGTCGAATGTAGAGCTTACTACGTCCGCTTTGACGGAACGCTCAATATCAGTTACTTCCTCAGGACGCTCATCTATTAATAAAACAATAAGCTCTGCATTTGGATGATTCGTAGTTATTGCATTGGCAATTTCTTTAATAAGTAATGTTTTACCAGCTTTCGGTGGTGCCACAATCAATCCACGTTGACCATAACCAACAGGTGCTACCAGATCCATGATGCGAGTTGATAGCTTATCAGGAACCGTTTCCAATTTAATATGGCGATCCGGATATAAAGGTGTTAGACCTGGAAAATGCACTCTTTCCTTCGCTACTTCTGGGTCTTCTCCATTTACTAACTCGACATGCAGTAGTCCATAATAGCGTTCACTTTCTTTTGGCGGGCGTACTTTTCCTGTTACTTTGTCGCCATTTCGAAGGTCAAATCTTCTAATTTGAGACGCAGATATATAAATATCCTCTGAGCTAGGCGAATAGTTAATCGGACGTAAAAAACCGAAACCCTCTTGTTGAATAATTTCTAGTACGCCTTCCATGAAGAAAAATCCTTCTTGTTCCGCACGAGATTTTAAGATTGCAAAAATAAGTTCTTTTTTTGAAAGTTTACTATATGCAGCTACTTTAAATTTACGAGCAAGTGTATAAAGTTCTTTCAGAGTCATGTTTTCTAACTCATTAATTGTTGTTTGTGTCATATGGGGATGCACCACTCTTTAATATATTTTATTGTTTTACTAATTTTTGAATTGTAATAGAAAGAAGTTTTATAAGAGGTTACCCGACGCCTTGTGATAGGTCGTCGGGTAAAACATAAGGAAAGTTTCTTATTTTATCCTGGTTTAACAGGCTGTAATACACCCACCTCAAATTTTGAGTAAGAAAATCGAGAAAAATTGGTGGGGATTAACAGCCTGTAAATCCCCGATTGGTTCAACTAACCATCAGTGGATGAAGACCCCCCACTGATGGAAGTTTCACTTTATAGTACTAAGTTAGGTTTTTTGTTTAGACTGTGACGACCTTCCACAAATCGAACTGTACCTGATTTAGCGCGCATTACAATGGAATGCGTTGAACTGAAGGCACCTTTAAATTGAACTCCACGAAGAAGTTCCCCGTCCGTAACACCTGTTGCTGCAAAAATGGCGTCGTCGCCTTTCACTAAGTCTTCCATACGTAGAACTTTGTTTACGTCTAGACCCATCTTGATGCAACGTGCGAGCTCTGCTTCATCTTGAGGTATAAGCTTCCCTTGAATTTCTCCACCTAAACATTTTAATCCTACAGCAGAAATTACTCCCTCTGGAGCTCCACCCATTCCGAATAAAATATCTACACCTGTATCATCAAACGCTGTATTAATAGCTCCTGCAACGTCACCATCTGTAATTAACTTTATACGTGCTCCTGCTGATCTGATTTCGTCGATGATTTTTTGGTGACGAGGGCGCCCTAAAATAGTAGCCACGACATCTTCAATGTTTTTATTTTTTGCACGAGCAACTGCTTTTAGATTATCTAAAACGGAAGCATTAATATCCACTTGTCCTACAGATTCAGGCCCTACGGCAAGTTTATCCATATACATATCTGGAGCATGAAGTAAGTTTCCACGATCGGCAACTGCAAGTACAGCAAGTGCATTCCAACCACCTGAGGCTACAATATTTGTACCTTCCAAAGGATCTACTGCGATGTCTACGTGAGGACCGTCTGTGCCTAGACCTAGTTTTTCACCGATATATAACATCGGTGCCTCGTCCATCTCCCCTTCTCCGATTACAACGACGCCTTCCATAGGAATCGTATCAAAAACGGTACGCATTGCAGTTGTTGCTGCATCATCCGCTTCGTTTTTTAAACCTCTCCCCATCCAACGTGCAGATGCGATTGCTGCTGCTTCTGTTACTCGAACCAATTCCATTGATAAACTACGTTCCATTATTATATAAGCCTCCAGTTTTGCATTATCCGAATTCCGAACTATATTTCTTCCTGTCTCATTGTAGCATATTTGTCAAACTTGATAAGTGACAATTATCCATAAAAACTTTTACAAAATAATCACAATAAGTTGAATATTAATCATTATTTACTTCCACTTCTTTTACTTCTACTCGTCTTATATCCGCACCAAGTCCTTGAAGCTTATCTACTAAAGAGCTATACCCACGTTCTATATGGAATATATCTTGAATTTCTGTTTCTCCATCAGCAAGTAACCCTGCAATTACAAGCGCAGCACCCGCACGAAGATCGCTTGCACGCACAGTAGCAGCCTCTAAGCTTGCTGGACCTGTAATGACGGCAGTTCTGCCATCCACACGCCCATTTGCATTCATCCGACGCAATTCATCGATTTGTTTAAAACGAGCGGAGTATATAGTATCCGTGATTACAGATGTGCCTTTTGCTTGGGTCATCAATACTGAAAATGGTTGCTGAAGATCCGTTGGAAAACCTGGATATACGAGTGTTTTCACATCTACAGGTAATAATTCTTCTACTTTAGGAATGACAATCTTTTCTTCATATTCTTCTACTCTCACTCCCATTTCACGAAGCTTGGCAGTTAATGCCTCCACGTGAAAAGGAATCACATTGTCAATCGTAATGCCATCCCCAGCTACCGCTGCCATAATCATAAATGTACCAGCTTCAATACGGTCTGGAATAATCGTGTGCTTTGTACCGTGTAATTCTTCTACACCATCAATTCGAATAACATTTGTTCCAGCACCTTTAATATTCGCGCCCATATTAGATAGTAATGTTGCTACGTCAATAATTTCGGGTTCTTTTGCTGCGTTTTCAATAATCGTACGACCTTTTGCTTTAACGGCTGCTAGCATAATATTTATAGTAGCTCCTACGCTTACTACATCTAAGTAGATTTTTGCGCCGACTAAGTTTTGTGCACGCAAATAAATGGCACCATGCTCATTTGATACGGATGCACCTAATGCTTCGAAGCCTTTAATATGCTGATCGATAGGTCTTGGGCCTAAGTGACAGCCTCCTGGTAAACCTATTGCCGCTTTGTTAAATCTCCCAAGCATAGCACCCATTAAATAGTATGAAGCACGAAGTTTCTTAATGTTGCCATTTGGTAGGGGCATATCCACAACATTTGTCGGATCAATCGTCATTGTTCCATTTTCAAATGTTACTTTAGCTCCTACTTCCTCTAAAATATCTTTTAACGTCCAAACGTCTAAAATTTCTGGTAAACCTTCGATAGTGACAGGGGAATTTGCCAATAAAGAAGCAGGAATTAGCGCCACTGCACTATTTTTCGCCCCACTTACTTTAATGGTTCCTTGAAGGCGTTGTCCCCCTTTTATTTTATAAACTTCCATACAGTTCTCCCTCGTCTTGTTACTCGCTTTTACGATTGTTCCAATCCGCTAGAAATCCTTCAATCCCTTTGTCTGTCAAAGGATGATTAAATAGTTGTTGAAGTACTTTAAAAGGTGTTGTTGAAATATGTGCGCCGTTTAGAGCTGCATCGGTAATATGTTGAGGATGTCTAATAGATGCCGCAATAATTTCAGTATCAATGTTATGAATATCAAAGATTTGTGCAATCTTAGCAATCAATTCCATACCATCATGTCCGATATCGTCTAAGCGACCTAAAAATGGCGATACGTAGGTTGCCCCAGCGCGTGCTGCTAGCAATGCTTGGTTTGCGCTGAAAATAAGAGTTACATTCGTTTTAATACCTTCTGAACGGAATACAGAACAAGCTTTAAGACCCTCTGGAGTCATTGGTAGTTTTACAGTAATATTCGGTGCAATAGCAGCAAGTTCTCTACCTTCTTTAATCATACCTTCTGCATCTAGCGCAATTACTTCCGCACTTACCGACCCGTCTACTAATGCAGTAATTTCACGCAGGCGATCGTGGAATGAGATATTTTCTTTTGCTACTAGTGATGGATTCGTTGTTACTCCTGACAGAATCCCCCAAGCGTGTGCTTCTTTTATTTCTTCAAAATTGGCAGTATCGATAAAAAATTTCATATGATTAATATCCTCCTCATGATGGAAAAACAGGAGAAGGTTCCTTTGAACACTTCTCCCCTGTAGCTATTTTTCTAACTTATTATTAAGCTTTGTTTGAACTTCCAAACTCACGCATTTTGCCGATTACTGTTGCTTTAATCGCATCGCGTGCAGGTGTCAAATATTTACGTGGATCGTATTGCTCTGCATCTGAAGCTAGGAAATCACGAATCGCTTTTGTTGCAGCAATTTGGTTTTCTGTATTCACATTGATCTTCGCAGTTCCAAGAGAAATTGCGCGTGTAATATCATGTGTTGGAATACCAGTTCCACCATGTAAAACTAGAGGAAGTTCTGCTAATTTAGAGATTTCTTCCATTTCTCTGAAACCTAAATTTGGTTCTCCTTTATATGGTCCATGAACAGAACCTAAAGCAGGAGCTAAACAGTCGATTGCTGTGCGTTTCACTAGCTCTGCGCATTCAGCAGGGTCCGCGTATATAACTCCATCCGCAATAACGTCATCTTCTTGTCCACCAACTGTTCCCAGTTCGGCTTCTACAGATACGTTGTGGGCATGTGCATATTCGACAACTTTAGATGTAATTTCAACGTTTTCTTCAAATGGATGATGAGAAGCATCAATCATGACAGAAGTGAAACCAGCATCAATTGCTTCTTTACATTTTTCAAAGCTAGATCCATGATCTAAATGAATTGCTACTGGTACGGAAATTTTATAAGATTCGATTAATCCTTTTACCATATATACTACTGCTACGAAGCCACCCATATATTTTGCTGCACCTTCGGATACACCTAAAATAACTGGTGATTTTTCTTCTTCAGCTGCTAGTAGGATAGCTTGCGTGAACTCTAAATTATTAATGTTAAATTGTCCTACTGCATATCCTTCTTTTTTCCCTTTTTCCAGCATTTCTTTCATCGAAACTAAAGCCATTGATATGGACCTCCTCTATTTGCTTTTACTCCACAATTATCTTTTCTATTCCACAATAAATGGAACTTCTACTTTTCTTCTTCATCATAACAAAAACAGGCGATGTTTTCCACTGCCTGCTGTTCCAACTCATTTCAGGATATTATTCACAGAATCTCTTAGTTCAAATACATCAAATGGCTTAGTGAAATAAAGTGAGGCTCCTAATTTCTTAGCCTCTTCTATGAAATTTAACTCTCCGTAAGCGGTCATCATCATGACCGGGAGCTCACTCCATTGTTCTTTTATACGCTTTAAAATTTGAATTCCATCCATCCCGGGGATTTTCATATCGAGTAAAACTCCATCGATATTGTGCTCATTGATAAGTTCTAACGCCTCATACCCATTTGCAGCTAAACTGACATTATACCCTTCTTGAGTAAACAACTCTTTTAATAACAACCTTATACCTAATTGATCATCCACTATTAAGATATGTTTCATCACAAGCAAACCCCTTCTTTGTTAATCCCTTATTGTATTATACGATATTTGTTATGGTAATCCCTCTTTTTTAAATATATTTTTCCATTTTAATTGGAGTTATTACCCATAAAGATATATTTTTTAAAAGAAGAACTTTGCTATATAATGAACAGGAGGTGAATTTCGATGAAAATGTTAACTACTCAACTTTCTGGATTATTACAACGAATCTCAAGTGCAGAGGAAGAAAATATTGAGGAAACTGCTCGTTTACTTGCACAAGCCGCTGCTCGAGAAGGAACAGTTTTTTTCGCTACTTTCGGAGAAATGAAAAGTATTTCCATTAATGGACAGTTTGCTGCGGAACCTTTCCCATCTATGCAGGCTTGGTCACCCGAAATCGAACTGACTAGTGCTGATCGTGTTTGGATTCTAACTCGTTCCTGTAACGACGAAGATGCACTGAACTTAGCTAAAAAGTTGAATGACGAGTTTATTCCTTTTGGCGCGTTAGCAGCCGAACCAGGTGGCGATGACAATTTGCTAGCTGACCTTGCTTATACATACATTTCCACAAAACTCACTAAAGGGCTCCTTCCCGCAGAAGATGGAACACGTATTGTGCTCCCCCATGCTTTAGCTGGACTGTTTGTGTATGAAGCAGTAAAGATGAAGTTGAACGAAATGCTTATTGGTGAATAGTTTATAAAAAACCGGGTAAAAAAACGCCCCGACCTTTAAGTCCAAAACCTGTTTCTGTCGTTTTCGAAGTGCTTTGAACAGACGTTTTGCTATATGATTACGGAGTGAATTTTTAGGGATGCTGGTTGGTTGTGACTAGCGTCAAAACCAACCAACATCCCTTTTTTCGGTAATCTTATGGCGTTTTTCTATCCGTCGCCCTCCTACAACTCTTAGAAACAGGTAAGTGCATTTTTGAATAATTAGAGAAAAGATACTTTCCTATTCTTAGTAGAAGCTCACGAAGATACAATTTCGTTCGCTATCTCACTTCTTTATTTAGTAAACACTTACTATTTCTCTTTATTACCATTAGATAAAAGAAAATCTACTTTCTTCATCATTTATTCAATAGACGGTTTTATCACTATATTAACTTTGACTACTCATATCTTCTTAGCGATAAGCTCTGCTGAATCTTCTGTAGGGTACTACTTACTTACTTGATTGGAGTGAAAGGTGGCGACTCCAGCGGGATGAGTGAGACAGATGAGACATCACATCGACGCGGAGCGACGGTGATGGCTCATCGCTCACCCCGCGGAAAGCGTCCACCTGAAACGGAAATCAGTAGTATTATTCATTCTTTCAAGTCCCATGAACCCAGTGTACACGGTACATTTTTATCTACTTTCTTATCTAATAAAAAAGAAGGATTACTCATGCTGAATCTCATGAGCAATCCTTCTTTTATTTTCTTATAAATAGGCGCTTTCGCTTTTCTAGATTGTCCAGCTTCAACGCGTAGCCCCTCGAGTCGTTTCAGAATGACGGATAAAGGCAAAGTACGCCTTTACCGTTATTCTTCCAACACTCGTCGGGGCTAACATACGCGCTTTCGCTTTTCTATGTTGTCCAGTTCCAGACGCCAGACCTTCGAGTCGCTTCAGAGTTGCGAATAAAGGCAAAGAACGCCTTTATTACAACTCTTCCAGCGCTTGTCAGGTCTAACAGGCGTCTTCCACATTTCTAGATTTCACCAACGGATGCTTTGATGAAGTCGCGGAACAACGGTTGTGGACGTTGTGGACGTGACACAAATTCCGGGTGGAACTGTGAAGCTACGAAGAAAGGGTGCTCTGGTAGCTCGATGATTTCGATAAGGCGACCATCTGGGCTTGTACCAGAGAACACAAATCCTGCTGCTTCGAATTGCTCACGGTATTCGTTGTTGAACTCGTAACGGTGACGGTGGCGTTCGTATACAAGTTCTTCTCCGTATGCTTGATGAGCTTTTGAACCTGGTGTTAGCTTACATGGATATAATCCTAAACGAAGTGTTCCGCCAAGGTCCTCTACATCTTTTTGCTCTGGCAATAAATCGATAATAGAATGTGGAGTTGTTGGATCTAACTCTGTAGAATGAGCTCCTTGAAGTTCTAGAATTGAACGAGCAAATTCTACTGTTGCTAATTGCATACCTAAACAAATACCTAAGAATGGTACATTGTTTTCGCGTGCAAATTTAGTAGCAGCGATTTTCCCTTCTACTCCACGGTCTCCAAATCCACCAGGAACAAGGATTCCATCTACATCTCCAAGGATTTCTGCAACGTTAGCATCACTTACTTCCTCTGCATTCACCCATTTCACTTCTACGTCTGCATCAAATTTATAGCCTGCATGTTTCATCGCTTCTACAACAGAAATGTATGCATCTTGAAGCTCTACGTATTTACCAACTAAACCAATACGAACTTTTTTCGATAATGATTTTACTTGATCTACTAAGCTGATCCAGTCTGTCATATCCGCTTCAGGCGCTTGAAGTTTGAAATGATCTATTACAATTTGGTCCAAATGTTGTGCTTGTAAATTCAATGGAATTTCATATAAAGAATCCGCATCAATACATTCAATTACTTCCTCTGGTTTGATATCGCAGAAAAGCCCAATTTTATCTTTCATATCTTGAGGAACTGGCATTTCCGAACGAAGTACAATTACGTTTGGTTGGATACCTAGGCTACGCAATTCTTTAACACTATGTTGCGTTGGTTTTGTTTTCATTTCTCCCGCAGCTTTAATGAATGGTACTAAAGTACAGTGAATATACATTACGTTATCGCTACCAACATCACGTTTCATTTGACGGATCGTTTCTAGGAATGGAAGAGATTCGATATCCCCTACTGTTCCACCGATTTCTGTAATAACGATATCTGCATGTGTTTCTTTTGCAGCTAAAAATAAACGATCTTTAATTTCATTTGTAATATGTGGAATTACTTGAACTGTTCCACCATTATAATCGCCGCGACGCTCTTTTCTAAGTACTGACGAGTAGACTTTACCAGTTGTAATATTCGAGTATTTGTTCAAGTTAATGTCGATAAAACGCTCGTAGTGACCTAAATCTAGATCTGTTTCTGCTCCATCATCTGTTACGAAAACCTCTCCGTGTTGATATGGACTCATTGTTCCAGGGTCTAAGTTGATGTAAGGATCGAATTTTTGGATCGTTACGTTTAGTCCTCTATTTTTCAATAAACGACCAAGTGATGCAGCCGTAATCCCTTTACCAAGTGAAGATACAACCCCACCAGTAACAAATATAAATTTAGTCATCTTGTGTTCCTCCTAATGTAATATCTAGTTCGTTCGCCACCATATCCAGGTGGGAACATTTTCTTATTTTAGTATGCGTTAAAGAATGAAATAAAATAAGAGTAGAGCAAAAACAAAAAAACGCTCCGCCTGCTTCATTGCAGGGGAGCGCATATGCACATGAGTAATGTCTCTTCAAAAAGAGCCCAATAAAATCTTATAGCGTTTAAAAGGATAAGTCAAGAATTATTCTTCGTCTTCCTCATCTAAATCCTCATCCAGTTCAAATTCATCATCGTCTTCATCGATCAAGTCTTCTTCAATCACTTCATCAATCTCTTCTTCGACAAATTCGATTACTGGTTCGTCGTCTTCATCTTCGTCGTCATCGTCATCTTCTACAAACTCATCGAATTCTTCTTCAAAGATGATTTCGTCCTCATCTAAATCTTCTAAATCATCGTCTATTACTTTATCTTTCTTTTTACGAACCTTAACAGTAGGAGCAGATTCTTCTTCAATTTGTTCTACTGGATACCATTCTCTTAGGCCCCATTGGTTTTCTGCAATAGCTAAAAAACGTCCGTCAATATTCATATCTGTATAGAATTGAGGTTTGCGTGAAGCCATTTCCTCATCAGTAAGACCGTTATAATGTTGAATCTCATCAAATAGTTCTTTTAAAGTTAATGAGTTTTTTTTATCTTCTAAAATCGCAAATGCTAAGTCGATTAACGATTCTTCTTGTAGTTGTACTGTTGTCATTTCACGAAATTTCAAATCGTGCACGTCCTTTCTATGTTCGTTTGCATACTTTTCATTATATACACACAAGTATGTTATATGCTACATTCATTTATTCTTTTTGAAAAGAGAAATTTTAGCTCCTACAATGACAAACAAATAAAATGATATTAAAAGTAGTGGAATAGATGCAAGTTGTTTGTTATATAAGAAAATAGTTAGTAGTAAGAGAATTACTATGACCATGAAATGAACAGGTTTTCTCATCCAAATTCTCCTTTACTACATACTAGGTATATTATACAAAAAAACAGGAAAAAAGTGTTCCAATATTCATCAGAACACTAAACTTTATTTTTCCTGTAAACGTTTGTTTACATATTACGTCGGTATTGTCCGCCTACTTCATATAATGCATGGGTAATTTGACCAAGACTTGCTTTTTGTACAGTTGTCATTAACTCTTCAAAAATGTTGCCACCTGTAACAGCGACTTGCTTCAAACGAGCAAGAGCTTCTTCGGTCTCAGCTTCGTTTTTTTGTTGGAAATTTCTTAGATTCGTTATTTGCGTTTCTTTTTCTTCTTTTGTTGCGCGTGCAATTTCCATATTATTAATGTCCTCTTCAGAAGCAGGATTAGGATTTAAATAAGTATTCACCCCAATAATAGGTAGCTCGCCTGTATGTTTTTTCATCTCATAATGCATTGATTCTTCTTGAATTTTACCACGTTGATATTGTGTTTCCATTGCCCCAAGCACGCCCCCACGATCATTAATACGATCGAATTCGGACAGCACAGCTTCTTCTACTAGGTCCGTCATTTCTTCTACGATGAAAGCACCTTGTAACGGATTTTCATTTTTCGATAAGCCATGTTCCTTCGTAATAATCATTTGAATTGCCATTGCGCGGCGCACTGATTCCTCTGTAGGAGTAGTAATAGCCTCATCGTAAGCATTCGTATGCAGCGAGTTACAGTTATCTTGTAAAGCCATTAATGCTTGTAAAGTTGTACGGATATCGTTGAAGTCAATTTCTTGTGCATGTAAGCTTCGACCTGATGTTTGGACATGGTATTTCAGTTTTTGACTGCGTTCATTGGCACCGTATTTATCGCGCATAACAACTGCCCATATACGACGAGCAACTCGACCAATAACTGTATACTCTGGGTCCAATCCATTAGAGAAGAAGAACGATAAATTCGGCGCAAAGTCATCTATATGCATACCGCGGCTTAAATAGTACTCAACATAAGTAAAGCCATTCGCAAGTGTGAATGCTAGCTGCGAAATTGGATTCGCTCCTGCTTCTGCAATATGATAACCCGAAATAGATACTGAATAATAATTACGAACCTTTTGGTCAATAAAATACTGCTGAATATCACCCATCATACGAAGGGCAAATTCTGTAGAGAAAATACATGTATTTTGACCCTGGTCCTCTTTCAATATATCCGCTTGAACAGTTCCTCGAACGACCTGTAAAGTAGTAGCTTTAACTTCTGTAAATTCCTCTACAGTTAGCGTTCGTCCCAGCTCTTCTTCCTTTAGACGCACTTGCTGATCAATCGCCGTATTCATAAACATCGCTAAAATAATTGGAGCAGGTCCATTGATCGTCATCGAAACCGAAGTGGAAGGTGCACATAGGTCAAACCCGTCATATAGCTTCTTCATATCCTCTAATGTACAAATGCTTACACCAGATTCCCCCACTTTTCCGTAAATATCAGGACGATGATCAGGGTCTTCTCCGTATAGCGTCACTGAGTCAAATGCAGTGGATAAGCGTTTTGCATCGTCATCCTTCGATAAATAATGGAAACGGCGATTTGTGCGCTCAGGAGTCCCCTCTCCAGCAAATTGACGTTTCGGATCTTCCCCTTCTCGCTTAAATGGAAAAACACCTGCTGTATACGGGAATGATCCTGGTACATTTTCTTTGTATACCCAGCGTAGAATCTCTCCATAGTCTACGAATTTAGGTAGTACTATTTTAGGTATTTTTATCCCTGATAAACTTTCTGTACGTAGAATGGTGCGAATCTCTTTATCTCGAATCTTTGTGATGAATTCGTCCCCAGCATATGCTTCCTTTAAAGCTGCCCAGTTTTCTAGAATGCGTTTAGATTCTGCAGTCAGTTCATCTCGAACACCTTTAGCTAATGATTCGAGAGATTGAACAAGCACGTCGTCTGAGGCTTTTTCCTTCACCTGTTCGATAGCACCTTCTAGCTGGAATAGTCTTCTAGCAAAGCCTACCTGTTCTTCCGACTTGTGATGGTACCCACGAACAGCATCTGTAATTTCACGTAAGTAGTAGCGGCGATCGTTAGGTATAATGACGTTTTGTTTTTGTGTTTTCACAAATTGATCGTAGGAAGTTTCCCAAGTGGATCCTGTCTTCTCGTTTAATGTAGCAATAAGTGCCGCAAATAATGAATTCGTTCCTTTATCATTAAATTGACTAGCAATTGTTCCATATACAGGCATTGTATCTAAATCATCATGCCATAACTCGCGGCTTCGTTGATACTGCTTCTGCACTTGGCGAAGAGCGTCCTCAGAACCTTTACGTTCGAATTTATTGATAACGATTAAATCTGCATAGTCAATCATGTCAATTTTCTCTAATTGGGAAGGTGCTCCGAACTCGCTGGTCATTACATACATCGATACATCCGATACATTTGTAATTTCTGCGTCACCTTGTCCGATTCCACTTGTTTCTACAATAATCATGTCATATCCAGCAACTCTTACAACGTCTAATACATCCGCAAGTGCTCCCGATAATTCTGTACGTGAACCTCGAGTAGCCAAGCTTCGCATAAATACACGCTTGTTGAATATTGCATTCATACGAATTCGGTCACCTAGAAGTGCTCCACCTGTTTTTTGCTTCGTCGGATCAATAGATAGTACAGCAATCTTTTTATCTGGAAGTTCTTGTAGGAACCGGCGAATTAATTCGTCGGTGAGCGAGCTTTTTCCAGCTCCACCAGTACCTGTTATACCTAACACCGGAGTACCTTTGGATAGTTTCTTTGATTGCTCCAGCATTAGAATTGCTTCGTCATTATGTGTTTGATGCGCTTCCTCTGCTACAGTGATTAAATGAGCAAGCACCTCTGGATTTTCTGTCGTAACGCTTGTAATTTCCTCATTTACACCTTTTGCTTCTGTTGCTACATCACATTCCATTAGTATTTGATTGATCATTCCTTGTAATCCTAGTTTTCGGCCGTCTTCTGGTGAGAAAATGCCGGAAATGCCATACTCCTGTAGTTCTTTTATCTCTTTCGGAATAATTACACCGCCGCCGCCGCCAAAAATACGGATATGTGGCGCGCCACGCTCTACGAGTAAATCTTTCATATATTTAAAATACTCAACATGCCCTCCTTGATAGGAAGATATGGCGATTCCTTGTACATCCTCTTGAATTGCCGCATTTACTACCTCTTCCACTGAACGATTATGCCCTAAATGAATAACCTCTGCTCCGCTTGCTTGTAAGATGCGACGCATAATATTGATGGATGCATCATGCCCATCGAAAAGGCTCGATGCTGTAACGAATCGCACATGATTTTTTGGACGATATACTTCTACCGTAGACATGTTGATATTCCCCCTTGTTTGTTAGCAAACGTGTTTTTTTTATTTCATCCCATCGAGTAATAATTCGATTTGTAACTCTGTAAATTGTTCGATCGTATATTCCTTGCGCAGCGCCCATCTTCGGAACGCCCACATTTGTCCTTGAACGACTAATGTATGTGCGTAAAGTTGTGCCTGGGCCTCCGTAAGTTCAAGTTCCCCCGCTTGAATACAGCCAATAATTATTTTAAGGAAGATATCGACCATTTCCAATTCTTTCGTTAATACATATTCTAATGCACCTTTTGGGAGCGACTTAGATTCTTGATACATAACTACGAACTCGTCTGACATATCATCGATTACCCCATAGTAGTGACGGATAGCCGTTTTTAATTCGCCTATCGTACCATTTTCTGCAGTAATTTGCGACAGTCTGTTGTGCACTTCATTGTAAATACTGTCACAAACCAAATAGAGTACGTCTTCCTTTGAACGAATATATTCATACAAGGTACCAATACTAAAGCCAGCTTCTTTAGCTATTTCTCTAGTAGTTGCGCGATGAAAACCTTTTTCTTTGAATAAAGTAACAGCTGCTCGAATCATTTGATCTCGCCTTTTTTCAATAAGATTCTCATCTTTGACAGATGTCTTTACTTCATGTTTCTTTTCCATATTCATCGATTACTTCGTTAACATACGAGAAATAACTAACCGTTGAATTTCTTGTGTACCTTCGTAAATTTGGGTGATTTTTGCATCGCGCATATAACGTTCTACTGGGTAATCTTTCGTATAACCATATCCGCCAAATACTTGAACAGCTTCAGTTGTTACTTTCATCGCAGTATCACCAGCCATCAACTTTGCCATAGCTGATTCTTTTCCGTATGAAAGTCCATTTGACTCTAACCAAGCAGCTTGATATGTAAGCAAACGAGAAGCTTCTATAGAAGTTGCCATATCTGCAAGTTTGAAGGATACCCCTTGGTTCGCAACGATCGGCTTACCAAATTGTACACGCTCTTTCGCGTAATTTACAGATGCATCCAATGCTCCTTGTGCAATACCTACAGCCTGAGCAGCAATTCCGTTACGTCCACCATCTAATGTTTTCATCGCGATAATGAAACCTTCCCCTTCTTGGCCAAGAAGATTTTCTTTTGGAATGCGGCAATTATCGAAAATAATTTCAGTAGTTGGAGAAGAGCGAATTCCTAATTTTTTCTCTTTTTTACCAACAGAAAAACCTGGGAAATCTGCTTCTACGATGAAAGCACTCGTGCCTTTATGCTTCGATTCAGGATCTGTTACTGCAAAAACTACATAAATATCAGCAATACCACCATTTGTAATAAAGATTTTTGAACCATTTAACACATAATGATCACCATCTAATTTTGCATTAGTTTTCATTCCACCCGCATCTGAACCTGAACCAGCTTCTGTTAAACCATAGCCACCGATTTTTGTACCTTCTGCCATCGGACGAAGATATTTTTGTTTTTGCTCCTCATTGCCGTATTTGAAAATTGGCCAGCCTGCAAGCGATGTATGTGCAGATAAAGTTACGCCTGTCGAAGCACAAACGCGCGAAAGCTCTTCTACTGCGATACAGTACGCTAGATAATCTGAACCAATTCCGCCGTACTCTTCCGGCCAAGGAATTCCTGTTAGCCCAAGCTCCGCCATCTTGTCGAAAATCTCACGGTCAAAGCGTTCCTCTTCATCACGTTCAGCAGCTGTTGGTGCTACTTCGTTTTCTGCAAAGTCTCTTACCATTTTACGAATCATTTCATGTTCTTCTGATAGTTGAAAGTTCATTGTCATTCCCGCCCTTTTTTGTTTTAGTTTGGTTAAGCTAGTGATCTCTTTCTAAGTTTTTCATTTGTTTTAGTTCGTTAGGTGCTTTGCAATCACAATGCGTTGAATTTCACTTGTGCCTTCGTAAATTTCGGTGATTTTCGCATCACGGAAATAACGTTCTACTGGGTAATCCTCTGTATAGCCGTAGCCACCGAATACTTGAACGGCTTCTATCGATACATCTACTGCGGTTTTTGAGGCAAATAATTTTGCCATCGATGCTTCTTTGCCACAAGGAAGACCTTGTTCACGAAGACTTGCAGCACGGTACACTAGTAATCTAGCAGCTTCCACAGCTGTACCCATATCTGCAAGTTTGAATCCGACACCTTGGTTCGCTGCGATCGGTTTTCCAAATTGCACACGCTCTTTTGCGTAACCAACAGCGGCTTCGAAAGCGGCTTCAGCAATACCGAGTGCTTGCGTTGCAATACCAATACGACCAGTGTTCAAGTTGGCCATTGCAATTTTAAAGCCTTCTCCTTCTTCGCCAAGTCTGTTCTCAACTGGTATTTTCATATCTTCAAACGTTAGCTCTACAGTTCTAGAACCGTGAAGCCCCATTTTATGTTCGTCTTTCCCAACGATAAATCCTGGTGTATCCTTCTCGACGATAAATGCCGTAATACCTCTTGAGCCGAGCGAGTGGTCAGTCGATGCAAAAACAATATAAACATCTGCTTCCCCACCATTTGTAATAAATACCTTGGAGCCATTTAATACATAGTGATCGTCTTTTTTGACAGCTTTAGTTTTTAAAGCACCTGCATCAGATCCTGCTGAGGCTTCAGTCAAGCAAAAGGCACCTAAATATTCGCCCGATGCTAACTTCGGAACGTATTTATTTTTTTGCTGCTCTGTACCGAAATATAAAATTGGATTAGTTCCAACTGAAGTGTGAACAGAAAGTATTACTCCTACTACTGCGCTCACTTTGGATAATTCATTAATGGCAATTACATAGCTCGTAAAGTCCATTTCTGAGCCACCATACTGCTCTGGAACGGTGATACCCATTAAGCCGAGCTCTCCCATTTTCTTCAAAATGTCGCGAGGAAACTCCCCTTGCTCCATTTTTTCGATAAATGGTTGTACTTCTGTTTTTGCAAAATCTCTCACCATATTGCGCATCATCAATTGTTCTTCTGTAAATTTCAATTCCATCCTAAGTGCCCCTTTTATTCGTAGATGTAAAAACCTCTACCTGTTTTCTTCCCTAACCAGCCGGCTTTCACATATTTACGTAGCAATGGACATGGGCGATATTTACTGTCGCCAAATCCTTCATGTAAGATTTCCATAATGTAGAGGCAAGTGTCTAAACCGATAAAGTCCGCTAATTGAAGCGGTCCCATTGGATGATTCATCCCCATTTTCATCACATCATCAATCGCTTCTTTGGTCGCAACACCCTCATATAGTGTATAGATTGCTTCGTTGATCATCGGCATTAATATGCGGTTAGATACGAATCCAGGAAAGTCATTCACTTCAACTGGCACTTTGCTTAGTTTCGTCGTCATTTCTTGAATTGCAGTGTAAACTTCATCAGATGTAGCGAGTCCGCGAATGATTTCTACTAACTTCATTACTGGCACCGGATTCATGAAATGCATACCGATTACTTGCTCTGGACGCTTTGTCGCAGCAGCAATTTCAGTTATCGGCAGCGACGAAGTATTTGTCGCAAGTATTGTGTGAGCTGGTGCAATTTCGTCTAGTTGTTTGAAGATAGATTGTTTGATCTCCATATTTTCGACTGCTGCTTCAATCACTAGATCCACATCGCTAGCTTCTTCAATCGAAAGTGACATGGTAATTTTATCTAACACTGACTGTTTTTTATCTTCCGTCATTCGACCTTTTTCTACGTTTCGAGATAGGTTTTTAGTAATTGTTTGGATACCGCGCTCGTAAAATTGTTGTTCTCGATCATTTAGCTTTACGTCAAATCCCGCTTGTGCGCATACTTGAGCAATTCCAGAACCCATCTGCCCTGCGCCGATTACCATAACCTTTTGGATATTCATGCAATGTTACCTCCTGTTTTTGGAACTTCGATCATGATCGCATCTCCCTGACCACCGCCAGAACAGATCGCTGCGATACCGATCCCTCCCCCGCGGCGCTTCAATTCGTATGCAAGCGTTAAAATGATACGCGCACCTGAAGCTCCTATTGGATGACCAAGAGCTACTGCCCCACCATTTACATTTACTTTATCCTCGTCCAGACCTGCTAATTTGCTGCTCACTAATGCAACCGCTGCAAAGGCTTCGTTTATTTCAAATAAATCAATATCTCCTATTGTCTTACCTGTTTTCTCTAGAATTTTGTTAATAACTAGTCCCGGTGTTTGTGGGAAGTTTTCAGGTTCCACTGCTACTTCAGCGTGTCCAATAACGTATGCAAGAGCTTTTTTTCCAAGTGACTTTGCCTTTTCCTCACTTGTTAAAACGATGGCACATGCTCCATCATTAATACCAGGTGCGTTACCTGCTGTAATTGTCCCTTCTTTTCCAAAAGCAGGCTTAAGAGTTGCTAGTGATTCCAATGATGTATTGCGACGTGGAGATTCGTCTTCATTCACAACGATTGGTTCACCTTTCCGTTTGGGTATTTCAATCGGTACAATTTCTTCTCCTAGAATTCCATTATCAATAGCTTTTAAGGAAAGATCATGGCTTCTAAACGACCAGGCATCTTGTTTTTCACGAGATAATTCAAACTTTTCTGCCGTAGAGTTACCATATGTTCCCATATGAACATTTTTTGGATGGAATGAACAAGATAGTCCGTCGTAAACCATACCATCGACCATAGCTGCATCTCCCATGCGCAAGCCAAATCTACCTTTTGGTAAATAGTAAGGTGCATTGGACATCGATTCCATGCCCCCTGCTACAATAATTTCTTCATCACCTAGTCGGATCAATTGATCAGCAAGTGTGACACTGCGCATTCCAGAGGCACATACTTTATTGATCGTTTCCGTTTTTACAGACCAAGGAATTCCTGCTTTGGTAGCCGCTTGACGAGAAGGAATTTGTCCTTGCCCCGCCTGTAGAACTGTCCCCATAATTACTTCGTCTATTTGTTCTGGGTCAATGCCTGTGCGATTAAGCGCTTCTTTAATTGCTACTCCACCAAGATCGGATGCAGTTAAAGTACTTAACGCTCCTCCAAATTTACCAAAAGCTGTTCGTGCTCCATCCAAGATAACTGTTTTCGTCATGTAGACACCCCTTTTGTTGTATGCGCTTTCAAATTATAATAAAAATAAAAGTGACTGAACGCTCGCTCGATTTCATTTGTAAGAAAAAAGGGAGTAAAATTTACTCCCTCACTTGTTAACACTAGTTTACGAAACTATGAGATTATTTGCAATATATTTATTGAGCAATTGGCTTGGCATCTTCTTCTTCAACTGGTGGAAGGAATTCTCCGAACACCGATTTTTCCAGAAGCTCTGCAATATCATATGTGCCAACTGTTTCTTCTACTTCCTTCGCTTTCGTTCCATCTGATAACATCGTTAGGCAGTATGGACATCCAGAAGAAATGATGGTTGGATTTACTTCTAATGCTTGTTCTGTACGAGCTACGTTCACACGATTTCCAACATGCTCTTCCATCCACATTAGACCTCCACCAGCTCCACAGCACATGCCCGTTTCGCGATTGCGATCCATTTCTACTAGCTTCACGCCTGGAATTGCTTTTAACACTTCACGTGGTGCATCGTATACATCATTGTATCTTCCTAAGTAACAGGAATCATGGAATGTAATCGTTTCTTCCACTGCGTATTGCGGTTTCAAGCGACCTTGCTGAACTAAGTCATATAGCATCTCGGTATGGTGGAGCACTTCTCCGTTCCATCCAAAATCACTATATTCATTTTTAAAGATATTATATGCATGTGGGTCGATCGTGACAATCTTCGTTACCCCTGCTTTTTCAAATTCCGAAATATTTGAACCAGCTAACTCTTGGAATAAAAACTCATTTCCTAAGCGACGTGGTGTGTCCCCAGAGTTCTTTTCTTTATTGCCAAGTATCGCAAATTTAACTCCTGCTTCGTTCATCAAATGGGCAAAGGATAAAGCAATTTTTTGCGAACGATTGTCGAAAGAACCCATCGAACCAACCCAGAATAGGTATTCAAACTCTTCTCCAGCTTTTGATACTTCCTTCACTGTAGGAATGTGAATTTCTGGACGAGCATCTCTCCAGTTTTCTTTCTCTTTACGGTTTAGTCCCCATGGATTACCTTGGCGCTCGATATTCGTCATTGCGCGCTGTGCATCCGGGTTAACTTTACCTTCCGTCATTACAAGGTAGCGGCGAAGATCAATAATTTTGTCTACATGCTCGTTCATAACGGGACATTGATCTTCACAGTTACGGCAAGTTGTACAAGCCCAAATTTCTTCTTCTGTTATTACATCTCCAATAAGAGATGGGCTATAAATATCTTCGATTACTGCTCCTTCTGCTCCAGCAGCCATCGCAAGTTGGTTTCCTTTTGTTCCTTGGAAAGCTAATGCAGGTACCCAAGGTTTTTTCTTCGTTTCAACTGCTCCAGTGAATGTTAAGTGATCGCGTAGTTTCACGATTAAATCCATTGGTGACAGCATTTTCCCTGTTCCAGTTGCTGGACACATATTCGTACAGCGTCCACATTCTACACATGCATAGAAGTCGATCATTTGTGCTTGTGTAAAGTCTTGAATTCGACCAACACCGAACGAAGGCATTTCTTCTTCAGCCTCCGGGTCTTCATCTTCCTCTTCTTCAAAATTGATTGGACGTAATCTTCCAACTTTGTCTAAACGATGGAAGTATACATTTGCTGGTCCAGTGATTAAGTGGAAATGTTTTGATTGTGGAACATATACTAAGAATGTTAGTAAGATTATTAAATGCACCCACCACATCGCAAAGAAAACAACAGCTCCAGCGGTTGGTGGTAAAAATCCGAAAATAGTAGCGATAGCTGAAGCAACTGGTTCTGACCAAGTAGCACTATGTTCGTGCCAAACCATCCCCATACCATTACCGATTAATACAGAAAGCATTAAACCACTGAGGAAAATAAGTACTAATCCATTTTTCCATCCTCGTTTTAAGCGAACTAGTTTCTCTACATATCGACGGTAAAACGCCCATACAACTGCAACCAAAATAAGTAAAGTGACAATTTCTTGGAAGAAAGTAAACGCAGGATATAACGGGCCAAGTGGCAAATGTGAACCTGGCGCTAACCCTTTCCAAATAAAATCGATTGCTCCGGCTTGGACAAGCAAGAAACCATAGAAGAACATAACGTGGATTGCTCCACTCTTCTTATCTTTTAGTAGTTTCTTTTGACCAAAAACATACACCCAAATTTTGCGAAGTCTTTCCTTCACATTATCTTCAAATTCGACTTTTTTCCCTAGTTTGATGTAGGTATATCTAGTTTTCAACAAATATACGAACAATCCTAAAGCATACAGGACTACTGCGATAAACAGCAACCAGTTTGCGAATAACAATGGATTCATCTTATTTCTCCCCCTCTGAGTTGTAAAATGACATTATGAATAGAATAATACATTAGATTCTTAAACTAATATATAAGTAATTCAATATTAAAACTGAATGAGCATTCAGTCAACAATTATTTATTCGAATTGATGTGAATTTTGAGATTTCGAGGACTCATAATTGCTCAAAAAGCTTATTATATCCACTAGCTGCTTGGATTTTTTGGAATAATTATCCTAATCGAGAGTAGCGTACGGACCCACAAATAAAAACTCCTCAAAAAAGGCTATCTCCTCAAGAGATAGCCTCAAAATAATCGCCAAAATGAAGTTTCGCTTCTTTTTCTTTAGAAATATCCACACCCAGTAAAACTATCGTAGCAGGTCCGCCAGATTTCTCCACGTCCCAATCGACTAAATTGCCATGCAATCCTAGTCGTTCACACTCTCCTTTAATCCCGTTGGATCCTACTGGCCAGACTTGATGCACGAGTCCTGTATTTATAGCTTCTCTAATTTTTTTCAAGTTTGCGATTTTATCACTATTCTTGATGACTTCCGCACCGACGCTTGGTTTGCCATATGCATACCACTGAATTTTCGCAAAATATTCTTCTACCTTTTCACCTATCATTGTTACCGCAATTGCCGATTGCAGCGTTTCCATATTTGTCTCACTGCTGCCGGTAATTTCGGGGCATTTTACACCGATTTCGTTAAATAACTTTTCTATTCCATCGACATATTTCACCCAGCTTTGGTTACCTGAAAAGTTATGAACGACGATGGATAGTGGCGTTGCACCAGCTGCCCATTGCTCAAGTAATGCGACTCTTGCTGCGAAATAGGAAACTATTTCGTCTGGAGTTGAAACTACATCTTCTATTTTTTCTCCAATGCCCGCTGAGTTATCTGTCGTCAAAACAAATCCATTTGGCAATAAAACTGCATTACGCATGTGTTTTCACTCGTTCCATTACTCGCTCCACAACTGGTGAAACAATCATGGCAATTGCTGCATTCAAAAAAGTAGCAAGCGTGATAGCTGGTAGCACCGCTGCAAAGAACTCTGGTGAAATGATCCAGTAAAACGGAAGCGTTGCAAGCACACTATTCGCAAATATAAAGAATACCCATTTCCAAACATGATGCCCTGCTTGATGCAGCTTTGTGTAAACGAATAAAATGACAAACATTTCAGCTGCAATAATTATATGCATTGGACCTAACGGAAAGCCTGCATACAACGAAGAGGTTAAGTGGCCAATTAACGATGCTGCTCCCGCATAAATCGGTGGTAAAAAGGACGCGGAAATGAGAGCAGGCACCGTATCTAAGGCCGCACTCCCGATCCCGACAGGAATCTTGATGAAGGCACCAATTGCACATAGGGCAGCAAACATTGCTGCAAGTGTTAATAATCGAAGTTTCATACGATTTACTCCTCTACTTTCTTCTCGCTTCCTACATTTTTAAATACTTTTGCACTGCGCACGTATTCAATGTCTGAGACATTTTCTCTCACATTCGCTACGCGAGCTACTGCAAATAAATAATCAGATAAGCGGTTTAAATAGCGCTGTACTACTGTTGGTACATCCTCCTGTGTTTTCGTCAAAGTCACCGTTAAACGCTCTGCACGTCTCGTAACTGTTCGAGCTATATGAAGTGTTGCCGCAGCTGGAGTTCCACCCGGTAAGATGAATCGTTCTAAAACTGGTCCTTCTTCTACTAGCACATCGATTCTTTTTTCCATTGCTTCGATTGCTTCATCTGTCATTTTATAAACGCGTTTATTAGATACATTCGCTAAATCACCACCACAGTCAAATAGCTCATGCTGAATCGTCTCTAAATCCTCTAAAATATCGGCAAATTTTAAAGGATCTAGCTCTGTAACTGCTTTTCCGATAAAGGAATTCAATTCATCTATAGTTCCGTAAGCTTCTACTCGGATATCGTCTTTGTCCGTTCTTCCCCCGATTAAACCTGTTTGTCCTTTGTCACCCGTTTTAGTGTAAATTTTCAATTTGTCCATCTCCCTTTATTGTTTGTGAAATACCGTACCAAATTCGTGTCACACTGTCTGCTTTTGTAAAAAGCTGCTGATAAAACCGACCGACATCATCTCGAAGCTTACGCATACTTGCTTCCATCGGTACTATTCCACGACCGATTTCTGTGGCGATGACTATCACTTCTGCTTGTTCTTCCCATTGTTCCATTTTCTCTAGTAACTCAACGCTCTTATGTTCTAGCAAATTTTCAACGCCAAACACAACGATCACTTCCATATTTGGCAAAAATACATGTGCATCTGATTCCGCATCCAACCACTGCACGTTGCGTCCTTGAACTCTTTGCTCTACATACGCTCGTTTTCCATTAAATGCTCCACCGAAAATGACGTGCATCGCCTTCCCTCCAATATCGCTTCTTTGCTTTCCCAGTTCAATGTATACATACAGCCATGTAGTACTTCCCAATCCCAAAAACTCTTTTCGAAAGTTGCAAATTTCGTTAATAAAAATCGCATTGGTCCACCGTGTGTAATAATTAATGGGTCATTCAACAGTTCAATTGTTTCCAAGAAAGCTTGTAAAACTCGGCTTTCCATTGCTTCCATTGACTCTCCATTTGGAGGGGCTATTTTCTGCGGATTATCAAGCCAATTTCTGTATGAATCTTCTTCTTTTAATTCATTATATGTTTTTTGTTCCCAATCACCAAAGGAGCATTCCCGGAAATTGGCATTCTCTGTATAAGGAACTCCACTAAATAGATGGGCTGCAGTTTGCTTGCAGCGCAGCAAATCACTACCGATAACTTGAACAATGTCTCTAGGAATTTTTTCCACGGTTCCAGTGGCAATTATCGGTTCATCGGTCCAACCAATATACTTTTTGTCTCGATTTCCTTGGGTTGGGAAATGCCTTATGAGAGTAACAGTAAAAGGGTTAGCCATAGCACCACCTCCGACATTTCTACACTTGCACCAAGTAAATCCCCTGTGACTCCCCCGAAGTTTTTCAACATCCAATTTCGAAACATACAAATAAAAGTAAATATCACTACGAAAACAGTAACGGCAACCATCCAATTGGTGATCCAACCTAATACACCTATTCCGATAAAGAAGGGGCACACTACTGCAATTAGAACGACATTCGCATTCATTTTTTGCTTAAAATAATAAGCAAGCCCACTCGTTTTAGCACTCGCTGTTATTGAAAATAATACTGTCAGTGTTGCTCTTGAGAAAAACGGAATAAGCAGGACGAAAATCCAATGAAACGATTCGGACGATAGTACCTCTGATACAATAATTACTTTCCCGAGTACTAAAAAAACAACCGCCATCACACCAAACGCACCGACTCTCGGATCTTCCAATATTTCGAATCGCTTCAATCGATCCTTGTAGGAAAAAAATGCATCCGATGTATCAATAAATCCGTCCAAATGGAGACCACCTGAGAGCATAATACCGAGAAGTACAATACTAAACGCCGACATTAGTGCACTCCATTCAAAAAAGAGAACTAAACAAGCAATCGCCCCAATGCCAGCTCCTATCCAAGGAAAAATACTGTACATTCCTGTTATCGATCGTTTGTCCATCGGCAGATTTTTATGTATTGGAAGGACGGTGAAAAATTGAAGTGCTAACAAAATGCTCTTCATCTTATCACCACATCGTTCGACAAAAGGCTTATGATTTTTTCCCATTTCACATGATTTTTAAAATGACTTGCCCATTCATTAATTTGTTCATCTGAAGCACTTTGCCCTTTTTTTGATTCGCCGTCTTCTTCCTCGAATTCATTTGAAAAATAAGGGATTACTCCTAAAACCTCTATTCCTGTGTAAGATTCTATGAAGTCTATTCCGTCTTGAAACAAGGACACGTCCCCTTGAAACTTATTTATAATAATCCCTTTTACACGTGCTCTCTGTGGTTCTGGCAGGAGAGCAAGCGTACCGACTATAGATGCAAACACACCGCCATATTCAATATTAGCTACTAAAATAACTGGAACATCTGCCATATCCGCCACTCGCATATTTACTAATTCTCGGTCACGTAAATTTACTTCCACAGGACTGCCTGCACCTTCTATTATCAAATACTCATATGAGTTAGAAAGAATAGTTAAACTTTCTTTTATGAGTTCTTGCCCTTTTTCAAAGAATTTTTCTCGGTAGTGCATGCCACTCATTGTATTCAGCTTTTTCCCTAAAATAATAATGTCTGACTCCATATTTCCAGTAGGTTTCAATAATATGGGGTTCATTTCGGGTAAATAAGGTATTTTTGCTGCCCTTGCTTGCAAAGATTGTGAAACACTTATTTCCAACCCATCTTCTGTTTGAATGCTTAAGCCTGACATGTTTTGTGATTTAAAAGGGGCTACTTGCTTATCTTCATTTGCAAGTAGTCGGCAAATAGCTGTACATATCAAACTTTTCCCTACACTAGAAGCAGTACCTTGCACCATTAAGCCCTTCATCTAATCCCTCACTTCCACTGATGCCTGATGCCGTATTCCATTTCGAAGACATGATCCGCCTTCGCTACAAGCTGTTGATGGATTCGGCCGATCCAAGCTTGATACATAGCCGTGTATTCATATTTTGATAAAGCTTCATCGAGCACTTCATTTGAAACGATGACGACTACTTGAGCTTTTTCTAATAACTGATCGATTGCCACATATAGCTGCTTTTTTACTTCTTCCATATGACCTTCGTACAGTTCGTTAGCTAGCCATGTAGTGACACAGTCCCACAAGATCCCATCCCCTCGCTGAATTTGAGGTACGACTTGTTCAAAATGGCGTGGTTGCTCGATTGTAATCCAATCTACTGGGTAGCTTTCACGGTCGTCTTGGTGCCTTTTTATGCGCTCTTTCATTTCGCTATCAACTGCAACTCCAGAAGCGATATACACATTTCGTTTTGCCTGCTCATTCATCAAATAATGTTCTGCAAAGCTGCTTTTACCACTGCGCACGCCGCCCGTTATGAAGACAAGTTTTCCTCGAACCATATAGTCATCTCCTTTTGCAAATGCTCCATTTGTGAACTTTCTTTCATTCCTATACGATACCATTTTCCGTCTAGTCCTTTGAAATTCTCGGTATGGCGGAGCACACATCCTTTAAGCAATAAATACTCAAAAAACTCCTTTGAAAGAGCAGGATCCGGTAATTGAAAACAAATAAAATTAGTCGCCGATGGTAACACGATGCAGTTCCATTTCTCTAAGAACACCGTCATTTGTTCGCGCATTTCTTTTGCAAAAGTAATTGCTTTCATTCGGTAATCTTCCTCCAGCAAACACTCCGCTCCAATTGTTGTCGCAATGGCATTACTATTCCAATGAGGCATTCTCGAACGTATGTCGTTTACGATTGTTCTACTCGCCAGCGCGTACCCAAGTCGAATGCCAGGAATTGCATACATTTTCGTCATCGATCTTACGACAATAACGTTTGGAAAGTCAGTCAAATACGGAATAAATGATTCTTTTTCATCTATAAAATCTAGAAATGCTTCGTCTAAAATGACCTCACATTTAAATCTTCTAGCGTATTTTGCTATTTGAATAATCTCTTCTAATGGAATTAAATATCCAGTTGGATTATTTGGTCTGCAAATATAAATCACTTCTGCAAACTCAACTTCATCGAGCACTTCGTCTAAAGGGAGCTTCCCAATCGCGGTTATTTCTTTTATGAACACTTTGTAAGGAGCTAGTGTTGCCTCATACTCTGAAAAAGTTGGATGAATCAGTACAGCTCGTTTATTTTCATATCGTTTGGCAAGGCTTGAGAATATTTCCGCTGCCCCATTTCCAACGATTACATTTTCAAGTGATACATCGTGATATTTGGCTGCTGCGGATAAAAAAGGCTCTCCAATTGGCTCGGGATATTTCGTAATTAGAGGTGCATACGATTCCCACTGTTCATACACAAACTTTGGAGGTCCTAATGGATTTACATTTTCACTATAGTCAATTACCGTTTCCGGCATTTCTATTCCTAGCCGTTCATAGACGTGATGAGCATTTGCTCCGTGATTAGGTAATGCCAAACAAAATCCCTCCAATGACCATCATCCACAGCCAAAATAAAATGACAGCCGAATTCAAATGAGAAATGGTACTTAATATATGGGGTGGCGATAATGGAACCTCTCCAATTCCCATAAGTGCACGATTAGAAACAATTCCTTTATATGTATTAATACCGCCAAGTTGAATACCTAGTTGATAAGCGGTGGCAGCTTCCAAATAACCGCTATTAGGACTTGGATGTTTTTTCGCATCTTGCCACCAGCCTTTCATCCGTTTGCTAAAAGGCAAGCGGCTCTCTTTCTTGCCCCATAGCATAATGATATAGCCTGTCAGACGACTTGGTATGTAGTTCGCAATGTCGTCTAGCTTAGCAGCTGCATATCCGAAGTCCTCGTATTTCTCATTTTTATAACCAACCATTGAATCAAGCGTATTTATCGCTTTATATAGCCACAGTCCCGGTGCTCCTGCAAACACAAATGCATAAAAAAGTGGAGCAGTTATTCCATCACTAATATTTTCGGATACTGTTTCGACAACACCGCGAGTTATTTCTTGCTCATCCAATTTGTCTGTATCACGACCGACAATCCAGGAAAGCTTTTGCCTAGCAGCGGGTAAATCTTTTTCAATCAAAGGTTTATACACTTCCATTGCTGCCACTTTTAAACTTTTTTGAGCAAGCCCAGAGGCAATCAGGATACTTTCCACTGCAATTCCGACCCACAGATGAACAGAATATGCACCTATTAAAATGGCAAGTGTTACGGAGAAAGTTATACCAACGACAATTAAAACGAGCAGTAATCCTTTCGCCTTGCGAGCTCTTCCTTTATTCAACCAGCCTGTTAGCTTCGAAATAAGTGTTCCGATAAACCTAACAGGATGCGGCCAACTTGGTGGGTCGCCTATTATGTGGTCCAATATTAAGCCAAACGCTATTGCAATTATATGTGGACCCATATTATTTCCAACCCTTTGCTTTTTTGTATATTTGAATAGCTTCCACTGTACATTCATATACTCCAAGTCCGATTTTATTTCCTATTTCCGTAATAGGACCAGCATATGGAATATGTCGACCTTTTTGTGTAGCCGCTATCAATACACTATCTGTGGATGTTCCAGTAGCAATCGTTCCCGTACGAGGATCTGTAACCTGCTCGAAGGCAAGTGCTTTCGTTTTAGACTCGGTTGCTGTAATAACTGCTTGAATAAAAGCCTCATCGGAAAGTTCACCGTTAACAATTATCCATGTATTAATGGTTCCGATTGCGGGAAGCATCTCTACTTCATGCGCTCTAGAAACATCCACTGCATTCCCCACTCCTGCGGTAACCATAATGACTATGCTTCCAAAAGGTGTGTCATATTCTTTAATGATAGCATCTGTTGTTTTTACCGCAGTCATCATTCCAACTGTATCGGCTTCAGAAAATCCTTTATTGGCCAAGTATTCAAGCATTTCTTCTTGTACGTTATCACAAGCGTAGCTAGCGTCTACTCTTCTATTGACGAAGTTTTTGTACCATCCACTTCCGGCATTAATTACTGCTGATGACCATGTTTTGAGTTGGGTTTCAGCTTGAAAAATAACTAAATCAGCCGTTGCCTGAAAGTTATCTACTGTAATTGTTTTTTCACTTCGCTTTTCATTTACATCCGGAAGAATGGTAATTTGAGGCTTTGGTCTTTCTGGATGTGGATTTGTGCTAATACGGGCTTTGTATACCTTTTCGATTTGATCTTTTTTCACAACTTCATGCGGTACACCTAATACTTTAACCTCTCCTTCATCCATCAAAAGCAAACGATCACAGTATAGAGAAGCAAGATTGATATCATGAAATATACTAATAATCGTAATTCCTTTTTCAATTGCCTGGGTTTTAATCGTATCTAGTAATTGTTTTTGATGGGCAATGTCTAGATGATTGGTCGGCTCATCGAGTAGCAGTATAGGTGCTTGCTGAGCAAGTGCTTGAGCGACAAATACGCGCTGTTGCTCCCCACCTGATAATAAATCCAGCATTTGATGTTCGTATCTTGCCATTCCTGTCAGTTTCATTGCTTCAAGAACAGCGGTTTCGTCGTCAGCTGACCAAGACGAGAACAATCCTGTTTGATGAGGATAGCGACCGAGTGCAATTGTATCTCTTACAGAATGTGAAAAGGTATGACTATGTAATTGTGGTAAAACGGCCATTTTTTTCGCAAGCTCTTTCGATGAATATGCTGCTAGTGGTTTCCCATCAATCAGGACATTCCCCGACTCCATATGTAGTATTCCGCTTATTACCTTCAGCAACGTTGATTTTCCGCTTCCATTGGGACCAAGAATCCCTAACATTTCTCCTTTTCCAACTTCAAAAGAGACGTTTTTAACAATCATTTTGCGATCATAGCCACCTGATACGTTTTCCACTTGCAACATAGTTAAATGCCTCCTTTTTTTCGTTGTCTAAAGAAAATAAATGCGAAAACGGGTGCCCCTATAAAAGCAGTTATTACACCTATCGGTAGCTCCGTTGGCGAAATAATTGTGCGAGATACTAAATCACAAATAATTAATAATGCCGCTCCATTTATAAAGCTTAGTGGTAATACATGACGATTATCTGAACCGAATAATAGTCTTGTCATATGCGGAACTACTAAACCGACGAATCCAATCGTTCCCGATACAGCAACCGCTGTTCCAGTAAGCATAGAACCACCGATTAAAATCATCATCTTCCGTTTTTTCACATTGACGCCTAAATGCTGTGCTCGTTCTTCTCCAAACAGCATCGCATTTAACTCTCTCCTATTCAACCACAATAAAAACGTACCAATAACAACAAACGGCAACGCCATTTGGACAAAACTCCACCCACGCATCGATACGCTTCCGAGGAGCCAACCAATAATTTGTCTGAGTTCCTCTCCAGTCAGTGCAATCATTAACGAAATGACAGAGCCTAAAAAAGAACTAAATATAATACCAGTCAATATAATCGTTTCCATTTTCATCGCACGATCGACTAGTTTAGCAAAAGTTATGACTAGTAGCATCGTAACTAGAGCACCGATCATACTAAAAACAGGCAATGTATATATTCCTAAAAACGGCACCGAAATACCGAAAAAGAGCGTAGTCACGGCACCTACTGAGGCACCCGACGACACTCCTAACGTATAAGGATCGGCAAGCGGATTTTTTAATAATCCTTGGAATGCAGCACCTGCAATGGCTAGTGATGCTCCAACTAGCCCTGCAAGTACCACACGTGGCATGCGAATTTTCCAAACAATATTGGTCGCAATTGCATCTGCTCCCGTATCCCATAATGTGCTGATCGGTACCTTTACGGATCCGACCGATACACCAAGCCAAATTGCAACGAAAAGTGCAACTATAGACAAGATGTAGCCGATCAACGCTTTACTCACTAAAAGCCTCCGGGTAGATTGCTTTCGCTACTTCTTCCAATCCTTCTGCAAGACGTGGACCTGTACGACTTGTTAAGTTTTCATCTACTTGTACAACTTCATTGTTTTTCACAGCCGTAATAGAATCAAAACCGTCACGAGCCTTTACACTTTCTACAATTCCTTCGACATAGCTGTACATCACTATAATTACATCTGGGTTGCGGTTAACAATTTCTTCTGGCTCCATTTTAAACCAGCCTTCTTGATCCGCTGCAATATTTTCTGCATTCACCATATCTAAAATTTCTTGCATGAACGTCCCTTTACCAGGTGTATAAATTTCCGGAACGTCCGAAGTTTCAATGAAAACCGTTTTCTTTGTTTCAACTTTAGCAACTTTCTCTTTCACTTCATCTACTTTTGCTTTCATGTCTTCAACAATTTTTTGTGCTTCTTCTAATTTGCCAGTAGCACGACCAATTTCTTCAATTGTTGTATAAGTTTCATTGAAATTCATTGCATTTTTTACTACAAATAGTTTCACACCCGCATCGCGAATTTGTTGGAACCCAGCTTCACCCATACCTAGAGCCGATTCATGTGCAAAAACAACATCCGGTTTCATCGCAATAATTTTCTCTACGTTGAATTCCATACCACCGATTTTCTCTTTTTCAAGGGCTTCCTCTGGGTAATTATCATAATCATTAACACCAACGATTTCATCATTTAAACCAAGTGCAAATAAAATTTCTGTGTTACTTGGTTGCATAGAAATAATTGTTTTAGGTGCTTCCTCCAATGTAATTTCATTGCCGACTGCATCGGTCATTGTTATAGGAAAAGTTGTTTCATCCACTGTTGCTTCATCTGTAGTTGCCTTTTCTTGTTGTGTACTGTTGTTATTTTCATCCGTTTTTACTTCTTCTTGTCCACATCCTACTAACAGCAGTACTGCAAATGCTACTGTCATCCATAATTGCCAAAGTTTCTTCATTTTACATTCCTCCTATATTGAAGCAACAAAAAATCCCCCATCCTTTAGATGAGAGATAGATAGGTATAAATCCGCACGAAGTCACAGTGAACCAGATCTACACCAAACCTATCCTCGTAGGTAAAGGGCGTAAAGCATACAGGCAGGTTTTCTGACTCATGATGGGTTACATCATATACAGTGGCGGGACCGTGCTGGACTTTAACCAGCTTCCCTTTTAACTCTAGTAATCCGTAACTAGAGCACCTCTATGCATCGAATTATTCATATTGCTTTGTATTCATTATACCTTAACTTTTATGCCTGTCGACCTCGATTTTGGGGATTGGGAGGTCTGACCTTTGGAGTGGGTCTCTCCTATAAAGCCAGCTTTTCCTTTACTCGCTGTCGTTTGCCGGTTACTCTCTTTCGTTCCGCCTTTACCTTTCTTGCGTTCTGAATGCGAATACTCGCGGACGATGTATGTTTACTCGCTCAGGATATTTATCCCAAATTTCAATTAGAAAAACCCTCGAGCAACGTCGAGGGTTTGGGTTTCGATTTACATTTGTTCTGGAGCAGATACACCAAGCAGGCGTAAGGCATTTGCGATTGTTTGACGTGCTGCTGTTACTAGTGCAAGGCGAGCTTCTGTTTGCGGAAGATTATCGGCATTTAAAACTTTGTCTGCGTTATAGAAGCTATGGAATGTCGTAGCTAATTCTTGGATATAAGTTGCAATACGGTGAGGTGCACGAAGTTTTGCAGCATCTGCAACTATTTGTGGGAAGTCACCAATTTTTTTCAATAAATCTAATTCTTTTTCACTTTGTAATAACTCAAGTGAATCCATTGATATTTTCATTCCCTGTGTTTCTGCTGAACGCAAAATCGAACAGATACGTGCGTGTGCATATTGCGCGTAGAACACTGGGTTTTCATTTGACTGAGAAACGGCTAAATCTAGGTCGAAGTCCATATGGGAGTCCCCTGATCGCATACCGAAGAAATAACGTACTGCGTCTAGCCCTACTTCTTCTACAAGCTCACGCATTGTAACAGCTTTCCCTGTACGTTTACTCATTTTCATTTTTTCGCCGTCTTTATATAATTGAACCATTTGAATGACAGATACTTCAAGTTTTTCACGTTCATATCCAAGCGCTTCAATTGCTGCTTTCATACGTGGGATATAGCCGTGGTGGTCTGCTCCCCAAATATTGATCAGCTGATCGAATCCACGAACTAGTTTGTCTTCATGGTATGCGATATCTGGCAATAAATACGTGAAAGAGCCATCACTTTTAATAAGTACACGGTCTTTGTCGTCTCCAAATGTAGTAGAACGGAACCAAGTTGCTCCTTCTTCTTCAAAAATATGCCCATTTGCACGTAATTTATCTAAAGCAACTTCGATTTTGCCGTTTTCATATAAAGAAGTTTCTGAGAACCAGTTATCAAAGCCAACACGGAAATCAGCTAAGTCTTTTTGTAGTTTTGCAAGCTCTACTTTTAACCCATGTGCACGGAAGACTTTATAGCGCTCTTCATCCGACATGGATACGAATTTATCTCCATGTTCTGCAACAAGAGCCGCAGCGATGTCGATAATATCTTGTCCATGGTAGCCACCCTCTGGCATTTCTTTGTCTAATCCCAAAGCTTGGAAGTAACGAGCTTCAATCGAAATAGCTAAGTTATGAATTTGGTTCCCAGCATCATTAATATAATATTCGCGAGAAACGTCATATCCAGCAAAATCAAGCACATTACACAAGGAATCACCGACAGATGCCCCACGTGCATGCCCTAAATGTAAGTCGCCGGTTGGATTTGCAGAAACGAATTCCACTTGAACTTTTTCTCCAGCACCTGAAGTTGAACGGCCGTAGTTCTCTTTTTCTGCTAAGGCAGCCTTTACTACATCCTGTAAGTAATCTTTACGAACCGTGATATTCATAAATCCGGGACCTGCAATATCAATTTTCTCCATCATTGTTCCAGACATATTAAGGTTTTCTACGATTGCTTCCGCTACTTGACGAGGATTCTTTTTTGCAAGCTTTGTCAGTTGCATTGCAATATTTGTTGCGTAATCACCATTTGCTTTGTCTCTTGGTGTTTCCAGTTGAATAGCAGGAATTTGTTCTTCATTGACAAGTTCTGCTTTCAATATTGCTTGTTGTAATGCTTCCTTAATGGATTGTTGTAGCTTCTCTACTGCGTTCATTTAATCCGCCTCCGTATAAATTAGTTCTAATGTATATGTACCAGCAACTTCTTCATTGATAATTAGCTCATATTCAACTTGAAAATGACCGTTTTCAAAATGTAGGTGCTTTGTATTTGTTGTAATCATTAAAGTGCCATATGGTGTATCATAGCTTCCTGTTTGAAGTTCTCCACGTTCAAAAGGCAAACGCATTTTAACTCCACCACTTCGTAATATTAATGCATTCTTACCGCTTAGTTTTACAGTTGTTCGAATTGCTTTTTCATCTTGCAGTTCTTCGTAAACTAAATAATACTGGGTACCTTTAAGCGTTAGCGTACCTGAAGTTTCTAAATTAATAGTTTCTGCGGGGACATTCGGATGACGAATCGAGGAAACTAATTGTATATTCACGGTCTTTTGTAATGATGTAGACATGCCTAACATCCTTTGTAGAAATTTTATTTGCATTTTACTATAACCTTCATATTATAGCTTAAATTAAATGCAGGTGACAACTAATCATTCAATTAGTAATATACTATTCATTTGCTAAAGGTTATAATGGACCGAGATATTTTAAGAAGGTGACCATATTGCTTATTGACTTTATAATAAATTTTTGTATTCTATTTACTTTTGCGATTCTTACCTATATACCATTTCAAAATAGGTTAAATGTTTATATTCCATCATCCAAATACACCCCTTTTATTCTTGGAATACTAAGTGGATTTACTGGTTGTTTATTAATGTTAACCTCTGTTAGCATTTCTGATTTCGTTATTATGGACGGTAGAATGGCTGTTATTGCATTGTCTGGTGTCCTAGGAGGACCAGTTGCAACTATTATAAGTGGAACAATTATTGGAGTGTTCCGTTTGTTTATGTACGGATATTCACAAACTTCCCTTATTGCTGGAAGTAGCACTATTATAGTGGGAGTGGTTATTGGATTTTGGAGTTGGAAGAAAACGATGACCTATCAAAACGTTTACTACTTTTTTGGATACTCAATCATACAAACCTCTCTTGTAATAGGTTTTTTAGATAACTGGAAACTTGAAACATGGTTGGCAATTATAAGTTTTATCTTATATTCAATCTTGTCGTTTTCCATTATTTTTGTCATTTTAAAACAACTTAGCAACCTCTTTGAAAAGATTAAGCATATTGAAGAGATGTCCGTAACAGACTACCTCACTGGTTTGAATAATAATAGGAAGTTTCAAGAATATACCCATAATCTTTTATCGAAAGGTGAAATATTTTCACTTCTCTTATTAGATATTGACTATTTCAAAAAAGTAAATGACACATATGGACACCCTGTAGGCGACGAAGTATTGAAAGAATTAGCACTCCGAATAAAGGAAACAAGTAATTCCTTTGGAGGTATTGTTTCACGAAATGGAGGCGAAGAGTTTTCCGTCCTCCTTCCAAATACTTCTGAGGAAAAGAGTCTAGAAATTGCCGATCTTATTAGACAAGCGATAGATAACAATTTGTTTCAAATTTCAACGGGAGAAAAATTGGGCATTACCATTTCAGGTGGTATTAGTACTTTCCCACAGGATGCCGTAACCACACATGAACTATACAAGCTTGCTGATGAGGCCCTTTACCTGGCTAAAACATCAGGAAGAAATAAAGTAGTCCATATCAATGATGATAAATCAATTTGAATATGAATATAAAAACGTGATGTCCTTAGTTAGGACATCACGTTTTTATGCTTCCTACTTAACCCAGCCTAAGATCATTTCTCTTAGAAGCTTCGAAGCAGTGTTTACTGTTTGCTCCGACGGGTCATAGTTTGGTGCTACTTCGACTAGATCGAAGCCTACTACGTTTACGCCAGAATTTGCGATTGCGTGGATGGATGCTAGTAGCTCGCGGCTTGTGATTCCTCCGCAGTCTACTGTTCCTGTTCCTGGTGCGTGTGCAGGGTCGAGTACGTCGATGTCGATTGTTACATAGACGGGACGTCCTTCTAATGTTGGTAGCACTTTTTTCAATGGCTCCAGCACTTCAAATTTATGAATTTGCATGCCATTTTCTTTTGCCCAATCGAACTCTTCTTTCATGCCAGAACGAATTCCGAATGAGTAGACGTTTTTTGGACCAATGTATTCAGCAATTTTACGGATTGGTGTGGAGTGAGATAGCGGTTCGCCTTCGTATTCTTCACGTAAATCTGTATGTGCATCCATATGAATAATCGCTAGATTGTCATAGTTGTCTGCCACTGTTTTCATGACAGGCCAAGACACTAGGTGTTCGCCACCCATGCCGACAGGAATTTTCCCGTTTATTAACAGCTGACGAATAAAACCTGCAATTAGCTCTAAGCTTTTTTCTGCATTACCAAATGGTAGCGGAATATCTCCAGCATCAAAATACTTTACTTCATCAAGCTCGCGATCTAGATACGGGCTATATTCTTCTAAACCAATCGATGCTTCACGGATACGCTGTGGACCAAAGCGTGAGCCTGGACGATAGCTTACCGTCCAATCCATTGGCATACCGTAAATAACTGCCTGTGCTTCGTCATAGTTTTGCTTACTTTTTATAAAAACATTTCCTGAGTAATCTTCACTGAATCGCATAGACTTACTCTCCCGCAAGATCTTTCACAAATTTTGGTAGTACAAATGCCGCTTTGTGAAGCTCTTTTGTATAATATTTTGTTTCGATATCAAAGAATTGCTCGTCTGGTACTTGTAGTGGATCATATTTTTTTGATCCGATTGTAAAGCACCATAGTCCGCTCGGATATGTTGGAATGTTCGCCAAATACATATTAGTAATTGGGAAAATTTCTTTCACATCTTTTTGCACTTGGCGGATTAAGTCTGCCTTAAACCAAGGGTTGTCCGATTGTGCGACAAATAGACCGTCTTCTTTTAATGCTTTAGAAATTCCAGCATAGAAGCCTTTTGTAAACAGATTTACAGCAGGTCCTACTGGTTCAGTAGAGTCTACCATAATTACGTCATATTCGTTTTCAGATTCTGCGATATGCATGAATCCATCCCCCACTTGAACATCTACGCGTGGGTTTTCTAATTCACATGCAATTTCTGGTAAGTATACTTTTGAATACTCAATAACTTTTCCATCTATATCAACAAGTGTTGCTTTCTTCACTTTTGGATGCTTCATAATTTCACGAATTACTCCACCGTCTCCACCGCCAACTACTAACACATTTTCAGGATTTGGATGCGTGAATAAAGGAACATGTGCCACCATTTCATGGTAGACAAATTCATCTTTTTGCGAGGTCATGACCATGCCATCTAAAAAGAGCATATTTCCCCATTCTTCAGTTTCTGCCATTTCTAACAGTTGAAAATCAGTTTGCTCGGTATGAAGAGTGCGTTTCACCTTCATTGTGATGCCAAAATTCTCGGTTTGCTTTTCTGTAAACCAAAATCCAGCCATTTATCTATCTCCGTTTCTATAATGGGATTTGGTATTTATTTAAAAAAATAAATACATTGAAAGTATAGAGCTTTTTGACAAAAGTGCAATACTTTTTTGTTTTTCCGTTTAATTTGAATCTATTGTTCTCATACTAATGAAAACATCATTTAGAACGGAGTTGATTTCATGGGGCGTGTTCAACATAGAAAAAAAGTCATCCGAAGCAAACGGTGGAAAAGGCTATTACTGATAAGTATTGCTGCTACCTGTGCACTTTTTAGCGCACTCATCACGCTCCGAATATATGCACAAATTGTGGGTGCCCCTAGGATTCAGGTGCCAATTTCTTCTGTTTTTTTAGACAATCAAGGAAATGTTATTGGTGATCGTTTTGAGGATCAACGTAGATACTGGATTTCATTGGAGGAAATGTCTCCTTTTCTACCTCAAGCCACTGTAGCAGTAGAGGATCAGGATTTTTATGAGCATCACGGGTTTGATTATTCTCGAATTGCCTCTGCTATTTTAAAGGATATTAAAGCGGGTAAAAAGGTGGAGGGTGCTAGTACCATTACGCAGCAATACGCTCGAAACTTGTTTTTAACTCATGAAAAGTCTTGGACTCGAAAAATAAATGAAGCGTTATATGCGTATCGTCTAGAGCTGTTCTACGAGAAGGAAGAGTTACTAGAGGGATACTTGAATACGGTGTATTTTGGCCATGGTATGTATGGGGTCGAAGCTGCTAGTAGATTCTATTTCGGAAAGAGTGCCAAATCTTTAACTCTAGCAGAATCTGCACTTTTAGTCGGCATTCCGAAAGGTCCTACCTACTATTCACCTTTAGTAAATGAAGAAAAAGCAGTAAATCGCCAGCAGCTCATCCTTCGATTGATGGAAAATCAACAATTAATCACTACCGACCAAAAGGAACGTGCTATGAACGAAAAATACGTATTAAAAGCGGATGATTCCTTGATTAAGCGAAAAACTGCTCCATACTTTTTAGAGGAAGTATGGAAAGAGGCTACAGAAATTGCGTTGGAAAAAGGGCGACGAATTGAAGAAGGTGGCTGGACGATTGAAACAACGTTAAATAAGCAGCATCAACAAGTGGCAGAAGAGATGATTGAAAAGTGGATGCCAGACGGAGAATTACAAGTAGCATTCGTCAGTATGGAGCCAGATACTGGTTATGTGACGGCGATGATCGGTGGACGTAATTTTGCGGAAAGTCCCTTCAACCGAGTTACACAGGCTAAAAGGCAGCCTGGTTCTACGATAAAAGCGTTATTATTTGCGGCGGCTTTAGAAAATGGATTCTCCCCACTTACGTATATGAAAAGTGAACGAACTATTTTCACCTATGATAATGGGCGCAGAGAATATGAACCAAAAAATGTGAACGGAGAGTTTGCTGACCATCCGATTTCCATGGCACAGGCACTTGCTATTTCAGATAATATTTATGCGGTTAAAACACTAGAACAAATTGGCTATAAACCTTTTCAACAATTAGCAGAAAGATTTAACTTGGATATGAGCGTCAAGGATACGCCCGCTACAGCGCTTGGTACTACGGAAATTTCTCTTTTAGAGATGACTAAGGTTTATAACACTATATCGGCTAAAGGAATTCAGCAAGAACCAACGTTTATTACTAAAATTACGGATAATAGAGGAAATGTCATTTATGATATTAAAGAAAGTGATGTAAAAGGGAAAAAGGTATTAACTGAACAAGATTCTTTTATATTATCCCATTTACTCACAGGTATGTTCGACCCCGTCTTCAACGATTACTCTCCAGCTACAGGAATCAGTATTCGAGCAAAACAAACGAGACCTTATGCAGCGAAGTCGGGAACTACGAATACTGACCAATCTTTGATAGGCTTCTCTCCTCAGTTAACAGCAGGTGTATGGAATGGATACGATCAAGGCAAACAAGTGAGCGAGGCCGAGGCAAGACAAGTAACAAAACAAGTATGGATTGAATTTATGGAAGCTGTTCATCAGGGACTCCCAGTCGAACCTTTCATCGCTCCAGATGGTGTGCAGGGCGTCATTGTTGATATTGAAACAGGCGGAATCGCTACTTCTGCCTGTGAAAAGCAGCGACTTGTATATTTGAAGAAAAAAGATGTTCCTACGAAGCTTTGTACCGATCCTAAATTGAAGCAACAAACGTTCGAGGCGAAAGTGGAAGATTCTGTTCCATGGTCTATCTTCCCATTTAATTTATTTGAATAAGGTTATAAAATGAGAATCGGTCGAAAGAGGTTCATAACCGGTTGAATCATAGTGGATATAAAAATAAAAAGCATTCTCCTACCTAACTCTAGGTAGGAGAATGCTTTTTCTTAGCTTGGCTTTCTGTAAAAAGATTGCGTTTATTGGATTGGGTGTCAATTTGCACAAACCATTTACTTACTCGAGTCCACTAAGTGTCCTAGCATTACATGGAAGTAAGCTTTAACTAAATTGTACTGTCTTTTTACTTTTAATTCAACCACCTAAACAGACTATTTGAGTGTGTAGCTTAAACAGATAAGTCTTGGTGTAGCTTTGCGTCGCTTCTGTCCCACATTTCTTTGTTATGAGACTGCAAAAATTCACTTAAAATATTTTTGGAACGATCATCCATAAAATCTACTAAAATTTGGCGTTTCATCGATTTGTCCATTCGATTTACATGATCAGCTAAATTTTTATAGCCGCGGCGTTTTTCACGGTTGATAACCATTTCGCAGGCACTAACTCCAGCAAAATACGGTCCTTGTGGATTGTAATCTATCGTGACCCACACAAGCCAATATGGTTTCCCTCCAGCTGAGTCTTCTCGGTTCGTTGTAAATTTAATGCCACGCTCCGTGTCACTTCTGGCATGCATCGCTCCGATTTCGACCTGTGCAATGCCTTCTTCTATATCAATAATGACTGGAGATACATTCTCTAAAGAAAGAGAACCTATTCCGAATCCTTTATGTCCATCGGTCGGATCATTTTTTATTATCGTAAAGCCAATCTTTTGTTTTGGTTTTTCTTCATTTGCCATTCGACAGTTCCCTCCGTTCTGTTATGATACTAGTATACAGAAAATTTCACTAAAGGAGGAAACGAAATGCCATATGTAACAGTCAAAATGCTTGAAGGACGTACAGATGAACAAAAAAGAGCATTAGTAGAGAAGGTAACTGCAGCAGTTTCTGAAACAGTTAATGCACCTGTGGAGAACGTTACTGTATTTATTGAGGAAATGCCGAAGAATCATTATGGAACTGCTGGAAAGCTGTTCAGTGATCGATAATTAGAACAAAAACGAACCCTTTTTTGTAGGGTTCTTTTTTTAGGCATATTATCGAATTAATTTCATATAAAACATACTCTAAAAAGTGAAATCTAATTTCTTCATTCTTAATTGCAAAATAGTATAACTTATTCCAGGGACGGTTTTATCTATATATTAACTTTGAACTATTATCATCTAAGCGATACGCTATGCTAAATCTTTTAGTCGAATACTACACATAATATTGATTGTAGTGAAGGGTGGCGACTCCAGCGGGATGAGTGAGACAGATGAGTTATCACAGCGACGTGTAGCGACGGTGATAGCTCATCGCTCCCCCCGCGGAACGCGTCCACCTGTAACGGAAATCACAAGTATTATCCATCCTTTAAAGTGCTATGAATTGAGTGTTCACGGGATATTTTATTATAGATTCTTTAAAAAGAGCCATCCTATTGGATAGCTCTTTCATTCATGAGATTCATGACAAATGTAAATGCTTCGTCTATTTCTTCTTTTGAGAAGTTAAGTTTCCCTTTAACGACGTGAAGTTTTTCGATTTGCTCTTCTTTTGGAAGGTAATCAAAATACAATAATGTCGATACTAGCTCTAGGAAACGAGAACTTTTATCTTTCATATTGTTAATGCATGCTACTAAATCTCGTGTCGCTTCAGGGACTTGAGCCATTTGCATGAAATGTTCGCCTGCGTCGGTCATTTGGTATTTATATTGTACATAGGAGCCTTTATCTTGTCGTTCTTCTTGTAAAAATCCCATATTGCACAATTCTTCAATTCTTAAGGTAAGCTCTTCTGAATAAGGGCCATAAAAATGGAATTCGTACTTTTCCTTATATGGATATTGCAGTTTTTTTGCAATGTAAATCATTTTTTGTAGTTTTTTTCTACCGGTAATGCCGTTTGCTGCTCCGATAAATTGCACAATTTTAGCATGTTCTTCTATCAATTAGACCCCTCCTTTACTTTCAATTACATTAAGTCAATAAATCGAGTATTTGTTTTTTTAGTGCTTTCTTCTTACCATCCTTTGTTAAAATATCCTCTGGGAAATACAATTTATGATCCGTTCTTCTTTTTCCAGAAATCGCCTCTACTATTTCAGATTCTCTTGAGAGCTCTCGGATTTCTCCGTTCGGCTTCAACAAGTGAATTGGTATGCGTTCCCCTTCTTCCCCTGGACGATAGAAGTCATAAGGCAAATCTGAAGAGGAATCGAAAACAAGGTAATACTCTGGGTCTATACCCGCTTTTTTGAACAGCAACTCCAACTCTTTCATTTTCATATAATCTTTCGCTAAATCAAACTCAATATATTGAAATAACTTTCGATTCACAAAACGATTACTCAAGTCAGATAAAATTGGATCTTTTTCAGTCATCCAAAGCTGAAAATAAGTCAATAAAACCCCTTCATCTAATGCAAGGTACTCGTCTAGTGTGTATGTACTATCAAAGAAACCTTTAAAATGAGTCGGCTGCTGGTCAAAGTCATATCCCATCTCACTCAATGCTTTTGCTCTATGCAAAATTTTCGTCAAAACTACTTCCGCACTGCGTGAAACTGGATGAAAATACACTTGCCAATACATTTGATATCTACTCATTATATAGTCTTCAACTGCATGCATTCCGCTCGATTTGATGACTACTTGATCTTCTCTTGGTCGCATCACGCGCAATATTCGTTCCATATCAAAGTGTCCGTAACTTACTCCAGTAAAATACGCGTCTCTTTGTAAATAATCCATTCGATCAGCATCAATTTGACTCGATATTAAACTAACTACCTGCTTGTTTGGGTATGTTTTACCGATAACATTTGCAACTCGCTGTGGAAAATCGTCACTAACTCTTTTTAAGATCTCATTGACTTCGGTATCGCCAAGTATTATTTGTTGGGTGAAATATTCATGGTCTAACCCGAACACATTTTCAAACGCATGAGAAAAAGGACCGTGCCCTAAATCATGGAGAAGAGCGGCACATAGCACTACTAGCCTTTCAGAATCATCCCATTCCGGACGTCCACTAAAACTATCATCTACAATTCTTCGTACAATTTCATACACACCTAAAGAGTGATTGAAACGGCTATGTTCAGCACCATGAAAAACTAGATACGTAGTTCCAAGCTGTTTTATGCGGCGAAGTCGTTGAAATTCTTTTGCGCCAATAACATCCCAAATAACCTGATCGCGTACATGGATGTAGCGATGAACTGGATCCTTAAACACTTTTTCTTCTGCTAGCTTTTGTGTCGCATAGCTCATTTTTCCACCCCCAAAATGTTAGTCATCATTAAGTATTCATTATAAAGAAAAAAGCCGCATATGGAAAGGCGGCAAAAGTTCGTATTAATCAGCTATCTTGGCGCGTACTTTTTCCATTAATTCGTCTTCCGTTAATGCTGCAACGGGACGGTTATTGATAAAAGCGAATGTTTTTTTACGTCCGGGACCGCAGTATGATTGACATTCCTTCACTTCAATCTCTGCCTCCGGATCAATCGCCTTAAGTTTTGGAATTAATGTTTTTAAATTAACGGCCTGACACTCATCGCAAACTCGAAAATGGTTTGCCATCGTTCACAACCCCTTTGATATTTTTAAATAGGTGAAATAGTAATAGTCTACAGGTCATTGTATCTTAAAGATTATATTGCTATCAAGTGTATATTACGTGAATAAAAGAGCAATAAGTTGACCATTATGTTAATAGAACAACGAAACTATGAACATGGTAGGAGGAAAAACATGGTAAAGATTAGACAAGACGCCTGGATGACAGAAAATGATGAAATGCTAGCAGAGCTGGTATTACGTCACGTTCGCGAAGGCAGTACGCAACTAAACGCATTTGAGGAAGCTGGTGATGCTTTAAGTCGAACTGCAGCAGCATGCGGGTTTCGCTGGAATGCAGTCGTTCGCCATCAATACGAAAATGAGTTAAAGGAAGCGAAAAAAGAAAGAAAAGAAAAGCTTCGTATTTTAGGAAAAGATTATAGACGAAGAGGAAACGGAATTTATCTAGCAAAATCACAAGACGATGAAGATCGTGCACAATCCATTCCAGTATCTGCACTTTCAATTGACATTATTATTGCCTACCTAGTACGCTTGCAGCATAGTGATTCAGATATTTCTAGATACCGTCATCTTTCCACTATTGCGAATGAAAAGATTCGTAAATTAGAAAGCGAACTTGCGAAGCTCGAAAAAGAAAACGCAGCAATTAAACAGGATTACGAGCAATTTGTACAAATCATGAACCGTGCAAGACGTCTTGTCACATTAAATGAAGAAGAAGTTCCAACAGTACCCGTTTTTCAAATGGAGAAAAATGGTAATCTTGTATCTAAAGAACCACCAATCGTTTAGTAGATTGGTGGTTCTTTTTTGGTTGGAATGTGAGTGTACCGGTGGATGTCATTTCCAATTAGGTTGGCTTTGCTTTCGTTTAGAACGGAATCTCTCTCGTATGTCTAAGCTCTTTCTGCACTACCTGATTTCTATATTAATTCTCTAGCATTTTTTTATTTCGATCGACTACTCGCTGCATGTAAAATAAATACAGATCCATTTCATCGGGTGTGACAGATTGATTGATAACTGTATCGGATAATTGTTGTAGTAGCTGTTGGATACGAATGACGATATCCTCTACTCTGAACGATGTACCTATTAGTTCATTCATGGAAGCCATTACTTCTGGTTTAATAACGGGATATGTAAACTTTGTGGTTTCTCCTTGAATCCCGATTTCGTAAAAACTACGAATAAGTTCTGCTCGTTCACTTCCACTGCCTTCAATACATAAATACACTTGGACCGCAATTCCCTGTCGCAGTCTGCGCTGAGAAATTCCTGCAAACTTTTTACCACCTATACTTAAATCATATGAACCTGGACAATACGATCCTATAATTTCATAAGCTTCTATTTTACCTTCTGCCTCTGGAAATAAAAGCTGAACAAATGCAAGCATTACTTCATATCCAGTAGGTATATCAATTGCTTGCTTTGCTTCTGGCAAAATAATAGATACATTCAATACACCTTCATCTAAGACTACAGCTAATCCCCCCGAATTCCGTACGATTGGGGAAAAGCCCTGTGTGCGAAGAAAATCCTGTGCGTCCTCTATAAACGGTAGTCGGTGATCTTGTATACCTAACACCACTGCTTGATCGTGCACCCATGTGCGTACAGTCGCTGGTGACTGCCCTTGTCCCACTAAATGACAAAGTAAATCGTCCGAAGCGAATGATTCGAGTGCAGATCTATTTTTACCACTAAGCGATTGATCCCAAAACCGCCACTTTTCTTGTTGCAATAAATCTTCTATCTGTGACATGTGACTTCTCCTTAAATAAGTGCTTGTGCAGCAGTAATATAAGCTAGCTTATATACGTCATCTGCAGAACAACCTCGTGATAAATCGTTTACCGGTGCATTCAATCCTTGTAAAATAGGACCAATTGCTTCAAATCCTCCTAGACGCTGAGCAATTTTATATCCAATATTCCCAGCTTCTAACGAAGGAAATACAAAAACAGTTGCATCACCTTGTACCACTGCATCTGGTGCTTTGGTAGCCGCAATCGACGGAACAATGCTCGCATCGAATTGAAGCTCTCCCTCTATTAGAAGATTTGTGTCCAATTGTTTAGCTAATTCAGTAGCTTTCACTACTTTTTCTGTTTCTTCTGACTTGGCAGAGCCTTTTGTAGAGAATGATAGCATCGCAACTTTAGGTTCTATCCCAAAAGCGGCAGCAGTTTTAGCACTCTCTACTGCTATTTCTGCTAAATCCTCGCTCGTTGGTGCAATAGTTATGGCGCAATCAGCGAATACATATCGAATATCCTCTTTCACCATGATGAATGATCCACTCGTTTTCGATATCCCTGGCTTCGTTTTAATAATTTGCAATGCAGGGCGCACAGTTTCGGCAGTCGTATGCGCCGCTCCACTTACCAAGCCACTTGCTTGCTTCATATATACGAGCATCGTCCCGAAATAATTGACGTCCTGTAGAATCTCTCTTGCTTGTGCTTCTGTCGCTTTCCCTTTTCGGCGATCTACGAAAGCAGCGACAAGTTCGTCCATCTCTTCATATTTTTTTGGATTAATAACAGTTATAGCGGAAGGAATTTCTTCTTCATTTCCAATAATGATCGGACGTATGATTCCTTCTTCCTGCAATTTTAAAGCCGCAGCAATAATTCGCTCATCGTTTCCTTCGGGCAATATAATCGATAAATTGGCATCCCTTAATTTCTCTTTTATTTCCCCTAAAAAATCCGCCATTTCGTCTCCTCCTACGCACATTTTTGTTACTTCAAGCATACACGAGTTTGTCACAGATTGTCATGTCAAAGCCGTATCATTAGAAGAAATGTTCGAATGTATATGATACACTTAATATGCGATTATTTAAATTAAAGGAGTGTCATAAATAATGAATGAAGCAGCAATTACATTAGATGGCTGGTACGTCTTACACGATTTCCGCCAAATGGACTGGGCATCCTGGAAACAACTTGATCCAGAATTACGCAAACAAGCTACAGATGAGTTCGTAGCATTTTTAGATGAAATGCAACTAGCGGATGATGCTAAAACGGGAGCACATGCTTTTTACACAATCGTTGGGCAAAAAGCAGATTTTATGTTAATGACATTACGTCCTACAATGGATGAGCTTCAAGAACTTGAAGCAAGGTTTAATAAATTAACAATAGCGGACTTCACGATTCCTGCTTATTCATATGTTTCAGTAGTAGAATTGTCTAACTACCTAGCTGGTGAATCTAACGAAGATCCATATCAAAATCCACATGTACGTGCTCGTTTATACCCTGAGCTTCAACGCTCCCAATATATTTGCTTCTACCCAATGGACAAGCGTCGTGACGGTGATGACAACTGGTATATGCTTCCAATGCAAGAGCGTAAAGATTTAATGCGCAGCCATGGTTTAATCGGCCGCAGCTATGCTGGTAAGGTAAAACAAATTATCTCGGGTTCAGTAGGATTCGACGATTTCGAATGGGGCGTAACTCTATTCTCAGATGATGTTCTTCAATTTAAAAAATTAATTTACGAAATGCGTTTTGATGAAGTAAGCGCTCGTTATGCAGAATTTGGTTCATTCTTCACAGGTACAATTCTTGCAGGCGAAAAACGCTCAACATTTTTTAGTATCTAAGAGGAAAAGGCTGCATTAATGCAGCCTTTTTTTATTTACAAAAAGAATTTTTCCTATTATTTCCCAAAGAGCGAGTAAATGATGATTGAACGCAAGTAAAATACATGTAGTCGAGAGTAAGCTTAAGCTTAAAGAAAGTAATTTAATCCTCAACACAAGTAAACATTAAATGAAAGCGAGTAAACACGTTTTAGACTACCTTTGTTCATGATTACTGAACTGGATGCATAGTGTATGGGTAGGAGGTGATGCCTACCTTGACTTCAAAGATCACCCGCACACTAGAAATTTAATCGAGAAAGGATGTATGAATGGTTCAATATTATTGGCACCCTGGAGGTTTTCCCCAACAACAACAACAAATGCAAATGCAACACCCTATGACCCCACCTCAAATACCGGCAGCTACTAGAGGTCAGGAAGAATCTTATATCGAAAATATATTACGAGCGAACAAAGGTAAGTTAGGGACATTCTATTTTACGTTCGAGAACAACCGAGAAAGGAATAATTTTGTAGTTACTGGCTATATAGAAACGGCTGGTCGCGATCACGTCATTATTAGTGATCCAAATGGTAAACGATACTTAATGCTTATGATTTATTTAGATTATGTAACATTTGATGAGGAAATCAATTATTACAAGTAATGCTTAAAGCTTATTCGTTATGCGAATAAGCTTTTTCTTTTACCGGTTGGAACTCAGACAACAAAAAAGCCGAACCTATGATAGATTCGACTTTTGTTTAGCTTGCGTATTTCACAGCTGCTACTATAAGCATGATCCAACCCGCTAAAAACGCTACGCCGCCAATTGGAGTAATGGCTCCCAATATGCCGATGCCCGTTAAGCTCAATACATACAAGCTGCCAGAGAATACAATAATTCCTGCAAGTATTAAATATCCAGCCGTATTCAAGGAGGATACAGGTCCTATTAGCTTACTACTCATTAAAATGCCAATCGCAATCAATGCTAGTGCATGGAACATTTGATATTGAACCGCCGTTTCCCAAATTGCTAAATACTTTTCGGATAGTTTTTCTTTTAAAGCATGTGCACCAAAAGCTCCCAATGCTACTGCTAAAAATCCGTTGATCGCTCCTGCAATGATAAATAACTTCACAATCATTCCTACTTTCTATCTTTCTATTTAGAAATCAAATAATGACTCTCCATTTGCATCTTCTTCCTTTAGCGCTACTGTCTGTTGTATCGTTGGTGCGACTGGTATTGCTACGGATGTATCTTGTGGGAAAGGCGAAGGTACTGATTCTAGTGCTAAATCACATAATGCTCGAATTGCAGCGAGCGCTTCCCTCTTTGTTTGTGCATTGCGAGTTACTTTTGCTTGTTGCAATTGTTTATCTATTTGCATTAAAAGTTGATCATTAGAAATCATCGTCTTTGTCCCTCCACTTGCTTTGGTTCAAATTTCAAGCATTCCATTCCGGAGGAACGCTGTACTACTACGGAGGGGAGTTCCTTTGTTTTAAATCCATATGCTTTACATCCACGGGGATTTCGCGCATCCCATGTCGTAAAAAAATGTCGACATTTGAAACAGTTTACAGCCAATGTCCTTCCCCTCTTTCCACTGACTATCGTAGCATATTTATAGACAAAAATCGATTGGCTGGTCACCCCATGCCACTAATTGAGCATTAATCTTGGAATATGGCTTACTTCCCAAAAATCCTCGATGTGCACTCAAAGGACTAGGATGTGGAGCTTTTAAAATCATATGTTTTTCTGTATCGATTAGTTTTATTTTAGACTGAGCTGGCTTGCCCCATAAAACGAAAATAACGGGGTTTTGACGTTCAGAAAGCTTTTGAATCACAGCGTCCGTAAACGTTTCCCAGCCCATTCCTTTATGGGAATTCGCTGCCCCAGCTCGAACAGTCAATACCGTATTTAAAAGCAAAACACCTTGTTTTGCCCATTTTTCTAAATAGCCACTAGCTGGTAAGGGACAGCCTAAATCATTCTCTAATTCTTTCAGCATATTTCTCAAGCTTGGCGGTATACGAACACCTGGTTTTACGGAAAAACTCATACCATGTGCCTGTCCCTCCCCATGGTATGGATCTTGCCCCAATATCACTAGCTTGACGTCATCGTAAGCTGTCATCTGAAAGGCACTGCCAATTTTGTTTCGTGCTGGAAAAATGGTTTGCGTAGCATACTCCTTATCTAAAAATAATTGTAGCTCTTTAAAATATGGCTTCTCCATTTCCTCCTTTAACACCGCTTTCCAACTAGTCATGACCATGTCACTCCTTAAACTCAACTTCTACATCATAATCCACTAACTGGAACATTTCTTTCACCGATTTAGCAGCATTTTCTTCTGCTAACTCTAAAATACCCTGCCCCGTTGTTTCTTCAATCATCATCTGTTTTGCAGTCTCTGCAAGTTCATATGCTTCCTTAATATCTGCTTTTTCACGGAATAATCCTTCATACGAGAATACCTCCACCTGTTCAAACAAAATCTCCGGTCCGCCTAAAAACTCAGGTTTTGGCAATGTTAACATGGCTGTTCTATTCTCATCATCTACTTTTATATCCGATTCCGTCACCTGCGAAAAATCGACACCTGCTTTGACCGAGCCTGGCACAACAACAAGTAGCTGCCTTTTCGTACCAGGTAAATCAATGCCAATCTCTTTTCCAAATACAGCATTATCTTGTCTTTCAATAATTACTTTCGTGTATGCCTGTGCTGTAGACAGCTCATTTAAGGCTTGTACTTGCTCCACGAATGACCCTTTACTTTCGGTGAATGTACTTCCTTTAATAGCCCAAAATGCAGCGAATGGAAGTGCTGCTATCAATAAAAGAACGAGAAGCCCAATTAGTAGGAAGGACTTGGAGCCAAATCGAAATAAAACACCAGGCATCTTCCAAAAGTCAAATCCTTTATGAGTGGGGCTTTCTGCAATAGTAGCAGCCGTTTCATCCTGTGCTTTTAATTCCTGAAGAAGCTTTTCCATTTCACGAATCTTGTCCTCTTTTCGCATATCATCCCTCTTTTCCTCTAAATCTATTACGTTTACAATATATAAAAGTTTCGCTATTAACAACCAATTCGCCATGATACGATAAAAAAAAGGAGATTTTCTAAATGGCAGACTTACACTATCGTGAAAAGCTAAAACAGATTGAAAAAGCAGCTAGCTCCAATAACATTTCCGAAGATGCGAAAACCATCGGAATGGGCTGCTTTATTATTGCATTCATTCTTCTAATTATATTTCTCCTATTTTTAGCTATTTCGTTATGGATTAACGAAATTATAGCAGGTTCACTTATAACAGCAGTTGTAATGATTATTTGTATGCTTGTATTATACAAGCTATGGACTGCTCCCAATATTCCATAATGTAATTATCTGAAAAAATCTGATACAATGAATTAAATACACACAGCACAGAAAAAGGAGAAAAGTTCAATGTCTATCAAAAAAACACTTACAATAGCTGGTTCCGATACTTCTGGTGGAGCTGGAATTCAAGCAGATTTAAAAACTTTCCAAGAACACGGTACATATGGTATGAACGTTTTAACAGTAGTAGCTACTATGGATCCTGATAACGGTTGGAGCCACGGTGTATTTTCATTGCCAGTAGACGAAATTAAACGTCAAGCAAAAACAGCATTATCTACAAATGTAGATGCTATTAAAACTGGTATGCTTAGTACCGAAGAAATTATCGAAACTGCAGGGAATATAATCGAAGAAGCAGGAGTTCAAAGTGTCGTTATCGACCCTGTTATGGTATGTAAAGGTGAGGATGAAGTACTAAATCCAGGTACAGTGAACGCGATGATTGAGTTTTTACTTCCACGCGCACTAGTAGTCACGCCTAATCTATTTGAAGCTGGTCAACTTTCTGGACTTGGAGCATTAAAAACTGTTGAGGATATGAAAGCTGCCGCAGAAAAAATTCATGCACTGGGTGCTAAAAATGTTGTCATTAAAGGTGGAAAGCAGTTAAAGCATGAAAAAGCTGTCGACCTATTCTTTGATGGTCAAACCCATACACTATTAGAAACAGAAAAAACCGAAACTACTTATAATCACGGTGCTGGCTGTACATTTGCTGCAGCGGTAACTGCAAACCTAGCTAACGGCTTATCTGTTGCTGATTCAGTTTTTGAAGCAAAAGAATTTGTTTCTGCTGCCATCGCACATGGCTGGAAACTAAATCAATATGTTGGACCAGTTCTTCATGGTGCTAAAGGTAAATTTGGTGCACCAGAAGTAACTACTACAACTGTTTAATACGTATTTAATAACTCGTAATGTCATTTATGACTTGCGAGTTTTTTTTGTGATTAAGAAATTATAAATTCTTTGGCCATATGGCTAAGAACGGCTCGAGCCGTGCCCTCAGAAAGCGTCCGCACGGGGAAGAAATCAAAGGCATATCCAGTTTTTTTCTTAAAGGACCCGTACTCTATTACCCGGTTTTTCTTATTTTAATTCAATCATTCGCTTCAGGCACTTTTTTTCATTATACTAGTAACAGACAGTATGTTAGGAGGCAATATGAATGGAACTTGTTCAAGTAGATCGCTTGCAGGAGCTTTTGAATAACTTTGCAAACGAAGATATATATATACATTTAGAAACGACAAATGGTGCGTATGCAGCCCATTTTAATGAGAATGTTTTTAATGCGGGAGCCTTTATCCGTAACGTAATGATCCGTTATGAACTTGGGAAAATAGCTGGAGAATCTCCACACCGTATAGGTTTGAAACTTCCATATGGCTGGGTTTATGCGCAAGGGATTACCCATTTCGAGCTAGATGAGCACGGGCGATTGCTTATGGCAGGACATGACCAAGCTGGAAAGCTAGCTGTGGCATTACAAATTAGTAAAACACCATTTACGTATTAAGGAGGACATATAAATGACATTACCAATGGAACGACATGTACTTGTAGTATTCCCCCATCCAGACGATGAAGCATTTGGGGTATCAGGTACAATAGCTACTTATATCAATCAAGGGATTCCGGTTACATATGCTTGCTTAACATTAGGTGAAATGGGAAGAAATTTAGGTAACCCTCCTTTTGCTACACGCGAAACATTGCCGCATATCCGCAAGGAAGAATTACTTGCCTCTGCTAAAGCAATGGGTTTGACAGATCTTCGCATGATGGGATTACGTGATAAAACAATCGAATTTGAAGATGATGAAAAAATGGTGGAAATGATGCAAGATCTGATTTCCGATACAAACCCTTCTCTAATTATTACGTTTTATCCGAACTATGCAGTTCACCCTGATCACGATGCCACTGGCCGTGCTATGATTCGAGCTGTTAGACGTATGCCTGTGGAGCAGCGCCCTAAAATTTATGCATTGGCATTCTCCAATGACTCAAAAGAGGTTCTTGGAGAACCAGATATTATTCATAATATAAAAGAAGCTGCAGAACAAAAAATGGGTTCGATGCGTGCGCATATTTCACAAACTGCATGGATGTTAGAGGAAATGGATAAACGCCTAGCGGATGGTGAAGTCGAGGCAGAAAATTGGCTTAACTTTGAACGTTTTTACACATACGATTTCTCCAAAGATTTCGAATAAAAGAACTTCCATATATCCTATAGACTTCTTCATGCATTTGAATTATTATGTATAAATATCATTCAATGATGTATAAATATCCACATTTACAGAAAGTTGGTCTTATGCATGAAAAAGTTTTCCTTATCTACCTGGTTATTGTTCCTGCTTCCTTCTATAGCAGGTGTTATATTATTCATGATTCCTCTACCGATTGACGGTGGGTTTCAAATACCTATTGCATGGCTAGCAGGTCTTCTATCAGGAGTGCTTGAACCGGTTGTTCAATGGCTTGCGTTAATCACTTTATTAGTCGCGGCAATTGGTTCGATTATTTTTCTTTTCTTACCAAAAGAGGATACGTTTATTAATAACTTGTTTAAAGTGACGCCATTTTGGACAGTAACACGGATTGTCGGAGCGGTGTTTGCTATCTTAATCATTTGGCAGCTTGGTCCTGAAGCAATTTGGAGTGAAAATACTGGTGGGTTGTTATTAAGTCCTACTGGATTAGTATCCTTCCTGTTCACTATTTTCCTTTTTGCTGGATTGTTACTACCCCTTCTATTGAACTTCGGTCTCTTGGAGTTCTTTGGTACAATGATGGTGAAAATCATGCGTCCTTTGTTTAAGCTTCCTGGTCGTTCTGCAGTTGACGCCCTTACTTCTTGGGTTGGAGATGGAACAATCGGAGTCTTGCTAACGAGCAGGCAGTATGAAGAAGGCTATTACACGAAAAAAGAAGCAGCAATTATTGGATCTACTTTCTCTGTTGTTTCAATCACTTTTTGTATCGTTGTTTTAGAACAAGTAGGTTTAGAGAATTACTTTATTCCCTATTATTTAACTGTTCTTCTTTGTGGGGTAGTTCTTGCGTTTATAATGCCAAGAATATACCCACTTGCTGGAAAAGATGATACCCATATTGATGGTCGTCCGCTAGATTTAGAAGCTGAAAAATCCCCTGAAAATTATAATGCTGTTACACATGGTTTAGAAAACGCATTAAATACGGCAAATAAAAACCGCTCAATCAGTAAGTTTTTTTCCGATGGTATAAAAAACGTGGTTGATATGTATATTGGGGTTGCACCTGTAGTACTTGCTTTCGGTACGATTGCATTAATGCTTGCAGAATATACTTCAATCTTCTCTATATTAGGGAAGCCATTTGAGCCACTATTAATGTTATTTGGTATTCCAGAAGCAGCGGCTGCAGCCCAAACAATGGTTGTTGGCTTTGCGGATATGTTCCTACCATCCATTCTTGGGGCATCAATTGAATCGGAATTGACTCGTTTCTTTATTGCAACGATGTCGGTAACTCAGTTGATTTATATGTCTGAGGTTGGTGGATTGTTATTAGGTTCGAAAATTCCGGTTAATTTTAAAGATTTACTCGTTATTTTCTTATTACGTACGCTTATTTCGTTCCCAATCATTGCAGCTGTCGCACATATATTATTTTAAATATGGCTATGTTAAAGTTAATGATTGATTTTGTACAGAAAAAAGAGCCAGGAGAATCATTTCCAAGCTCTTTTTTTCTTGATTTTTTTTACAAATACACACGTTCGATCAACAATATTAGGATATTTATTTACTTCACACAAGAAAAAGCCAGTACAATAGGAATCCGTTGCCTTCTTACAAATTCATCTTCACTACTAAAATGTTCCCGCTTTGGTGTACCTTCACGTAAATCTAGAACTGAAAAGCCAGCCTGTTTAAGTGCTATAAAATAATGTTCGATTGTTCGATGGTATTTAACCACTATTTGGTCAATCCAAGGTTCTTTTCTTTCCCCCTCATGAAAGTAGTCATCAACAATCCAATTACCGCGTCTATCTCCAGATTGTTTACTAGCAAAAGACGAGGTTGTAAGTGGATGTTGGATACTAAAAACAAATCTCCCATTTTCTTTAAGTGTTTTATGAACATCTTGAAACAGGCGGTTAATGTCCGAAACATAATGGATTGCAAATCGAGATGTCACAAGATCAAATGCCTCTTTTGGATAATTATAGGATTCCATTGTTTCAAAGTGTATTGTCCCTTTTTGTTCAAGCATATTAGAGCGTGCTACTTCCACCATTTGTTCCGAACCTTCCACTCCTGTGTAGTTTTTTGCTCCTAAATGCAAGAGTTCTTTTCCAAACGATGCATCACCACACCCTAAATCTAAGACGCTATTATCTTGAAAGTTCCCTATTAATTCATAGATAATCGGTCCTTCAATGGCATTATTTGGACTATCTTTTCTGTTTCTTCTAGTCATATAATTATTAAAAAAATTCGTTTGATCGTAAACGCTAGATCCTTTAAATTCCATCGAAACGTCTCCCCCTCGAATACACAAATTAATGTATTCTATCACATGTTTCTTAGAATAGACAAGTTGGATGTTATTTACTTTCTATAAAAAATTATCTCTATAAACGATTCCTGATTGAACAAAACTCCTGCGTTAGTTGTTAAAAGCTGTAACTCGGCAGCACTGATTTACTATGTCGCCATGTTAGTATCATATCTTTTTTGTTCTGATGCACTGGTAAATATTCGAAAGAAAAACGTCCTTATAGAACATTTCTTAATTTACTATTTGTCTTCTGTTTTAATTGGTCTAATTACCTTTCCGTTTTTAACCATAGCCCATTGTTCAATCTTGTCTTCTTCATTCAAGTATAATAGGTATTCTAAATCGCTTTCCTTATCATCATCTAATGGTTTCACAAGATATGTTCTCGTTGCTGCTCTCAATGTACCGTGTGATTGTCTATCTAGTACTTTAATCTCAAAACCCAATTTTAACTCGATTTGTTGAACTTCCTTGGATCTTTCAGTCGAGTCCCATATACTTAATCCTACCAACGCCAGAATTACTATTCCTATGCAAATAAACATAATCCATTTTAAAGTACTGCTTCTAGTTTTCATCACTTCCCCCTCCTTTGTTATAGATTTTTATATTAATTTGTTTAATTCGCTAATCTGCTGCTTCAGTTCCCCAGGATGACAACCTTTCCCTTTGCGTTACCTTCTCCAAGATACTGTATAGCGTCTGCAACCTGGCTTAAGGAATATCTTCTATCTATTACAGGTCGCACTGTTCCATCTAAAAAAAGCTCCTGTAAAATGTTTTGATCATGTTTGTTGGGTTTATGGACAAGGATATTCATATTCTTTCTTTCCATTTTAGAGATTATAGGTCCCAGAAACAATATTTGAGAGATTAGTGACATCGGACCGCCGACCATTACATAAGTGCCTTTAGTTTTTAATAAACGCTTATAATCAAAAATGGACCGATTTCCTACTACATCAAGAATAAGATCATACAATTTACCTTTTTGCACGAAATCTTCATGAGTGTAATCAATTACATAGTCTGCTCCTAACGCCTCCAGCATTCCTAACTTCCCTGTGCTGTCTACACAGGTTACTTCGGCACCATGTAATTTGGCAATCTGCAACCCGAACGTACCCACACCGCCGCCTGCCCCATTAATTAAAACCGTTTGCCCTTCCTGAATCCGTCCTTTATCGCGAAGTCCCTGCAAGGCAAGAACAGCAGCTTGTGGTATGGCTGCTGCTTGTTCAAATGTCATACTTGATGGTTTTAAGGATAATGCATTTTCATGCACACATACATACTCCGCAAATCCACCCCAGCCACACCAGGAAATATCTCCAAATACCTCATCTCCTGGAAGAAGGTGTGTTACATCCCTGCCAATCGCTTCAACCCGCCCCGCTACGTCTGCTCCGAGTATTTTGTATTTTGGTTTAAGCAATCCTCCAATACGAGCTACAAATGGTTTACCTCTTAGGAGGTCCCAGTCCCAAGAATTCACGGATGCAGCATGGACTTTTACCAATACTTCATTGTTCCGAGGAACTGGTATTTTTACTTCTTTGAGTGTAAGAACGTCTGTCATTCCGTACCTATCGTAGACCATCGCCTTCATGAAGATTCCTCCTTTACATTTAATTGATGCCAGTTCTAAAATATTTATTGAATATAATAATTTCTTCATTTTTTTGTTAATTCCTTCTTCCAATAACTTGTTGCTTTAGTTCCATTAGAAAAAGGCTTTACTCCTTCATGAAGAAGAGTGCCCATTTTGAAGATGCGTTATTGATAAATAGAAAGGTTATAACAAATAAAATTACAATGGTCCCAATTAGTGTGACTTTTCTCTTTTTCAGTTAGTAACCTTCTTTTTTAATTTAAGTATATGACTGAATAAGAGTTCGAAATCACATAATACGGATTATTGAACTAAACTGCGTGAATAAGAAAAAAAGCTTTACTCCTTCTTGAAGTAAAGCACTCGTTGAACAAGCGCCCTCTCTTCTATTACAAATTATGGTTAGCTTGTGTCATTTACTTTTATTTAGCTATAAGAGTATTTTTTAGCCTTTTAACCCACACTAATGTGGTCAAGGGGGTGAACTAGTCATGGTGAATAACAACAATAAAAATAAAAACCGCAATAATAACAACGACCAAAATAATTCAGCTGAATTTGGTGATGATTACAACTTTGAAAATTTAAATTTGGAATATCTAAACTTAGATAGAAATGAGCGAAACAAAAATCGCAACGACAATAACAAAAATAAAAATAACAACAACAACAACAACAATAACAACTAGAAATACTATTTAGTTAAAACAGTCATTTCTAAATATAACTTTAGTGATGACTGTTCCTTTATAGATTATCAACAGTCTCAGTTTTATAACACTTTTTGGTCAAACTGTACTATTTCAATTTGGATGATTATTACAACTTACACACACTTTTTCGTCATTAACTGATTCAGTTTCTTCGCACATTATAAAAATGTCTATTGTGTGATTTTGAGACATATTCTTCATCTCCCATACTCCGCGAAATGTTCAACTTTGACATAAAAACTCTCCTTCTCTAAGCCTTAAATAAAAACAGCGGACCTATTTTAATAGGTTTCCGCTGTTTTTTTTGCTGCTAGTTTAGTTAACATATCCTTTGTCATAGCATCTAAATCAAATTTATATGAAAAGCCCCACTCTTCCTTCGCAGCTGTAGCATCGATAGAATCCGGCCAGCTATTGGCTATTCCTTGTCGAACTGGATCTACTTCATAGTCCATTGTAAACGTCGGTATTTCCTTTCGTATCGACGCTGCAATTTGCTCAGGTTCAAAGCTCATTGCTGTTACATTAAATGCATTTCGGTGAATCAATTTTGAAGCATCTGCTTCCATTAAATCCACAATTGCTTGAAGTGCATCGGGCATATACATCATATCCATATAGGTCCCAGCTTCTATATACGAAGTATAAGAACCATTTTTAATGGCTTTATAGTAAATATCGACAGCATAATCAGTCGTTCCCCCACCAGGTAAGGTTTCATTCGAAATCAGTCCAGGAAAACGAACACCTCTTGTATCTACTCCAAATTTATTAAAGTAGTAATCACATAATAGTTCACCAGATACTTTGTTCACACCATACATCGTTGTAGGGCGTTGAAGGGTATCTTGAGGCGTATTCTTCTTAGGTGTGGATGGACCAAATGCTCCGATAGAGCTTGGAGTAAAGAATTGCAGCCCAAGTTCTCGGGACGCTTCTAATGCGTTGACTAGACCACCCATATTTAAATTCCACGCAAGTAAAGGCTTTGCCTCAGCAGTTGCTGATAAAAGAGCTGCCATATGAATCATCGTATCCGCTTTAAAATCCTTCGCAAGCTGATGCATTTTTTCTCCATCTGTAACATCCAAAATTTCAAAAGGACCACTTTCTGTTACTGGTGAAGCTATATGTCTAATATCTGTTGCTAATATATTCTCCGAACCGTATTCTTTTCGCAATTTGGTTATTAACTCTGAACCAATTTGACCCAATGCTCCGGTAACCATAATTTTTTTCATAATTTTCTTCCTTTCAAAAACATTTGTATTTTTGAAGAGTACACTAAATTCTTTAAAACCATTGATAGTACTAGTCTTTTATGGGAGTTATTATACAGTGTTCATTCAATAAACACAATATCTCAACATAAAGAGTTTTGGTATAATTAATTAAAGGAGGATAATATGAGACTATTACCATTTATTTATATATTTATTTTTGGGGTTGCACTAACAGTAGCTTTGCTGTCTATAGATTTATCATTTTGGTTAATTTATGCTGTAATTATAGCGGTATATATTGTATTGATTGTTTTACCACCAGTATATACGATTTATAAATCCAACAACCTAAAAAAAATTGAGCGCTTTTTGGAGAATAATAAACGAAAGCCCTTATTTGCTTTTCCACTAGCAGTAAAAGGTGGTAATCGCGAAGAAATAATTCGTGCGATTCAGGTGATCTTATCAAAATACAAGCAACCATATATGAAACAAGTGTATAAAACGAATTTAGCTTTATTTGAAAAGAATTTAACACTGTTTGAACAGCATGCAAAACAAATAAGTAAAGAACCGCTCTATACATATTACGTAGCTTATGCAGAAGCATGGAAGGGTAATTTTGAAAAATCCCAAGCTTTAAAAGAAAAATTACCTACGGGTTGGATGCCTTCAGCAATTGATGCAGTCATTGCTAAGGAAAAAGGTGACTTAATTGATTTTCGAAGAGCGGCTGACGAGAGTATTCGCTTAGCTAGAGGCGTTCAGAAATTTAATTTATTCTATTCATTTGAGTGGATGGAAAAAGAAACTACAAAATAAACGAAAAAAACGCTGAATGAATGTCAGCGTTTTTCCACTATTTGTCCTCTTCCATTGTCAATATCCTACCATCAACATTATCCATCCCTTTGGTTTCACTCCCTTTCAACCCAACGACGACTAAAGTAATAAAAGCTTTTCAAAAATATTTACCAGGCTAGATATTCATTCTACCTTCTCTATATGTAAACCTCTTTCCTCATAAAAAATAGCTACCAAGCACTTGACTTGGTAGCTGTTTCAATTTATTTAATTACCCCAAGCTCTTTACCTACTTTTTCGTAAACAGCTATGGCATCATCCAACATTTCTTTTGTATGGGCTGCAGTTGGCATATTGCGGACGCGGCCAGTTCCTTTTGGTACGGTTGGAAAGACGATGGATTTTGCATAGACGCCTTCCTCGAATAGCCTTTTGGAGAATTGTTGTGTTAATTTTTCATCTCCGATAATACATGGTGTAATCGGTGTTTCGGATGCGCCGATGTCAAAGCCAAGTTTCGATAATCCTGCTTTTAAGTAATCGCCGTTTTCCCACAGCTTGTCGTGCAATTCAGTAGAATCGATGATCATTTGAACTGCTGCTGTTATTGCAGCAACATCACCAGGTGGTAATGCTGTGGAGAATAAAAATGGACGCGAACGAACTTTTAACCAGTCGATTAAATCCTTTTTACCTGCAACATATCCACCTACAACACCGATTGCTTTAGAAAGTGTACCAATTTGGAAGTCAATTTCTTTTTCTAACCCAAAATGCTTTACAGTTCCCTTCCCTTTACCAGTTACACCTGAACCATGTGCATCGTCTACGTAAGTGATCAGGTCAAATTCTTTTGCAATTGCCACGATTTCGGGAAGCTTTGCAATGTCACCATCCATAGAGAAAACACCATCTGTAATAACCATTACTTTGTTGTATTGACCAGACTCAGTTGCAGTTTTTGCTTTTGCACGTAAATCATCCATATCTGAGTGGTTGAATGGAATAATTTTAGCTTTCGATAGTCGGCAGCCGTCGATTATAGATGCATGGTTTAATTGGTCCGACAGTATTGCATCGTTTTTGTCCATCACCGCAGAAATAGCAGCCATATTACAGTTGAAGCCTGATTGGTACGATATAGCAGCTTCTGTTCCTTTGAATTCCGCTAGCTTTTCCTCTAACTTCACGTGAAGATCAAGCGTTCCGTTAATCGTACGAACAGCACCTGCACCTACCCCATACTTGTCCACTGCATCTTTGGCAATTTGTTTAAGCTCTGGATTTGTCGCAAGCCCTAAATAGTTATTTGAAGATAGGTTTATGAGTTCAGAACCTTTTACATTGATTTTCGCCCCATTTGGACCTTCTACAGGGTCAATTTCGTTATATAAACCTTGGTTTTTTAATTCATTTAAGTTTTCGGATAAAAAATTATTTAATACGTTAGACATGCTCCTCATCCCTTCATACTTATTATTCCATTCTATCTTACCATGCCAGGTAACTGAATGAAATGAACATACGAAATCCACCGCTGATACAAATCAGCGATGGATTTTTATTAGTTGGAATTTTAAGCAATTCAGTTGGGATTTTTGAATAGTTTAGTTGGAAAATGAAAAACAAATAATTTACCGACAGCTTATTTGTCTCAAAAACTAATTTCTAACTTGCATTTAAAAATCGGAAAGTATTTTTTCATCTTATCGTTTCAAGCATTTTCTCTAGTAATTCACTCCACTTTTCCTCATCAATGGCTGAATCGTACAACATTTTAATCATTTTGGATTCTCCTGCATATGTGCACAAATAATCTTGAGCAAGCTCCATTTCATTTGCGTAACGCTGTCTTACTTCTAATATCTTATCTTCATCTAACATAGTTTTGTCTATATGTGAGAAGAAATCGATAATTTCATCCCCACTTCTTTCAGGCTCATATACATGAGGGCTTGTAGCGTCTACCAAACATAATTGAAGCTCTGGAAGCACTACTCCATCTACACTACTCGCATCTAGACCACACCAAATATACCGGACATCCAAACCATGTAGTTTTGCTTCTTCACCAAACTTCTTCATAAAAGAAGATTTTCCGCTACCCGGTAATCCTTTTATATATAATCTAGTCTTTAAATTTTTTGAAATAGATTCTAGTGTATCCTTTGCACCGAGTGGAGTAAGGGATCCCATTAACCGATGGGATACTTTAGGATTTTTTTGCAGCTGAATATTGCCGATATTTTTCTTGGTGCGCTCTTCAAGTAATGCATTGATCCCATCCCAGTTGACAGCTACTTGTATAAGCTGCTCCCATTCATCATGAATCTTCTTTGCTCGAGATAACGCTTGAAGTCCTTTTGTTAGCCAAACATCATTACTAATCTGCTTTTCTTTTACGATGGAACCAATATCCCGGAGCTTCCTATCATTATATGCATCGTAATATGGAACCCATTCATGCCCTGCTCCATAGTATGACGGATCTATATTATCCGCTTGCAAGTAAAGTGTTTTTGTTTCACTAATATATAAACCTTCTAACAGATCCTCATGCATTGGATCATAGAACCACTCCATATTTTTACCTCGGCGTACGGCGTTATAGCCTATTTCCTTCAATATATCCGTCAATCGATAGGTAGTCGGTCCTTTAAAGAAATATACTTTGTTTGCTTCTTGAATAACTTCCTTATAAAAGTTTTTCACACCTTGTCCAGTATATGACCTTCCCATATAATGAGTAATTATTCCGTTCATAGCGTCATCCTCCCTATCATTCCTTCAAGAAATACTATATGCAACGCTCCGGTAGAATATGAAAAAGAGTGTGGAAAATCAGGATTGATTTTCTACACTCTTCTTTACATACGGCACTGTATAACCGGAGATCTTATATAATAGTTTTTGAGATAAAGGCAATGAATAGTGAACGATCTGACCGAGTAATAAAGCAATAACAATAGTACCTAGTCCTACCGGCCCACCAAGCGCCCACCCGGCCAGCGCCACGATTATTTCAATACCGGTGCGAACCATTTTAATACTCCAACCCGTTTTCGCCATAACCAGCAGCATTAGAGAATCTCGTGGACCTGCTCCCACATTAGGAGAAACATAAACCCCTACCCCCACTGCAATCACCACAATCCCAACAATAAATATAATAAGCTGACCTATATAACTCGTCACATCTGGCAATAGCCAGTTAAACACATCGATAAAAGAGCCTATAAAAAGAATATTTAGCCATGTTCCAAGCTGCGGAAATTTCTTCGTTCCAATCATTGTGATCAGCACAATGATAATACCCGTCAAAATAGCCCAAGTACCAATAGTTAAACCTAAATGATTATGTAAACCAACATGAAACACATCCCATGGTCCAATTCCAAATTGCTGTCCCTTAATCGTCATCGAACTACCTAAAGCCATTGTAGTGACTCCGGTAACAAAAAATATCCAACGCCAAACTATTTGCTTCATCTTAAAAGTCCTACTTCCTATCCTGAAAAGCTCATGCGCCTATGTTCGCTACATCATGGTGCTCCTGTACAAAATACAAAAACACTTCGCAACGACTGACTTCCCCGCAAATTTGAAGCGACTAAGACGGACTTGGCGCTATAGCTATCCAGTTAATAACTGAAAAGCACATACTCCCTTTGTTTTTTTACAAAAGGAGTATGTAGTAGGTCTATTATAACGATATTTTTATAGATACGATTACATTTTAATAATTGTTGCAATTCGGCCATTCGTCAATTGAAGCAAATCTTGCAAGCTTAGTTTTACTTGCAGACCAATTTTACCTCCACTAACAATGATAAAATCAAGTGCCTCTGCACTTACATCTATCCACGTTGGAAATAGTTTCTTCATCCCAATTGGAGAACAGCCACCGCGGACATAGCCAGTAGTCTGCAGTAATTCTTTCAAAGGCAGCAGCTCCACTTTTTTCTCACCAACTGCTTTAGCTACTTCTTTCAAATTTAACTCTTTGTGAACCGGGATAATGCACACAAAATGTTTATTTGTTCCAGCCGTAACAAGTAAAGTTTTATATACAACAAAAACGGGATAGCCTATTTTATCCGCTACAGTTACCCCGTCTACTTGATCGCCAGTAAGCTCGTATTCTATTAACTCAAACGATATTTTCTGCTGCTCTAATCTACGAACAGCATTCGTTTTTAGTTTTTTACTCATATTCGAGTGCTCCTTTTAAGCTATACGGAAAAAACTTGGCTGTTGGTCTGCAAAACCATACTTTTTCATGTGTACTTGGTATGCATATTTGGCAATTGCTTGTTCTTTGAATCTTCTTTTCTGTATATCTTCACTCAACACTTTTGGAGATTGAAAATCCGATTGAACGGAGCGATTTGATATAGCTGCCTCATCTTCTCTTTGCCTTTTAGCTTCCACTTCAATTTTTCTAATGGCTTCTTGGTTCAGTGAAATTTGTGATTGGACCGTTTGAATTTTCGCGGTAGCATTCGCAACTACTCGCAGGTCCTGTGGGGTCGGTTCATCCGAGGCAAGAGCTGAGCTTCGAACTTTTTCCAATAGCTCGATCGTCTTTTCTGGCGTTGGTCCACCAATTGTTTGCACTGGAATGGCGGGGCCTTTTACATCTAGCATGCTTTTGTTTTTTTCTATTTCCTGATATTCTTTTACTGCTGCACTTACTTCTTTTGATTCGCTCTCTTTTTCTTTATTGCCAAGTAGTAAATCCTCTAACTCAGCTAAAGTAGGATGCTTTTTAGGCTGATAGAACTCAGAGTGTTTACGGTAGGCTTGTCCTACATCTTTTCGTTGAAAAGCTAGCTTTCTTTGCTCTATTTCAGCTCTTACATTTGCAGCACCATTCCCTGTTGCTTTCACTAACGTCATCTCTTCCACCTCTTTCGCCTAGTTATCCTTCTTAACATTTTACCATTTTCACAAAATATTCAAACTTACTATTGTCATAAATTTCACATGCACAAAGGCTCAATTATTATTTTTGAAAATTTTAGTGAATTTAGGTCTTTAAAACTATACAAAAAAGCCCCCCAAATCAATTAATGGAGGACTTACTCAAAAAATTTAGATAGGGATAATTTGTTCCATATATTCCTTAATCATTTCTTCGCTCATTTCACCTGTAATGACTTTCTCAATTTTTCCTTCAGGATTGATAAGTAATGTTGTTGGTAAAGGATTAATCTTGTACGTTTCCATTACACTTTTGTTGTTGTCGATTAGTACTGGAAAACTTAAACCTTTGCGATCTATAAATTTTTGAACCGCAAAATCAGATTCTCCTATATTTACCGCTAAAATTTCAAGTCCTTTATCTTTATAATCTTGGTATTGCTTGTCCATAAGTGGAAATTCTCTTTCGCATGGTTTACACCAGGTTCCCCAGAAATTTAAAAAGACTCCTTGTCCTTTATAATCGGATAATTGATGTTTTTCCCCATTCATATCCACAAGAGCAAAATCAGGCGCATCATCTCCCACCTGTATTAATGCAGTTCTTTCCTTCGTTACATTCGTATAAATTGTAAATACAATTGCCACTAACATTAAAGCTAAAATAACTGTACGCATATAGAAGCGTTTTTTCTTTTTATCCATCTTTGGTCTGTCCCTTCCTTAGTGAATTACTTGCGTTTCCACAGCACTAGCATCATTCCAGTTATAAGTGAAAATGCAATGAGCGCTAAAAATGGAATTGTTACAAAACCAAACCAGTTGATATATTGGCCCGAACATGGTACTCCGTTTGTACATGCACTAAACTCACTTAATGAGGGAATTTTCTGCAGTGCATAATGATAACTAGAAACTACCATTCCAATCAGTGACAGCGGAAGAATATACTTATAAACCTTTCCGTCATTTTGGTAAAAAGCGATACCTAGAAAAACCACCAATGGATACATCAAAATCCGCTGATACCAACAAAGGGTGCATGGAACAAACCCCATTCGCTCACTAAAAATTAAGCTTCCTACCATTGCGATAATCGATGTTATCCACGCTAAGAGAAGAGGTTTATTGACCATTTGTAGACTCATCTACCATTTCTACGAAATCATCCATTGTTTGACCAGTGAATTCCTTACCACCAATATAAATTGTAGGCGTTGAATTGACACCTAAATTATTTGCCGTATTCATATCTTTATCCAAAGCTGCTTTCGCTTTGTCATCACTGAATGCAAGCTTCACTTTTTCCACTTCTTCCTCCGTTGCAAATTCTGCTAAGACAGTAGTCAAAAACTCCTCTGACATTAAATTTTCTTGCCCAGACTCGTTTGTTTGGTTTGCGAACAGGAGATGATGAAACTCCCAGAATTTTTCATTACCTAGTTCTTGAAAAACAGTTTCTGCAAATTGTGCCGAAGTCGTAGAATCTGCCGCTATAAACGAATAGTTCATAAAGTAAAATTTTGCTTTCCCAGTTTCCACTAATTCCTGATTGATCATCGGAAGGAGTGTGTTATTAAAATCCCCACAGTGTGGACATTTATAATCACCAAATTCAACAATCTCCACTGGCGCAGACTCTTCACCTATAAATGGTTGTCCTTCATAATCTATTACTACTGCATCTTCTTTAGCATTCGTTAAGATGACTATGGCAATAAGGCATATTGCCACTACACCGATGAACCAAAATAATTTCTTAGACAATCGAAACACTCCTCTGTTTAAATAAAACTACATCATGTAGTGTAAAAGAATAAAAATTTACGCAAGCGCGTAAATAAAAAATGCACATAGCAAAATAAAAATAGCTAATGACAAAAATGCTTTTTTATATGGAACCTCGCATGGAACATACTTTAATGGATTTAATATATGCTCAATCCGGTAGTTGACCGATGTATCTGCAAATGATGCATAAGCAAATGGCATTTTATCTTGTTTGCCAACTTTCAACATCTTTAATAGTGCGCTTCCCAAGTTCACAGATGTCTCCTGTTTCCTAATGGCAAATTCATCTGCCAATACTTCCTGGATGATTCTATATTGATGATTGAACCACTTTAGAATTGGAATATACCCAATTGTGGATGCGCAAAGTGAAAGTAAAAATATTTTTAACGGATCACGGTTATCCTTATGGTATATTTCATGAGAAATGACAGCTTTTAACTCATCATCCGTCAATAAGTTTATCAACCCTGTTGATATAACAATTTTAGGTTTTACAAACCCCATTGTTATCGCTATAGGTGCAGGATTCGAAATGATGATGAAATCTTTTTTCCCACTACTGTGTGTCTGATTCATATCGTTAGTAAGCAAATTATCTTTATATTGCTCAAAATGTTTTTTCAAACGTGATGCATAGAAAAATTGAGATGCTATATGCCAAATGGAAAATAAGAGCGTATAGATTACGAGTGCATCAAGTGCATATTCAAGTGAAGACAATCCGATTGCCTTTAACCAGCTATGACAAACTTCCACAATATTAAATTTAACGTTCCAGCCTGCCAGCATGGAAAGAACGTATATAGCCATTTGAATAAAAATCGTTCCCGAAATAATAAGTGATAAGTTAAACATGAAAGATGATTGACGTTTAGACATAAATTACATACCCTTTTTCAATTCTTTAATTTTCTGCTCGAGCTTTGCCACAAGATCATCATCTACGTCTTCCAGCGCATCTAGCATATGACTGACCACAACGTTTCCAAACTCATCCATTAATTCATTTGTCATTTCTTTTGACTGCTCACTCAAAAATTCTACTCGTGATTGAACAGGTTTATAGAGAGAGGATCTGCCTTCTGCACGTTTTTCTAGAATCCCTTTTTCGACTAAACGATTCATGACAGTCATTACTGTATTAAAGTTAGTCATCTTATCCTTGTCCAAAACTTGCTGAACGTCTTTTATAGTCATTTCCACGTCATTCCATAGAATATCCATAATTTTTGCTTCAAGTGGTCCGAAAAAACGATTCAACCCACTTTCATTAATTTTAAACTTTCGAATCAACACGAATTTACCACCTCACATTACTTATTGTAGTGTGAGTGACTTATCTAGTCAACAATTGTTCCTCCATAACCATTTGGAAACATTTAAAGATGAATTACTTCGTATATCCTGTTACACTACAAATTGTAGTTTATATAAAAAAGGAGATTTATGCAATGATAAACAAACGAATAACTTTTATCGGTATAGCGCTAGTTTTAGTACTCACTTCCCTATTCTTTGTGTTCAAATCGAAGGAGTCAGCTTATGGAATATATGATATTAACTCCCCTTCTCGATTGCAGGAAGTACATTTGAATGTATCTAACCTTGAAAAATTATCTACGTTTTACCAAGAAGTAATTGGCTTTGATATTTTAAAAGAAGAAAAAAATAGAATTACACTTACAGCTGACGGATCTACCCCTTTACTAGTCTTAGAGGAAACTCCTGACTCAGTGGAAAGGCCAATAAAAACAACTGGTCTCTACCATTTTGCTATTCTTTTACCGGACCATGCTAGTTTAGGTACAATGCTTGTGCATCTTTCTCAGACTGAGTACCCAATGGATGGTGCCGCTAATCATCAATATAGTGATGCAATCTATTTCACAGATCCGGATGGTAACGGAATCGAGATTTATGTGGATCTTCCTCCTGAAAAATGGGAACGATCTAAAGAAGGTGGATACGTAGGTGGTTCTTATCCGATTGACTTTGACATGCTTATAGAAGAAGCTACTCCTTCTTGGGCTGGTCTTCCTGTTGATACTCGAATTGGTCATATGCATTTGCAAGCTGCTGAACTTGAAATTACAGAACAATTTTATGTAGAAGGCCTTGGCTTTAGTGTTACGACGAAAGGAAATGGAGCTCTCTTTTTATCAAAAGATAACTATCATCATCATGTCGCACTAAACACATGGGCTGGTACTGGTTTACCTGCTCCTCCATCTAACTCGAGAGGCTTAAAACAGTTCACAATTATCTTTACGAAAGAGGAAATAGAACAAGCAAAATCAGAGCTTAAACGTTTAGATTTTCCTTTTGAAACAGCTGAAGACTCGATTGTTGTCGAGGATCCTTCCGGTAATACTTTACACATAGTATCCAAATAAGAATTTGGAATCTTATATGCCAAAAAAGGACGTCCATCACTGCAATTGCCATTGTCGTATGATATATTAATTTTTAGTGGTAGTTCGAAGGGATGTAATAAAAATGAAGAAAAGTGTAGTAATTGCAGAGAAGCCCTCTGTTGCTCGCGATATCGCAAATGTACTGAAGTGTCATAAAAAAGGAAACGGTTATTTAGAAGGTGACAAATATATCGTTACTTGGGCATTAGGGCATTTAGTAACATTAGCAGATCCTGAAGTTTATGATGCAAAATATAAAACTTGGAACTTGGATGATTTACCAATGCTCCCTAACGACTTGAAGCTAGTCGTTATTAAACAAACTGGCAAGCAATATAATGCAGTCAAAAGCCAATTAATTCGCACAGATGTTAGTGATATTATCATTGCGACCGACGCTGGTCGTGAAGGCGAGTTAGTAGCTAGATGGATTATAGAAAAAGCAAAAGTACACAAGCCAGTTAAGCGACTTTGGATATCCTCTGTAACAGACAAAGCTATTAAAGAAGGCTTTCAAAATCTAAAACCAGGTAAGGCATATGAAAACTTGTATCATGCAGCTGTAGCAAGGTCCGAGGCTGATTGGTATATCGGACTAAATGCAACCCGTGCACTTACGAGTAAATTCAATGCACAGCTTTCATGTGGACGTGTCCAAACTCCTACTGTCGCTATTATTGAACAAAGAGAAAATGAGATACGCAATTTTAAACCGAAAACCTATTATGGCGTAGAAGCACATACGGACCAAAAGCTAAAGCTTACATGGGTAGATAAACAAACGAATGATTCCAGAACATTTTCAAAAGAAAAAGTAGAACAAATTCTTGCGAAAGTAGATAAAAAGCAAGGGACAATCGTAGAAGTAGATAAAAAACAAAAGAAAAGCTTTGCTCCTCAACTATATGATTTAACTGAATTACAGCGTGATGCCAACAAAATCTTTGGCTATTCAGCGAAAGAAACACTTGGCATTATGCAAACTTTGTATGAGCGACATAAAGTGCTGACGTATCCTCGGACGGATTCAAGATATATTTCTACTGATATTGTAGAAACACTACCAGAACGATTAAAGTCATGTGGAATCGGTCAATATAGACCATTCGCAAACAAAGTTTTACAAAAGCCCATAAAAGTAACTAAGGCTTTTGTCGATGATAGTAAGGTTTCGGATCATCATGCAATTATTCCAACCGAAGAAACTGTGATCCAATCTAACTTCACAGACAAAGAACGTAAAATTTATGATTTAGTTGTTAAACGCTTTATCGCAGTGCTTTATCCTCCATTTGAATATGAGCAAATTACAGTCAAAGCATCTATTGGTGAAGAAACATTTGTAGCAAAAGGAAAAACGATTCTTTCTTCCGGTTGGAAAGAAGTATACGAAAATCGTTTTGAAGAGGACGAAAATACGGAAGACATGAAAGAACAGCTACTTCCTAGTATAAACAAAGGCGATAAGTTAGTCGTAAAATTAGTGGCGGAGACTTCCGGACAAACGAAAGCACCTGCAAGATTTAACGAGGCATCCTTACTTACCGCTATGGAAAATCCAGCAAAGTATATGGGTACACAAGATAAAGAACTAGCCAAAACACTAGATAAAACAGGTGGTTTAGGAACAGTTGCTACAAGAGCTGACATTATTGAAAAGCTGTTTAACTCATTCCTTATGGAGAAAAAAGGGAAAGATATTTACTTAACATCCAAAGGGAAACAGCTACTCGAATTAGTTCCAGAGGACTTGAAAACCCCTGCCCTTACAGCTGAATGGGAGCAAAAGCTGGATGCAATTGCAAAAGGAAAATTGAGTAAAAACCTATTTATCAATGAAATGAAAACTTATACAAAAACAATTGTTAACAATATTAAAAATAGCGATAAGAAATTCAAGCATGACAATATTTCCACCAAAAGCTGCCCAGACTGTGGTAAACCTATGCTTGAGGTTAACGGAAAAAAAGGAAAAATGCTCGTATGTCAGGACCGTGAATGTGGTCACCGTAAAAACGTAGCCAGAGTAACCAATGCCCGCTGTCCACAATGTAAGAAAAAACTAGAATTACGTGGTGAAGGGGAAGGTCAGATCTTCACTTGTAAATGTGGATATCGCGAAAAACTATCCGCTTTCGAACGTCGCAGAAAAAATTCAGGTGGCAAAGTCGATAAACGTGATGTACAGAAGTATTTGAAGAAACAAAACCAAGAAGAAGAACCTGTAAACAATGCGCTAGCAGAGGCATTGAAAAAACTGAACTTGAAATAATCTTAAAAAGGGGAAGAAAAACTAATCATTTTTCTTCCCCTTTTATAAATTTTTTGAGTAGGTTGCTTATTTTATTTGAATAGAAACAGAACCGTCTAAGTAATTAGGATACGCGACAAAGTCTAGCTTAACAGGGTTAATAATATCCTTTGTATCAATCGTAACTTCAGCATACTGTTCGTTTTCATTTCCTGAGTTACTTTCTCCTAATAAATCAACTACCTCTCCTAGCGCATTTTCTCCCTGAGAAAACAAAGCGTACATGTGATCCTTTCGTGTTGTACGATACTTCATTTCAATCGTGTTACTGCTAATGTTTAATACTTTTATTTTTTTATCCGAAGGTTGCTTCAGTATTTCTTTTTTCGCAAAGTCCACGAGCAAATAGCTTTCCTCCTTAGGAAGTGCCTGCACTTTATCGAATTTTAAATAAAGCTCTTCCGGCTCTTTAAAATAGTTACTTTGTAAGAAATACGTATTTTCTTTCTTTTGGTTTTCACCTAAACCTGTTATTCCATTCTGAATGGAACTCCAAACTTCCCCGTTTTCATCCTCAATTCGCATATCCTCAAACTGCAATATTTTCATTTCATTTTGTTCATTAAATTCTAAAGTTACCCGTACCCTTAGTGGATATACCTTTATTTCCTTAACTTCAATTTGTTGTCCATCTATCTCGACTGTTTCATTTAGTGTAAATATTTTCCCCGACTTCATTTCTTTTTTGATTGTGAAGGGTATATTGAAATTTATCTTTTCATTACCCTGCTTCACCTCTAATTGTATTTCAAAATCAGAACTAGTAAATTGTTCTGTCTCTACAAAAACAAAACTAAACTGACCTTCTTTTCTATTTTCAGTTAAATGACCTGGTGGGTCATAACTCATTGATGCCATTAGCTCCTGACCACTATTCAAGAACTTAATTTCCCCATATTCCATATCTTTAAGTGAGTGAGCTGCTTCTAGTGTATAAAAAATTTCAGCCCCTGTTTCATCGATAATAATTCCATCTACCGTAAACGTTATATTATCCATTACTTGGCTTTTACCTAAAGACTCATAGTAATCATTTTCGACGATTGCTTTCATACCCTTATCAAACTGAATGAGATGTACAAACCGCTCCATCCCTGGAATAGTAGAAACAGCACTCGCGAAAGCCGGCGATACGCGAATAGAGGTCACAAAGGTTAGAATCAGAATTGCTGCAACGGAGAAAGCCCATAACGTTTTTTTCCGTTTTCGCTTCTTAGCTTTAGCTTGGAGTAGCCCCTGTTGAATAGCGTTATTTACAAGCTCTTCAGGTACTACAACTTTTTCTAATTTCTTTTTAGTTGTATCTAGCATCTCTTCTTCTTTTTCAAACATGGTCTGCATCTCCCTTCTCTGACAGGAAATTCCGAAGTGACTTGAGTGCGTTGTGAAGCCTTGATTTAACCGTGCCTTCTGGGATTTTCTCTAGTTCTGCAATTTCTTTTATCTTTGTATTTTGAAAATACTTTAGAAATATTAGCTGCTGTTCTTTGCTCGACAAGGATGCGATTGCTTCGTTGATGTCTAGGTGAGTAGTGTCTTCGCTAAACCCAATCTCCTGTAGTATTTCGATCGATCTATATCTTTTACTCTTTTTCAACTGATCCTGACAATAATTCATCATGATTCGAACTAGCCATGTTTTCACGTAGCTCGGTTCTTTGACAGTGTGTATTTTTTGATAAGCTCGAAAAGTAACTTCCTGCATCGCTTCCACTGCTTCATGTTCCGTTTTTAAAAAGGCAAATGCTGTTCGATATAATGTATCTTTATATAATTGCATTATCTGTAAGAAAGCCTCGTCATCCCCTTTAATAGCTTTCTTAGCTATTTCTATTACTTCCACTCGGTCACCCCCTTGTTCTGTTATACATTAGACATCGTAATGCGGAAAAAGTTCATTTTATTTTTCAAGACTTTAAGATACTCTCGTTCCATGGTTGTTTATTAGCGCTCATCTTTTCATTACTCTCGGATCAGATAGATTTACTCTCGGTCAATTCTATTTACTCGCTCTCCTGGGTACAATACTCTCAGAAAGGATATTTCTTCCACAAAAAAAGATGTCTCTTTTTAGCGAGACATCCTGATTGGACTTAATGTATGTCAATTGGCTCCTTGCAGAGGCTTTTGCTCATTTCGGCGTACTGGATAAACACGCGAGCGAGCTCTCTTAAGCGATCGTGTACATCGTTATCAATAATTTTATTGTTTTCATCAAAGTGGTCTTTATGTGTATATACATAATTAGGGGTTACTAAGCATCTAAAATAATCTAAAATTGGTTTCAGCTGATTTTCAATTACTAGATGATGCTGGTACGTGCCACCATTTGCCACGATGGATACTGGTTTATAGCGCATTGACTTTGGATGTAGGAAATCGAATGTATTTTTTAGCACACCAGGTATGGAACCTTGAAAAATCGGTGATGCGATAATAAAACCATCCGCTTGGTCGAACTTACTTACAAGCAACTTCATGTCGTCATTGTAATTTTCAAAAGGACGTCCATCTACAAATTGATGCTCATAATTAGAAAGTCGAATAATCTCTATAGTGTATTCGTTATTCATTTCTTCTATATAGTCTTTCACTTGATCTAAAATGACACCTGTTTTCGTGCCGATGATCGTTCCGTCTACGAGTAAAATTTTCACCTTGCGTAAACCTCCTTATTCGTCCTATATTGTATCAAAAAAAGGAGTTATTATCGTCAAAAGAGATCGCATTTATCAAAGTTCATCCTTTTGACGGAGAGTTATTAATCGTATCTGACTCTTGCATATGAGTTGGAGGGGTCAAGCTGACAACAAAATCACCTGGATTTGCAATGAGTTCCATTTTGGTCGTAAAGAACTTCAGCGTGCCATCTGCTCGAATAATATACAGTAAGATCGATTCTTTCATGCGAGCATCTAAGTATTGGTTGTAGTCGTACTGCTCTGTAATATTAGTCTTTCGAATGACGAAGCCTTTTAGTACAAGTTCTGTTAGATCAAAAATATTTGCATCGCTATTGAAAAGCGTTTTACCACCAATAGATGGGTGATACTTATTTCCTGTAACATGACTAGAAGCGGTTTGATATAGCGCATCTCGTCCTAACTCTACTACAAAGTTCGAGCAGATTAATGCATTATAGGCATCCATTTCGGTTGCCGCAATCATTTTAGGATAGGGAGCTAGATCTAACGAATACTCCGTTTGCTCCGATAATATATCCCCTGCATAAGTGGGGACTCCTAGTTTCCTTGCATATCGTAGCTGCTCCCATGAATTATCAACTACTAGTACATCCATGTTCTCTTTCAGCAATGAATGGGCGAGCTCTGCTGTAAATGCATTTCCTCCTACAATAAGTACGCCAGGTTTTTCTGTAGCAACAAGCTTGAGTTTTTTGGCAACCCATCCGATAGAAAATCCATGGAAGATTACAGTTGCAAATACGAGGGCAAATGTTAAAGCTGTTAGCATTTCCGCATCCTTGTATCCACTTTCTTGTAACACCGTAGCAAAATAACCGGAAACAGTAAGTGCCACAATCCCTCTAGGAGCAATCCAACCGATCAATATTTTTTCATTGTTCATTAAGTCCGTTCCAATGGTCGATAACCATATGGATAAAGGACGGACGATAAATAGCATTGCTAATACAAAAAATACGATGCGAGGATTGAATATTTCCAATAATATACTAGGATTTAAGGAAGCCGTTAACATAACAAAAATACTAGAAACGAGTAATATAGATATATTTTCCTTAAAATGTCTCATATCATTGATGGAGGCAATATGCATATTGGCCATAGTTATACCCATTGCAGTTACAGCAAGTAAGCCAGTTTCATGCATAATTACATCAGAGAAAACAAAAACCAATAGTACAACCGCAAAAACGACAGGTGCCTTTAAATACTCAGGTATCTGTCCTTTTTCAAACATTTTCCCTAAGATTCTGCCGAACAACCAGCCGAGTCCCCCGGCAAAAATGGAACCTGTGAAGAACAGTAAAAATGCTGTGAACGTCTCATTGCCATTAATAAATTTAATAAGTTCAAATGCAAACACCGCTAATAATGCACCAAACGGATCTACTACAATCCCTTCCCACTTTAAAATTGCAGCAGGTCTGGATTTTAGTTTCGCTTGTCTTAGTAGCGGCAAAATAACCGTTGGACCAGTTACGATAAATAGCCCGCCGATAACAAATGCGACAGCAACGGATAGCCCTGCAATATAATGAGCAGCTAGGGAACCAACAATCCAAGCAATAAACGCACCGAGCGTCACTATTCGGGTAAGCGGTTTGTTAAAGCTCCGCACTTCGCGGAAATCTAGATTTAAGCTTCCTTCAAATAAAATAATGGCGACTGCTAAAGAAATAAGCGGGCTAAACAATTCCCCCAAACTCTCCTGCGGGTTGATCAAGCCTAAAATAGGTCCAACCAATAATCCAACAATGGACATTAAAACAATTGCAGGCATTCGTATACGCCACGCTAACCACTGTGAAAATATTCCTAATACAACAACAAACATCAAAACAAATAATATAGAGCCTAACATTGCATCTCTCCTTACTTGTTGACCTTTTCCTGATCCACAAAAATATCCTTTCGATTATCCCAATTGAATAATTCTTCTCGAGAAATCGGCTGTTCTTCTATTTTCTCTATAGGCTTAGCGTTCAAAATATCGATTGGTTTATAAACCGTTACAGCTTTTTTTGTATTATGTATTGCATAGTGATACATGGCATATGCAAGCTGTTCCCCTGGAATGGAGCGCATTCTTTTAAACGGTCCGATTAATAAGGGATTTACTAGCTGGAAGATACCTTCGGATAGGCGCTCGCCCAAGCGAAATTCTCTTCTTCCCCCCGTTAACAAGGAAGGTCTATAAATGAAAAGATGCGGTAGTTCCATTTCTATTAATCCCTCCTCCATCTCGCCTTTCACTCGGCTATAGAAAAAAGGTGAATTTTTATTAGAGCCAATTGCAGAAATGACATGAAAATTTGGAATGCCACGTTTTTTTGCTAAAGAAGCAATTCGTAATGGATATTCTAAATCTACTCGCTCAAAGTTCTCTTTTGACATGGCTTTTTTCATCGTAGTTCCTAAACAGCAAAATAGATCATCCGCAATTTCTAAATCGTTTTCCTCTAATTTATCGAAATCTTTTACTTGTACGTCAAGTTTGGCATGCTTAAAAGTAAAATCTCTTCTGACAATGACGGAAACTGCAGCATACTCTTCACTCTCACATAATTGTTTTACCAAAAATTGTCCAGTAAAACCAGTAGCACCTACTACTATAGCTACTCTTCTAGCCATTTTACTTTCCCCCTTGTCATAAGCACCTGTCCATTCCCATACACTAAAGAGATAACTTATGGAAAGGAAGATAAAATATGAAACTAGCCTACTTATTGAATACATTACCACATCGCGGACACTATCCCGCAGATCGTGCAGTAGCATTGCTTTCTTCATTAGAACCGACTAACTCCGAAATTTTTGTGCATCATTCTAATACAAGCCTTATTCAATATTTAAAAAAACAACAGATTCAACCTCTTTTATATAGAAATAATGCCCACCTAATCGAAGAAATGAAAGCTTTTCAACCAACTTGCATTATGCACGATGGTGGAAATTCGGAAAAAGATCTTATTCGGCGTTTAAAAGCGTTAAATAGTAAGCTTATTCATTTAGACGACCATGGGGATGGCGGGGCTTTAGCTGATCTTGTTATTCAATCGCTGTATGAAAATCCAAAAGACGTTACGAAAGAGAACTATGTATTTGGTCCGCTTGGATATATTCCAGCCAAAAAAGTTATTTATAAAAATAATAACACGATACAGGATCCCCCGCATATAATCGTCTCTTTCCCTCATGAAGATCCCGAAAATTTAACCTATAGGACCTTAAGACATCTTGTACAGCTCCACATCCCACTTAAGATTAGTGTACTAGTGGATGAACATTACAAGCATGACATATTTGAATTAAAACGTTTTGCACTTACTCGTAAATCTATACAAATTATTTCTACCTCGGAGCCTGAAACACTGTTACCTAAAAGTGATATTGTGATTACAAGTGGGTCTTATATGCCTTTTCTAGTTGCACAGTTTCACATACCCTGCATCGTTCTTTGTGCACATGAAGAAGAAGTAAATTATGCATTCCCACAGGAAGGACATGGCTTCGCAAACCTTGGTCTTGGTAGGAAGATTAAACAATCTTATCTACAAAATGCGGTGATGGAAATTATCCTGCACAATAACAGAAGAAACGCCTATATACAGAAACAGAGTCGCTTTGACTTTAGTAATAACTTAGAAGAATTAGTAAAATTGATTGAGCAAACGATTGCAAGTTCAAAAGAGGAACAAGAAATCGTACGCTAAGTCCTTTTTTATGCTACAATAAATGCAAAATGCTGAAGGTGATTGATAATGACAAAATCACAGCTACAAGCTGAAATTGCAGAGCTAAAATTGGACTATATTAACTTGCAAGGTGATATGGAAAAATTAGAATCTAATGGCCACCCTACTCAGGTTGAAAATGCTGAACGTAGACTAGCAAAAATGGAAGAAAAACTTGCTGAACTAAACAAACAGCTCGCGGAATTATTATAATCCGCAGAGCTTTCTTTTTGGAGGAAATAGATACATGAGCTTATTAGTAGAAAATTTAGGACATACATTCGGAGACCGTACCCTTTTCAAGGAAGTTTCATTTCGCTTAGTCGAAGGTGAGCATGTAGGACTTGTAGGTGCAAACGGTGTTGGCAAATCAACATTGATGAATATTTTAACAGGAGAAATCATTCATGACGAAGGCCGAGTAGAATGGTTACCGAACACACATTATGGATATCTAGATCAGCATACACGTCTGCAATCTGGACGTTCTATGTTTGATACACTGCGAGATGCATTTTTGCCATTGTACAAAAAAGAAGAAGAATTAAACGAAATTATCGGTAAAATGGCGGATGCAACGCCCGAGGAGCTAGAAGTATTATTAGAGCAAATGGCAGAAATTCAAGATGCTTTGGATGCTGGTGACTTCTATTCTTTAGATATGAAGGTAGAAGAAGTTGCTCGTGGTCTTGGTTTGGATGTTATTGGTCTAGAGCGCCCAGTAGAAGCACTTTCTGGTGGTCAGCGTACAAAGGTATTACTTGCAAAGCTTTTATTAGAAAAGCCAAAAGTATTGTTACTTGATGAGCCTACCAACTATTTAGATGAAGAACATGTAAACTGGCTTTCCAACTACTTGAAAAACTATCCGCACGCATTTTTATTGATTTCCCATGACACCGAGTTCATGAATGGGATTGTCGACGTGATTTTCCACTTGGAATTTTCGAAACTTACTCGATACACTGCGTCCTATGAGAAATTCTTAGAGCTTGCTGAGTTAAATAAACGTCAGCATATCGATGCTTATGAGAAGCAACAGGATTTCATTAAGAAACAAGAAGATTTTATCGCCAAAAATAAAGCCCGATACTCAACGACAGGACGAGCAAAATCTCGTCAAAAACAGCTAGATCGAATCGAACGAATTGACCGACCTGAAACTGCAGCAAAACCAGAATTTAGCTTTAAGGAATCCCGTAGCCCTAGCCGCTATGTTGTAGAAGCTGAGCATTTAGAAATCGGTTACGATAAAGCGTTACTACCACCTTTAACATTTACAATTGAGCGCGGTGAAAAAATTGCGCTTGTTGGAATGAACGGAATTGGTAAATCGACATTACTTAAAACAATTCTTGGCAAGATACCTCCTGTCAGCGGAACAGTAACACGCGGTGATTTCTTAACTCCTTGTTATTTCGAACAGGAAGTAAAAGCTGGAGATATTACACCGATCGAAGCAATCTGGGAAACGTATCCAAGTATGGGACAAGCCCAAGTACGTGGAGCCTTAGCTCGTACTGGTCTTAAGAGTGAGCATATCTCCCGCCCGCTATCAAGTTTAAGTGGTGGCGAGCAAGCAAAAGTGCGTCTATGTAAGCTAATGATGGAAGAAACGAACTGGTTAATCTTCGATGAGCCGACAAACCATCTGGATATTCATGCGAAAGAAGAGTTAAAGCGTGCGATGAAAGAGTTCAAGGGGACAATCGTGCTAGTCAGTCATGAACCAGAATTTTACGAAGGTCTTGTAACAAAAGTATGGAACGTGGAAGAATGGTTCTCTACTGGTAAAGAAGTTATTAAAGAATAGACACTATATGCAGACCCTGAGCGCCTTACACTCAGGGTCTTTTCATGATTTTGTAGTGTGTTCGCTTGCTTGACGAGAGTAATCACTTAGTATCCAAGAGTAAAACAAGTGCGTACGAGAGTATTCTGTGGCCATCCGAAAGTAACCATTCAAGACCGAACTACATCAAAAAAAAGCCTTCTTTAATAGAAGGCTCTTACTTTTATGCTAGCAGTAATGATTCTTTTGCAAATTCGTCATTCATGATTAATTCTTTCAAACGTTGTTTTGCGCGGAACAGTCTAGATTTCACAGTACCGATTGATACTTTCATCACTTCGGCAATTTCGATTAGTGAAAATTGATGTACATAGAAATACATTACTGTTTTCTGATATATACCATCCAATTCACTCACTTTGGATCGAATCATTTCACCAACGTCTTCCTTCTCTAATTGCTCCTCAACAGTTAGAACATCTGCAGCGATTAAATCCAGCAAGGAAATATCTAATTGCTCCGGTTGATTTGCTACGTATTTGCTGCGTCTAACCTGTTTGCGATATCTATCACGGAATGTGTTCATACAAATTGTTGTTAACCATGCTTTTACATGATCGACTTCTTTCATATATGATTCATATCGTACGACTTTCACCCAAACTTCTTGCATTAAGTCTTCTGCTTCTGTTTGATTTTTAGTTAGCTTCAAAGATAAATAATATATATAACGGTTATATTCCTCGTAAATTTCTTCTAATTGAACCTGCATGTTAGTTTCCTCCGCTCGGCTTTTCTTGTTAACTCTATAATGCCAAACTTTAACCTTACCCTCTATCGTATTCTCTTTCAGAAAAATTACAAAGGTGTAAGCCAAAATTTAGGAGGACACCGAACTAACATAGGTGCATTGAAAAAAGACTGTAAGATAGTCTTAACTTTTAAGTTCCCCTTATCCACCCTCACGAAATGCAAATCAGTACGCGGTAGTTAATTGTAAAAAATAACTTGTACTCATGTGACAGTACTGGGTATAACTTGTATTAAGAGGACTCGAACCTCGAGGTTACCCCGAAACCTCTACCCGTAAGTCCAACTTGACCAGTTGGAGGTTTTGTACTCGCCTTTACATTTCGCTACCAACTTTCGGCTATTCGATTACATTTGTAAGCCAATTAATTTCTTGAATTTTAGTATCTAATACTCGATGTTTTTGGGATAGTTCATCCACATAATTCTGCGTTTCTCTTACATTGATAGTCGAGACATGTTTAATCTCTGTTCTGGAATATCTATCATGCGACAAAGAAGCTGCATCCAATAAAGCACTATATATTTTTCTTTCCTGACTAAGCAGATCACGTTCAGTTAAGGCGTCTGCTAGAGATTGACGATCGTCAAATGCAGTGTGTAAATTTGTCCGATTAATATTTTTTATTAGTTTTTTTAAATCACTCAATAGTTGATCCAGTTCCTTTATCAATACTTTAGGGTCTTCGTTTGGAGTCTCCCCTTCTTGTATTTTAGCATTTTGAAGTAGTCGATTTCTCAACTGTTCCAGTCGCTTTTGGTAATCGGATCTTACTATTAAAGCTTCTGCTAATTTCATCCTTATCCCCCCTGTATCCAACTATTCGGTGTATGCTGGAGTATGTCCTCTTTTTATAAGAAAAAAGTTCTTATTATGAAATAACAAAAAAACAAGAGGTTTTTTAATCCTCTTGCTTTTCTAGCTCTGGCAATGCAGCTACTTCTCTTTTAGTTATAGTCAATTTAACTATACGACTGCGATCCATTTCATTAATTTCAACTATTAATTCTTCATAGGCGAATTGTTCATTCTCTTCCGGCACATGCCCTAACTGATCCAAAACAAAGCCACCTATTGTTTCATTTTCATTGACGATAGCAACGTGGAATAGCGAATTGACTTCTTCGATTTCCATTCTACCTGCACAGACTAAACGGTTTTCCGTCATCTCATGCACAAGAATTTCTTCGTCCACATCGGTTTCATCTTCTATTTCCTGCCCAATCATTTCTTCTATTAAATCTTCATGAGTGACAATCCCAAGTGTTCCACCATATTCATCCAACACAATGGCCATATGTTTTTTATGGGTCAGCATAAGTTTAAATACTTTTTCCACACTCAGGGTTTGTACAACGAATAATGGTTCTTTGTCGATAAAAGTGTCGAGTTCAATAGATGTATCCATGGACCATTCGATAAACTTTTTCGAGTAAAACATACCAACAATTGTATCTAAGCTATCATCGTAAACTGGATATCTAGTATAATGATGCTCCAGGATGGTATCACGAACCTCTTCATATGTAGCTTCAATCGGGATACCTACTACTTCCGTTCTATGTGTTGACAAAACATCGGAAACATCCTTATTTGGAAAATCCAGCATTCCTTTTATTCGTTCAGATTCTTCGTCTTCAAACGTTCCATCCGTTGAAGCAAGATCAACCATGGAAAGTAACTCTTCTTTTGTAATTGTCGTTTCCGTTATAGCACCCTTTGAACCAATTCGAATAAATAAATTGGTGATTTCAGCTATAAATGCTGTAATTGGTCGCAAAATGATGACGAGTAAGCGTATAAATGGAGAAACTACATACACAACACGATCCGAGAATGTTGCGGCAATTGTCTTAGGAAGTACTTCACAAAATAAAATAATAAACGCCGTTAAAATGGCAATAGACCAACCAATATGCCATTCAAAATGTTCTGCGATTAATATTAAAATTACGGCCATACCTATATTAGCTATTGTATTTCCTACTAAGATGGTAATAATCATTCGGTCCGGCTTTGAAAGTAGGGATAGTATTTTCTCAGATTTTTCGTCTCCCTGTTCTGCTCTAAGCTGGACCTTCATCCTATTAACTGTCATTAACGCTGTTTCACTACCTGATAAAAAAAGGGATACGAGTACTGAAATAGCAAATAGTACAAATTCTATGTACAAAATTGTTGCCTCCTGTGGGTATTAATATACGTTCCATATGCTTTCTTATAACTATATCATATTGTGATTTTAGTTGTCACAAAACTAATATCAACCCTGACTAAATACCTCTAATATGCACAAAACTTATGCTATACTATTTCTATTCACGAAATTTTTTGAAAAGAGGGATTGTAATGAGTCAACTAACTACATTAGACCATTATTTCACAGAAAAAAGAGAAGAACATTTAGAAGAACTAAAACAGTTTTTACGTATCCCAAGTATTTCTTCTTTATCGGAACATAAAGAGGATATGCAAAAAGGTGCCCAGTGGCTTGCTGATTCCTTAACAAAAGCAGGACTGGAAAATGTCGTAGTCGATAAAACAAGCGGACACCCAGTTGTCTATGCGGATTGGTTACATGCAGAAGATAAACCTACTATGCTTATATACGGACATTATGATGTTCAACCAGTCGATCCTCTAAATCTTTGGGATAGCGAACCGTTTGAACCTCAAGTAAGAGACAATAAATTATATGCACGTGGATCAAGTGATGATAAAGGGCAAGTATTTATGCATGTTAAAGCTATTGAGGCACTCCTACAATCAAACAAATCCTTACCAGTAAATGTTAAGTTTTTAATCGAAGGAGAAGAAGAAGTTGGTAGCCCTAATCTAGAAGAATATATTGAAAATAATAAAACAAAGCTCGCTGCAGATGTTATTGTGATTTCCGATACAGGTATGCAAGGCCCTGGTCAACCAGCAGTTTGCTACGGTTTACGTGGACTATGCGGCGTTCAAATTGATGTAAAAGGGGCTAAAGGCGATCTTCACTCCGGCCTTTATGGTGGTGGGGTACAAAACTCCATTCATGCATTAGTTTCTATATTAGAATCCTTCCGTGATGCAGAGGGAACTATTGAGGTAGAAGGCTTCTATGACAATGTACGTCCCTTATCGGACGAAGAAAGAGAAGCTTATGCCTCCCTTGGCTTTGATGAAGATGAATTAAAAGCAGAAGTTGGAGTCGAAGAATTATTCGGCGAAAAAGGCTTTACGCATTTAGAACGCGTTTGGGCACGCCCAACTTTAGAAATCAACGGTATCTTCGGTGGTTTCTCTGGTGAAGGTATTAAAACTGTACTTCCAAGTGAAGCTGGTGCAAAAATAACTTGTCGTCTAGTTCCCGATCAAGACCCGGACGAAATTGTTGCTAAACTAAGGGCTCATATTGAAAAGAACAAGCCAGTTGGAGTCACCGTAACACTTACGGAATTCGATAAAGGTAAACCATTCATCACTCCTTTCGATCACCCTGCTATTCAAGCAGCTGGTCGCAGTTACGAAAAAGTATATAACGTTCCTACAGCATATACTCGTGGTGGCGGTTCTATTCCAATTGTTGCTGCATTTGACGAAATTCTCGGACTTCCAGTTGTATTAATGGGCTTCGGACTATCTACAGAAAATTTCCATGCTCCTAACGAGCATTTCCATTTGGAAAACTTTGACCAAGGTCTTCGTGTCATTAGCGATTACTATTTCGAATTAGCTGAGCTTTCGAAAGAGGATTTGAAAAAATAATTATTAGAACACATGGGTTGTCTGATCCATGTGTTTTTCATTGACTGGCTAACGCATACCCTGGGATATATTTTTATAATAAATATAAAAATATATACACTACTGATTTCCGTTTCAGGTGGACGCGTTTCGTGGGGTGAGCGATGAGCTATCACCGCCGCTAGCGCGTCGCCACCTGTAACGAAGATCAACGAAGTAAGTGGTACTACACTCTATGATTGAGCATTGAATATCGCCAAGCGTCTATTTAGCGGAAATCAAATTGGATTCTTTTTACCTAAATTATCTTGTTGGAGGAGGAATGTATGGATACGACAGGTGTTAGTTTTGTATCTCGTAAGCTAATAGCGTCTTTTGTTACTACATTACTTTTGGCTATGGTTATGAGCCTTTTCAATGTAGATCTGGCTATTTATGAGCAGGGTAATCATTTTGTAGGTTGGACTTTCGTTATCTTTCTGTACGCTGGAGCAATAATCTTAACATATGGAAATATTATTTCTATAGGAGTCGAATTATTACAAAGAAAATATTTTGCCCGTCACAATTGGTTATACGTAGCTGTTCTTGGACTTTTCGGGTCTTTATTTGGCATTTTATTTGAAGAAATACTCTTTGCAGCTCTCGGATTTTGTAGTGCAGTCTTATATGCTTTTTTAGATTTAGGGTTAATGAAAAATAGTTATAAAACGAAGCAATTATTCATCTTAATCCTATCGCCTATGTTTATTTTATTTAGCCTTTGGTTATATTTTCAGGTAATGTCTCCCCCTCTACCTCCTTTTACAAAGGAAGCTGCAGTTACGTTTGCAACTTCAGGGGAAGGTACGAATATCAGCGAGTTCCCAAAAGAAATAGGTTCATGGAATGGAACAATTGGAGACTATGAAGTAAAGAGGGAAACAAGTGTAATTTCCAGTGGTAATGAAAAATATTTAGTCATCTTTAAAGAAGAATGGAGAAAAGGAGACACAACTGGCAGCTCTTTCACCTCTTATATCGTTGAGCGAAATTCGATGACACTCAAAAATTCGGAAGGGGAATTTCCTCCGTATTATACAAACAATCATTAACGATACTTCGTCAGTGTCATTTTGGTGGAACTATCCCTCTTCTTAGTAGAATACAAACAAAAAATCGAGTGAGAGACGGATATCTCTTACTCGATTTTTTTAGTTATTCTTTTTTCTCAAAAATAGTTACTACGTCTTCTACACCTTTACGTTCTTTTGGTTTTGGCATTTCATCAAAGTAGCCGACTTGGAGCATGCTGATAATGCGTTCACCTGGTTGAACTCCAAGCTCTTTGCGGAACAACGGGTTGTCTAAAAACCCTGGAGTTTTCCAGCAAGATCCTATCCCTCTGTCCCAAGCAAGTAATTGAATATTTTGTACTAGCATACTTGCTGCTGCATAATCCTCTAAACGTTCCTTTTGACGAGCATCCTCCGGCACCACAACAAATACATATCCGCCGGGATTCGTAAATTTCTTCATTTGTTTTTCTAGGTCCTCTTCCGAAAGCTCTTTCCATTTGGGAATGGCAAATTCCTTTAACACGCTATATAAATCATCTAATTCTTTTCCACACGCCACTATAAATCGCCAAGGCTGTCTTAATTGATGGTTAGGTGCCCATACTGCGTCATCTAAAATAGATAACAGTATTTCTCTTTCTACGGGCTGTCCGTTAAACAATTTAATTGACCTTCTTTGAATTATTGCATCGCGTACCGTTAGTGAATGCATCATTAATTAGTTCATTCTCCCTTTTACAATTGAATTATTTCCTTCATCATACCAATTTAATCATTTATTAGAAAGTGTAGTGTATTATAAAATTAGAGGTTCAATAGTACTCCTCTTTTTACTCACATACATTGAGGTGACAGCATGCTACTCTATTGGTTGTTTAGTTATATAATTGGTAACTTCCTTACTGCTTGGTGGATCGGTAAATGGAAAAAAATTGATTTAAGAAAAGAAAGAAGTGGCAATTTAGGCGCAAGGAATGCTGGTGCAGTACTTGGAAAATCTGCATTTCTTCTTACTTTTTTAGGTGATGCCTTAAAAGGTGTTGGTGTAATTTATATCGGCTTTTATTTTCAATACTCTTTAGAGTTTATTGCTATAGCAGGTGGAGCAGTAATTTTAGGACATCTTTTTCCGTTCTGGTTAAAAGGAAAAGGCGGAAAAGGTATTGCTACGTTCATCGGCGTAGCTGGAGCAATAGAACCTACATTGTTCGGTATATTGGTCATTTGTTTTATCATTATAATGGCGCTGCTTAGAAGTGCAACTTTAAGTATGACCATTGCATTTAGTGCATATGCTATTTTAACTTGGATTATACCTGTATTCGCTTCTCTTTGGCCACTTTCCATTGCAATTCTTATTATTCTTCTCCGTCACAGGTTAGATATTGTAGAATCTTGGGATAAGAGATGGTGGAAAAAGCAACTATAATATTATTAAATTTATAATTGATTTCTTCTATAAGAATCATACTTTAAGTCTTAATATGATATAATTACTATCATTTAAATAATAAATTAGATAGGATGTCCGAAAATGACTTTGAAAAAGATTGCGTGGTTAGTCGACAGTAGTGCATATATAAGCAATACATTAAAAGACCACTCAGATGTATACGTTATTCCTCTTAATATTCATTTTGGTTTGGAACAATTTGTAGATGGCGTTGATTTAACACCCGACCAATTATACGATCGTCTTCGCAATGGAACAGAAGCCGCTAAAACCTCTCAGCCTTCTGCGGGTGAATTTGCCATGTTATATGAAAAACTAAGTAAAGAATATGATTCTATTATAGCAATTCACGTTTCTAATAGTCTTAGTGGAACACTCTCTTCCTCTATCAGTGGTGCTGAGATTGCGCAAATTCAAGTAGAATTTATCGACTCCTTTTCCTTATCAGCAGGTATTACAGGTTTAGTAGAAAAAGGACTGCAATTACAAGAAGCAGGTCAATCATACCAGGAAATTGCAACTGAATTAAGAAATATGACCTCGAAGTTCCGTAACTATATCTTAATAGGCAACTTAACTCAACTGTATAAAGGTGGTAGACTGAGCAGTGCTCAATTCTATTTGGGTAGCCTACTTAAAATAAAACCAATTATTCAGATCAATGCTGAGGGCGAGCTAAAGGAACTAGATAAGGTTCGGTCTCATAAAAAAGCAATCCAGTACCTCATCAATAAGGCAGTTGAAGCTGCTGAAAAGGATGATTTAAAGCATGTGTACATCATGCATGCTAACGCTGAGCAACAGGCAACAGACTTAAAACTAGCAATTTTACAACAAGCACCAAATTTACAGTTCACTATCGGTGAAATTAGCACATCCCTTGCAGTGCATGCAGGCGAAGATACAATTGCCTTGCTTTGGTATTTGTAGAACGTAAAAAAAGAGACTTCCGAATACACTTTCGGAAGTCTTTTTGTGTTTTAAAAATTATCTTTTACATGGAAAAATATATACTTTGTTCTTGGTGTATGTGCATATGAATCCTCGTAGCTCCAATAACGATTGCGGCTATTATTCGTATGTGCATTTACATAAGGAACACCATCCTGAACACTTGTTACAATGGTCGAGTGATCAAATCGACCATCGCCTTGGAAGTCATAAAAAATTAGATCTCCTGGGATTAACTGATCAGGTGAGCTAACTTGGGTTGCCTGCAGACCCTTTGTAGAGCCCGCTAAGTACCAGCGTAATGAATGAGGTGTGCTCCAGCTCAAACTCCACGTTTCGTTGCTCAACCACCACCCTCGCTCCCTGTTTGGTTGCCCTCTCATAGGGGCTCCCCCCGCAAACAAGCATTGCGAAATGAAATTTGTACAGTCAACATCGAATATCGGAAACCTTGGATTATAACTGTTCCACCACTTTTGTGCATAGGCTACTGCCTTCTCTCGATTGTATGTTGCCAATTTTCATCCTCCCTCTATTTTGTTTATATGATTAAACAGAAAATATATGCTAGTATGGAATTAATGAAATAATTTATTTTTTTGGCAAATTACTTTTTAGAAAGGAAGATGGTCAGTGAGACAGCATGCAGAAAAAGAAATTTCAGTGCCCACTTTACTTTGCGATAAAAAAGGTAATTTGAATCCTAAAGCAATTGGATACGCAAAGAAACCATTGATTGAAAGTAATTTGAAGGGTCACTATATGCGTAAGAAAAAGTGGAATTACTGGTGTGTTTTTGGAGATGATATTCTTTTCTCTGCCACTATTAGTCATCTAGATTACGCAGCGGTCTGCTTTGTCTATTTCCTTAACTATGAAACGCAACGCTACGTTGAAAAGACAGTTACGATTCCCCTAGGAAATAAAATAAAAATGCCCACTAATATCTTGGAAAGTATACAGCTTCATTCCAAAGAAATGTCTATCCAATTACTTTATATACAAAATGAAACTCATATGACTGTAACTATCCCAGATTTTGATGGTGATTTGTTACATGCAGATTTACATATAACTCATCCAGTTGAAGATGAATCTTTGAATGTAGTTATCCCCTGGAATCGGACGCAATTCCAATTTACAGGAAAGCACCACACATTGCCTACATCTGGCTTTGTGAAGATCGGTGATTCTCGCTTTAGCTTCCAGCAAGAGGACAATTTTGCGGTACTCGATTATGGTAGAGGTATATGGCCAAGAGAAGCTATCTGGAACTGGGGCTTTGCATCTCAACGAGTGGGCACTAAAAGAATTGGATTAAACTTTGGCGGAAAATGGACAGATGGTACTGGTATGACCGAAAACGCGATTATCATTGATGGTAAGTTGACTAAAATACACGAAGACTTATTGTTTACTTATGATTCGAATGATTTTATGAAGCCCTGGAAGGTTAAGTCTAAATTTTCCGATCAGGTGAATATGACATTCACTCCATTTTTTCACCGCATTGCGAAAACTGATCTGAAACTTATTTCCTCTGAGGTTCACCAGATGATTGGTTATTTTAATGGCAAAATTCAGCTAGAAAATGGACCCACCCTGGAGATAAAGCAATTACTAGGGTGCATTGAAGAACATAAAGCTAAATGGTAAATAACATGAATAGTGGTCTGTGACTCAAGTCACAGACCTCTTTTTTTGTGTGTCAGGGTAGTTTTTGGTTTAGTTGGATATTAGATTAGTTTAGTTGGAATAATCGAGTTCTCAGTTGCAACATTTAAAATCTGGATATGCCATTGATTTCCACGCAGATCGGACGCTTTCCGTGGGCACGGCTCGAGCCTGTAGCTTCTCACTCGTGCTGTTCCCACAGGAGTCGCAGACCTGCGTTCCAATTAATAATAACCTCTTTTATATAAGGAAAATTCCAATCAATCTCACAAATATTTGTCTTAACATCTATCATTGGCCTACAATTCAAATTCAAAAAAGTTAATGGAATGTAGTTAATTGTTCTCTAAAATTTGCTTTATCTATTTATGTGAAGCATAAGCTATGCAAAATCTCTCCATATAGTACTACACATCAATTGATTGTAGTAAATGGTGGCGACTCTGGCGGGATAAGCGAGAAAGTCGAGACCCCGCAGGGAACGTAGCGTACGAGGAGGCTTTGCCTCGCCCGCGGAAAGCGTTCACCTGAAACGAAAATCATAGTATTTATTTATCCTGACTAGTCCCTTGAACTGAACCCGGCGTTAACGAGACAACTTTGGGAAACTTGATGCAGTCCTTTTAAACAAGTTGCTTCACAAATTTTTTATTTCGTTCTTTAAATACTTCGTTGTGCGAAGAGACCATTGCAAATTTGTTTGCATCTGGCTGGATATATTGCTTAGCCTGATTGACTGCATTTGCAGCATCCTGGAAGGTGCCAGCTATTAAGTTTACTTTGCCCGGATATTGGATGATGTCTCCTGCTGCATATATTCCAGCAACAGATGATTCGCACGAGCTAGTACCCTTCACATAAAAATCATCTGCGATATCGATTGATATTTTACTATTTTTCAGAAGCTCTGCATCCTGATCGTAGCCATGATTGATTATGACCTCATCAACTTCAATATTTGTAACTTCTCCTGTTTCATCATTTAAAACAGCAACTCTTTCTATCATTTCATGATTTTCACTAGCAATTAACTTCGTAATCTTTGTATTGAAAAAACACGTTACAGAGCTCTCCAGCAATTGTGTAACCTGTGCTTCATGACCATTTAACGCATCTTTGCGATAAGTGAGGTACACTCTTTTAGCGATAGACTCGAGTTCATTTGCCCAGTCAATTGCTGCATTCCCTCCTCCTGATATAATGACAGTTTTATCTTTAAAACGCTGGATTGATTTCACCGTATAGTTTAAATTGCTTACCTCGAAACGTTCGGCCCCTTCTATTTCAAGCTTAGTTGGCTTTAAAATCCCACTACCTACTGCAATAATAATAGTTTTCGAATAATGTTCAACACCGGTAGTAGCATGCAAAACAAAAACTCCATCTTCTCGGTGAGTAATCGATTCAACCTTCTCATTCAGTACCACCTCAGGGTCAAATGTTAGACCTTGTTGAACTAATTGACCGATTAGTCGCTCTCCCGAAATCGGAGTCTGGCCACCTACGTCCCAGATCATCTTTTCTGGATACACATGCAACTTACCACCTAATTGCGGTTGATATTCTATAATCTTCGTTTTCATTTCTCTTAAACCACTATAAAAGGCGGAATATAGACCTGCAGGACCTCCGCCAATAATCGTCACATCAAATACATTTTGCATCTGTTAGTCTCCCACCCTCTAAAAAATTTTGTTGACATAAGTAAAATAATTAAATATAGTTGCTAATATGATAATGATAATCGTTATCAATTAATTAAGCAACATTTAGTTTGGAGGTATTCAAATGGTTCGTTTATATACAGACGATTTGTCTATTGGCTATGGTGACCAGCTCATCATAAAGGATTTGTCTGTGCAAATTCCCAACCAGAAAATCACTACAATTATCGGACCAAACGGATGTGGTAAGTCCACTCTTCTCAAAGCAATTACTCGAATCATCTCTCATCAGTCTGGTGCAGTCGTATTAGATGGTAAAAATGTTGCAAAGGAAAATACTAAAATTCTTGCAAAAAAAATGGCCATTTTACCTCAAACACCAGAGAGTGCAAGCGGTCTAACTGTGGGTGAGTTAGTATCGTATGGGCGTTTTCCCTATCAAACTGGATTTGGAAGACTTTCTAAAAACGATTATGAGGTGATAGATTGGGCACTTCAGGTTACGAACACGAGTTCATTTAAGTATTTGCCTGTCGATTCTCTTTCCGGTGGTCAACGTCAGCGCGTGTGGATAGCTATGGCTCTTGCACAGGAAACAGAGATTATATTTCTTGATGAGCCCACCACCTATTTAGATATGGCACATCAGTTAGAAGTTCTTGAGCTTTTGCAGCAACTAAATAAGGAGGAAAAACGAACGATTGTAATGGTTTTACATGATTTAAACCAAGCAGCTCGATTTGCCGACTATATCGTTGCCTTAAAGGGTGGACATATTGTGAAAGCAGGATCCTGCGAGGAAGTTATAACAAAAGAAGTTTTACGTGATGTCTTTAATATTGATGCTGAAATTGGAAAAGATCCACGAACAAGTAAGCCGATGTGCATATCATATGATTTATTAAAAGGAGAAAAATAAAATGAAAAAATTAATTTTGCCAGTTCTGTTAATTTTAGTACTTATCCTAGGTGCTTGTAATAGTGAATCAGCCACAACAAAAACAAATGAAACGAAAGAAGATCCAACAACTATTACATATGAATCAGAAACTGGACCAATAGAAGTACCGGCAGACCCTCAAAGAGTTGTCGTCTTATCTACATTTGCAGGAAACGTTGCCGCACTGGACGTAAATTTAGTCGGAGCGGATTCTTGGTCAAAGTCTAACCCAGGATATGATTCATTCTTAGCTGATGTTGAGGAAGTATCAGAAGAAAATTTAGAGAAAATTATTGAGCTGAACCCTGATTTAATCATTGCTCTTTCAACCGTTCAAAACTTGGATAAAATAAGAGAAATTGCGCCAACAGTTACATACACTTATGGAAAAGTAGATTATTTAACTCAGCATTTAGAAATCGGAAAATTACTGAATAAAGAGCAAGAGGCTCAGACATGGATTGATGATTTCAAAAAACGCTCTGCTGTGGCTGGTGAAGAAATTAAAGCAGTAATCGGAGAGGATGCAACTGTTTCCGTTATCGAAAACTTTGACAAACAATTATATGTGTTCGGTGATAATTGGGGTCGTGGAACAGAAGTTATCTATCAAGCAATGGGCTTGAAAATGCCTGAAAAAGTAAAAGAAATGGCTTTAGAACCTGGTTATTATGCTTTATCTTTAGAGGTTCTTCCGGAGTTTGCTGGTGACTATGTCATCCTGAGTAAAGTAGCAGATCAAGATAATTCATTCCAAGAGACAGATGTATTTAAAAATATTCCTGCTGTCCAAAATGGTCAATTGTTTGAAGCAAATGCTGAAAAATTCTACTTTAATGACCCTATTTCCTTAGATTATCAATTGGAGTTCTTTAAAGAAAGCTTCTTAAACAGCAAGTAATCATAGCGGAGGAATTCTACTGGATTCCTCCGCTATTTTTGTAGAAAGGATAATTTGATGAAAACCTCTATTCAATTTGTTATTGGTCTTATTTTATTGATTGTAATGTTCGGTATTGCCATGATTTTTGGTGCTGCTTCTACATCAATACAAGATGTATGGCAGGCACTTTTTTCTAATGTAAAAAGTGATTCTATCAATATTTTGCGAGAGCTTCGATTACCTAGAGAAGTCGGTGCTATATTGGTTGGAGCTTCCTTAGCTGTTGCTGGAGCGATTATGCAAGGAGTGACCCGTAATCCGCTCGCTGATCCAGGTTTGTTGGGTTTAACTTCCGGTGCAAACGCTGCTCTAGCTATAAGTCTTGCATTGATTCCTGGGATTAATTATTTCGGAATTACGGTTGCCTGCTTTATAGGTGCTGCGGTTGGTGCAGTAATGGTATTTGGGATTGGTGCAATGAAAAAAGGAGGATTTTCTCCACTACGTATTGTGCTGGCAGGTGCTGCGGTCTCCGCTTTTTTATATGCAATTGCCGATGGTGTTGGTATCTATTTTAAAATTTCCAAAGATGTCTCTATGTGGACAGCCGGCGGTTTAATTGGAACCTCTTGGAGTCAGCTCCAAATGGTGACTCCTTTTATCGCTATTGGAATTCTTGTTGCTCTTCTGTTATCTAGACAGCTCACTATTTTAAGTTTGAATGAAGAAGTAGCAGTCGGACTTGGACAAAAAACTACCCAAATAAAAACGATTTTATTTATCGTCGTAATTTTACTAGCGGGTTCCTCTGTTGCACTTGTTGGGAATATGGCTTTCGTTGGGTTGATGGTTCCTCATATTGTACGAGCAATTGTTGGAACGGATTACCGATTCATTATCCCGATGTCCGTAATAGCAGGAGCCATCCTTATGCTACTAGCTGATACAATTGGACGAACTATTAATATTCCATATGAGACACCAGTTGCTGCAATCATAGCTATTATGGGATTACCTTTCTTTTTAGTGATCGTTCGTAAAGGAGGGCGTGTATTTCAATGATTCATCGTCAGCAAGTTAAAAAACAACGGATACTTTTGATTGTTTTACTGTCATTGATTATTATTACTGCCTTTGTGAGTGCAGGAATTGGATATTCCACCCTATCCTTTAATCGTCTTTTACCAACCTTTTTTGGTCAAGGAACATTTAAAGAGGAGTTTGTTTTGTTTTCCGTTCGTTTACCAAGAATTATCATTACAATTCTTGCGGGAATGGCATTAGCGCTGTCTGGTTCTATTTTGCAAAGTATTACGAGAAATGATTTAGCGGACCCCGGGATTATTGGTATTAATTCGGGAGCTGGGGTAGCGGTTTCTATTTTCTTTTTATTCATGCCTATACAGCCTGGTTCCTTTGTGTATTTACTGCCGGTAGTGGCATTTATCGGGGCATTGATCACTGCCTTTTTCATCTACATCCTTTCCTATAACCGTGAAGTCGGGCTACAGCCGGTTCGATTAGTTTTGGTTGGGGTTGGTTTCTCAATGGCTCTTTCAGGATTAATGATTGTCTTTATTTCATCTGCCGATCGCCAAAAAGTAGATTTCATCGCCAATTGGATGGCAGGAAATATTTGGGGCGCTGATTGGCCATTTATATTGGCTCTCTTGCCTTGGCTAATAGTATTAATTCCGTTTACGTTATATAAAGCAAATAAATTAAATTTACTTCATTTAAACGAGCCGGTTGCAATTGGATTAGGAGTAGCTATTGAGAAGGAAAGAATTATCCTCTTATTTGCCGCTGTCGCCCTTGCAGCTTCAGCAGTATCAGTAACAGGTGGAATTGCTTTCATAGGGTTGATGGCCCCTCATATCGCTAAATCATTAGTTGGACCGCGCCATCAATTGTTCATCCCTATTTCCATCCTCATCGGTGGTTGGTTATTACTTTTCGCAGATACAATCGGTCGCAATGTTGTCGAGCCAAATGGAGTTCCCGCAGGAGTGGTAGTCGCCCTAATAGGAGCGCCTTACTTTATGTATTTATTGATGAAGAAGTAATTCATAAACCTTCTCATTGGAATAATTTTGGTGAAATTAATGGATGAATTTCCCTTTTTGTGAGTAAATCAATAAAGTTATAGTATTAAAAAATGGACTACGATTTTTTTCGTAGTCCATTTTTCTATGACTGAAGGTATTTCCACATTTTCTCTGGATAGTCTGTGAAAATAGCATCCACCCCAACTTGTTTTAGCAAATCAGCATATTTCTCTTCATTGACAGTAAAAGTACGAACTTTTTTGCCACTGGCAATGGCCTCCGCTCCCATCTGCCTTAGAGCTGCCGGGAAAAAAACATGTAATGCATCTGCTCCCACCAGTTCTGCATATTTGTGTGGCTCTATCATCACTTCCATAAAGAGAATAGCAGTTTCAATAGGAGGTGCCATTTGTTTGAATTTCCTAACCATCTCATGGTTAAACGATGAGATTACGACACGTGGTTCTAGTCGGTAATCGGTTAACATTTGCAATACCGCCTGCTCCATGCCTTCGTAAGGGAAAATATCTGATTTTAGCACTATATTTAGATGGTGATCTGTATCTTTAAATACATACAACACTTCTCTTAGTGTTGGAATTGTTTCCTGTTTAAACTTAGGGGAGAACCAAGAACCAAATTCAAATTCCTTCAATTCAGTTAACGTCATATCTTTAATAAAACCTGTTCCATTGGATGTCCGATCAATCGTCTCGTCGTGAATAACAACCAATTCATGATCTTTCGTCATATGAACATCAAATTCAACGCCGTGCACAGGCAATTTTGCAGCCGCTTTAAAGGCTGCGAGTGTATTTTCTGGATGTGTACCTGAAGAACCTCTATGGGCATAAATTTTCATAAAGCCTACCTCCTTGTACCATTAATGACTCCATTATACTTCTAATCCTGTTCTAATATCTCTTGTAAAAACTTTTCTCTATTTTGTAAAAAATATTTTGTTAGTTGAAAATGATCTGTTTCCTCATACTCTACCTCTTTAATTTCCCCATCATCAAAACTTAGAATGGTGGCATCTGGGTAGCCTAATAGGATCGGAGAGTGCGTAGCAATAATAAATTGACTATCGTCTTCTTGCAATAAATTATGTAAAATCCTTAAAAATGCTAACTGACGCGAGGGCGATAAAGCAGCTTCCGGTTCATCTAACAAATAAATTCCTCTACCTCTAAACCTATTAGAAAAAAGCGAGAAAAATGCCTCTCCATGAGACTGATGATGTAAGGACTTTCCACCGTAAGGACCTGTCCCCATTGTGTCGATATGAGATGCGAAACTATAAAAGGATTCTGCTCGGAGAAAGAAACCATTTGTTACTTTCGGTAACCAGGATAGTTTAATATAGTCGCCAAGTGCTGACTCCGATGCATCTACTTCGTAAAAATTGTTCCTTCCCCCTCCTGCTGTATTAAATTCACATTTATCAGCAATGGCTTCTAACAAAGTAGATTTTCCGGAACCATTTTCTCCAACGAAAAAAGTAACTTTGCTTTGTAAGTCGATTTGTTTTAAATTTTGGATAGAAGGGATAGAAAATGGATACTGATTAAAAGATGAAATATTTTCTCGCTCGAGTACAATTCTTTTTAAAAACAAGCTTATCACCTACGATTCACTTTTCTTTATTGTACCATTATTCTATGATGGATTATTCGGATTTCATGCTATCGTGGACTTATCTAATAGCTTGAAAGATTCTACAAATTTACTTGTTATTTGGCTGTAATCCTTCGCTAGATTACTGCGTAGTAGTTTCTTGTAAACGCTGTACCTGTGTGTCACAATCAATAAGGGATACATAAGCAGAATTTCCCATTTCTCGTATACAAATACCTTTGCCACCAGCGTGGAAGAAAAGTTCAAACTCATTAAATGAAATTACATAATTATAATCAAGGAGGATATAACATGAGGACTATGAAACTTGGAAAAAGTAATTTAGAAGTGCCGGTTGTTTCAGTCGGCTGTATGCGCATTAATTCTCTGAAAAAGGCTGAGGCTGAGCACTTTGTCCAAACAGCGCTTGAATTAGGTGCGAATTTCTTCGACCATGCTGATATTTATGGGAGTGGAACATGCGAGGAAATATTTGCTGAAGCCATCCATATGAACGATGATATTCGTGAAAAGATTATTTTACAATCTAAGTGCGGTATTCGAGAAGGAATGTTCGACTTTTCAAAAGAACATATTATAGAATCTGTTGACGGAAGCTTAAAGAGATTGAATACAGATTACCTAGATATTCTGCTGCTACACCGTCCTGATACGTTGGTAGAACCAGAAGAAGTGGCAGAGGCTTTCGATATTCTTGAAAGTTCAGGAAAAGTTCGTCACTTTGGTGTTTCCAATCAGAAGCCAATGCAGATCGAATTACTTAAGAAGTCGGTGAAGCAAACAATCGTTGCTAATCAACTTCAATTAAGTATTACCAATGCAAATATGATCTCAAATGGTTTTAATGTGAACATGGAAAATGATTCTGCTGTGAACCGAGATGGCAGCATACTTGATTATTGCAGACTGAACGATATTACCATTCAGCCATGGTCGCCTTTCCAATACGGGCTCTTTGAGGGAGTATTCCTAGGCAATGACAAGTTTCCTGAATTAAATCATAAGATTGATGAAATCGCGAACAAATATGAAGTGAGCAACACAACCATCGCTATCGCGTGGCTATTGCGTCATCCAGCAAACATGCAACCTGTTATCGGTACGATGAATGAAAGCCGTTTAAAGGATTGCTGTAAGGCAAGTGATTTCCTTCTTACTCGCGAGGAGTGGTATGGCATCTATCGTGCTGCAGGTAATGTACTGCCTTAATTGCTTTTTGCTACAATGTAAGTAAAGCATCCAATACAGGACCAATAAAACCAGGCACCATAAAATCATTTGTTGACAAAGGGTGCTTGGTTTCTCAATCGAAATAATGGTCTTGTTTACTAAGCACCAGGTACCGTTACTTTAAGTGTAATTCTTCACAATGTTTTTTACTGTTATTTTACTTACTTTGCTTAGCACTAAAAATACTAATACCAGATACTACACATAACAATAACAGTAATAATAATCTTAACCAATCCATTGAAAGCCAAAAGCCTCCTCCATTAACAATGTCAGTACTTAGACCATACTCATCAACAAAAATACTTAAATTCCAAAATAATCTAACCGAAATAAGTAATGAAGAAAGACTTAATAAGAATAATACAATTGATAATTTCCGTTTTCCCATTCTTAAATCCCTCCCTAATTATCCCTTAAAAATTTGTACGTTTTACACGTCTCTAAGTTCCAATAACCTATGATTTTAAAAAAAACAGCGAACAAATCAACACACAATTTGCTCGCCGTTCTCTTTAAATTTCTGATTACCCTTTTTTATAAAAATGCGTGTTACTTACTGTGGTAAATCCAACTTTTTCATAAATGGAAAGTGCCTGATCATTGTCTGTCTCTACATCTAAATACACGAAAGATTTCCCAAGACGGTTGGCTTCGTTTTTACTCCAATTCAACAAGTAAGTCGCAACACCTTTACCACGTGCTTTTTCATGTACAGCAAGTCCTGTCAGCCATAGCTTTTCACCGTCATCAACTAAAGTAAACGTCCCTACTATTTCATCATGTAATTTGGCAATCATCAAATGGCGATTTGGCGTTTGTGTATTAAACGCGATTAACTCACTAGCATCTTCTTCCGTGTCACCAAATGCACTTACTAGTACGCTAACAATCTCTGACTCTTCATCGGCATAACGCGAAACTTCGACTTCACTTGTTAATGCCACTTCCCTTGCATCAGCTACCATCGTTCGCTCCGAAAAATCAAAAGCATAACCAAACTTCCGAAGAAGATGCTGACCTGCTTCGAAGCCTTCTGGAATTAAAGCAATATCCGCTACCGCTCCTCGTATTTTTAGATTCCTACCTAGCTCTGTGACTAATCGTTCGCCAATTCCTTGTCTTCGAGCACTCGGCAAAACAACCATACTCCACTCGAAATCGAATGTCGCTATTCGATCAATAGAAGTTAACAACCCAACTAATCGGTCGGTATCGTCATCATAGGCGAGTGTGCAAAAACCTTTTGTATAATAATCGGATAGCTCTTCCACACTTAATAGAGAGGTATAATCCACTTTATCCACTATTTCTGCTTCCGCTATCAATTGCTTTATTTCTTTCATTGTCTCCTGGTCTAGCGGAAACGACACTGTCATTACAGATATATTCATGTATTTCTCCTTAAATCTTTGAATTCGTTAACATACTATAATATCTGCCTCGCTTTTGCAACAGCTCTTCCTGTGGTCCAGACTCTACTAATTTCCCAGCTTCCATCACAAATATTAAATCTGCCTGACGAATGGTATTTAATCGATGGGCTATGACAAAGCTTGTTCTGCCTTCCATCAGTCGTTCCAGGGCTTCTTGAATTTTCATTTCTGTAACCGTATCTATACTAGACGTTGCTTCATCTAACAATAGAATTGCTGGATCTGCAACTAAAGCTCTGGCAATAGATAATAACTGCTTTTGCCCCTGACTAATTTCTCCTCCATCAGCAGATAAAATTGTGTCGTACCCTTCTGGTAATTTCATGATGAAGTCATGCGCATTCGCTTCTTTTGCAGCGTAGAGAACTTCTTCATCTGTGGCATTTAGCTTGCCGTAACGAATATTTTCTCTTACAGTCATTTCGAATAAAAATGGATCCTGCAAAACAAAGGCCGTTTGACTACGTAATGTATGCCTAGGCAGCTGGTCAATCGGTATGCCATCTACTAGTATGCGACCACCATTTACTTCATAAAAACGTGCAAGTAACTGCATAATAGTAGTTTTTCCTGCTCCTGTAGCTCCAACTAATGCAGCAGTTTTTCCAGACTCCACATGAAAGGAAACGTCGGAAATCGTCGGAGATTCATCTTCTTTATTGTAATAAAATGTTACATTTTCAAAAGTAACATTACCTTTCAGCTTATACGCTGTATGATCTACAGCAGCATCTTCTTCCATAGGCTCATCCATAATAGCAAAAACACGCTCTGCTCCTGCGATTGCAGAAAGCACCGTATTAAATTGGTTCGCTAAGTCATTCAATGGACGAGTAAACTGCCTCGAATACTCCGTGAAAATAACAATTTCTCCTATTGTCACATGCCCATAATAGGCTAATAATCCGCCTGCCGCAGCAACTAAGGTAAAACTTGTATTGTTCAACAAGTTCATCACTTTTGGGATGAAACCTGAGTAAGTTAATGCCCAGAACCCGGTTAGTTTTAAACGCTCACTTTTAAGTGCAAACTCTTCTTGCATCCGACTTTCTTGAGAGAAAGCTTTTACAATTCGTTGTCCAGAAATGGTCTCTTCAATCATTCCATTTAGCTCACCTACTGCTTTTTGCTGCTCCTTGAACAATTTAGACGTTCTTCTTGTAATCCATCGCATCGCAAAATACATAAATGGCACAATTATAAGCGTGATTAAAGTCATTAGTGGACTCAATAATAACATGACCACAGTTGTCCCAACTAAAGTAAGAATACTTGAGAACACTTGTATGAGAGATGAGTTCAATGTTTGACTTACGTTTTCAATATCATTCGTCATCCTACTCATTAACTCTCCGTGCTGACGTTTATCAAAAAAGGACACAGGAAGCTTCTGTAAATGTTCAAATAATCCAGTTCTTAGTCTATAGATGGTTTGCTGTGATATACCAATCATCCAATAGCTTTGTAAGTAAGTTGTTAAAGAGAAGAATAGGTACACAATGAGTAGTACACCTATAATTTTAGCTAAGCCCTCAAAAATACTTTTGGAAATATGTTCATCCACAATAACCCCTATTAAATACGGGCCAACTAATGCTAGTCCAGAACTGGCGATGACCATCAACATTACAATGATTAATAGAAATCGCTGTTCATCGACCAACTGCCATATTCTCTTTAAAACGCCTTTCCAATCAGATGCTTTATCGACTTTCTTTTTATGATCTTTCTTTAAATCTTCTTTAGTAATAATAGGCTCATAGCCAAAAGGTTTACGAATGAAGTTCATCAGGCTCGCCCCCCTCTTGTTGTGATTCAGCTATAGCTTTATAGAGAGAAGAGCCTTCCATCAACTCATCATGTGTACCATAAGCAGATACTTGACCTTCCTCTAATAGTAAAATGTGATCCGCACCTTTTGCAGTTCGAATTTTTTGTGTAATAACTAGCATTGTTGCATTTTCTTCCTCTAGTGCTTCCCATAATGCGTTTTCTGTCGACACATCTAAAGCGCTTGTACTATCATCTAATAATAATATTTCCGGCTTTCTAACGAGTGCACGTGCGATGGAAAGTCTCTGTTTTTGTCCACCAGAAAGGTTGACTCCCTTTTGACCTACTCTCGTATTATATTGGTCTGGGAATTGTTCGATAGAGTCATGGATTTGCGCTTGTTTTGTGGCTTCCCTCAACAGCTCTTCTGTTGCAGTAGAATCTCCCCATCCTAGATTTTCCTCAATACTTCCTGTAAAAAGAATAGATTGCTGAGGGACAAGTCCAATAATCTTTCTCAGTTCTTCTAGCGGCCATTCTCTGACATCTATCCCATCTATTAAAATATCTCCTTTTGTTGTATCGAAAAACCTTGGGATCAGGTTGAGTAGCGTAGATTTACCAGAGCCAGTTGCTCCCATAATGGCTAGCTTCGATCCAGGTTTAACCCTAAAGGATACATCGTTTAATACGGGCATATCTGTAGTAGGATAATGAAATGACACATGTTTAAACTCAATTTCTCCTATTCCTGGAGCTGTCCCTTCTGAGTCTGTATTGATAATTTCAATTCCATCTTCTACAAGGAGCACTTCCTCCATACGCTCAGAGGATGCTTTCGCTCTTGAGAAGAAAATAATGATGAAAGCAAACATAGAGAAGGCACCTGTCATACGCATTGCATAGTTAATGATAGCTACGAGCTCTCCTAGTTCCACAGCTCCTGTTTGAATTTCTTTGGCACCAAACCAAAGAACTGCCAACAAACTCACATTCATGACAAACAGTAAGACCGGCAATATTAACTCCATAATTCGGAATGCCTTTACATTATCTATTTTCAGGTTTGCCGCAACCGTTGCAAAGCGACTCGATTCAAAATTACCACGCAAATACGCTTTTATTAGTCGCACTGCCTGTAAATTTTCTTGTATCTTTCTTGTAACCTGGTCCACCCTTTTTTGAACTTTCCCAAATAGTTTTAAACCGTTCCGACTCATTATGTAAAGGAATAGCACTAAAAAAGGGGCTCCAATTACTAAAAACATAGCTAAATATGGATTCACTATAAAGGACATAATAATACTACCGACAACTAGTAAAGGAGCACGGAGCATAATACGTAAGCCCATAAAGATTAGATTTTGTGTGATTGTTACATCCGTAGTTAAACGTGTGATTAAGCTGGCTGTTGGAAATTTTAAGAAAGTAGCCATCGTAAAAGCCTGCACTTTTTTAAATAGTGCTTGACGTATATCAAACCCATAGCTTTGAACAACATGCGAAGCGATAAATGTATTAATAACACCTGCTAAAAATGCCAAAAACGATATCCCGAGCATAATACTGCCCCAAAAAATAATAGCTTGCTGATCTCTAGCTAAAATCCCATCATCAATAATGATAGCGATTAGCAATGGTTGAATAAGCTCCACAGAAAGCTCCACTAACATTAGCAATAAAGCGAAGAGTACCAACATCCGATATGGAGATAAATAAGAAAAAATAGTCTTCAAAATGGAAACACCCCTAGATTCTTCGACACTCGAATTAATTACTGTAAAATCTATTATGCCATAAAGTTATCTGAAGATATAGAAAAAGATGACTTAATATTACCAAAGTCATCCTTTTCTTTTTCGTATCCATTTAATTTCCCCTGCAATAGACAGCCATGTAACAAATACAAGCATGACAATAACACCAACATATTGCCAAACTCCAAGTATTTGACTAAACCAGAAGACGGAGATAATCATCGCGGTTAGTGGCTCAATACTAGATAATATACTTGTTTCCACTGCAGTTATGTATTTCATGCTCGATAAAAATAATATAAATGCAACGGTTCCGATCAATATAACAATTACTACAATCAAGTTTAAGGGGTATGCCGCAAGATAGATCCATTCATCTGTATTCCATATTTGTGTAACCAGCGCGAGTACTGCCCCACCGATTAGCATTCCCCAGCCGACAACAACGAGAACCCCCCACTCTTTCATCAGCCTAGCTGGATAAACGGTATAAATAGAAAATGCTACCCCTACTGCCAAGCCCCAAAGTAAAGCTTCTCTACTTATTAACAATATGCTCACATTTGCATTCGTTAATAATAAAAACAAACCGATTAATGTACCGATAATACCTATAACCTGATATTTAGGTGGAAACACTTTGTTCCTCCAGGACAAATATAAAATAATATAAACAGGTCCTAAAAATTGAAGCAAAGTGGCGATCGATGCATTGCTCGCTTCAATTGCTGCAACAAATGTATACTGTACACCCAACATTCCTAATACGCCGAAAACTATTAATTGTTTGAGCCAACTGACATCTTTCCAGATAAGAAAAATTCGCTTCCCCGTGATTAATAAAAAAAGCAATATACATAAACCAGCTGTTATTAAGCGAACCGTTAAGAAAAAAGAAACGGATAAGCTAGTATTATTTAATATCCATTCCATCATTGGTCCTGTTGCACCCCATAAAATAGAACCTAAAACTATGAGTAATATACCTTTGGACCTTACAAACTTACTTTCCGTCATATTTTTCAACTACTTTCTGAAGTACTTTTTACCCACCTATATATTTCCTTATGAATATATGGTATTATACTCATGACTAATTTATTGAAACCATAAAAAATAATCCCAGAATATTTAAGGAGGCTTGAATATGTTTCTCAAAGAAGAAGAATCTTTAAACTTAAGCAACACTGTCTTTAGCCACTTGCCAACACCTTGTTTTATGACTGATAACGAGGGCAAGATTGTCTGGTGGAGCCAAGAGGCCGAAAAACAATTTGGTTACTCTATTAATGACTTACAAAACACAGATGTACCACTTTTTACTGACTATACGCAAGGGCACTTCACTGCAAATTGGGAAACTATTTTACATACAGAAGATCCTTTTGAGGTAAGTCCTGTAGTCCTTTATTCGAAAGATAAAAAAGCTATAAAAACATCCTTTGTTGCAAAGTCCTTTGCGTATCAGGATATGCGCTATGTATTATTTCAGATTAGAACAGATGCAAGTAATTTATTGGAAGCATCTTCTTTTCAAGAGGTTCAACTTATAAAAAAAGGATTGTCCAATTCTTTCATGGTCGTTTATATTGATCCTGAAGGGCTAATCATGCATGCTAACGATAAGTTTTTGAAAAAAAGTGGTTGGACTCCTAAACGAATCATTGGAAAATCATTTTGGCAGCTACTCCCGGATACTCCCGAATATATAGCAATCGGGAAACAGATTATTACGAAGCTTCGAGACGGCAAGGTATTTCAAAGTGCGGTCGAGAAAGTCACAAAAGATGGCACTGTATATTGGGTGAATTTGTTAGGTATCCCTGTATCTAATACTCAAAATAATACCCCTTACTTTTTATTATTGGAAGAAGAAATTACCGAAAAGAAATTAATGCAGAACAAACTAGAACAGATTGCTTATGTAGACACAGAAACAGGTTTGTTAACCAGACATCGATTAGAAGAAATAGTAAATGAATATATCAATGAAAATAAATCATTTTCTTTTGTTTTCATTAGCATCGACCAATTTTATACATTAAAAGAAATTTTCAATGATCAAACGGAATCGATAATGTTAAATGAATTTGCCATAAGATTGAAAATTTATTTCGAAGATTCTATTATAGCAAGATCTGGCAGAGATGATTTTGCGATCGTAAGTCCTTTAAGTGATTGGTATATTCAAGGGTTTACACATTATTTGAAGCAAAATCCTATTTACTTAGATGGCAAGATTATTCCAATTACTGTAAGCGGAGCTATAACTCGCTACCCGGAAGATCAGCAATCTTATCTTCATCTATTAAAAGCTACTACTAATACGATTCAAAAGGTTAAGCTAGAAGGTGGCAGTATGATCACTACTCTTTCTAAGTCTGACCACTCGAAACTTTCTCGCAAAGTTCAAATTGAAAAACGATTATTAGAAGCATTGAATCATAATGATCTACACGTTATGTTCTTACCTCAAAAAGATGTGAAGACCGGTGCAATAACTTCCGTAGAGGCATTAGTGAGATGGGAAGACAGTATACTAGGCACTGTATCACCAGAAGAACTAATCCCAATTGCCGAGGAAACAGGACTAATCAACGAAATCGGTCAGTTTATGCTCGAAAAATCTTGTGAGCAAGCTGCTATTTGGGAACAAAAAGGAATACCTATCAAGGTGAGCTTCAATTCATCCATTCGTGAATTTAGAGATAAAAACATGGTGAGGACGATTCGCAAAGTGCTAGAGAAGTATAAATGTTCCCCACAGCTGATTCAAATAGAATTCACTGAGAAATTTGCACTCGAGGCTGAAGCCGAAAAAGCCATTGTTCAGCAAATTCAAAAGCTACAGCAGGATGGTATCGTCTTTGTGTTGGATGATTTCGGAACTGGATATGCCTCTTTACGCTATTTACAAATGCTACCAATTGGTAAATTAAAGATAGATAAATCATTTATAAGTTCCATTACTCAGCAAGAAAAACTAGAAAAGCTAGTTCAAGGTTTAGTACAATTTGGCCAATCGTTAAATCTACAAGTAGTTGCAGAGGGTGTCGAAACAGCCGAACAGTTTGAGATCCTCAAGCGAGTGGGCTGTGATGCGGTCCAAGGCTATTATGTAAGCTTACCAATTTCTGCTGATGAAGTAGAGGAAATGTTATAAACAATAACAGTAACCGGCAAAAGAATAATAAAAAAACTAGTTATGCCGTTGATTGTAACGAAGGGCGAAAGCTTTCCGGGGGCACGGCTCGAGCCTGTAGTCTCTCACTCGTGCTTTTCGCCTAGGAGTCGTCGCCCTGCGCTCCAATCAACAAGAGCCACTTTTTATAAGTAAAGGTATTGACAATACCACATAAATAAGGCCTCTTTCTTTAGCATTGAATATCATTAATTATTCAAATAGAATTACAATTAATTGGAATTAATACGTAAAAATTTGCCCAATCTTTTTATCTTATAGATAAACTATGTTTATTTTTATAGTTGAGTACTACGCACTATTTTGAGTGTAGTGAAAGGTGGCGACTCTGGCGGGATGAGTGAGACAGATGAGACATCAAAGCGATGCGCTAGCGTCTACCTGAAACGGAAATCAGGAGTATTTTTCATTCTTACAAGTCCCTTTAACAAATGTTTACAGTAAAAAAACCGTGTGCAGAGTTTATCTCTTTGCTCACGGTTTTGTTTTTAATCTCAAAGATGCCTTCACCCAAAGTTGAGTAATAATTTCTGCGAATACTAAGCCCATTGCAATAGAGCCTGAAATTAATAAGGCTTGGGAGCCAAATTCAAGCGCCATGGCGTAATCTTTTTCCACAACATGCCTCATAGCATTATAAGCAGTGCCCCCTGGAACTAGTGGAATGATTCCGGCAACACTAAAAATAATCATCGGCATTTTAAATTTTTTAGACATTATATGAGATACGAATGCAACAGTAAAAGCACCCGCAAATGATGCACCTACCTGATCCTGGTTTAGTTGATTTACGCACATATAAACAATCCAACCTGTCATCCCAGCGATTCCACAGTAAAAGAGTGATTTTTTCGGTGCGTTAAATACTACTCCGAACGCCATAGCTGCGATAAAACTTAAAATACCTTGAGTAATATATATCAATCCTAATCCTCCTTATAGTGAAATTATTAGCGCTACTCCGGCTCCAATTGCAAAAGCCGTAAGGAAGGCTTCTGCTCCCTTTGAGAGACCTGATACAAAATGACCTGCCATTAAATCACGTACAGCATTAGTGATTAATAAACCAGGTACAAGTGGCATAACAGAGCCAATAATAATTTTGTCAATTTCTATCCCTAGCCCACTAGTAACAGATAAAATTGCTATGATGGTAACGAGCATAGCTGCTAGAAACTCCGCAAAGAATTTAACTCTAGTCCTTACTTCTAACCGGTCTGCTATTGCATAACCTACACCGCCAGCGAGTAAAGCTGTTGATACATCCATTAGCCTTCCTCCGTATAATAATAGAAAAGCACCTGATGCAATGGCAGCTGCAGCTACTTTTATCCAAAGAGGAAATGTTTCATGACCCTCATCAATTTGTTTTAGCTCGCTATAGGCTTCTTCAATTGTAATATCACCAAAAGTTAATTTTCTTGATACATTATTTACTAATGCTATCTTTCCTAAATCAGTCGTTCTTGCTTTTATACGCACTAATCTTGTTGGAAGATTTTTGTTTCCACTAAAAATGATTCCTGTTGGAGTGACAAAGCTTTGAGATTCCCTCAGGTCCTGTGATACTGCCATACGATCCATCGTATCCTCCGCTCGATATGTCTCAGCTCCACTTTCCATCATTAAACGCCCAGCAAGTAAACAGCATTCCACTACCAATTCATAATCTGCAGTCAATGAGGAACACCTTCTTTCATCCATTTAAGCTAATCTTATAGAACCAACTGAAAAAAAACAATTGCTGTTGGCATTTTATCCAAAATAAAGAAAGTGACTATAATAGCCACTTTCGTTCTAATACTTCACTACCCCAGTTTGTTTATAAGTAACGATATTATAGCTTTTAATTTCTTTCATCGCAATTGTATAAATTGTGTCACGTGCGTAGACAATTCGTTGGATGGAGCTTTCCCATTCTTCATACATTTGACCAGCAACCTCAGGACGAAGTAAGTCACCTTTTCGCCGGATTCCATTTTCGGGTGTTATTTCGTAGATTAATGCTCCATCCTGTTTGAAATCTGAATATTGCTTGCCAGGTAGTTTTTCGTAAATGGATACCGGGAACCCATATAAACTATTCTGCTGGTGTTCAAAAAGTGCATGATGGTCATATTGTAATGGTGAATACGTACCTTGATCACCTATTATCTCTGTATCTTTTTCTTTTGGATTTGCAAAGTCACTTACATCGAACAAGGAGATTTTCATACCTTCAGTTATAATCAGTGGCTCTTTCCCACCATCTCGGGTATCAATTCTAGTCTCGTAGCCGAATCCGATAAGATGATTTTCATCCAATGGGTGTAAATAATTACTAAATCCAGGTATCTTTAATTCTCCTAATACTTTAGGAGAAGTAGGAGTAGCAACGTCTATTATGAATAGCGGATCTGTTTCTTTAAACGTCACCATATAAGCTTTATCCCCCATAAACCTTGCCGAATAAATTCGCTCATCCTTTGCAAGACCTGTCAGAGAGCCTACCAATTTCATCCCATCATCTAATATAAATAAGTTATTTTCAGACACTTCATTTTCATCCCAACTATTACCCTTAGTTGTCACTACTCGGAAATATCCATTATATTCATCCATGGAGAATTGGTTTAAAATATGACCCTTTAGGCGATTGGAAGCAACAAATTGGATCGCTGTTTTGTTTAACGCAAACTTGAACACTTCCGTATCCATAGAGCCTGGATTCCAAATCATTTTGTCGATAGAATTACTTTCCTCAAAAATACTCGAAGTTAAAAACAAACTATTTTTTGACATATATAGTTGTTCGCTTCCCCCAAGATATCCCTTCGTGATTACTTCGTTTTTATCTGAATTTGAAAGGTCCAATGCCGTAATAATGCTATAAGTCGCCTCCTTCGAATTTGGTAAGATGGAGAGATCCTCGTACGGTATAGGATTGACTGTTTCCCCTTTTTTCGAATCGTATGTGAGTGGACGTAGCTCTACATTTTCTTGTTCCTCTATTATCCAAAAATTAGGGTAGACATTTGTAACATAGTAGAGCGTATCATCTGTTAGCCTAGCCCCAGACATATTCCCTTCCGTCCCGACCTCTCTTTGTAATTTCGGGGCTGTTGGATTGGAAATATCATAAAATAACGCAGTCGTCATAGAATTCATTGGCATATACATTCGTGCGTCGTTATTACTATCTTCCTCATACTGTAATGTTTGATAAGAATTCTTTTGCGCCAAAACTATTAATGTTTCATCGGTTAGGAACAGCTGCATTGGATAATAATCCTGACCAAACCGAATCTTTGTTTCCTCTTTCATTTTCGTTGGATCCTCAATATTTACGATGGCGATGTTATTTTCTGTTATGGAGTAAATATGGGTGCCATTTGTTTTTACTATATCTGCTTCGTCTACTCCCTCAACTTGGTTATTCGTTGTAGAGTGATCATTGCCTCCCTTTGCATCTGATGATACCTCCGCAGATTCTTCCACCGATTCCGGAAAAGAAAAATTCTTGTTTTGAATGTTTTGCAATTTCATTACCATTTCAAAATGGGCTTTTAGCTCCGCTTGTGATTGAACTGTTGGCAGCTCTTTATATACGTGAAAAGGAAAGTCAGTTTTTGTCCTTCTGAGTTTGTCTTTCACATACAGAGTATATGAGCCCTCATTCAAGCCCTCAATTTCTAGGGATTTACCGTTTGAAGCGAGCGAATAATTCACATTTACTTTCTTGCCTAGTTGATCCTCTACATACACATCTCCATTTTCTAGAGCATCCTTCCCGATGGCAGAAGAAAAAGATGCTTGAAAAACTTGACCAGATAGCACAACTGATTGAGCTGTCACAGATAATTTGGCAAAATAGAATACACTACCTAATCCAACCACTAAGACTAAAGCGGCTATTGATATAATCCACCTTTTCAATATGGATCACCCTTCCTTTTTTCTTTGTAACCCATTAGACTTTAAAAAATTGAATTAGTTACACCTACGCAAAGAAAATTCAGAATCATTATTAATCCCTTTCTCTAGATTAAATATTATGAATTGTATAGCGAATTAACTAGTATTCAATTATCATAGTTAAGAGGGGGATGGAAGACAAAATAAAGGGGGACATTAATTTGAAGGTTTTAACACGATTTACAAATTCCTTAATGGAAAGGTACTTACCGGATCCGTATATTTTTGTAGCAATATTAACATTACTTGTTTTTTTACTTGGAGTGACTCTAACGGACTCTACTCCTCTTGAAATGGCTACTTATTGGGGAGATGGATTTTGGGGATTATTATCCTTCACTATGCAAATGGTTGTAGTCCTATTAGCAGGACATGTATTAGCAAGTAGTCCAGTTTTCAAAAAAATACTAAGTTCTCTTGCTGGTACTGCGAAATCTCCAGGAGCTGCTATACTTCTAGTATCAGTAGTTTCACTTATCGGTTGCTGGATTAACTGGGGTTTTGGTTTGGTAATTGGGGCTTTATTCGCCAAGGAAATTGCTCGACAAGTAAAGAATGTAGATTATCGCTTACTAATTGCTAGTGCTTATTCTGGTTTCATCATTTGGCACGGCGGTTTAGCTGGTTCTATTCCACTGTCTATCGCAACGGAAGGGCATCCCTTCGCAGACATAATGGGCATTGTTCCCACTACAGAAACTCTATTTACTACATACAATCTATTCATTGTAATTGCACTTTTTGTTTCTGTTCCACTATTAAACAGATGGATGATGCCAAGTAAAGAAGAAACATTCTCTATTGATCCTACTCTACTTGAAGAAGAAGATACTGTTGAAGAGAAAACTAAAAATCTTACACCTGCTCTTCGTTTAGAGAAGAGTTATATTCTAACCGGTTTAATCGGACTGCTTGGTTTAGTATATCTAATTCAACATTTTATGAATAAAGGATTTGATTTAAATCTTAATATCGTAAACTTGATATTTATCGTTCTCGGTATAATTTGTCATGGTACTCCACAGCGATTCTTAGTAGCAGTAAAAAATGCAGCTAAAACCGTTGGTGATATTGTTATTCAGTTTCCATTTTATGCGGGGATCATGGGGATGATGGTTGCCTCTGGACTTGCAGGTGTCGTATCTGAGGCATTTATCAGTATTTCTAATGAGCATACTTTTTATTTGTTTACTTTTTTTGCAGCAGGAATTGTAAACTTCTTTATCCCATCGGGAGGTGGGCAATGGGCAGTTCAAGCACCAATTATGTTAGATGCTGCATCTGCTTTAGATCTTAGTTACGCTAAGACTGCAATGGCAATTGCTTGGGGTGATGCGTGGACAAACATGATTCAACCTTTCTGGGCTTTACCAGCATTAGCTATTGCTGGTTTAAAAGCAAAGGATATTATGGGCTATTGTGTATTTATCCTGCTACTAAGTGGGGTAGTTATAAGTATTGGTCTATTTTTCTTCTAAGAGCAGTATGATTTTAGTAGTATTTCTATCCTCCTCATAGAAAGCGTTTTAAGAATCGTTTTAAATAATAGGTTAAGCTCTCGAATAAATTATTCGAGAGCTTTTTTTGTTACCCTATTCCTAGTCTTGAATATAGGTTTCCCGCTTAGGAGTGGCGGTTGCTTAATCAACTCTTTAGGCTACTCCCGTTCACGGGAGGTTTACTTGTGAAACGGAATACTTTCACATTCAACAATCTATCTGTAAATGCAAACGCAAGAATGTTATTCACGGTGGTGAACGACATTCTTGCGTTTTTATATGTTTTATTCTTCAAATGGCCATTTCGGCAGCATATTGCTTAATGTTTTGTCTTCACGGTAACCAAGGACATATTCTGCTTGCATGATTGTATGAATCTCTCGCGTTCCTTCATAAATAACAGGAGCTTTTGAGTTTCTCAAATATCGTGCTACTGGGTATTCATCTGAATATCCATATGCGCCATACACTTGCACGGCATCGTCCGCTGCTTTATTGGCAAAATCACATGCCTGCCATTTGGCTAGTGATGTTTCCCTTGTATTGCGTACGCCTTTGTTTTTTAGTTCGCCTACTCGGTACACGAGGAGCCTACTCATTTGGAGACCAGCTTCCATTTTGGCAATCATTTGTTGAACAAGCTGATGCCTGCCAATCTCTTTTCCAAATGTTTGTCGCTCTTTACTATACTTCACGCTAGCTTCTAGGCATGCTAACGATAACCCTACTGCTCCTGCAGCTACCGTGAATCGACCATTATCTAGAGCCGACATCGCAATTTTAAATCCTTCTCCTTCTTTTCCGAGAAGGTTTTCTTTCGGTACGCGCATATTATCAAAAAACAGTTCTCCAGTATTACCTGACTTAATGCCATATTTACCTTTTATGGCTTTTGATGAAAAACCTTCGAATGTTCGCTCGACTATAAACGCACTTATGCCATGATGCTTCTTGGATTTATCCGTATAAGCAAAAACGATGAAATGATCAGCCACATCACACAGCGAGATCCATGTTTTCTGTCCATTTAAGACATAGTCATCTCCGTCTAGCTCTGCAAACGTAGACATTGCCGCTACATCTGAACCGGCGCCTGGTTCGGTTAAACCAAATGCTCCAATTTTCTCACCATTTGCCTGCGGAACTAAATATTTTTGTTTCTGTTGCTCTGATCCCCACTGCATCAAAGTCATAGAATTTAAACCAGTGTGAACGGAAACTGCTGTACGGAAGGCTGTATCCCCACGCTCCAATTCCTCACAAACAATAGCTAGTGAGTTATAATCCATTCCACTTCCACCATACTTTTCAGGTATACAAACTCCCATCAAGCCAAGGTCTGCAAGTCTTTTCCAAATGGAAGGATCAAATGCGCCGTCTGATTCCCATTTTGCAATATGCGGAATTATTTCATTATCCACAAACTGGCGAACCGTTTTGCGAAGTAGTACTTGTTCTTCTGAGAAGTCAAAGTTCATCTTTACTCACCTCTAGTAATGGATTCTCTTATTTCTACGCCTCTTGCTGCCATTTCTCGGATATAAAGGTCTCCAGGGACGATTAGCTCGGGAGGATACACTCCACGATTATTAATGACCTCGTTTCCAATCATTTGCGCAACGACGGAAACAGTATTTGCTGTTGCTCGAGCCATTGCGGTTTCACCAGAAAGAGGGTCTTTTTTGGTTGCCATTTCATATGTGTAATTAGTGAGCACTCCGTCTTTATAGCCTTCTACAATTACACGAAGCAATACTGCATCCTCTTTATCTCCTAGTAATAACTGAGGTGTTAGAACTTCCTTCAATACATCTCGCGCCCTTACCATGTTGCCATTTACATTTACGACTGTTTTTTTGTCCGTTAACCCTAAGTCTACGAGCAGTTTAAACTTATCTGCATGTCCTTTATAACGAATTGTTTTATATTCAAGTGTATCTACATTTGGAAAAGATTTAGGTAAAGTTGAAGTGCCTCCAGCTGTGTGGAATGCCTCTAGTTCACCGTACTCTTCAAAATTAATCGGTTCTACTTCGGAAAGAGATGGCACCTCCTGAAGCCTTCCTTCTCTTATTACATGAGAAGTATCCGTATAATGATCGAAGACTCCTTCTAACGAAAAGACGATATTGTAACCAAAAATCCCCTCGGGCTCTACTGGTATTCCTCCAACATATAATCGAAGTGCATTCACCTCATCGAGTTTAGAGGCTCCGTATCCAGCTAATATATTGATCATTCCTGGAGCCACGCCTAAATCAGGGATTAAAGTAATTCCTTTAGCTTTAGCCTTTTCATGAAGTATTAATACGCTATCTGTTGCACCGCCAATATGCCCTCCCAAATCGATAGAATGAACCCCTACTTCTACAGCAAGTCTCGCTATTTTTTCGTTGAACGTATAAAATAATGCATTAATTACTACATCTGCTTCTTTCATTATTTTCCGTATACTATCGTCATCATTTGCATCTAGTCTCAATACTTCGATTTTGGAGTTTTGCAATCTTTCCTTAAACATTTTTGCCTGTCCCACGTCTAAATCACATAAGAAGACCGTTTCTACGTTTGGGCTTAACACTAAATCGCGGGCTGCTTCTTTCCCCATTAATCCTGCGCCTAATACAGCAACTTTCATGTAATCATCCCCCTATTATTCTGTGTCTATTTGTGCACGTTGTAATTTCCCACTGTAATCTATATATATGCTTTTCCATTCCGTATACACGTCTAAAGCTGCAACGCCTGAATCACGATGTCCATTTCCAGTACCTTTTGTTCCACCAAAGGGTAGGTGAATTTCTGCACCAGTTGTACCAGCGTTCACATAGACAATCCCAGTATCCAAGTCACGCTGGGCACGGAAGATTTTATTGACATCTCTTGAAAAGATCGAGCTGGATAATCCAAACTTGACGCCATTATTTACTTCAATCGCTTCTTCTAGTGAATTCACTTCGATTAAGGAAACAACTGGTCCAAAGATTTCCTCCTGTGCTATTCGCATATTCGGTGTCACATCCGTAAATAGAGTAGGAGCATAGTAATTCCCTTTTGCTAGCTCTGCCTCATTTAAAATTGTGCCTCCTGTTAGGAGAGTCGCCCCTTCATCTTGTCCTATTTTTATATAAGAATGGATTTTTTCCAGAGCATTTTTATTAATAACTGGTCCGATTTTGACCGTTTCATCTAAGCCATCGCCAATCGTTAGTTTTTCCATTTGTTCAAGGAGCATTTTTTCTAAATCTTCTCTTACATCTTTATGCACAATTACCCTACTACATGCCGTGCATCTTTGTCCTGCAGTTCCAAAGGCACTCCACAAAATACCCTCCACTGCCAATGATAAATCTGCATCATCCATTACAATTACTGCATTTTTACCACCCATTTCAAGGGAAACTTTCTTTAAATGACGACCACCAAGCTCCGCTACTTTACTCCCAGTGTCAGTAGAGCCTGTAAATGATATAACTTTTACTTCTGGATGCTCAATCATAGCCGTACCTACTTGAGAACCTGAACCAAATACTATATTAGCAACTCCAGGGGGTAATCCAGCTTCATCAAAGATTTTCGCCATTTCAAATGCCATCATAGGAGTTTCCGTTGCTGGTTTCCAAATGAATGCATTTCCTGCAACGATAGCCGGAAATGATTTCCACGTAGCAATCGCAACTGGGAAATTCCAAGGGGTAATAAGTCCAACGACTCCTATAGGTGCGCGAACACTCATCGCAAACTTGTCCGCTAGTTCGGATGGAGTTGTCTCACCAAATAAGCGACGACCTTCCCCAGCCATGTAAAATGCCATATCGATGCCTTCCTGTACTTCTCCACGGCCCTCTTCAATCACTTTACCCATTTCTTTTGTTAACACCTGGGCAAGATGCTCTTTCTTTTCTTTCATCAATCTTCCAATCTCATATAAATAATCCGCACGTTTAGGTGCAGGAACGAGTGCCCACTTCTTTTGAGCTTTTACTGCTGCTTTTACGGCAAGATTTACATCTTCCTCTGTTGATAGCTTGACCTCAGCTAGCCGTTCTCCATTCGCAGGGTTCAATACTGCCGTATACTCCGCACTCTCGTCGTCTTGCCATTTCCCATTAATATAATTTGTTAATTTCATTTTATTCCCTCTTTCTTTTAAAAATGTAAACGCTTTCACTACTTGTATTATTCGATAACAATTCTTAAAACCCTTTTAAAAATTTTGAAATTTTAGGATGAAACCTTTTAATCTTACTTTCGTATACTTAGTAGCTAAAAAATTTCAGGAGGAATGTGTTCATGAATAATCATGAAATTGATTACAAGTTATACGGAGACGACATGCAATTTGTAGAAATCGAATTAGACCCAAAAGAAACGGTTGTTGCAGAAGCTGGTAGTTTAATGATGATGGAAGACGGCATTTCCATGGAAACTATTTTCGGTGATGGCTCATCTGGTTCTGGTAATAGTGGACTTATGGGTAAATTAATGGGTGCAGGTAAACGTATGCTTACGGGAGAAAGTTTATTCATGACAACGTTTACTAATACCGGAAGCGGAAAAAGACATGTTTACTTTGCATCACCTTATCCAGGCAAAATTATTCCTATGGACTTGAGTCAATACCGTGGCAAAATTATTTGTCAAAAAGATGCGTTTCTTGCTGCTGCTAAAGGCGTTACGATTGGCGTAGAATTTCAGCGTAAATTAGGAGCAGGGTTCTTTGGTGGCGAAGGTTTCATCATGCAAAAGCTTGAAGGCGATGGTCTTGCTTTTGTTCATGCAGGAGGAACGATTCATAGAAAATCACTTCAGCAAGGCGAGGTTTTACGCGTAGATACTGGATGTCTTGTAGCAATGACTTCGGATGTAGATTATAATATCGAAATGGTAAAAGGAGTAAAAACTGCCTTATTTGGTGGAGAAGGATTATTCTTTGCTACTCTGCGTGGTCCAGGTACCGTATGGATCCAATCACTGCCGTTTAGCAGATTAGCTAGTAAGGTGTTTGCTGCTGCTCCACAAATTCCAGGTGGCGGTTCTAAGGGTGAAGGAAGTATCGCAGGTGGATTGTTTGATCTTCTAGGTGGAAAATAAATATAAGTATCGAAGAATGACTTTTTTAGAGTCATTCTTTTTTTGTTGGATTAAGAATTGTTATTGTTGCGTAAACTGGCTTAAATGTTGTGTGTACCCGGCTAATGTTGCGTATATTCCTTCCTATTTTGCGCATCCCTAAATGTATGTTGCGTATAATAAATTGTTGCGTAAACTGATTTCAATGTTGCGTACACGCGGCTTATTGTTGCGCATATGCCTTCCTATGTTGCGCTCTCACATATTTAATAGAAAAAAAGCTCAGACAATAAAATTGTCTGAGCATTTTTTAGTTATTTTGTACTTCTGGTACAACTTCCTCAACTTCTACTGGAGCTTTGCCATCTTGAGACTCATGTAATTTCACCATTGCAAAACGTGCGATCGGTTGAATTATTAAGCTTTCGGCAATGAGCACAATTACAAAGTTACGTGGCCAATTTTGAATCCAATTGCTGAAAACTTCAGTACTAAATCCGTTTCCTACTATATCACCAATAAACGTCATAGCGGCTGACATTCCTAACACAGTGAAAAGAATACGGAATAAGATTTTAGCATTAAAACTGTCTGTTGGTTTCGTAAATTTCGCCACTAAAGCTTCTGCAATACGTCCGAAAATTGTTGGTTCAATAATCATAACAATAATCCAAATAATCGGTAGGACCTTCAATATTTCCATTAATATCCCTACGTTAAATTCTCCTTCAGCGATAATGACACTAAATGATGTCATGAACAAAACTGTTAACGTAGAAATAATAGTGCCATACAAAAGGCCCTCTTTCCCGTTTCTTGGTAATCTTTTTTCTAAATGCATACTTAAATTATCTCCCTTTCAAAAAGCTAATTTTAGACCTTTGGAATGGTATAAGGTAAACAGTGACGATTGTGTAATAGTTGATAACGTTATGGAGGGAAAACGTTTGAAGTGTCGATAAATTCTTTATTTAATATCCTAGATAAAAACCATATTGTGATGGTTCTCGAGGACTAAAGATAGTACTTAGGTTCCTAAGTGCAATATTAAAGGCTGTTTCAATAAACAGCCGACAATTCCTACTATATAACAGAATCTTCATTACCTAATCTGTTTCTTAATAAAAACTCTTTAATAAGGTAGGTAATAGTTTTGCAATTGTTTTTAAAGGTTCGGTCGATTGTTGGGTCAAAGAAAGCATCATTGCTCCTTCAATTGATGCAGTCAATAATAATGAAATAGAAGCAGCCGTTTCATTCGAAAACCCATCCTCTAAAAGTTTATTACAGTACATTCGCTCAATCTTTTCATATAAATCACTGCAAGCTGTCCGGACAGGCTCGCTCATTGTAGCCATTTCACTAACAATGCTGCTAAATGTATAGCCACTAATAGTTCCATCCTTCTCAAAACTATTAACTAACTTGTTAATCATTGAAACTATGGCATCTTCAGTTGTTGAATGCTTACTGAATATATATTTAATATCTGACGTAATACCTTCTTTTAAAACGTGTAAACAAGTAAGTAGCAGTTCATCTTTGCCATTTGGAAAATGATGGTATAGAGCTCCTTTTGTAACATTACAGGCTTTCAAGATTTCATTGAGTCCAACAGCTTTGTAGCCTTTTTGCTGGAAAAGTGTTGTAGCAGTTTCAATCAAGAGTGATTTAGTATCCATATCTGACTCTCCTCTCCGACATACCGACTGGTCTGTTTTAAATAATAACAGTTTTTTAATATTATTCTAGTATTTTGTTTATTTAATTAAATGAAAGCGTTACCAAATCAATCCGCAGATTGTTTATGTACATTCCCTTCACCTCCATATAATAAATGAAGGAACGGTATGTCACAGGGTTCCTACAATAGGACGGGAGGTGTGTCATGTTGAATTCTTCTACAAGTATATGGGTTGGTTTGTTGGGGATTGTCTTAGGGGTGCTTGGTTTCTTTTATGCTCCACTTTGGTTAGGTGCTGGAGCAGTTCTATTAGGGCTAGCAGCATTAGCTTATTCTTACAAGTTAGTAGTAGGCTGGATATCTTTAATACTAGGGGTAATTGTTTTAATATTGACATTTTTGACATAATAATAATTAAAAAGCGTATTGTATTAATATCCACTACGTGTTAAGCTTATTTAAATTTAAAACTTTGATAATTTCATATATTTCTTATCCAGAGAGACGGAGGGATTGGCCCGAAGATGTCTCAGCAACCAGCCAAGTTGAGGTATGGTGCTAATTCCAGTAGACGTTTACCGTCTTGAAGATAAGAAGACAAACTTCGATATTTACTTGAGGGTTCTCTTCTTATTAGAGAATCCTCTTTTTTATTTTAATTGTAAAGGATGAATATTTATGACAAAAAACAGTATTGACACACAGCTAGTACAATTGGGAAATCATAGTGATGAAAAAACCGGGGCTGTAAACCCACCAATTTACCTATCCACTGCTTACAAGCATAATGGAATCGGGCAATCTACAGGATATGATTACACGCGTACAAAAAATCCAACAAGAGCTATTTTAGAAGAAGGAATCGCTAAACTAGAAGGCGGAGACGCTGGTTTTGCTTGCAGTTCGGGTATGGCCGCTATTCAATTGGTGCTATCCCTTTTCCGTTCAGGTGATGAAATTATTGCTCCTGAAGATTTGTATGGAGGAACGTACCGTCTATTTAACCAGTACGCAGACTCCTATAATATTCGTACTACATACGCAAAGTTTGAATCCGCCGCTGAAGTAAATGCTTTGATTACAGAAAATACAAAAGCCTTATTTATCGAAACGCCAACTAACCCTTTGATGCAAGAAATCGATATTCAACTATTTGCGGATGTAGCAAAAAAACATAATTTATTATTAATCGTAGACAATACGTTCTTAACCCCATATTTACAGCGACCAATTGAATTAGGTGCCCATATTATCATCCATAGTGGGACCAAATATATTGGGGGGCATAACGACGTTCTGGCAGGATTAGTTGTTACAAAAGGAACCGAACTAAGCGAACAATTGCAAACTAACCACAATGCTGCAGGTGCTGTTCTTTCCCCTTTCGATTCTTGGTTATTAATAAGAGGGTTAAAAACGCTTCACCTACGTATGAAGCAGCATGATGCAAATGCTAAAAAAATTGCCGAGTTTTTAAAACAGGAAGCTACCGTTAAAGATGTATTGTACCCCGGTATTGGTGGAATGTTATCATTCCGTTTACAGAAAAGCGACTGGGTTGCTCCTTTCTTAGAAAGACTTCAACTAATTGTTTTCGCAGAAAGCCTTGGTGGTGTGGAAAGTTTTATCACGTATCCTACTACGCAAACACACGCGGATATCCCTGAACAAGAACGGAACGCACGAGGCGTTGATAATAGCCTACTTCGTTTTTCGGTCGGAATTGAAGATGTAGAAGATTTAATCGCAGATTTAAAACAGGTATTGGATACCTTAGAAAGCGAGGCTACAGAATGAGTAATTACAAAGAATCGTTGGAAACTAGTCTAATTGTTGCATCTACACGAGGAGATTCAGAGATAAAAACTGGAGCAGTCAATGTCCCTATCTATTTATCCTCCACTTTCCATCAAGAAGGCTTTGATGATTTTGGACCTTATGACTATAGCAGATCTGGAAATCCTACGAGAGATGCACTTGAAAAAACCATTGCGGAATTAGAGGGTGGTGCGAGAGGATTGGCATTCGCATCGGGTATCGCTGCAATTTCATCCGCATTTATGCTTTTGTCCTCTGGTGATCATATCGTTATCACCGAAGATGTTTACGGTGGTACTTTCCGTTTTGTCACAGAAGTCTTGCCTCGTTTTGGAATCGAGCATACTTTTGCAGATTTTACTGATTTGGAGGCAATTGCAAATGCAATACAATCTAATACAAAACTAATATACATTGAGACGCCATCGAATCCACGCTTAGGTATTACAGATATTCCTGCTGTTGTCGAGCTCGCGAAATCTAATAATTGTTTAACTTTTTTAGATAATACATTTATGACACCTATTTATCAGCGTCCACTAGATTTAGGAGTTGATATAGTTTTACATAGTGCAACAAAATTTTTATCTGGACATAGCGATATTATTGCAGGACTTGCGGTTACAAAAGACGAGGAATTAGGAAAGCGGTTAGCGTTTATCCAAAACTCATTCGGCGCAATTTTAGGGGCACAAGATTCATTTTCTTTAATACAAGGCATCAAAACATTAAGTGTACGTTTTGAGAAATCTGCGAATTCTGCACAAAAAATAGCAAACTATTTAAACGAACATGATTTAGTGGAAAAGGTCTATTTCCCTGGCCTCTCGTCTCATCCTGGATATGAAACGCATAATAGGCAGTCTAGTAGTGCCGGTGCAGTTCTTTCCTTCCGTTTGCCAAATAGGTCTCTTGCAAAGTCTTTTGTTGAGAACGTTAAAATCCCTGTATTTGCGGTAAGTCTTGGTGGAGTAGAATCCATTCTCTCTCATCCTGCTCAAATGTCGCATGCTGCGATGCCTAAAGCCGAACGAGAAAAACGTGGAATAACAGATGGTCTTTTACGCTTTTCAGTTGGGTTAGAAAATGTAGAGGATTTAATCTCGGACTTTGAGCAAGCATTGGCAATTGCAGCCAAACAAAATGAGAAAGTAGGAATATGAAATGTCAAAATCATTAGTTGTAAATTCACCATTCAAAGCAGATCATGTTGGAAGCTTTTTACGACCAGCTCGCTTAAAAGAAGCTCGACTACAATTTGAAAATAACGAAATAACTGCAGATCAATTAAAGCAAATAGAAGACGAAGAAATCACAAAACTAGTAGCAAAACAAAAGGAAATTGGACTTCAGTCTGTTACAGATGGAGAGTTTAGACGTAAATGGTGGCATTTCGATTTCCTCGGTGGATTTGATGGCGTAGAATTTTACGATACAGACAAAGGGCTAACTTTTAAAGGCGTGCAAACTAGAGCCCACGGGGTTAAAGTAAATGGGAAAATTGGATTTAGCACTCATTATATGATTGAACACTTCAAGTTTCTTCAAGCTATTGCTGGTGATGCAGTAGCAAAATTCACCATACCTAGTCCAAATATGTTATTGTACCGAGCTACCATTGAAGATGGCATTTATTCAAACCAAGAAGAATTGTTTACCGATTTAGTAGTTGCTTATCAAGGTGTGATTCAAGCATTGTACGACGAGGGTTGTCGATACCTTCAAATTGATGATACTTCTTGGGCAACAACTTTTTCTGAGGAAGGAATTGCATCCTTAAAAGAAAAAGGTCTTCAATTGGATGAAGCATTGGCATTATCAGCACGTGCTATTAATGAGTCCATTACAAAACGTCCCAAGGATATGTTAATAACTATGCATATTTGCCGAGGAAACTTCAAGTCAACGTATATTACAAGTGGAAGCTATGAGTTAGTTTCGGAAACTATTTTTGCAGGATTAGATGTAGATGGTCTATTTCTAGAGTTTGACGACGAACGTTCAGGTGGATTCGAACCACTTCGTCATGTTAACCGTTCAGATTTATCAATTGTATTAGGGTTAATCACATCTAAACATGGAGATTTAGAAGATGCTAAGCTTATTAAAAATAGAATTGCTGAAGCTACTAAATATGTACCTCTTGACCAACTTTGTTTAAGTCCACAATGTGGATTCTCATCTACTGAAGAGGGAAACCTTTTAACGGAGGAAGAACAATGGTCGAAGGTTCAGCATGTTATTCAAATCGCTAATGATGTTTGGAAATAAAAAAATACAAATTACTAAAAGTGTGCATCCAAATAAAATCGGATGCACACTTATTAGTTTGATCATTTTGTTCATATTTTAACCGCGTTTTGCTAGTTCAATAAGATATTAAACTTTTTCCGATTCTACCTAAAATGTTTTAGACATGTTGCGCCGGGTAAATAGATAGCAGAGGTTACAAACTTGAAGGAGGAATTTAAGATGGGAAACCAACAGTATGAACACGCAACAGATGATATAGTGGAAGAAACTGGAGCGTATACATGTGAGGCTGGAATTACTAAAACTTTAAATAAGGGCGATAAATTCCCTTCTTGTCCAGAATCAGAAATAGCTACTTATTGGAAACATGCAGAAGGTCATCATCATAATTCAGGTGAACCTGTAACTGAATCTGGAAAGTATATTGATGAGGACGGCGACGAGATTGATTTAGTTGAGGGAGCGACATTCCCTAATTGTCCAAAAGCAGGAACTCCGACACAATGGAGACATGCTGGCAGCTAAGTCTTATCAGATATCTAATACTAATAAAGCTCGACCTAGTGATTAATTCTTGGGTCGAGCTTTTAATCATTCATTTGCTAAATTATCAAATCTATAAACCTAGGTTCTTTGAAATAATTACCTTCATTATTTCATTTGTCCCTGCGTATATAGAAGCTACTGGAATATCTCGATATCTTCTTGCAATTTTATATTCTTCCATATAACCATAACCACCATGCAATTGCATACATTCAATCGAAAGTTCTCTTGCAGTTTCGGTTAGCCAATATTTAGCCATCGACACTTTAGTAACTACTTCTTTACCTTCAATATGATCCTCTATTAGTGATTCTAAAAATGACTTTCCAAGCTCTACTTTTGTTGCCATCTCTGCTATTTTAAACTGTGTATTTTGAAAGGAAGATATTGATTTTCCAAAAGCTTTACGAGACTTTACATACTCCATTGTCATTTCTAACATATCCTCTGAAGCAATTTGAGCAGATATTGCTACTACTAATCTTTCCTGCTGTAATTTCTCCATTAGGTAGCCAAAGCCCTTTCCTTCTTCGCCAATTAAATTAGAAATAGGAATTCGACAATCCTCGAAGTATAGCTCTGCCGTATCCTGTGCATGCAATCCTACCTTATCTAACTTACGCCCTTTCGAAAATCCATGAGTCCCTTCTTCAACAATAACTAAACTAATACCTTGGTGCCTAGGTTCTGCTTTTGGATTAGTTTTCACTACTACTAAAAATAGATTTCCATTCACTCCATTAGTAATGAATGTCTTTTGTCCATTTAAAACGTAATGATCTCCATCGCGAATTGCTGTTGTTTGTATATTAGCTAAGTCTGAACCTGCTCCCGGCTCGGTCATAGCGATACCAGTAATAAAATCAGAAGTTATACACCCGGGTAGCCAGCGCTTTTTTTGCTCCTGCGAGCCAAAAGACTCTATATAAGGAACTACAATATCATTATGCAATCCAACCCCTACAAGACTCGAACCGATTCTTTCTAATTCCTCTGAAATAATTACACCAAAACTAAAATCTAAACCAAGACCACCATAATCTTCCTCTACTTGCGGACACAAATAACCCATCTCACCTAGTTTTCTCCAGAAGTCCTTTGGAATAAGACGGTTCTTTTCCCAAGAATCATAATTAGGAGCTGCCTCCTTCTGTAGAAAACTTCGTAAAGATTTTCGAAATAATACATGCTCCTCTGTCTCAAATCTATACCTTCCCACTACAAGACCCCCTATTCAATTCTCTCAATAATTGTGGCATTTGCCATGCCCATTCCTTCACAAATAGCGAGTAGACCAAAGCGACCACCAGTGCGTTCAAGTCGGTGTAGCATTGTAACTAGTAGCTTCGTTCCTGTAGCTCCTAAAGGATGACCTAAAGCTATTGCCCCTCCATCAGGATTTAACTTTTCTAGATTTGCACCTGTTTCTTTAAGCCAAACTAATGGAACCTGCGCAAAAGCTTCATTTACTTCATAGGTATCCATGTCTTTGATTGTAAGACCTGCTTTCAACAGCACTTTTTTCGTCGCTTCTATTGGACCAGTTAACATAAGCGTAGGGTCTGATCCTGTAACACTGCGTGCTATTATTCGAGCTTTCGGCTTTAGTCCAAGTTGATTTGCTTTTTTGCGAGACATTAAAAGAACTGCAGACGCTCCATCACTCATTTGACTAGCATTCCCAGCTGTAATCACTCCGTTTTCATCAAATACAGGCTTTAATCCACTTAATACATCAACAGTAGAACCTGTACGAGGGCCTTCATCGGTTGCAAAGCTCTTAAAAGTGCCATCTGCTTGTGGAACCTCTACCGGAACAATTTCTTTTTCAAAATGTCCTTTTTCAATTGCTTCAATCGCTTTTGTATGACTTTCAGAAGCATACTTATCCAATTCTTCACGCGTTAGGTTCCATTTCTTCACCATTCGCTCGGACGATAGCCCTTGATTGATAATTTCATATTTCTCGGTTAGCTTTGCACTCGGTTTTGTGTCTCCCATATTTGAAAACATCGGTACACGCGTCATACTTTCTACACCACCAGCAATGACTATATCCATATCTCCAGAAGCAATTGCTTGTGCAGCAAAGTGGACTGCCTGCTGACTAGAACCACATTGACGATCAATGGTTACTCCTGGTACATGTATTGGAAAACCGGCGATCAAAGCTGCAGTACGCGCGACATTCCCACCTTGCTCTCCAACCTGAGTGACACAGCCTAAAATGACATCATCAATTTCTGCTTTATCCACTCCTGCACGATTTACTAATTCGTCTAACACTATAGCTGCAAGTTCATCTGCTCTGTATTCTGAAAGTGCCCCTTTTCTTCTTCCTATTGCTGTACGTACCCCTTCTACTATTACGACTTCTGTCATGTCATTCCCACCCTTCGCTTTTTTTGTTTAGCTTCAGCTCCCAGGCTAGATGGTGCTCTCCGCTTTTCTGAATTTCCAGCTCCGAGAACCAGCCTCTCAAGTCGTTTCAGAATGTCGGATAAAGGCAAAGAACGCCTTTACCGTCATTCTTCCAACGCTTTTCGAGGCATACATAGGCGCTTCCGCTTTTCTTGTTACCTTGGTTGCATTCTAATTGCTCCATCTAATCGTATTACTTCCCCATTGATATATTCGTTCTCAATCATAAAAGCTACTAGTGAAGCAAATTCTTCAGGTCGTCCTAGCCTCTTTGGAAATTCCACCAATGACTCTAGCTTTTCTATTACTCTATCGTCTAAACCTGCTGCCATAGGTGTACGGAATAATCCTGGAGCAATTGCATTGATACGGATTCCATTAGCGGACAGATCCCTTGCAATAGGCAAGGTCATCCCCACTATCCCTGCTTTACTTGCACTATAAGCCGCCTGCCCCATTTGTCCCTCAAATGCTGCAACTGAGGCTGTATTGATAATAACTCCCCGCTCACCGGATTCTGTGAGAAATTCATTTTTTGTCATTTCTACAGCAGCTAATCTCAATGTGTTAAACGAACCTATTAAATTTATATCTACCACTTTTTTGAAATTTTCTAGAGGCATCACTCCATTTTTTCCAACTGTTTTTTGCGGAGGAGCTATACCTGCACAATTCACACAAATATGTATTGCCCCAAACTTTTCTATTGTTTGCTGAATAGCTTCATGAACAGATTCTTCATCTGCCACATTAACTATCTCGTAGGTTACGTTTTCTCCGAATTCCTGAGTGACCTTTTTAGCTAATTCTTCATTTAAATCAAAAATTACTACCTTAGCCCCTTTTTGTAATAAATGCCTAACAGTTCCTAGCCCCAATCCAGATGCTCCACCTGTTACAATTGCCACCTTGTTTTTAATCTCCATTGCTCCACCTCGTTATTATCGAAAAATTTATAATATTCCACTTTTAATTATAACTGTAAAAAATCCAAGGGAAAAGTATTACTCCCTTGGATATGAATTACTTTTTAAATTAACGAAGAGTTTTTAATGCTCCGCTCCACGCAAGTAACTGGTCAAGCATTGTATTCGCATTACTTTGGTGATAATCAGCAGGTTTGAATAAGGTCATATTTTCAAAGTCAGACAAAAGTGAGAAAGTTACTGCAGTACGGACATCTGCAACCTGTAATTCCCCTAATATTAAGCGCATATTTTCATGTGCACGCGCTCCACCTAAACTACCATAACCTACAAAACCAGCCGCTTTATTGTTTAACTCGGGGTTTAAGTAATCTAATGCATTTTTTAATGCGCCACCAACTGCGTGGTTATACTCCGGAGTAACGAAAATGTAGCCATCATACGTAGCCATTTTCTCAGACCAATTTTTTATTGCGGAATTGGCTTGTTCCTGTTGTTCTGAAGGAATCTCTTGCCCAAGAAGAGGTAGTCTATAATTTATCAAATCTACTAATTCATAGTCTGCGTCGTTTCTTTTTGAAGCAAAATTATACATCCATTTTGATACAGCCTCTGCATTACGTCCTTTTCTTACGCTTCCTACTACGATACCAATTTTTAATTTTTCTATCGACATTATCTCTTCCTCCGTCTGTTTGTTTAAAGACATTATACACTCTTCTTTATCATTTCCATGGGAATGATTTCTACACATTTCATGCCATTATCTATTGTAATAATGATATAGTAATTTTAATAGATAGAATTATTAAACTGTGATGTTAGATTGAAGGTGTTGAAGTGGAACTTATATTAATTATTTTGCCGGTTTTTATTATTTTCTTTATCGGATTTATAGGACAAAAATTTATTGGTTTCGATATTAAATCCATCTCTACAGCTGCGCTCTACCTAATGTCCCCTTTTTTAGCTTTCCGAACTTTTTATACGAATGCCTTAACGATAGAATATTTTTATATCGTATTGTTCTGTCTTATTTTGGCCTTTATTTTACTTATAATTACTTGGATAACTGGAACTCTTATGAAATCTTCACGCTCAGAACTTTCCGCAATGATTTTAGGTGGCATGTTTATGAATAGTGGAAATTACGGTGCTCCGGTAGTGTTATTTGCTTTAGGGGCTACCGGCTTTGACTATGCAGTGATGATCATGGTTCTACATGGTTTGTTCATCAATACATTTGGTATATTTTTTGCATCTTTTGGTGGAGGTGAGAAGGCAACTTGGCAGCAATCCTTGCAACGCGTTATAAGGATGCCAGTCGTGTATGCAGCTGCACTCGGTATTTTTTTACAAGAAACCGGACTGACCGTTCCACAGGCGGTAATGGAAGGTGTGGGACTTGTAGCAGATGCTTCTATACCAACCGTGATGCTCGTTCTTGGAATGCAATTAGCTGTCATTTCTCAAAAAAAGGTTGCTTATCGATACGTCGCTGCAGTTTCTGTTATTCGGATAATTGTATCCCCACTTCTAGCTGTTGGAATTTTATACTTTTTGCCGGTTAATGATACTGTCAAACAGGTTGCAATTATATTAGCCGCTATGCCAACAGCAGCTAATACAACCATGTTAGCATTGCAGTTTAATACCGAACCGGATCTTGTTTCGTTTACAACTTTAGTTACAACGCTCATCAGCATTATTACTATTCCGTTAGTTCTATTTTTCTTAGGAATATCTTAGAGTAATAGAGATTAAAAATCAGCAAACTCTTATTAGTTTTTCATTGCTAATAAGAGTTTTTATGTATTCGCCAATACATTATTAAAAATAACAATTTTGTTGAGAATTAGACAAGTTCTAGCTTCATAGGTTAGGTAGAAGGAGTGATGACATTGCAACATCCAAGTTATCGAGGAAGTTTTATGCCCTTTGTTTCGCCACGAGATCCCTGCCCCCCGATTACTGTGAAGTATTTTGTGTTACCTCCACAGATTTTCACCAATTTTCAGCAGCCTGGTCTACCTCAATTTTCTCCTGAGGAGGCACTAATTCACGGTTCGCTCTGGCCTCAATTTGTGGATGGATTCTTCAGAGAGGAAGGAATTTCATGAGTGTTTTTGATGAAAGAATGGCTCTGTTAAAAAATGTACAACAAATGGATTTTGTAGTTGTTGAATGGACATTATACACGGACACACACCCCGATGATGAAGATGCTTTAGAGCAATGGAGAGAAGCGATTAAAAAAGCTGCCGGTGCTCGCAAACAATACGAAAACAAATTTGGACCAATATCACTAAAATCCGCCCCTTCTAGACAGGCGCTAGAAGTTGGTTGGCGCTGGAACCAAGCACCTTGGCCATGGCAATTATAGAAAGGGGATATTAGATGTGGGTATATGAAAAAAAGTTACTTTATCCTGTTGAAGTAACCACCTGTAATCCGATGCTCGCAAGATATATTATGGAGCAATATGGAGGTGCTGATGGCGAACTGGCAGCTGCACTCAGATACATGAATCAGCGTTATACTGTACCGGATAAAGTAATAGGATTGCTTACAGATATTTCCACGGAGGAATTCTCCCATCTTGAAATGCTCGCAACGATGATTTATAAATTAACGAAGGATGCTACTCCTGAACAATTAGAAAAAGCAGGTCTCGGTGCACATTTTGTTAATCATGGCCATTCATTATTTTATGAAAATGCAGGTGGTGTTCCTTTTACAGCAACCTATATTCAATCTAAAGGAGACCCTATTGCAGATCTCTATGAAGATATTGCTGCTGAAGAAAAAGCACGCGCAACTTACCAATGGTTAATCGATATATCAGATGACCCTGGCATTAACGATGCTTTACGTTTCTTAAGAGAACGAGAAAATATTCATTCGCTTCGTTTCCGTGAGGCAGTAGAAATGCTTAAAGATGAAAGGGATAGAAAGAAAATTTTTTAATCGAAAACGCATGGTCGTCTTGGATGTACTCCAAATGACCATGCGTTTATATTATTTTTTATCTTTTTCAAAAAGGACAATTAATGCCGGTAAAAGTATTCCTCGTATTAAGAAAGTGTCCAAAATAATACCGACTGCTACGATAAATCCGAAAACGAATAACAGCTGGATTGGTTGCGTCATTAATACCGCGAATGTTGCTGCAAGCAGGATACCTGCTGAAGAAATAACTCCACCCGTGTGAGACACCGCAATGTCTACAGCCTTTTTCACAGGATGTTTTTCACGCTCCTCCAAATATCTAGAGATAAGAATAATATTATAATCTATTCCTAGTGCCACTAGGAACACGAACGAATACAATGGAACGCGATTACTAATCGTATCAATATCGAAGAACAGATTCGATAGGAACATACCTAGACCAAGTGCTGCCAAGAAGGACAATAGAATAGTCCCCATCATGTATATTGGCATTTTAATAGATTTCGTTAATACGATTAATAAGATGAATATTAATATTGTTTCCAGTACAACAATAAGAATTAAATCTTGGCTATTTACCGAACGATCATCTACCTGTGAGGCTGTTTCACCCGCAAAGTATAAATCGCCTTCAATATTACTATCGTTAACAATACTTTCCTCATCTTCAATCATCTTCTCAAGTGCATCCATTGCCTCTGTTGAATATGGACTTTCCTCAAATGTTAATTGGAATTGTGCTGCAAGACCATCTTCCGAGATCCCTGTAGGTCTAACAGTACTTACTAAATCTTGTTGTAATAACTGTTCTACTAAATTTGCTTGCGTTTCTTCCGTAATCTCACTTTCAGATTCAAAGAGTACAGTTGTAGGAGCTAAATCTCCTTTTGCAAATTCCTTTTCAATAACTTCATATCCTTCACGAGATGGCATATCATCTGGGAAAGACTTCATCGTATCAAATTCATAATTCAAATTGAACAAGTTCAATGCGGAAACTACTAAAATCACTAATATCGAAACTGCAGCGACTATAGGTTTGTTGACAACAAACTTTGCAATTTTACTCCATACCGAGTTTGCTTTTACTTCTTCTTCCCCATATTTCGGAACACGTGGCCAAAAAGACTTACGCCCGAAAAGTGGAAACAATGCAGGAATTAATGTAACCGAAGCAAACATAATGACAAGCATTGTTGTACCAAAAATTGGTGCGAAATTACGGTAATCACCAAATGATGCAAAGAACAGTACAAGCATTGCAGCTAAAACTGTACCACCTGCAAAGAATACCGGAATTCCAGTCTCACGCATTGCATACTTCATAGCATCAAATTTAGTTTCATAGTTCTTTAACTCTTCTCTGTAACGAGAAAATACAAACAATGAGTAATCAATCGTTGCTGCAAATAACAAAATAGACATGATGGATAATGACTGACTTGCTAAATCTAATCCGTTAGCACCAAGAATTCCAAGCAACTGATTTACTACTTGATATACAACACCTGCTGCTAAAAGTGGAATTAAAGCTAATAACGGAGAACGATAAATGACAATTAATAGAATTAATATAATGCCTACTGTCGACAATATTAAAACAATATCAGCACGTTCAAATAAGTTCGTTGTATCTACAGCAATCCCTGCTGGTCCTGTCATATAAACGGTTGAACCGGTTTCCTCTGTTACAATTTCATTCACCTGATCCAGGCTCTCTTCTAATTCAGAAGTTTCTAAAGAAGTGATAAAGCTTAGAGGGATAACCGATGTTTTCTTATCCTCTGAGAAAAAACCTTCTAGAGCTTGAGGTGGCAAACTACTAAACGGAATCATCTCTTTCAACCCATTTATATCCGCTGCTGCTACTTTGTCTAATGCCGCTCCAAGCGTTGCAACATCTATTTCGTCCTTTGACTGAAGGACAAGAATTCCTGGTAAACTTTCTGCATCCTTAAAATGCTCATCAATATTTTCTTGGGCTATTATCGACTTGGCATCTTCAGGTAATGAGGGTACACTTGATATTTTATAATCGCTTGAACCTGGTGCAACACCTGTAAGTATTACTGTTAGGGCAATCCAAATGCCTAAAGTAATCCACATACCTTTTCGAGATGTAACAAAGTCTGTTATTTTCCCTAGCAACTTTTTCAATAAAATCACTTCCTACTCCAATAAATTAATGACACTTGTGTCACTTTGAATAAAAAAACATACCTGCTTTTTTACATTATGTGCAAAAGTGACAGGTATGTCAATTAATCTTTTGTGAACATTCCTTCACTTAAAATTTCTTTTATTGAACCTATCCATTGATCCTGAGGGATCCCAAAATGATTAGGAATTGCAATTGTTTGAAAAATCATCCCCAGAATTATGGCGTTAGATAAGTGATTTTTAATTACTTTTTCTTTCTTTCCTTGCTCGATTAATATCTGAAATTGTTTGTACATTTCAACATAATATGTTTTTAATCGGGTTTGATTGGATAGGTGTGGGTTGTTCGACTTTTTAGGGATTTGATTGATAATCTCCAATATTTGATGGATCTCACTATGACTAAAAATAAAATCAATAATTAAAAATAGCTGTGTTTTAAAATCGCCACTTTTATCGAGCTTGTTAAAATCTTGAAGAAATCGATTCATTTCATATACTAGAAATGCGGAAATCAATTCATCTTTGTTCTCATAATATTTATAGATACTTCCACGCGAAACTTCCATCATTGAAGCTAACTTACTAAATGTAAAGGAATCATAGCCGGCTCCTATTAGCAATAACTTCGTTGCTTTAAATAACTCGTCATCTGTAAATTTTCGTTCACGTGCCACTCAACTCACCTCACTACACAAATAGTATAGTACATAAATCCAAATACTTAAACTCACAATATAAATATTGAAAGTCAAGTCAGTTGACAATTTTCAATAAAGGTAGTATCTTGAATTCAAGAGATAATTATCTCGAATTAAAGATAATATAATATAAGGAGTTTTAATAATGGGTAAATTCGAAAATAAAGTAATTATCATCACTGGTGCAGCTGGTGGAATAGGAAAAGTTACTGCTAAAAAACTAGCTGATGAAGGAGCTAAATTGGCACTTGTAGATTTAAATTTAGAAGCTGTACAACAAGTGATCGTTGATTTAGGTTTAGACGACACTCGTGCAGTTGCACTTCAAGCTAATGTTGCAAAAGAAGAGGAAGTTAAGGCATATGTAGATGCAACAATTTCAAAATTTGGTCAAATTGATGGATTCTTTAACAACGCAGGAATTGAAGGAATAACAAAACCAATTGAAGAGTATCCAGTAGAAACATTTGATTTGGTTTATAACGTTAACATCAAAGGAGCCTTCTTAGGATTGAAATATGTATTACCAGTGTTGAAAAAACAAGGATTTGGTGCTGTGGTTAACACAGCAAGTGGTGCAGGGTTAATGGCTTCTCCAGGTATGGTTGGATATATTATGTCGAAACACGCGTTGATTGGTATCACCCGTGTAGCTGCTCTTGAAGCAGCACCAGCCGGTGTTCGTGTAAATGCCGTTGCTCCTGGAATCATCAATACACGCATGATGCGCCAAATTGAAGAAAATACGCTTCCAGGTCAAGGCGAAGAAGCTATCAAAGCATTCGCTCAAGCCGTTCCTATGGGACGTTACGGAGAACCGGAAGAAGTTGCAAATGTCGTATCATTCTTATTATCTGAAGATGCATCATATGTCAATCAATCTATCTACACAGTTGACGGTGGACAATTGAATCAATAAAAAGCATCCCTATGAGGTGTTTTTTATCCAGATAATTCCCTTAGCTTAAGACAAATAAAAACGCCGCCATTACAACTATGGCGGCGTTTTTATTAATTGTTAGCAATTGTTGTAGCGATTCTATCTATCACCGGAATTGTGCTCGATTTATTTTTTTCTGTTAATACGGTGAAAATAAGTGTTTCACCACTTTTAGTTTGTGCATAGCCAGCAAGTGACTTTATGTTGTTTAGACTGCCGGTTTTCGCCGTTACATTTCCTTTAGCAGGAGCTGCTTTCAATCTGTTTTTTAAAGTCCCTCCAACTAACCTGTCTGGAGAACCTGCAATGGGGAGACTCTTAATATAATATTTATACCAAGGCTCTGAACGTACTAAATATAAAAGCTCTGATAGCTCTCTTGAAGTAACTTTGTTGGAATAGGACATTCCAGATGCATCTTCAAACTTCCATTTAGTAACGTCCAACCCAATCGATAATGCATAGTGTTGCATGACAAGCAGTCCAGCTTTCCAGCTTCCTTCATCATGCACTACCTTTCCCATTTCCTTCGCTAATACTTCTGCATGTGTGTTATTGCTTAGTTTCATAAAAGGGATCATTAAATTTTTTAAGTACATTGACTTTCTAGAAGTAAGAGCTTTTGCATTTTCCGGTGTTTTACCTCGCACTACCTTAGAACCCGGTGAAAATGTTATTCCTTTTTCTGCTAATGATTTTTTAAATACGTCTAGCGCATAGGCTGTTGGATCCGTCACAGAAATCCATTCCTTCACACCGGAAGTTCCTAAAGGAGCATTTCCACTAATAATTACTTTCTTAGTCCCTACTTTGCGCGTTATTTTTAATGTATTTTTATATCCTTTAGGGACAGTTTTGGAGTTATTCACTACTTGTAGAACACCTGTGGCTGGTGTCAATGTAACATTTGTTGATCTTCCCTTTTCACTTGGTCTTGCTGTTACAATAACCGATCCCGCGTCAAAATCTTCATTTGGTGAAAGTGTTAACGCTGAAATAGGTGCTGCATAGTAATATGGCTCGTCCTCAGCTAAAATACCAGCAGAAAGTCGAACTTTATCATACCAAGTATCATCTCCGACTAAATTTCCGTTTACCTTTTTGACCCCATTTTTTGCAAGGCTCGCAGCAAAACTATCCAAATGATTTTTAAGTAATGTTGGATCTCCTTGACCTCGTAAATATAGATTCCCGGTTAATATACCTTTTTCAATTTTACCTTCCGTTAAAACAGTCGTAGTGAAACGATAATTTTCACCAAGCGTTTCCAATGCAGCCGCTCCAGTTAACAATTTCATCGTAGATGCAGGTGTGACTGCCTTGTCAGCATAATATTCATACACGACTTCTCCAGTAGAAGCCTTCCTTACCGTAACACTTGTAGACGCATCTTTCATTCGGCTATCTGCCATTATATTATTGATTTTACTTTTTAGACTACTGTATGAGGTAGCTGCTTCTACAGTATTGTGCTCACTCGTAGAAATAAATACAGAACTACTGATCATCACGATTGATACGACAGAAACTAATAGTTTTCTCCAAATCCCCACTATACTCCTCCTAATTCGTCTTTTAAGTTAATGTTATTTTAACACGTAATTGTCAGATAATAAGGAATTTTTTTATCTTTACAAGAAAGTGGACCTTTTACCTAGTAGACAATTCATTAAGTTATCTTTATACTAGGTTTAACTACTTTGTAAAGCAAGGTAGTGTTTTTTAACATAACTATTTTGTTTTACAAGATAGTGATAAGGAGACAAAACATGTCTATAAGGAGTCAACTACTTAAAGGAATTCTTGATGGCTGTGTCCTCGCCGTTATCGAAAAAGAAGCCGTATATGGTTATGAATTGTCCAAGAAGCTACAAAAAGTGGGTTTAGAGGACGTAAGTGAAGGAACAATTTACCCTGTTTTATTAAGACTTCAAAAAAACAAGCTTATTATCGGTGAAATGAGGCCTTCAGAATCTGGACCTAACCGTAAATATTATTCACTAACTTCTGCTGGTAAAGATGCTCTTGAAACCATCTCTACAGAGTGGAATCAGCTGGCAGTACCTATTAATGCATTATTATCGAAAGGGGATGAAAAGATTTGAATGCAAGTGAGTTAATCGAACAAAACAACCAAAAAAGAGAGTTACTACCAGAGGAAAATGAGAAGTATTACACCAATTTACTGCTCTATATCCGAACAAAGTTAACCTTATCTGAACAGCAATCTGAGGAAGTTTTACTGGAAATGTTAGATCATCTTATTGAAGGTCAACAGGACGGTAAAACAGCGAAAGAAATCTTTGGCAATGATCCTAAGGGATATGCAGATGAGATTATTAGTCATTTACCGCGTGAAAATAAACGCAATAGCTTCATATTCGTGAGTCAAATAGCTATAAATTTAATTGGATGGTTTTTAATAATGAGAAGCATAATTATTCCAATAATCGGAGGAGAAAATTCGGAAAAAGTGTATGTTATTTCTTCCCTACTTCTCATCATATTGATAATGATTATGACGGCTTTTGGCGTAAGAATGATTTTCGGCTTAATAAGTCAAACGTCCTTTGATGAAAATGCTAGTGATAAAAAGATGATGATTAAGGCTGGTTTATATGGAGCTGGCGGGTTTTTAGTTATTGCAATCTTTAGTTTTTTTGTAAAGGAAGTCGGTCCAACCTTTACATTACGATGGCAAGTATCTCTTGGTATAGGCTCCCTCTTAATATTGATCTCATGGCTTATTAAAAAGTATAGAATCTAGATAATATAGACAGATGGAGAAATTAGTTCCCTCTCCATCTGTAAATGAATTTCAATCATTTACTTAAACTGGTGTTAATGCATTAGTTTTGTCTATATAGATAAAGGCATCATATCTGCTCCCGATTTTAGAAGGCACGTAATTTCCATAAGCTTCGAACTCTGGATTATACACGACTCCAATAGCACGATGCCCCACCAAATCATTAAAGTATAATCGATTCTCCTCATCAAAAAGCAAAATCTTATCAGAAGCTTCAATACTATGAAGCATATCTTCCCATGAACCTTTCTTTGCAGGTGGCACAGTCATTTTTTTAGGAGTAGTCCCCCACTCGTCTGCTGCAATAACCTCCCCACTATGGGTACCAAATCCGACCGAAAACACATTTGCTGCCTTGTTCTGTAGACGTAGGATTTCCCCAACATTTGTCATACCTTCTTCTTTCATATCCGTTGCGGATGCATCCCCAATATGCGTGTTATGTGCCCAAATTATTATTTTTGCGTCTTTTCCATGATAATCCATTATTTCATTAATCGCTTCAACCATATGCTCATCACGAACATTCCATGAAAGTTCATCACTCCGAACCATAGCTCTGTAATATTCTTCCGCGTTTTGAGCAACTAAAGCATTTATCTTTAAATTTAAATCTTCTTCCTGACCATCATCATACTGTTTTTCATTTTTACGAATGGAAGCCACTAACGTCACCACTTCCTCCACACATGCATCGGAAATGTGAATTGACGAAAAAGCATACGTTTCGGGATGACGGTTAAAAGGCTCAAAACAAGAAATTGCTTTTTTCGCAAAAATCATGTCAGTTCCTTCTGGATTCGTTTTACGCAAATAGCTTACCACCTCATCAAGAGATTCCCATAAACTGTACACATCGATTCCATAAAATCCTATTTTGTTATTATCTTCCATTTGGTTATTATATTTTTCTAACCACTTAACTAATTCAGAAATCTCTTCATTTGCCCACATCCATGTTGGCCAGCGCTCGAATGCATTTAATAACCTTTGTTTGTTGTCCTCTGTATCTGCATCTTTATCGTATCCTTTTATAAATCTATTAACTCGCTGAGTGGACGGCCAATCCCCTTCAACCGCAATTAAAGTAAACCCCTTTTCTTCTATAAGGCGTTTTGACAACTCTGCTCGTACTTTATAAAACTCTGATGTCCCGTGACTAGCTTCCCCCAATAGAACAATCTTCGCATCTCCAATCGCTTTTAAAACAGGAGTCAAATCCTCGGAAGTATTTAATGGTAGTGCAAACTTTTTTATAGCTTCTGTAAATGATTTTATCGTAAACACTCCTTTTCTCTAGAAGTTTGCGTTACACTAGCACTCTTTATACCGATAAAGTATACTGCCAAAACTAAAAAAACAACTAGTATTTAAAGGTAGATATGGTATGATAGGAAAAATTAAAAAGCAATGAAGAGAAGAGTAGGTAATCGAATTTCTTAACAGAGAGCCCTGTTAGCTGCGAATGGGTAAGAATGAAGTTACCGAAACAAGCCTCTGAGCTTCATATAGGACTTGTACAGAACAAGGTATTATGTGACAGACGCTCCTGTTATCGAGCTAGGGTATAAGCATGCATACATGCCGTACTTGAAAAGGCCACTAATGGTGACATTAGGGCAAACTAGGGTGGCACCACGACATATTGATCTCGTCCCTAAGACAGCAGTCTTGGGGGTGGGATTTTTTATTGGCCAATAAAATATGTCGGAGGTTTTAAAATGAGTTCCTTTAAATGGAAGTTCCCTATTTTATATTTGTGTTCCGTTGGCTTCGCCAATATCGGAGGGTGGATATACTTATTAACGATTAACTTAATGGTATTAGACATTACCGGATCTGCTCTAGCCGTTGCTACATTATATATTATCAAGCCGATCACTCAGTTATTAGTCGGGCCATGGGCTGGAAGTATCATTGACCGAGTTTCTACTAAGCATATTATGGTTTATTTGGACATAGTTAGAGCAATCTTAATTTTCTTCATCCCTTTTTCCGATTCCATTCTTTTCAGTTATATACTAGTGTTTTTCATTCAGATGGCTGGGGCAATATTTGAGCCAGCATCCTTTACTTATATGACACATTTGCTCCCTGAAAATATAAGACATCGGTTTAACGCAATTCTTAGCTTGGTACATTCAGGTGCATTTGTAACTGGCCCTTTAATTGCAGGTGTTTTATTTATGATTGGTTCGCTTAAGGAAGCACTATTTGTAAACGTCTTTATTTTTCTTTTATGTGCTGCTCTTACACTTCTACTCCCAAAACAAATGTCTACAGCTAACTATGAAAACTCAAGAATAACTTGGTTGAACATCCGAAATGATTGGAGTTTAGTTATATATTTTAGTAAAAAGGCTATTCCTTTTTTCGTCATATATATGATGTTTCAAATGGCAATGCTACTCACTGCCGCTTTAGATTCCATGGAAGTGACCTTTGCTAAGAAGGTTCTCAATCTATCCAATACTGCCTATGGATCTCTCGTCACTCTTGCTGGGATTGGTTTTCTAGTAGGTGCTATCTGTACCAACGTATTAGTAAGATTAGCTCCAGCTAAACTATTGATGAGTATCGGGGCACTGTTTGTCTCAGTTGGTTATGTTATTTACAGTTTTTCCACAACCTATTTGTTAGCAAGTATCGGATTTTTTGTTCTTTCATTTTTTTTATCTATTTCAAATACGGGATTTATGACATATATTCAATCCAATATCCCTACCGATATGATGGGTAGAATATCAAGCCTTTATGAGATGATATCGAGTTTTATACAAATTATCGTTATTCTTTTCCTAGGATTTGCTACTCAATGGCTATCTGTTAGAGAGGTCGTCATTGGAGGTTCTATTCTAATGTTTTGTGTGGCTCTCAACTTAACTTTTCTTTCAGCAAGTAAAGTTAAAAGGAAAATAGCCTAAAAGAATGCGTTTTTTCGGTCTTTACAAGATTCATTTGAATATCTTTTTAAGAAGGGACCTTAAAAGTTTTTTAGTAACCTCAAACCATGTTACGATTGGAATAAAGTGAAACTTCAATCAGTAATAATTTTCTTCATTGCCACTGATAGTTAGTTGAACCATTCGGACTTTTAGGGGCAGTTGTCCTCCACATATGCTTTGTTAGTTGGGATAAGCTATAGAGGATGAGATGACGGCCCGTAAATACGGGATAAACTTGAGAAGGACTAGGTGACGTTAACAAATGAAAAGTAAAATTCAACATCTTACGAAAAGGCAATGGATTATATGGGGCGGTTTGCTGCTAACTTTAGTTTTTGTCTTATTAAACAAAGATATTGTGACGTCTTTATTGCTTGGAGATATAGATGAAGTCCAACTGTTTTTAGAAAGAAATATCGGCTATTCTCTTTTTTTTATGGCGCTAGTCATGCTCATACAAAATTCATTTACTATATTCCCACTTATTTTAGTAATTACAATCAATATTACGTTATTTGGATTTATTAACGGATTCTTATGGAGCTGGTTTACGGGTGTCATTGCTTCCATCATTGTGTTTTCCGGTGTTCGCTATGTTTTCCAAGAAATTATTATAGATAAGTTCAATAAAGGTTTGATCGAAAAGGTTGATGCAAATGGTTTTGCTTATGTGCTTCAAGGAAGACTTTTCCCTTTTATCCCAACAAGTCTGATAAATATCTTGTCAGGGCTAAGCACAATACGAATCGTCCCCTTTACCGTAGCTACTGCAATTGGAAATTTCCTGTATTTTTTTGTTCTTGCCCTTATACCAGCTGGGATACTGTCGTCTGAGGTTGATGAATTCGTCATTTTCGGAATAGTCTTTGTGACGATTCTAATTTATTATGTAATGAAATATGTGAAGCACAAAAAAAAAGCTACTGAAAAAGTGGAAACGTTAGACTAAGCTATAGGGGGGATTATTTTTGAAGATTGCGATCATAACAGATATTCACGGAAACGAACTTGCTTTACAATCTGTTTTGAATAAAATAGATATTGATAAAGAGGTGCAGGAAATTTGGTGTCTTGGGGACATGATTGCTATGGGGCCAGATACAAATGAGGTTCTTGATATTCTATTTGAGCGTCCAGATGTTCGAATGATTACTGGCAATCATGACGAAGCTATCCTATCCCTTATTTTAGGTGAAGGCCATCCTGATAGTTACAAGCATACACGCGATCACCATGAATGGATTGCTAACCAATTAACAAGTGAAAATGTGAAACGCCTTCAGCAATTACCAAGAATAATTACAAAAGAAATTAATGGCACGCGTCTATTTGGTATCCACTACCATATAGAAGCACATATGCGTGATGCTCATATTAGAGAAGAGCCCTTTTATACTATTTTAGAGCCAACGCTAGAAAATTCGATCAACATGTTTGGTGATTATCCTGCTGATATTATTTGCTTTGGGCATAATCATCCTGAGCATCTTTTTAAAACAGACAACAAGATCCTATTGAATCCAGGAGCCCTTGGTGTGTCTAAAGGAAATACTGCACCTTATGCAATAATAGACTTTGGTTTCGATAAACCAGCAGTTACAATTCACCACGTTAAGTATGACAAAGAAGCTTTCCTAGAAAAATTTGAGAAACTCCAAGTACCACAAAGAGAAATATTGTTTAAGCTTTTTTATAAAGAATAATAGTTTTACCTCAGAGAAGTACTGGTGGGATTTCACATAAAGGCTTATAATGCCTTTACCGAAATTCTGAAACACACGAGGGGCTGGGCGCTAAATCTAGACCGACGTTTAATAAATAGTCATATACTTTCTTGACTCAAAAAAATGTCCTCCAAGAAATTACTTGGTGGGCATTTTAGTTCTCTACTATTAAATAACCTTTGAATGAGTAAAAAAATTACTATGTCGCCACTAAAAAAGGACATCCATCTGGATATCCTTTTCAAGTATTGATCATTTATAAAATTCTGTTGGTATAGCACCGATATTTCTACGGTGATATAACAAAGGCTCTTTTGCCGCATTTTGAATGTGTAGTACTTCACCAATCATAATTGTATGGTCGCCAGCTTCCACTTTGTTAAATACTTTACATTCTAAAGTTGCTAGCGAGTTAGAAAGCACCGGCAAATCCAACTCTGATTTATTCCATTCACATTGTGCAAATCTATCCTCCACTCTACTAGCGAATAGATTACAGATATCTCCTTGATCTGCTGCTAGAATATTCACCGTAAATTTATCTACTTTTAAAAACTCGTCATACGAAAATACCCTTTTATCAATAGACCATAATATTAATAATGGATCCAACGAAACAGAAGCGAAGGAATTTACAGTCAAACCCATTGGTTTACCTTCACTATTAAAAGCAGTGACTACAGTGACCCCAGTAGGATAATTTCCCATGGCCGCTTTAAAGCTGGCTACTTGATCTAATTTATTTTCCATCTATATAACATCCATTCTTTTTTCTTTTAAGCATATCAAAACCAACCCATTCTTTCACACATTTGGATTCATCCGTTCCTATTTGTTTAAAGTTGCTACTACCGGGTAAATATATACTAGAATACATTACTAACAAAATGGAGGAATTTACATGACAGTCAAACTAACAGTTGAAAATGCAGTTCAAGCTAAACAAGAAATTGAAAAACTTGAAACACAAGGATACGTTCGAGACAATATTCATATTTTCGCCCATTTTAAAGAAAGAGCAGACGATATCAACGATGCGCTCGACACATCTGATGTCGGTATGAAAGAGCAAGGCTTTTTACAATCATTTAAAAATATGTTTACCTCTCGAGGAGATGAACTTCGTAGCAAAATGGAAGCTGCCGGAATTTCTAAACAAGAGGCTGAAGCAGCTGAAAAAGAACTAGACAAAGGTAAATTAGTTATTATTGCGCATAACTAAATAAGAAAAGCACTTCCCATTCCTTTTTAGGAATGGGTTTTTATTTGTATTTTATCATTTTCTCCGCGTTTATTTTTCGTAAACTCTATCCATATTAACAAATGGTATATGATAATTAAGCATTCCTTTTATTTGCTTTATATTTATTCTTTCCCCTTCTAAGAAGCGATTAAAATCTATGATAACTGGTGCCCGATTTCCCCCGATAGCAAATAAAGCCTTTTTTGCGCTCGGAATATAAGCAGATGTGTGTATTGTTCCTGCAGATGCATCATATTTGCTAGAAAATATCTCATTCTCTGTATCGTTCAAGCTTTGATATGCCCCATATATATCCATGTCATCACTTTGCTGACTTTCCAGTATTTTATGTCTTCTCAAAGAATCATTCGTGCGATAACGATTTTCTTCGGTTAATATTTCAAAATGATTTGTACTAATATTCGATTTTTTCGCGATTACCTTTCTAGGAGAGGCTTCTACCACAAATGTATCCCCACTTGGATCGAGTAGAACATAATTAAATGAAGTTCGATGAGGAATTTCTTTTAATAAAGTGATAGCTTCACTTACATTTGCACAACTTTCTAAAATAATTCGACCAATCATATTACATACAAATCCATCTTCTGAACGAACCCGGTTTATAAAGTTATAACCCATTGCAAGCCCTTTTTCATTCATCCCATCGGTACGTCCTGTTATTTGCATGGAAGGACCTATCGTCGCATAGCCCTTATCTGTAGGTTGATAAATGACATACCGCCCTTCGTAGTATCCGGGATGGCTATCATAATTACGTATTATATATTCAGATCCTGTTAAAATAGAGCATCCACTTTTCTCATAATCGACATAATACCCACCGAACTCTCTGAGTGCTTCCTCCATTGTACAATGGAGTGCATCTGCTAGTCCCTGTAGTTCATCCAGCATGCTAGGAAGAAATGTAGAAAATAGTTGGACTGCTTCTTTTTGGTTTATAGTAAAATGACGTTTTCTCATGGAATCCCATTGTTTTTCGCGGTTAAATAAAATAGGTGACTCCTTTAAAAGCTCCCCTTGCATATAACCGAAATCATAATGATTTCCTCTATACTGAATGACATCGCTATAAAAATGATTCATATACATATTCTCCTCGTCATTTTTTAGGATGCTTGAATTTATCCTATTGTTAGGATATTTGCCAATCCTATCATTAGGACTATACCGTGTCAAATAGTTGAAATAGAAAACATTTCATATTTATGCGATAATAATAGAACTAGCGTTTCTATTATTGAAACCAATGAGGTGAAATCATGAAACCTGTTATTTTAGCAGAAAAGCCTAGTCAGGCAAAAGCATATGCGGATGCTTTTAAGGTAAAACGACACGAAGGATATTTAGAAATCCAACCATGTCCCATTTTTCCTGAGGGAGCCTATATTACTTGGGGAATTGGACATCTTGTGGAACTAAAAGAACCGAAAGCATATGATCCGAAGTGGAATAAATGGTCACTTGCAAGTTTACCCATCTTACCAGAGAAGTATGAATTTCAAATTGCCAAAGGAAAATTTAAACAATTTTCTGTCGTCAAAAAATTACTTAAAGCTACAGATACGGTTATTAATGCGTGCGACGTAGACCGAGAAGGTTCGAATATCTTCTATAGTATATACAACCAAAGTGGAGCACGCGGTCAAACGATTAAACGCTTATGGATTAATTCCTTAGAGATTGAGGAAGTGCTAAAGGGCTTTAGTAACTTACAGGATAATCGTAAGGATCTATTATTATACGACGAAGCCAAAGCTCGTCAAATTAGTGATTGGTTAGTAGGTATGAACGGTTCTAGATTATATTCGTTATTGTTGCAGGGACAAGGCATTAAAGAAGTATTTCCTATTGGAAGAGTTCAATCACCGACCATTTTCTTGATTTATCAACGTCAACTGGAAATTGAACAATTTGTATCGGAGCCTTTTTATGAGATAGAAGCTACCTTCCATGCAGAAAAAGGAGCATACAAGGGAAAAGCGAAAGCGAAGGAATCCAAAAAAGAAAAAATTCAAGCACTTCTTTCTAACCATTATATTCAACCAAATTCACCGGGTGTTATTACTTCTGTTGAAAAAGTAGATAAGCGAACTCCGCCACCCCAGCTCCATTCTTTGTCGACATTACAGGCTACCGCCAATCGGTTGTGGAAAACGAGTCCAGCAGATGTATTAAAAACGATGCAGGGACTTTATGAAAAAAAATTAGTTTCTTACCCGAGAACGGATGCAAGACATATTACACCAAACGAGTTTTCCTATATCGCTGCTCAGGTTTCGGCTTATCAGCAAATTATTGGTCTTCCTTTTGAAGTTGCTTCACTCGTTCCTAAAAAACGATATGTCGATAGCTCGAAAGTCCAGGAGCATTATGCCATTATTCCAACGAAGAAGCTCCCAACACCCGCAAAGTTGGGTGGACTTTCTATTCTCGAGCGAAATCTTTATGAAGAAATCGTCCGCACTACTTTGGCGATGTTCCATTCCGATTATTTATATACAGAGACCAAGGTTACAACAGATGTGAATGGTCTCCCCTTTTTCACAACTGGAAAAACAGAGCGAGATCAGGGCTGGAAAGCATTATTTACCCGTTCATCTAAAGAGAAAGAAGAACATCCACTTCCTCCATTGCAAGAGAAGGAAAAAGTTGAGAGTGAAATCGGTATTAAAGAAGGAAAAACTATGCCTCCAAAGCCTTATACGGAAGGACAGCTTATCGCTATGATGAAAACCTGTGGAAAGCTTGTGGAGGATAAACTAGAAACTGAAATTTTAAAAGAAGTAGAAGGTCTCGGCACAGAAGCAACACGTAGTGGAATTATTGAAACGATTAAACGACATGGCTATATAAGTGTATCGAAGAACATTGTTTCCATAACTGATAAAGGTCGTGTACTCTGTCAGGCAATAGAGGGTAATCTTCTTGCTAGTCCATCTATGACAGCTAAATGGGAAACCTATTTACGAAAAATCGGTAATGGGGAAGGCTCGATGGATCGTTTTCTAGGTAGTATAGCTAAGTTTATCCAAAGCTTGATGGATGAGGTTCCCAATCAATTAAATACTAAACAGATTAATATAAAGCTAGCACCTCGTGCCTCCAAGTTTGATAAGTTCAAAAGAGATCCTATTGTAGCCTGTCCTAAATGTCAAAAAGGATCGATCATTGCCCATAAGAACTTTTATGGCTGCACAGAGTATAAAAATGGTTGTACACAGACGTTTAACGGATACTTTTTAAAGAAAAAAATAACACCTAGCCAAATAAAGCTGCTTTGTACAAAGGGGAAAACAAACATCATCAAAGGATTTGAAGCTGAAAACGGTCAAAAGTTTGATGCGAGCTTAGCATTAGTTGAAGGAAAAATAAAACTAGAGTTTAAAAAAGAATAATTCTTTGTGATCGGTTATCGAGTTGTGTCGATCGATGTTTGGTGGTGATCGACCGATTATCGTCGCTAGTCGATCGATATTTGGCGATGGTCGATCGATTATCGGTCAGCATCGATCGATTTTATCAAAAACTGTTCAGCACAAGACCTTTATTAAAGCATTAAACATCGAAAAGGCTGACCTCAATAGCGAAGATCAGCCTTTATTTCATTCAAAAGGATAGGAATAAACGGTTGTTCCATTTCGTCCTGTTGTAGCTATTGCCTGTGATAAAGAATTTAATATGGCTTCTTCCGTAACCTCTGCCACTCCTTGGAAAAACTCATTCATAATGGGATGATCATCTCTTAATTGCAGTCTTGTTTCCACAATTTCTTCAGAATTATGCTGAATTTTATGAGCAGTTGAGAATGCTATGACAACGTCTCCACTTCCATTACTAAAATGACTACCGGTCCGTCCTAGCCCTACCCCGCATCTTTTAGCAAATCGTGTAAGCTGTCTGTGACTTAAAGGTGCATCTGTCGCCAATACAATCATAATGGACCCATCAGCAGGCTTAGGAAAGTGAGGAACATCTTCATTTACATTCACCTTATACCGGGAAGCTTGGAATTCCTCTTTTCTTCCAAAGTTGCTAAGAACCATACATCCAATCGAATAGTTCTTATCTTTATCGTGGATAATACGTGAAGAGGAACCTATGCCTCCCTTATATCCAAAGCAAATCATACCTTTACCCGCACCAACTGCTCCCTCCGGTGAGGTTTCAGACGAAGCACCTTGAATACAGTCAATCGCATGTTTCGTTTGAACTGGTAGCTTTCGAATCGAATTTAACCTACTATCATTACATTCCCCTACCACTATATTAATTGTACCCGTAGATTCACCTATTTCTGGATTTCTTTCTAGCATATACTCGAGAGTCCCTTGCATAACTGCTGGAATACCAAAAGTATTCGTCAGCATGATCGGTGATTCAATTAGCCCTAGTTCATTTACTTGAACAAGACCCGTCGTTTTTCCGAAACCGTTTAGAACATAGCTTGCTCCAACTACTTTCTGTCGAAACAAATTACCCCCATGCGGTAGGATTGCGGTTACGCCAGTACAGGCATATTCTTCTCCCCCAAGAGAACTATCTAGTGTAATATGCCCCACCTTCACGCCTTCTACATCTGTTATGCAATTCTTTTGACCGACTGGCAAAACCCCTATTGGCATACCACGTTGTCTAATCTTTTTAGGCTCCATGTTTTCTATCCCCTTATTTTAGAAACTTCTTTCCATTTATGAATAATTGATTCCTCGCAAAAGTCTTTCTTTTCCCCATATAAACGCAGAACATCTTTTATCTCTTCCCCTAAATATCGTTCATTTCTATTGTTTGCAAGACAGGGATACCCAGAACCTCTTTGTAAATAATCAGAGCTACCGACTAAGTACCATCTATCCTCTTCTAATAATTTTCCATTTACATAGATTGCATGTATTTTCTTACCATCATGATCTATTTGAACTCCCGAAACATGCAATCTTCCTACAAATCTCCCTCTAAATCCCGGCCCTCTTCCATCTCCGAGGCAAACCTGCGTATCTAATGACTGCTCCAACGCTTCTCCTAAAAACTTACCTTGAATCTCAAAGGAAGTTGGATTTAACGGAGAAGGACATATTTCAATTAGCTTTTTTTGTGTCATTTCATGAAATATACCTGCATTACAAATACCACTATTGATAAGACCAATTTCTGTTCCCAGCATATCCCTTAATCCGTCGGCTATTAAATTGGATATTGGATTCTCTTCTACTACGTCATGCCAAAACGGATGTTCCACTGTATACAAAGGTTTACTTAAAGCTTCTATAGCTTTCTCTTTATTTAATCTTAAGATAGAATCTATCTGTTCATTCTCTATTATATCTTTTGTAGAAATAGTCTCTGAATGGACAAGATGTACTTTTCCATCCTGTATTTCTAATTCCATAATACCTACATGTTCCCCATAATTACCTGCACTATTTATTATAGTCTTATCAATAATCTTTGCTTGGTCAAACAATTTGTGATCGTGAGCAGAAATAATAATATCGATCTCTTTAATCTCTTCAGCAAGTGGTTGATCAACAAATGTACCTACATGACTTAGCAAAATACAAACATCATACTTATCTTTATTTTTCTGGATTTCTTCTTTTATAGCGCTAGAATAATCGGTCATGTGAATGCCTAAGCCCTCATTAAAAACCCCCATATCGGGAGAAGAACCTGTAATGAGAATTCGAAGTCCGCTTTTTTCTAAAATAACACTAGCTTTAACTCCATTAATATTGGAACAATCTTTTTTAAACAAATTATTGCTTATAAATGGAATAGAACTGTTACTCGCCATAAGCTCTAATGTGTCTATTCCATTGAACATCTCATTGTTACCAATCGTTATTGCATCGTACCCTGCAGCTTCCAACAACTCTATAGCGGCCATACCCCTAGTACCTTGGAGCTCGATACTTTTAAAATCAGCAAAATCTCCACCGTCTAAAATAATCGTATTTTCATCTTTATGTTCATTGATTAAAGTAACTACTTTTTTATAGTTATCAAAATTACTATGTACGTCATTTGTATGAATAATCTTAAGTCTCATTTGTACGCTCCTAGTCTATATTTTAACTTGATAATTATACCATATTCTTATTTTTCAAATTATTTTATTTTTTAAAAATAGATTATTTCGAGAAGTTTAGGGAATCTAATAATAAATAGAGTTCGGAGGTTGTTAAATGGAAATACTACAAGTAAATGGTCGTATAAACAAAAAAAATTTAGCACTTAGTATCCTTATACCAGTAATTGGTGGCTCTATTACAGGTTGGATTGCCAATAAAAATGCACAAGAGAAATACAAAAAACTAAAGCAACCGTCATTCTCACCACCTGGTGTTGTTTTTCCGATTGTTTGGACTGCACTTTATACAACGATGGGAATTGCTAAATACCGTGTAGACCAAAAGACGAAAAGTACAGGGAAAGATTCTTCACCTGCTATCCCCTTATATGACTTAAAATTAGGGTTAAACTTTTTATGGTCTTTTCTATTTTTCCGTTGGGGATTACGTGGAACTGCACTTGTAGAAATTAGCCTTATGCTAGCATGCATTGCGTTAACGGCATACGAGTTTCAACAAGTAGATAATACAGCTGGAGCTCTAATGATTCCATATGTAGGATGGGTTGCTTTTGCATTGGGTCTAAATTATGCTGTTTGGAAATTAAATAAGTAATCAGAATGCAAGCCTTCTAATTATTAAAAATACCAGGCATCAGTAACCTGATGCCTGGTATTTAATTTAGTTTAAAAGTCTTTTACTTTATCGTAACTACTCCGATTCATCGATAATCGAACAATTCATCCTGTTTCCCCTTCATACTTTCCGCAAGTTTTCGGACTTCATCTTCCATCATAGAAAAACCTTATCTATGCTTTCCAGCTCCATTACTTGTCAACTCTAATTTATACAAATTTTGCAGTCCTTTAGATTCAATAAGCCGTAGTTATTTTTTAATAGAAAATAATTCTACTTACCTACTTCTCACCTGTTTTTATTGGAATATTTAAGTTTTTACAAATTTCACACAATCCTGACATTTTGTTTTGCTATAATCTATGCGAAATACAAAATTGTACAAGGAGTGAATAAAATGACGAAAAAGGGTATTTGGAATCATGCTTATAATAAAGTTATCATTTCCTTTATATTAGTAGTTTCCATGTTTGTGCCATTTATTATTGCCCCTAGTGTTCAGGCAGCTGAACCAATCAGCGTGTCAGAGGCAATTGCAAATAACTCTGGGACAGCAACTGTTCATGGTTATATTGTTGGTGTAGCTATCTCTGGGACTTCCTACGATCAAGAAGCACCATTTACTGGAGCTACTAATATTGGTTTAGCAGATTCACCAGATGAAACAAATCCGGCCAATATTTTACCTGTACAATTGCCAACTGGTGCAATCCGTACGGCATTAAATCTAAAAGATCATCCAGAAAACTTTAAAGCAGAAATTACTGTGACTGGTTCATTAGAGGCATACTTTTCTGTTCCTGGTTTAAAAAGCACAACTGCTTATACGATAATTGCTGATGGGGAAACTCCTCCTGAAGCTCCTAAAGCAGAGGAATTGGAAAACATCGCAGCTGCTCGTGCAGTAACAGATCCAAACAAATTAATCAAAATAACAGGAACTGTAACAACTGGCTCTGGATTCTGGGGTGGTAAAGCGTTCTATATTCAAGATACTACAGCAGGTATTTATGCATATACATCTACTGCAGATGTTAATCCTGGTGATGTCGTTGAACTAGAGGGCAAAGTTAGTCCCTACAGCGGGGAATTACAAATTCAACCTACCAAAATAACGAAAATTTCGTCTGGCAATGAACTTCCAATTGAGCAAATCATTTCACCAGCTGGAGTAAATGAGGAAACTCAAGGGGAACGTGTAGCATTAAACAATGTAACTATTACGGATTTACAGAAAACAAACGATTTTGGTACATTTGAATTTACTGCAACAAATGAAAACGGAGAGTCCGTTATAGTTCGAAACGACAATCGAAATGGTCTAGATTATAATACATTCACTCAGCGCTATAAAGTAGGCGACTTAGTACATGTATCTGGTATCTCATCAATCTTCAACACGACTTATCATTTAAAAACACTCGGTTTAGAGAGCTTTGACATAGTAAATAAGCCTGCAGTCTATACGGATATTTACCCTGGGACAGTATCGGAAGGAACTAAAATATCCTTAATCTCTCCTATTGAAAATGCAGCAATCTATTACACATTAGATGGTTCAACACCTTCAGTAGATAGCACATTATATACTTCACCAATTACACTAACAGCTGATACAACGATTAAAGCAATCGCAGTTAGCGATACTACATCAGACGTATTCACTTTTACGTATAATGTGTTAAAAACGACTAATCTAGCAATACGAGATATCCAAGGACAAGCCCACTTTTCTGACTATGAAGGAGCAACAGTTCAAGAGATTACTGGAGTCGTAACTCATTTATACAATTCAGCAAACTTTGTTATCCAAGATATTAATCCGGACGATGACAATACTACATCTGAAGCAATAATTGTCAACAAAGCTTCCAATGGTTTAGCTATAGGTGACTTAGTTACAGTAGCTGGAACAGTAGAAGAATGGTATTACGAAGGCTATTCTGATATGAAAGCTAATGATCTTCCTATTACTAGAATTCGTGCAACCGCCGCTACTAAATCTGGAACAGCTGAATTACCTGAACCTTTAGTAATTGGAGAAGATATTTTTCCTCCAACTGAAATCATTGATAATGATGGTTTAACAACATTCGATCCATTAGAAGATGGAATTGACTTTTGGGAATCTATTGAATTAATGCGTATAGCTGTACCGAACGCAAAAGTAATTGGACCACAGGAATATGGAGAAATACCTGTAGTTGCAGGTAACTCAATGAACACTGAGTTCAATGTTCTAGGTGGAATTAATATATCTGCGAATGACTATAACCCTGAAAAGATATTAGTATTAACAGGTAACGAATCCTATGATGCTAAATCAGGCGATTATTATACAGGTGATATCGTTGGAGTTTTAGGCTTTGGCTTTGGTAACTTCAAGCTATGGACAAAGGAGTCTACTCTTCCTCCAATCACTCGTATTGAAAAGCCGACTGTAGTTACAGATATTGAACCTACTGAAGATAAATTAACAGTAGCAGCTTATAATGTGGAAAATTTCTCAACAAATACAACAAACACGCCAGATGAGAAAGTAGAAAAAATCGCAAAATCTTTCGTGGAAAATATGAAATCTCCAGATATTATTACACTAGTAGAAGTACAAGATAATGATGGTCCTACTGCATCTGGAAGTACAGATGCTTCCGCTAGCTATGAACGGTTAATCGCAGCAATTGTGAAAGCCGGTGGACCAACATATGCTTGGACAGACATAGCACCAGAGTATGACCAGGACGGCGGACAGCCAGGCGGTAACATTCGTGTTGGTTACCTTTATAACCCTGAACGTGTAACACTTTCAGAAGGAACAAAAGGAAGCTCAACTGAAAAAGTTGCTTGGGACGAGGATGGAAATCTTACGTTGAATCCGGGTAGAATTCTTGACCTGCCACAAGAAAACACTCGTAAACCATTAGCTGCACAATTTGAGTTCCAAGGAGAAAAAGTAGTCGTAATCGGTGCTCATTTAAATTCTAAAGGCGGAGACCAACCTTTATTCGGTAAAAATCAGCCTCCATTGCTTGGCTCTGAGGCTGAAAGAATTGAACTAGCTACGATGATTAACAACTTCATTCAAAAAGGACTAGAAAAAGATCCTGATTTAAATGTAGTCGTTGCTGGGGATATGAATGATTTCGAATTCACTCCAACACTTGCTGCACTTAAAGGTGGAATTTTAACAAATATGGTAGAAAAAGTACAGGCCGGCGAACGTTTCTCTTATTATTATCAAGGGAACAACCAAGTACTAGACCATATTCTTGTAACAAATAATTTAGCTAGTAAAACTGCTGTGGATATGATTCACATTAACGCTAACTATATGGATATTCACGGTCGTGCATCAGACCATGACCCAATTCTGATTCAATTAGATTTAAGTGAACCAGATACAAAAACACTAGCAGCTGATAAAACAGCAGTTGAGCTAGAAAAAGATCAAAAGTCTAATATTAAGCTTATCGAAACAACAACGAAACAAGATGGCACTGCTACAACAAAAGATGTTACTTCTGAAGCAACTTATAGTGGCTTTGATAGTGAAATTATTACTGTAGATAAAGGTATAATCACTGCCAAGGCAACTGGTACTACAACTATTATCGCTGCATATGGTGATAACTCTGTATCTATCACTGTTAATATCCATTCTGCAAAAGATGGAGAGACTATTATTACAGAAGATGAAGTGGATACTTCTAGCGAGGTAATCACAGTAGACGGCTCCGTAATGCACAATGCAGGAGACGTTAAAATCCATTTTACTAAAGCAGCTACAAGTAAAATCGATGCGGCTGACAAAGATGTGATGATCGAGCTTCTCAATGGAACATTCCTGATCCCAGCTAAAAACTTTGATGTACTTGCAGCTAGCGGACAGTTCACTTTGCACTTGGATTATCATATCCCTCCAGGGTTACTGAAAGAAAAGAACAAGCATAAAATTAAAGACGATTTGAAACTAAAAGACATAGCTTTCCTTGATGGCAATAACAAAGCAATTACTGAAGGCTTCTCCGAGTACTTTGTCATCACTACAGAAGGTAAAAAAGTAACGCAAGAAGCCGCTTTTTACGATCAAAAATCGAAGAAGTGGAAATTCAAGAAGATTAAGTGAACGACAAAAAACGAGAGTCGTGACTAGCGTCATACTCTCGTTTTCTCTTTATCTACTTATTAATACGCATAAACTCTACCACTTTTTGATCGATGAAACCCCTTTCTTGCACACGTTCATCAAAATTTTCAATTAGATGATAAGACTTAATAGCATCAAGGAGGTCATCCATTTCCGTGAGATCTCGATCTAAAAAACCATTTTCATAGAGCATAGTCTGAATCTCCTCAGCCAGATCACCTTCTATAACCACAATATCCTCTGGAGTAGTTCCTGTAAAATAGAGCTGATGGAGTTTTAGAAGCCTAGCTAATTCTTTTACCGGGTCCGCATGGTCATCCACTCGAAGATCGATGTAACGATCCGTATAACCGCCATAACTACCATTTTCTTTAACTACTAATATTGCTGCTGATTGTTTGCCCCGATTGTCTCCACCTGCACTATCACCAGCTTGTAAGGCCGCTAAAAGCCGTTCTGCCAAGGACCCTTCGTTTTGTAAAAAGACCTCCTTCATAGCATTGACTGTATCTTCACTGACCAATAAATTCCCCTGAACCGCAAAGTTCATTTCAGCAAACCCACCTGCCCATTCGAAGCAATCTTCTCCAGTAAATATAGCACTACGCCCACTTGCATCTACAATGCCAACTTGTCGAGCACTAGATTTGTCATCACTTGCAACTAATTCTTTTAGAACCTCTTCCGGCGACAGACCCCTTTGTAGCATTTCCAATCCATCAATACCATAATCTAAATTTGCCCAGGACTGAGTCGCGATTGCGCCAACTCCGGCTTTGGCGAACGGAACAACTGCTCCAACACTTAAAAACTTGGATGCAACAGCTACACCTAACTCTTTTGTTTGCGGATCGAAACCAACGATAGAAAATGTCATCTGCATCCCCCTTTACTCTTCTATTTTTATTTTAACTTTTTATTCAGACAATTAAAAGAAGATCCCATCATTTTTATGAATGAGATCTTGAAATTTACTGCAATTTATTATTTACATATTTTCCATAGTGCGGCATTGCGATCGAGTTAAAGTCAGTGACTAACAAATGTAGATTACTTGTTAGTAAATCACCTGTCATAGGTAAGCCATGTCCTGTTATAGCTACTTTTGGTTTTAAACTGGCAAGTTTACTGATAGATTCCCTTGCTGTTTCCCAATCAGGAGTAAGATATCTTGGAGGACCACTTATTTCCTGTTCCTGCGTGAACACCTTATATAAGTATTCTTGTTTTACTGTAACAAATGCATCTCCGACTATTAATACTCCGTCTTCTTCTCTATACAATGAGATATGCCCAGGTGTGTGACCTGGAGTATGAATCCATTGAAAACCAGACATAAAAGGAACTGTTCCATCGGAAGGAAGTACTTTTACATGGTCACCTAGATTTATAGCATCAATCGGGAATATGAAGGACATTTTTGCCACAGTTCCTCCTTCAACAGTAGGATCTGGCTTTGGATAACTTTCTTTACCTGTTAAAAATGGTAATTCCAACTCGTGAGCGTAGACTGGAATTCTCCACTTTTTTACTAATTCAATTATTGCCCCTACATGATCAAAGTGTCCATGAGTTAAGATAATGGCTTTGGGCTGCTTATTCACACCATATCGGTCCTCTACGACAGAAATAATTTCTTCAGCAGAGTAAGGCATACCGGCATCTACCAGGACAAAATCATCCGAATTAGGATTGCCCACTAAACAAATATTGACGATTTGAATCGTGTGGCAATAAATATCAGGCAGAATCTCAGTTCCGATGCCACTTCCTACTGAAGTTGCTGGTATATATTTATAATCATCGCCGTAAGAAATTGAATGGTCCAAGCTGATTCACTCCTTCTTCAAACTGCGATTAGCATTTCACCCGAATAATATTTTTATACAACTAATATAAATTTGTTAGAACTTATTAAGTTACATTTTTTTGAATCAATTTGAAAATAATTAGTTTTCCTTCTTCAACTAAACGCTGCTTTAGTTCAATGAGAAAAAAGGCTTTACCTCTTCTTGAAGTAAAGCACCCGTTAGTTTAAGTGCAATGTTTCACAATATTACTTCTCTTTTTGACTAACCAGCCCCTACTACTTAATTAATAAATTGCGTTAATCTTTAATTGCGTAATTTCTTTATAAAAGTTTAACGATCCTCAGTTACAAAACTACAGTTTGGAACAAAAGGTTCCTTTTGAAGCTTTATAGCAAGTTTATTTAAAATTGGCGTAAACTCAGCACGTTCACTTTCATCAATGACATACTCTAAACCGCATTGATATATATATGGTTTTATTTCATTCATCCAGACTATGGAGCCAAGTAGCTTAAAAGTTTCTCCAAATAAGTATGTCTCAAATTCAAAAATGATGTGAGGGTTTACTGCTAATTTTAAATCAGTTAAAAACCGGAGCCCTTCAATTCCAATATCCTCAATTAATATTATTGTTTTTCCCACATCCACCGTACGACCATTAATTCGTGTAAAAGTCATTGAACCCCTGAGTGGGAAATGGAGAGCGACACATAATATTAAATTATTCATTCATGTTAATGATTTTCATTCCAGCTAATAAAGTTTTTGCATCCTCGTTTAAATAATGTTTTATATCTTTTCTTACTAATAGTTCAGGATTATTTTTAATCGAAAGTTTTAATCCTCCGACATCAAAATTGGATGCATGAGCATTTATTGAATATAAAACATTCATTTCTTTACGATTCAATGAGTTGATTACTGACTCTGTATTATTTGTTAGCATTTCAAATAATGACCTTGCATTCCTTCTAAGAAGGTGCCTATTCTCACTAATTAGTTCTAAATTGTTCTCGATTAATCTTCTGGCAGAAATTAGATCCAATTTCTCCATGCTTTCATTTATTTTTTTCATCAATTCATTTATTTCCATTAGGAATCCCCTTTAATAAACTATATACAAGATATTTATCGGTAAAGACAAATAATTATTAATGTATTCTTCCGCAATGCAGTAGTATTAAGTTATATTTCGGCACATCCTTCTCAAAAAATAATTACAGAATATAATTTATATACTATATTTACCCATTAAATATATTATTTTTGTTAATTCTACTCTATTAATATGCCAAATTACCTGTTATAATAAACCGTCTGTAAGATTAAAGTATTAGTGAAAATAGAGGAAAAAGGAAGTTGAAAATGAGAAAGTCAGTAAAATGGAAAATAATTGTTACGGTGATGGTGCTAATTATCATCAGTATGTCAGTGTTAAGTTTAATTAGTACATTAATGGTGAGTGAAAAAACAGAAGAGAGTTTAATTGCTCAAAGTCAAGTAGTAGTCAATGGCATGTCTTCCACAATTGAAACCTACCTCGGTTCTTATGAAAAAGCATTGCTACAAATGTCTACATCGTCAGAGATTGTTAACTTCGATAAAGAGTATGTTAAAGTGGATGAAATAGCGAAAGGTCAACTTCAACAGAGCTTAACAGAGAAATTTAAAGAGTTTAAGTCGGTATATGATGCGACTTCAGCTATCTACTTTGCTTTACCAAGCAAACAATTAGAAATATATCCAGCAGCAGATCTGCCTGCAGATTTTGATCCTACTACAAGGGATTGGTATCAAAATGGATTAACTAGTAAAGAAGAGTTTGTTTGGTCTAAACCGTATTTGGATGAAATAACTAAGACTTATACGATTACTGGTGCTAAAGCAGTTGTGATAAACGGGGCAGTTGTGGGAGTTATGGGTATTGATATTTTACTGTCGAATTTGACAGATACCATATCTCAAAGTGAACTCGGATTTGAGGGATACCCTGTTATTGTGGAACAGGATGGGACAGCCATTACACATCCAACGTTAGCGGGTGAAAACCTATCTGACATTGCATACATCAAGAAAATGATAGCAAGTGACAAAGAAGAAGGCGTTATTCGTGGTAACTCGGATGGGAAGCCAATGGTTTCTGTTTTCACTACTCTGCCGGGGTTAGATTGGAAACTTGGAGCCGTATATGAGCAAGATAATATAAATGAAATAGCAGGTAGTATACGTAACGTAATCATCATCATTGCTTTAGCTGTTATGGTTTTCATGTTCATCTCGCTCTTCTTTACAACAAGACGTATATTAAAACCTATTGAACATTTGAAGAAACTAATGGACCAGGTAGCTGAAGGTGATCTAACTGTTCAAGCAAATGTAGGCTCCATAGATGAAATTGGTCAATTAGCAAACAACTTTAACAAAATGACCGAAAGCATGCACAATATCATTGGGGTAGTCAAAGATTCCGCCAATCATGTGCAATCAAACTCGGAAAGTTTAAGTGCCGTTGCAGAAGAAACTACTGCATCAGCCGAACAAGTTTCTGTAGCTATTGGAGAAATTGCCGAAGGAGCTGCGAAATCAGCTGAAGATGCTGAAGAAGTTACGAGTAACTCTGTTCATTTAAGTGATCAAATTAATCTAATAAGTGAGAAGTCACATGAAATGACAATTATTGCAACACAAGCTAGTAAAATTAATATTAATGGACAAAATCATATGAGTGAGTTGAAAACATCCTTCCATACATGGGAAACCAATCTAACTTCTATGAGTGGTGTAGTAAGTACCCTTGAACATAAAGTAAAGGCTATTGGTGGAGTAATGGAAACAATCATGGAAATCTCTGCACAAACAAACTTACTTGCATTAAATGCTAGTATTGAAGCAGCTAGAGCTGGGGAGCATGGAAAAGGTTTTGCGGTGGTTGCTGAAGAAGTTAGAAAACTTGCGGAGCAATCAGCGAAAGCTACAATTGATGTAAAAAAAACCATTATTGAATTACAAAATGAATCCGCTCTAGTAAGTGAGCAAATGAATGAAACGAGAGAAACCTTCCAAAAACAAGGAACAGTCGTGGTAGCTACAGAAATGACCTTTGGGGAGATTTCGGATCTTATGTCAACAATGCAATCTTCTATCGATGAGATATCAAAAGAAGTTGAACAAGTTTCAAATTATAAAGATCAGGTAGTAGAGACGATACAGATGATGGCTGCTACTTCTCAACAAACAGCAGCTGCTTGTGAAGAGGTGAGTGCTTCTTCGGATGAACAACTTCATGCCATTCAATCGGTTGCAACTGCATCCGAAACATTAACTGGATTAAGTGATAAGCTAACAGATGCCGTAAATCGATTTAAAGTATAAAATAGAAGGAATTATTGATTTGGAATAAAGATTAGTTAAAACACAGCTACAACTACTGATTCTATTAGAAAATTATTGCGCCTATTTGAACAAATATGTTCAAATAGGCGCTATTTTTCAGACCAGAATCGAGCTTTTTAATAATAAAGATTGATTATTTCAGAAACCGAATATTCAACTAAAGTACTCGTTAGTTCAAGAAGCAATCAAAAATAAAGTTAATACTATTAATTATTTTTATTCAATTGATAGTAAGCATCAATAAGCTCTTCTACTGGAACATTATCTATTTTCATACCTGTCAAATCACTATTTTGTATTTCTACATTTCTAAGATTACTGTTACTAAATTTACTTCCTTCAAGGTCACATCTTTCAAATGAGATTGGCATATTTTCATCTCCAAGGTTTGTATCAATGAAATTAACCCCACCTAAAGTGACAAATATCATCTCACTGTTAGAAAGATTTAAATCGGCATATAGTGAATTTCTAAGATTTAAATTTTGGAACTTTGAGTGGCTGAGATTACAATTGCTAATATGACTATTCATTACATTACTGTTACTGAATGAACTTCCTTCTAAATTTACACCATAAAACTCCGTTTTTGCCATATCGCAATTCTCGTATTGGATACTTGAAATGTTTTTATTTTCAACTAAGTTTTCTATTTCTGATGAAGTTTCTATTTTCTTTAGATAACCATATTCCTCTTCAGTTTCAAAGGTTGTTCTATAACCCATTTTTTCATAAAAGTAATGATTGTTAATTTGTCTACCTGATGTTTCAAGGTCCCAAGTTCTTACATTAGGAAACTCATTCTCTATTAAATTTATTACCCTTGAACCAATTCCTTTACCTTGGTAGTTAGGGTCAATGAAAATACGGTCTATTCTCCCGTAACTAATACCAGAAATAGTTATTATTATTCCACCTACAATTTCTTTATCCTGTAAGACTTTAAAATACTCCAATTCTCTAATCATATACTTAGTCATCTCAATAGAAGAATATCCTGGTGGCTGAATATTGTAATCAATTACATTTTCTTGAGTTGGAAGCCACTTTTTCAATTCTTCATCAAAAGTCCTTTTCTTAATTTCTGTTAGTTTTTCAGCATCCGTAATGGTTGCTTTTTCAATGGTTATAAGTGACATTTAAGTATTCCTCCTTCATATTTATCCTTATATCACCATATTGCAATGGTATTTTCTTCTTCAACTAAACTGCGCCGTTAGTTTAAGTGTAACATTTCACAATGGATGTCTAAGATCTACTTGAAGTTTTGGATAAAAAAATAGGCCATCTAAATCACGGTCTTGTTAAACTAAAGCACCCGTTAGTTAAATTACCAAATCCGTTCATTCATTTAAAGCGTTCCACTTTGATTGTTATACCGACCAACTTCCCGAAGAGCATCTGCTTCAGCTGAACTCTGGTGTAAAGTGTTTTCCTGTTTATTTAAGCTATATTTCCTTCGAGTCAAAACATCCACTAGATAACTACCTAAAATTAAAGCCGCTACGGAGCCCCAAATAATCCACATCACCCAATGCATACATTTTCCCCCTTTTTCAGTCATTGCTTCCATCGTTCCTCAATACATTATTATACGTTTTATAGCTATAAATAGTTTCAATTATCAGTATTTTAAAATTAACATATATAAATTGGTTTCTATCTAAAATTCTTTTGTAACTCTAACTCTATATAACTTTAAACTAAGCCTTTCTATTAGAAACCGAGTTCACGTCCTCATTATTACGAGTTCCGAATCTTCAACTAAACTGCCTCGTTAGTTCAATAAGAAAAAAAGCTTTACTCCTTCTTGAAGTAAAGCATCCGTTAGTACAAGAAAGAAAATTGAGTCTATTTTTAATAGTATCAACTACTTTCTCTTTGCCTTATTTGCCATAAATCATAAATAATAATCAATACACCAATAATAAATAAAATAATGCTTAATGTATAAGGTACCCATCCAATTATTTCGTTTAGAATTGTTGCAAGTTTACCAGGTGGACTCCAACCTGATAAATTAGGAATGTATAGAGCAATAGCCAGATGCATTAAACCGAATAAAATAATACCTGAAATAAATAAAACATAACCAAACAACTTTAAACTCTTATTCACTCAATTCACCTTCTTGTATATTACTTATCCCAATAGTATTCGAGATATAGCCCTAAAATCCTTCTTGCACTAACCTGCTTCGTTAGTTCAATAAGAAAAAGCTACCCTTACAGGCAGCCACTTGTTAAATCAATTTTTTTATTGAGTTGCATACCATTTTGTGTACAAAGGTATCGAATAGAATCAATTAATTTGTGATACTTTTTTTGAGTTCTTACCTATAAATGTATACTTCAACAGTTGAAAATACAGTGTTTTATTAATGCATTTTATATTCTAAAGTAACGTCACTTTGGTTACTAATTTTTACTATAGGTAAATTGACGTCACTTTGCTTATAAAATACATTTTAAATTTCCCTATATATAGGTCACTTTAGTAAATAAAATGGTTGAGATGAATAAAGTCCGTATGAAATAATGTATGTAAATAAAAATGGAAAAGAGGTGTTATTTTGTTTGATGATTTTAAAAATAAAAAGTATTGGATTCTTATGCCACCTTTTCTAATTCTTTTATTCGCTTTAATATTCTATTTACCTGAGAATTACGGACCTGCTCCTTTTATCTTTATCTCCGTAATAATTGCTTTTTGGACTACTTATTACCTTTGGAATTATATTGATAAAAATAAAAAAGACAGATAAAAATGAGCTTGGAAACGGTAGATCCAGTCTACTTCTCTAAAAGTAGTTTTAAGTGGTACTGGTCAAATTGTTGAAGCCGGAAATTCCTTGAATAAATCATAACGACTCACCACACTAAATATGTGAGCTTTAAAATAAAGTTTGATCATAAGTACCTTCAAAAACCCATATTTTACAATAAATAATAAGAACCCATTTTGACAAAAGATTGATCAAAATGGGTTCTAATCCAGCAGATTTAAGTTTGGTTTTATAAAAAAGATTGATTATTTCGGAAAGCGAATCTTTAACTAAACTGCCGCGTTAGTTCAATAAGAAAAAGCTACCTCAAGGCAGCCTTTGTTCTGCTAAAGAACCGTTAGTTAAATGTCACAGTATCATTAAATGAAATTCCAAGAAATCTATAACTTATATGAACCTTATTTATTTCTTCATAATGAATTACACTAATCCCATAAATTTCATCATTTTTAGAAGCAGTCACATCATTTAATTTTTCAAAGTTATAAGAAAGAGAAGTGCCTGCTTTAATGGCTACATCATCTATATTCATTAAGCCATATTTTTTCGCCTCTTCATTGTTATAATCATCCGTTATGATAAATCCTTCCAACGCACTACTGACTTGTAATTTTGTTTTTACTGGTTCTTCATTATTATTCACTGAAACATCTAATATTTTCACTTCACGGAAGCCTTTATTACCAATACCAACAACAACTGATTTATTGTCTTCACTTGAAGCAAGTATACCAATCTCCAATGGTGAATTAAATTTCAAAAAGAAATAGACACCACCGATAATTATTGCTAAAAATAGAACAGAACTCCAAATTTTCTTCTTCAATTTCTCCACCCCATTTATTCCGCGTTAGTTCAGGAAAAAAGTGCCACGCCAAGACTTGAAGTAAAGCACCATTTTTGTTCAAAAATTTATATATATTAGCTTATTCAACATAATAGCAAAAAAGCCATCTTCTTCAACTAACCTGCCCCGTTAGTTTAAGTGTAACATTTCACATTGCATATCTGGGATCAACTTAATATTTTGGACATAAAAATAGACCATCGAAAAGATGGCCAGATTTTGCTAAAGCACCCGGTAGTTGAATAAGATTTTTGATAGTATAACGAAAAATATTATTAGTTAATAATTCTCATCCTCTTTTATTCATTACAAGCATTAGTTGGTTCGTCACCTACTACTTTGGCAATTGTGTTCGAAATACCCTGTGCCCCTAAACACCCTTTATATTCCGCTTCATCAGATAATTCAATTTTAAGGTATATACCTAATGCAAGTGCGACTACTATTACCCCTGTTACTACTGTTAATAATTTTTTCTTCACATTGAACTCTCCTTTATAAGAAAATATTCCCATAAAAAACATATCAAAGATTTATTGTGTCGTAAATACAGTCATAGTCTTATAAAATATAAGACCTTAGTCGTAGCTCCCTCGCTATTATTAGATAGGTAAGACCCGTTAGCACAATAATTGTAATTAGTATTAACAATTCTTTTTTCTCACCCTAGCCAATCACCGTTATAAGCTATAATTCCTAAAAACGCTCCAATTATAGCACCAACCAATAAACCTATTACAGTCGACTTTTTTGGTTTCAAACTATTTCCTTCCAAGTTAAACTCCTCGCTTCTTAAACTAACCTGCCCCGTTAGTTTAAGTGTAACATTTCACAATGCATTCTGAGTTCTACCCGATGTTTTGGTTATAAAAATAGACCATCGAAATGATGGCCATGATTAGCTAAAACACCCGTTAGTTAAAGACTACCTCTATTCAGTCGCACTCATATATGTATTGTTCAACATGAATTAAAGTTCAACTACAATCATAAATTCCAAATACTTATTATTAGTAAGATTACTCATTGTTCCTAAATTTTTTTAGAATGGTTATTAGTGCAAATAACGCCACTATTGGTAGTGCGATTATTAATATTAAAAACAAGAGTAAAAATATTGAGGAAAAACCACTTATACCAACCATTATTATTTCCCCCTTTATATTAATTTATCATTGACATCGCTTTTGTTGAAAATTATGTTGCTCCTCTTTTCGTAGGGGAAGTCACAGATTACACAGCTGAAAAAGTAAATATAACGAGTTAGAAAAAAAGGAAGTAAGTAGCAATGCAACTTTTCAAACATTGCTATTTTGGTTTTCTCCTTACTTCCTTATTGAAGTAAAGCGCCCGTTAGTGAAAAGTCAGAGTTTCCTTTTTAATATATTTATTAGGTAGTACATGAGTGAAATCAAAAATGATAGAAGTATAACAATTATTGTACCGAATGTATAAATCGCTGTTTCGGCATAATCTCCACCATCAAACAAATTAGAAAAAATAAAAAAGAAAATTACACTAACCAATAAAGTTAAGAAAAATATACTAATGTATCTTGGCATTTTATCCCCCCTACACTTAAACTTCTCGTTAAGCTAAAGCACCCGTTAGTTGAACAAGATATCTCAATAAGTAAGTTTCTTTGAAAGGTAATACTGTTGATTATCTTTATTAGGATGTTCTTCTATTACACCAACTACTTCATAACCATATTTTTGATAGAAATTTGGGGCTTGAAAGCTAAATGTATCAAGTTGAATGAGGTTGCATCTATTCTCTCTTGCGATTTCCTCTATATTATCTAATAACTGTCTTCCATATCCTTTACCTCTAAGAGATTCATCGACCCATAAGAAATCAATATGTAAGTGATACCAAAAAATGGTTCCTGTAATGCCACCTAAAATTTTCTCCTCTTCATCTCTAAGGATAAAGCTAATGTTTTTGACTGGGTGTTTTACTTCATCTGGTAGTTTAGAAAGGTTGTGTTCAATTACCTTTTTACGAATATAATCACTGTCTTCTTGATTCCATTGCTGAGTTATTTTCATAATTTTTCCTCCATATAGGTTTTTGAATAAATATTTTACCACAAAAATTAACTTATATTTACAAATAATCCATTTTTCTTATTCAACTAACCTGCCCCTTTAGTTCCAAAAGAAAATGATACCCTTACACGCAGCCACTTGTTTAACTAAAGTACCCGTTAGTTGAAGAAGGAAAAAAATCTTATATACTTCCCATTACTGAATAAATAAATAATAATGCCAAAGTAGTTCCTATCACATATTTGGAAACCCGTTTAAGTCTATCACTTTCATATGTCTTGGTTAACAAGTAAAAAAATCCGACTACCCAGATACCATCTAAAAAAAATTTAGAAATTATATTTCTAAACATATTGAAATAGAAAAATGAATCCATTAATATTCCTCCCATACCTAATAATAATTTATCGCATTTAACTGAACTACTTGTTGAACTAAAGCACCCGTTAGTTGAGTAAGCTATTTTAAGGCTTCTAATACAAAGAAATTTCGGATAGACACTTTTCAATACTCTTTTTAAGTGGTATTAATTCACAATTCATACTAACTTTGATGTAAAAACTCTTCAAGAATGTCTTACAGTTAGAATATAAGAACCAATAGTCTTCTTCTGCCAACTGTTCTTTTTGAATTTTCAGTTCTGTTGGCACATTTTGTATTAATGTTATTATTTCTACTTGATCTAACCCGTTATTCACCATTTCTAGTATAGGAATTAAAATCCTTTCATCTTCATCGTGGATATAAACACTAGTTGAAACAAATACCTTATTCCACAGTACTTTTAATATTTCCAAGTAAAATTTCTGATCTATTTTTGAACTCTTTACAAGTTCATCAATAGCGTCAGATACATGAGCTATACTATGAGCCCAGCCTTTTAAAGATATATACCCCCGTATATCCTTCTCCAAGTAAATATAATCGATTAATTTATCTTTTATTTTTAACACCATTTCTCGAGAGAGAAAGTTATCTACATTATCCCTATATAGAATAAGTGCTATTAAAAGAGTAGTAAATGACCTTGTAAAAACAGTATCACTTTCATTTTCTCCAATTCCTTTAAATAACAAGTCACTTAAACACAATTCAAGTAGTTCATTTAATAACTCATGCTCAATTTGATTTTTTTCTACAATTAATTGATAAAAAGAGCTATAGATTAATTTGTCTCTAAGTTCACTATCGGTTGAGCCGATATGCTCGACCATAGATTTTACAATACGTACTTTACTTTCTTCTTCCCAAGTTTTTCCCCAGCTCTTAAATTCCATTAAGGTTTTTTTCAGTTCATTCGCATTCATTGGTACAGCGTTGTTACAACTTAACTCTAACCTTTCCATATCATCTACCCCTTTTTCTAATATCACAAATCTCTTATTCAACTAAACTGCTTCGTTAGTTCAATAAGAAAAAAGAGTTGCCTAAGTAACCCCATGATCTTGAAATAAAGCACCCGTTAGTACAATAAGTTCAACATAAAGAGCATTAATCTTTTTTAGATAAAGCTATTTATTATAAGAGAAAAATATTAGGAATAAGACAATCAATTATAATAAAGCTTATATCCTCTAATTTAACAGAAAATTCACAACGATAGTAGTAATGGAGCACCAAAAAAATACAATTTAGCAGACAATTTTAATTACTAGTGATAAGATAAATTAAAATCCATCATTTAGTAGAAAAGGAAAAACAGAAAATGACTAATATTAAAATTTTAAATTCGAATTCAGCCATTCATCCAAGTCTACAAAACTATTTAGAAATCTTACCTATATTCCACTCGATGTTACCAGACATATCTATTGGATTAACAAATACGCAAGAATGGATTGCTTACCATCCTGGGCGTAAAATAGATGTAGGAGCAAGAGCTGGTACTAAAATCAATCCACGCGAACCATTAGCAGATTGTATTAAAAACAAGATAGTAATAAATGAAGAAGTTCCATCAGAATTCTTTGGAATTCCGTTCACAGGATCAGCTGCACCTATTTTAGATAATGGTCAGGTAATTGGAGCATTAGCCATTCAATTACAAAAACAAAACGAAAAACAACTTAGAACCATTTCAGAGCAGATTGTACAATCACTTGAACAAGCTAATAATCGTGTTGTATCTATAACAGATGGCTCGGAAGGTCTCTCAAAAATAAGTAATGTATTGTTAGAAAAGTCCAATCGTGCTACGGAAGAAGTGAATAATACGGATGAAGTACTAAATTTCATTAAGAGAGTCGCTGATCAAACAAATCTTTTGGGGTTAAATGCTGCTATTGAAGCAGCAAGGGCTGGTGATAAAGGTCTTGGCTTCACAGTAGTTGCTAATGAAATAAGAAAACTTTCTTTAGAAACAGTTTCTTCCACAGAAAAAATAAGACAAACATTAACTAACATCCAAAAGTCTGTGAATGAGATTACAGCTTCTATACAAGAGGTTGTTATTGTTGGGCGAGACCAGGTATCCTCTACTGAAGAAATCTCTAACATCATTACCAAAATTCAATCGATGAGTAAAGAGTTAAACAAGTATGCTTCCGAATTATAAAAATTAAGAACGTATTTAAATAGAACCTCCTGACATTAATCGTTTTGATTTAGTCAGGAGGTTCTTATTTTATAATCCAACAACTGATAATAGTTTGTGTGACTGTTGTTTTTACGTCAACTTTGTTCAACTAAACTGCCGCTTTAGTTCAATAAGAATAAGGCTTTGCTCCTTCTTGAAGTAAAGCACCCGTTAGTTGAAAAACATCATACATTAATTTTCTGTTTCTTTTTCGTCTCTCTCTTTTATATTTCTTCCGTACGCCTCTTTCACCCTGTCATTGCTATGGCTGGTACTACATGATTATGAATCTCATTAATTAAAATAAATGACCTGAAAATGACACCGACAATAATTGCACTTAAGATATAGATTCCAGTAGAACCAAAGTACCTAAAAGACCAGCTAAGAGAATGGATAACAATAACTTCACAAAACTCCCCCTTAATCTGCCTACCTGTATTCCACAAAGAGCCATCTAGCAGCTCAACGATCTTTAACTAAAGCAACCGTTAGTTTAAGTGAAACCTTTCACAACCCTATCATATTTTTAGTTCTGAAATCTCTTAGAAATAACTTCTGTAATGAAAAATCATTGCTACGAGTGTTATGATGGTGTATGCCAAAGATGTGATAAAAACAATATTAGGCGAAAAATTAAACTTTTGACTTTCCATTCTAATACCTGTTGAACCTTGAATGGTCATATCCAAGTGTCGTGTACCAATACCACCCTTAGAAGTAAAAAATCCAATAACAATGGTAGCTGCTAATCCAATGAAAAATGAATAGTCAGTGAATTTAGCATGAGTGAAATATGTTATACCTAAACTCAAACCTATTAAAACTAATAAAGTTATACCGCTAATTAGTAATTTTCGTTTCATTTTAATTTATCCCCCTTTAGATTCAATTACTATGTGTCTAAATATTTTCATAATATATACGATTCAATAACCACTTGGTTTCAGTGTCTTGAAGTTCCTATTTTGCTATTTGAACTAGTTCGGTACGATTGTTAATATTAATTTTTAAATCCCCCTTCTAAAAAAAACTGCCCGTTTATTATCTATAAATTAATTACTTCTACAACCTTTCAAAAAACACCTCCATATTCATCTAGACTGCACTCTTTAGTTCATGTAGCAAATATTGTTCAACCATATTTCCCATCTTTACATCACTCTTGATACAATTGTTGTGAATCTGATTACTCCTTCATAATCTCTTCTCTTTACCGATAAAAAATAAGATTAAGAAATAAATTATGTTGGGTCATTAGGGGGTCACAATGAAAGAGCGAGATATAAAAGGATTGAGCCAGACAGAGCTGACGTTGATTGAATACTCATATGGTTTGGATTCTTCAATAGACGGAATTGGCATTACAGATGAAGATGGTAAATTTGTATTTGCAAATGAAGCTCATGCCACCTTGTATGGATTTACTAAAGAACACCTGTTGAATAACACCTGGCATATTTGCTACGATGAAGAAGCTTTGCAAGGAATTTTAAATGTTATTCCCACCTTAAATGAAAGAGGGCTTTGGAGAGGCGAGACAGTTGGAACCAGGTTAGACGGAACGAAATTTCCGCAAGAGCTTACGCTTTCCAAAGTCGAAGAAACAAACAAGATTGTTTGTGTTGTAAGGGATTTAACCGACATTAAAATCAAGGAACAACATATCGATTTCCTAGCAAATCATAATGAAATAACCAATCTTCCTAACAGAAGAAGTCTTGAAAGAAAACTTACCGACATAAAGCATTCAAATACAGTTTCAGTTCTATTTATGGACATCGACAGGTTGAAGCTGATAAATGATAAGTTTGGACATAGAGTGGGTGATGCGTTGCTAGAAGGAATAGCTGAAACATTAAGATCATTCCAAAATGAATCCATCTCTGTGTTCCATTTAAGCGGTGATGAATTTATCGTATTAATCACCAATAAAAGCCAAGATGTTGCTCTTATGATTGCAGAACAGATTATTGAACAAATTAAGGTTCCTTATTTCCTTGAAGGAAATGAAATATATGTTACTACTAGTATAGGCGTAAGCCATTTTCCTTCTGATAGTACCGAATTAACTGAACTGATAAATCTAGCGGACATGGCTATGTACTCTGCAAAACAAGCTGGCAAAAACAATTTCAAGATGTTTAATAAACACCTAAAGGAAAAGCAAGACCAAAAAATTAAGGTTGAAACAGAACTGCGGAAAGCAATTGAAAATAATGAGTTTCTTCTTCATTATCAGCCTAAGATGGATTTGGCCACTTTAGAACTAAATGGGATGGAAGCGCTTATTCGATGGAGAAACCCCGTGCTTGGTAATGTACCTCCTATGGATTTTATTCCAATTGCTGAGGAAACAGGCTTAATAGATGAAATCGGGAAATGGGTTATCAAAGAGGCTTTAAATCAGATCTCCCGATGGGAAGCAAAAGGCTATTCACTCGTTAAAGTGTCAGTGAACGTTTCTCCTCATCAGTTTCGATATACCAAATTAACTGAGTATATAGAAATGTGCATGATGGCCGCTAAGGTAGAACCTAAATATTTTGAGGTTGAAGTGACAGAAAGCGTTTTTGAAGATTTTGAAATAGTTCATCCTATCCTCTCACAATTTAAAAAAATGGGGATTGGCATTTCGATAGACGACTTTGGGACGGGTTACTCTTCTTTAAGTCTATTAACGAAACTACCCGTAGACACGTTGAAAATCGATCAGTCTTTTATTCGTGGCGGAATGCAAGACTCCAAGGATTTAGCTCTTGTTAAATCGATAATTGATATAGGAATAAATTTAAACCTAAACGTCGTTGCTGAAGGAATTGAAACAGACAAGCATGTAAATCTCCTTAAGAAGTTTGGATGTCTTAGTGGCCAAGGATATCTGTTCAACCCGCCTTTAACTGCGGATGAAATTGAACAAACCTATCTAATCCAATCAGTCCAATAAGAAAAACTTCTATGGATCTTTTGGGGTTCCATAGCAGCTATATTTATAGGTAGTTACATTTATTGAAGGAAGGTACACAGCGATTTAGTGAATTGAAACGAAGTCTACCAGAAATCACACAAAAAATGCTCACCAAGCAATTAAGAGAGTTAGAAGAAGAGGACATTGTCGAACGTAAAGTTTACGCTCAGGTTCCACCTAAAGTTGAATATTCTATAACTGAATACGGAAGAAGTTTAGAACCAATATTAGTAAATATGCACGAATGGGGTTTAAATTATCAAAAACATAAAATGCAAAAGTAAGTAGAAAAAAGAATAGTCGATGCTTTAGTAATTATTTGCTACTTACTTTTGTCTTCTTATTAAACTAACCCTGTCGCGTTAGTTTAATAAGAAAAAAGCCTTTACTCCTTCTTGAAGTAAAGCACCCGTTACTACAATAAATTATTTATTGTAGTTATTCTTCTTTTTCCTTAAAAAGCAAATATATTAGCAACCCTCAAAAAATCCAATAAGATACAATTTCAATAAAACTCCCAGCATTAAAGCTGAGTATTATTGCAACAAAAATGATTAATGCACTTAATAAAAAATTTCCCATTCCATACTTCGCCCCCATTATTTCATAAGAACCCTTTATGTTACTTGTTAAACTAAACTGCCGCGTTAGTTCAATAAGAAAAAGAGTTACCAATGGCAACCCCATGATTTTTACTAAAGCACCCGTTAGTTGAATAACTTTTTAATTTCATTAATCCTCTTTAATTGGTTTAATTGTAGAATAAATTAACTTTCCTGTTTCAGAAAATCCATTAATGTTTATAGGCATTACTACCTCTCCATTTAATTTTAAATAGAAAAAACGAGTTTGTCCTGAATTAATTAATAAAGCACTTTCAAAGGAGTTTTTTTGTGTTTCTATTTCTATATTTCTAATTTCAGGATTAATAATTTGCCCAAAGTAATAGGAGGGTTTCCCTACTTCTGTAATTGACGCACCCCATATAAAATCGTCTTCTTGTAAAGGAGGATGGTAAGTTGAAACTAATGTTGTTTCCATTTCATTATCATCCTTGAACGTCCAAAATCCTAACCAGTTTTGCTCTAATCGACCAAGCATAATTGAATGAGTATTTCTAAAAATAGTTAACCATTCACCATCTATTTTTTTCACTAAATAGACTTCCTCTGTTGCTTGAGCCCAGTTTTCTGTAATGTTAAAAACACCATCTTTAGAGGGTAGTTGTTTGTGATTATATATTAGAAACACCGTTAAAAGTATTGTTATTTTTGCTATACTAATAAGTAATTTCCTCATTACATTCCCCTTTTGTCCAGTAATTTACATATATTTACTTATTCAACACAATCGCAAAAACACCTTCTTCTTCAACTAAACTGCTGCTTAAGTTGAAGAAGAAAAAAGCTTTACTCCTTGTTGAAGTAAAGCACCCGTTAGTTGAAGAACGGCAGACACAGGGAGTGACAACTATTCAACTTAATCGACCTTTTTAGTAAATATCCAGATTAGACTAATTATTACTGAGCTAACTATTGTTGCCATTAATAAGGAAAATAATATTACAAATAAAAATGAACCATAATCCTCTAATTCTTCAAACGGATTATTTGTAATGTAAGTATCACTGAACAGAAATGCTAATAAAGTGGGGATAAAAATAAAGGGAAATAATTTCTTAAAATAGTTGTTGAAATTTGGATATTTATAGTCTTTTGTTTTGCTTATCATATAATCCTCCCATTCAAATCTTTCTTTGATAAACTGCACCGTTAGTTCAGGAAAAAGTGCTGCCCCGACTTGAAGTAAAGCACCCCTTTTGTTCAACAATTTACATATATTAACTTATTCAACACAATTGCAAAAAAACCTTCTTATTCAACTAAACTGCCCCGTTAGTTCAATAAGGATGTATTAATAAAGCGTTCCATTAGTTTGGTTTCTTCATTTAGTAATCGTGAAAGAAATAATAATTGAGGAAATGGTTGTAAGATTAAATTCATATCTATCTCTGTTTTTAGTATAGAAACTCCATCCAACTTTTGATAATCACTTAAAGATATTTTCTTTCTGCAGATAAGATCGTACATTCTCTGGGGAAATTAACCGTCATAATTATTAATTTCCTTTCTACTAAAAACTCATTTCGCATAATCTATCTATTTCGTCTTCAATTAAAAAGTTAACAGCTCTTGGGTAAATGATTTAATTACTTCTTCTTTCAAATTTTTAACGATTATTACCAAAATAAAAAGCACCTGTACAAAAACAGGCACTTTTACTCCAAAGCAACATAATTCTATTTATGTTGCTTTGGATTCTTATTGTAAGTGACATAATGTCGCTAGTTTTTATTTTTGTTTAAACGATTTGCAATGACTACTCTATTTCTTCCCTCTTCTTTCGCTTTGTATAAAGCTTGGTCAGTCACTTTGAATAATTCTGTAAAATCACTTGCTGTAGTTGGCAAATTTCCAATTCCCATCGAAATCGTTATCGGCTTTCCAGTAGGACTAATTTTGGCCTCAGCTATTTTCCTTATTCGTTCTGCAATCGTTTGAGCCAATGCTAGATCCGTTTCCGGGAGAACAATTAAAAATTCTTCTCCACCTATACGGAAACACAAATCACTTTCTCTGGTTTCTTTTTTAGCTAATTCGGAAATGTATGTTAATACCTCATCCCCCACTTGATGTCCGAATTGATCGTTTACGGTTTTAAAACGGTCAATATCAAACAAAACGATGGAGTACATTCCTAAATGGCTAATCTTTTTTTCTAAAGAGCGGCGATTATAGTAGCCAGTCAGTGGATCAAGATTTGATTCACTCTCCACATACGTCAGTTTTTTTTCATAAAAATCAACATTTTTTAAAATAGCACGCTTTAATTCCATCAACTCAAAATACCAGCCAGGAATGCGGGGCGTAGGCACCGATGGATCAAGTGTAATTTGTTTTGCGTAGAGGGCTAACGATCTTATCGGATTCACAATTTTTTTAAACATGGCAAAGGTTAGGACAAAAACAAAAATCATAAAGGGAATGGCAATGAAGCTAACTTGCTTTGCCATTTCAATCGTTGGTTCCATAACGGCTTTTTTAGGTGTTTGGGAGACAATGCCCCATTTGCTTGTAGAAGAAGCGTAACCAGCTAGCGTTTTAATACCTTGTGTGTTAATAACTTCTAGACTTCCGTTATTCCCTTTCAACACTTGCTGTACGGCTTTGTTTTCTTTAGCGCTATCGTTAATTCTATCTTTATCTGGATGATAAATAATATTACCTTTAGAATCGACTACATATACATACGAATCATTTTCATGTTTTGGATGTTGGCCAAGAACTCTCGTTAGGCTGTTTTCTTCATGTAAATGGATGGTCCCTCCTATAAACCCTTTATATGCCCCACTATCATCAAAGACAGGTACAGAAACAAGCAATATCAGCTTCCCCGTCATGGCTACATAAGGTTCCGATATTAAGGGTACTTTCTTTTTCAAGGCTTCTTTTGCACCGATCCTATTCGATTTTGTACCCTCTAATTCCCTATTTGGTGCTGATACAACGATACTTCCTGTTTGATCCACAAAAACTACGGAATTAAAAAACGTAGTAGATTCTAGCGTCTGTTTTACTTCCTCATATATTTCTTTAGAATCTGCGGTTGAATATTCTTCCTCTTCTGACTCCATGGTTAAGGTTTTAATCATATTTTCAAAAAGAGAATCCGTTGTACTAGCCAATTTCTGAGCGTAGTATTGATTCTCTATTAAATAATTCTTCTCCAAGTTGTTTTTACTTACTAAAATGCTTGAAATAGTACTTCCAACAAAGGTACCAATCATGGCAAAAGTCAGTAAGCTCAAAACAAGAAATTGTATACTTAATCTAATAGGTTTCTTCATATATCTCCACCAATCAATGAAAAAGTGCCATTCATATTCTGAATAGCCCAATAAAATATACCGTCTGACTTCTATCAATCTTAAGTCAGACGGCGTATTTTATAATCTAAACTTACTTACAAGTTCTTGTAGATTCATGACCATCTCCGATAAATTGTTAGATGCCGAAGAGATTTCCTCCATAGATGCCAATTGCTCTTCCGTTGCAGCAGCGACAGATTGAGAGTTCTCGCTAGCATTTCTTGACATAGAGGTGCTACTCGTTACATTTGCAGAGACTTCTTGTGCACTTGCCGACATTTGTTCAGCTGTCGCCGCCGTATCATCAATTTGCATACCCACTTTATCTAAGGAATCCAAAATCATTATAAAGCTTTCTTCCGTTTTCTCGACGATTGTAAGTCATTCTTGCACATCCGATTTTACTTGATTAATTGAATCGTTTGAGCGTGCCATATCCACATGTATTTCATTTATTAACGTTGAAATCTGAGTGGAAGATTGTTGGGATTGTTCTGCCAGCTTACGAACTTCATCTGCAACTACGGCAAACCCTTTTCCATGCTCCCCTGCCCTTGCTGCTTCGATAGCTGCATTTAATGCAAATAAGTTAGTTTGGTTAGCTATTTCTGTAATTACTTTTGTGATTTCTCCAATTTCCTGTGAACGTGTATCTAAAGAACGAATAGCTTCTCCACTTTCATTTACCGATCGATGGATTGCGTGAATTTGTTGAGCAGTCTTACCAACAAACTCACATCCCATTTTCGCTTGTCCCGTTGCATGTGAACTAGCTTCTGCAATGGTATTCGAACTATCCGCAATGTTTTGTATTCCTATCGTTACTTCTTCTAAACCAGACGCACTTTCTTCTAGACTAGCAGTAGAAATCTCTGATCCCTCGAATCAAGCATAATTTTGTTTAATTCAATATCTTTTAATTCAGTATCAATATCTTCTTTAATAGTGATGATAACATCTTCAAACTCTTTCTTTTGTGAAGCAGTTTCTGCCACAAATACCATATCTCGTATATTTACACGAATCTGCTGATATAAAGTCTCCACATTACCTAATTCACTTATCGGGACAACCCGTTCATTAAACATAAATTGTAGTTGTTCTTTCGATTTATTAAAATTTGTTAAGCATTATAACCCTACTGCACCTAACACAATACTCAACAATACAAATGCTGTAACCAATTTGACCGAAGTTTTTAAGTTTTAAAAGAAATTCACTATTTTTCCTCATCCATTTTCATTCTTAAAACATAAAGTTTTAGCAACACTATATTTTACCATCATCCTTTTGCCAAAAAATATAGGGAAAACAAATAAAACATGTCATAAATATGAATTTTGTAATGGAATCTATAATTGCTATAAAATTTGTTCTAAACCGTATAGAAACGAATTAAATGGAATATAGTTACATCATAAATTGAACTAGTCAAGTAGAAGGGAACCTCTCAACATTACGGTAGATTGTGTTCCTCCCCCTCACAGAACCGTGTTTGCGCTATTTACGCATACGTCACCATTCATAAAATGTAGTTAATCTCTTTCGATCGGATTTTGCTAATTCCGCTATCCTTAATAGTTTAGTTTACATTTATTATCTCTACCCCTGTGTGTAGTAAATGTGTCCCAAGTAAGGGTGATAACTTGGTAGCAACCTTTCCTCCATCGGCATTACCCAACTTCATTGGTACTACGCTGCTATCCGACTCCCTACAATGGCATTTGGTTTCCTTGCTTATTATCGCTTGTACAACATACTCTTCTATAAGAAGAAAAGACCGGTAGGGTCTCCCGAGTTGCCGCATCATATCCATGTGTGACGTGCCAAGGTCTTCTCTAACTCCAGAGAGGTTTTATCCTTCTTGCCTTTAACGATGGATAAAATGTAGCTTTCTGCTGTGCTTTAGCTAAAGCACCCGTTAGCTTAACAAGATTACTTGTTTATTTTTCTCCAAACCAATGTTGCGACTATGATTAGAGGTGTAGGATAAGTTCAAAAAATAGGAAGCTAAACTCTTTGCTGGATCAAAGTCCCTGTATGTACATTTAGACATTTTCTTCTTATGAAACTATTTTTTGCTGTTTTCTAATTTCTTGAAGTATATTAAAAATCTTTAAACCATCATTTTGTAAACCGCCTATATTTCTTAGGAATGAAGGATATCTAAAGGGAATTACTGAAGTTAAGAATATTAACAAACTTATGAATGCAATTTTATTAATTATTATGCCTAACACGCCAGGAATCAATTGGGAGAAAAAATATAGTGCTACAAAACCTAGTAATGAAGCAATCGGTCCACCTGCAAAAAAAATAAGTCTTTGTTTATTTGTAGATAGTGGCAATTCTTCTGAGTTCGAAACCCAACATCTACCTGAAAAGGCTATGGTTAGATAACATATAATTCTTCCAAGACTTAGCTTCAGCTTTTTCTCTTTACTTATTGAACCAAGATATAGCTCTGCCTTTGCTTTCTTATTCCGTAAAAGTACTGCAATTGCATGACCGATTTCATGTATAAAAATAGCAATTGTAATAACGATTAATATTAAAACCACATCAAGAATATTCAGTAAAATGATTCCCCGTTTCTCTATAAATAAGTAGTATTTGTTACCTTTATTACTTCTTTAGAAATGATGAATTAAACAAAAAATTCCCTTTCTGTACTACGTTTGTAAAAAGTAAAAGATTCAACTAGGGTTAAATTTTCCATTTTGATTTATCAAAATTCATTTCTTCTTCAACTAACCTGCCGCTTTAGTTCAAGAAGAAAAAAGAGTTGCCTAAGCAACCCATGATCTTTACTAAAGCACCCGTTAGTTTAAGTTTAATTGTTCACAAATTTGTTAATTAAATATTTACAGCTATTTTTTTCAATCGCCATACGCAAGTTCGAGATAACTCCAAGAAGCAATACTAACGAACAAACCATTTTTTCAAAAGGTGTTCCAAACAATTGTTGTATAAATCCAAAAGACCAAAGTACAACAAAAAACCAACATATAACCGTTATTCCTCTTTTGTATTTATCTAGTTTAATTCTACCAACAATCAACGTAAAAACTAATCAAATAATAGAAATAACGATATTTATAACAGTTATTGGTAGCTGTTCAGCGAATTTTTTGAATAATGTAATCAGAAATGACCTCATCTATTTCTTCGGTTATATGCTTATCCCCATCTTGTAAATTATCTTTATTTCCAAAATTTTGAGCGAATATAAATAAAAGGCATCTTAGGAATTAATATCCCAAGATGTCTTTTTATGTGTGTTATCCTGCTTTTTTTAAGAAAAGTTTGATTTTTTGAACAAAAATCGGTTGAGGTACAGGTGTCTTATGAATAACTAAATATATATGGAAAAGAGCAACTGGTAGAAAAGCTCCTTTATAAGCTAAATACTTTGGTTCCCATACACTCGCAAATTTACTCTTAAATTCTTTCAACCCTTTGATGTTATAAGAAAATTTTCCGTATGAGAAAACCTTGTGAATCATTTTTTCGCTGAATAATGAAGTCGTAGAATTTCCGACATTCGCTAATGGTGCCATCCCTAAACTACAACTTTGGTATTCATGATTCTTTGCCCATTTCATGATATGAATAAATAGAACATCCATTGTCCCGTGTGGGGTATTTGGGATTTTTCGCATAAGGTCGATAATTATGGTCTTTCGATAATCGGTTGCTAACGTCACAAATGCCACTGTTTGTCCATTCGAATTATAGAGTAGTGCAACAGGAAAACGTTCTACATATTCCTTACTAAACGATACAACGGAAAAACCTTTCTCTTTTTGATTACCTAGCCATGTGTTCGAAACGACTGAGAGTTCATCAATAAATGCATCTGAATAGGGAGGCGTTACGACTCGAAATGTATAGCCGAGTCGAGAAAATTTATTGAATTTTGTTCTTAATTTTGCCCCTTGTTTTCCTTCAAGAGAATAAGTTGGAAGGGTAACCTTTCCTTCTTCCCCTAATTTCATGAAGCGATAGCCAATTTCTTGGTATAAATGCATATTTGCTAAACTTATTTGATAGAAAAGAGGTTTCAATCCTTTGTCATTACAATTCTCAAAGAATTCATTGATTGCTGCTTGGAATAATGTTGGTTCTCCAATCGGATCGCTCAAAACAATTGCTCGATTAAAAATCGTTTTATAAACAATAAGCACTTTATTCTCCTGTGCCCAGTAGAGCTGTTTGTCCTTTAAAAAAATAAGATGAGAGATATGGTTCCCACCATAAGTCATTAAAAAAGCTTGTAGATAACGTTCATTAATTTTCTCAACTGTACTATTACTAGATTCTTTAGAAACTTTTTTATTTAAATAACACACGTAAATTATGACTGCCAGTAACGAAAAATATATTAAATATAACGAGACGAGTTCAAGTTTCAGTTAAAATTCCTCCTTGTACATTAGAACTTTATAAAGATAACATACAGGGGGAATGTTTTCTATATAGAAATAATTTTTAAAATTCAAAAACACTTCATTTTACCGATGAGTAGAAGTCAGTATACTGAAGTGTTTTTGTAATGATTGTTGTCCCGGAACTTGTTTGAAGTTCTTGTTTTTACTATAACAATGTATTTAGATGAAGTAACTGACAGTTTAACAATAACAGATAAACGGTCATAATTCCCGTTATTATCAGTGAATCGAAATAAACGAATATCTATAAATCTACTTGCTAATGTTTTGTGGACATTGCGTAATACGTATTGAGACTTAAATAAAAATAAAACGTCGGATACCATTTAATTCACCCCTCATAACTAGAATATTTCTCATTAATAAATATAATCAAATTATTATTTAACTTCATAATTTATTTTAACATAATTAGACAACTTTCCGTTGGGAGTAATTCAACAATATGGCCCGATTGTTGAACACAAGTTAAACAAAACTCTTCAACTAAACTGCCCTGTTAGTTAAATTAGAAAAAACAATAAAAAATGCTTTACTCATTCTTGAAGTAAAGCACCCGTTAGTTGAAGAAGAACGGAGATGTCAACGTAAAAAACTAATTTACTTTGAAGTTAATTAGTTCTTCATATTCGCCTGTATTAGTCCGCCATTTAATTTCAACAGTAGCGTGGTTTAACGATATAATTGCTTCATCTTTAGTAGCTGGAGGATTATTCCCTCCGCCCGTCCCAAAGGATATTGCAGTTTGTTCTTCTTGAGGTTCAACTTCCCCACTAAGTCCTCCTTCGTCAGTAACTACCGTATAAGTGACATATAGGAGTTCCTCATCTCCTGTATATTGGATTCCTCCTCTGTGAAGGAGATCGGTATCGGTCATCTCGTATATTAGTTGTGCATTCCAAAAGTCGCCTTCACCAGTAGCTTTAATAGTTTCCTGATTTGAATAACAAGCTGTTAGTAGAATCATTGTAAATAGTAAAATAACTATTTTTCTCAACATAACTCCTCCTCAAATGCGGATTGAATTGTCCCTAAGTAATAACTATTTCGACAATTGTAAATAAATACCTCTTATTAAACTAACCTGCCCCGTTAGTTGAGCAACGTTATAGTTTATTTAAAGTTCACGTTAATTCCCCATATTGTTTCTTTGAATTGCTTCTACTAATTAAGAAAATTCAAGTTTATTTTTCTTTAGTTATTCAAATAGCTACAAAGTTCGATTAAAGTTCCATCAGTTGATGCGGGATTAACATAAATGAGCCTTCTTCCACGCGTGTTAATACGTAGTGTGTCTTCTAGAAAACGAACTCCTTTTTTACTAGCCTCGAGTATTGCTTTGTCCAAATCGTCAACTCGATATGCAATATGATGCACCCCTTTTCCTCTTTGCTTTATAAACCGAGCCATTGGAGAGTTCTTGTTGGTTGGTTCCAGTAATTCAATTACTTTATCATTGGTTCTGACAACAGCAACGTGTACTTCAACACCAGGTGTATCACTTGTATAACGGTCCTCTAATGATCCGTTTAATACATTAAGATAAAAGGGAAGAGCATCATCAATACTTCTAACAGCAATTCCAACGTGATCTAAAACATATTCCAATTTAGTTCCTCCGTTCAATATTATTATCCTTCACCCTCAAAAAAATCATTTTGTTCCACTATCCTGCCCCGTTAGTAAAAAAGGCTCTACTCCTTATTGAAGTAAAGCACCCGTTAGTTGAACAAGATTTATTACAATCAAGTTACGGTAGAAAGGAAATGCTATTGGAGCTTCTGTACAAAAGTATTCATTTTTTTCTATTAAATTTGTGAAACATGATGATTCAGTAAATCACCTTGGATAAATTAGGCTCTATTGATAGCACTTCTGTATTTACCACCTATTCCTCATACATCATTTTCCTCGTCATTCCTCCGTCTATGACAAGATTAATACCTGTAACAAAATCATTTTCTTTGGCTGTTAAATAAAGACAGGCTCGTGCAATATCATCTGGTTTTCCTACGCGCTTTGATAGATGCTGTTCATGATCAATTTTACTTAATTTTGAATAATCTCCTGTTTCAATCCAACCTGGGGAAATAGCATTGACTGTAATCCTATCTTCGCTAAATGAGGCTGCAAGTGCATGTGTAATGGCTACGATACCACCTTTTGTGGCAGCATAAGATTCTGAATTTGGCTCAGACATAATGGCCCTTGTGGAGGAGATATTAACAATTGATCCACCTTCCTTATTGTGTCGCATATACTTTGCTGCTTCACGTGAACCCAAGAAAACACTTCTTAAGTTTGTGTTTATCACATCGTCCCATTCTTCTAGCGAAATATCATAAGGGGACTTGAATAACGCTTTTCCTGCATTATTGATTAAAATATCTATCCGGCCATATGTTTGATTAGCTAATTCCATTAATCGAACAATATCTATTTCGAGCCTTACATCTGTTTTTACGAAAAGTACTTCTTTACCCTGTTCTTTCATCCTGGTAACTGTTTTTGTACCTGCTTTTTCGTCGATATCTGCTAAAATAACATTGGCACCTTTTTCTGCATAATGTAGGGCAATTCCTCTCCCAATTCCATTTCCAGCCCCTGTTATGATCACTGTTTTATTAGAAAAATCCATTATAATTACACGTCCTTTTTAAATAAGCGCTAATCCTAGTTATAGAATTGCGCCCTATTCTTGAATAAACAATATTATCTTATGTTCCCGTACAATTTTATTTCGATACTCCATACCAAAATACAATCCAAGCTTCTTCAAAGCGAATTAGAAAATCATCATAAATAAAGCTCTCCGTAAATAATCCATCTAACAAGAAATAAAAAGCTGATCGGAACGTTTGTTTAGGGATATCTCTTAATTGTCCTCCTTCTATTCCTTAAAAAAACATTTTTATAATACGTGTAGATTTTCAACAGTAAAAGCACGAATATTATTATATTCGTCTATTAGAGCTTCACAGGATAATGTTAAATCGCTTCTTTGATTATCAATCCAAAGTTCAAATTCCAAGGCATATCCTGAACCATCATCATACTTATAAAAATCTACATTTTCATAAGCTGCATCAGGCGGAATCGTTAATGAATCCCAGTAACTCAACTCTTCTTTAAGGTCACTGATTGATAGCCCCTTTTGTAACTTTGCTTGAATTTTATTAAAATCGCCTTGGACAAAATCTATAACAGTCTCCCTCAGTAATGACTTTATTTTACTTTTTATGTTCATCCAATTCACCATTTTAAATAGTCTCTCTTTTAAAATTCTACGTGTTTTCAATATCTTCCTTCTTGAAGTAACCTGCCGCATTAGGTCAATAAGAAAAAAGGCTTTAATCCTTCTTGAAGTAAAGCACCCGTTAGTTTAAGAAGAAGCGACGCTTATTAAACAATCGCGCCCTTTTGTTGAAGATAAACGATCAATAATTAGATAAAAAGTGCCAAAATCTTTGGTATCCAAAATATAGGGATATAGAAATTATTAAACCTACAGCTATTGAAGAGGTAGCTAATACTATAAACTTGCTAGTATTTATTTTCCCTTTTTTGTAGACTACCCTAAACACTGTGATTAGTTTGAAAACTGTCATAAAAGTAATTAATGTCGCACAAATACTTATTAATACAACTGCCATAACAACCCTCTTTCCCCACTTCTGAATTCTCTAAAAAAACTTTATTAATGATCCTGCCTTAATACCAATTATTTCAAATCCTCATCATTTATACAATACGTTATTCCAGATAATGGCCCGATTGTTGAACACAAGTTAAACAATTCAACTAACCTGCCTCGTTAGTTTAAGTGTAACATTTCACAATGCATTCTGAGTTCTACTCGATGTTTTGGTTATAAAAATAGACCATCGAAATGATGGCCATGATTAGCTAAAGCACCCGTTACTTCAATAACTCAATTCTCCGTTTTTCATCCTCTATATAGTCATAAACATTCAATATTTCTTTGTCATAGTCGTTTTCGATTTCAAAATACCTAACACCTACTTGTAAACATTTTGTTTTAAATTCTTTATGTTCCTTGATTAGTTCTTTTATCGTTCTTTCTTCGGGCCAATTACGGAGTTCAACAGCATTCCTATGTTTCACTATTTTTGTTTCGAAGTTTTCTTGAATATAATTCGTCGAAAAACCAAAGAATACTGGAATGATTTTTTCTGAATAATTGATGTCAAAGCCCTTCATATAGTGAGGCAATATATAGCATCCTTCAATAATGATATGTTGTTCATTCTCGATATTTGTCATAATAATCCCTCTTAATATTGGCCAGAGCTTATCTCCAATGAATTCGGTACTATCTAGTGGTGTAAATCCACAATTCTTATCTCCTCTGTACAAGCCCATTTTTAAATGGTCTATAGAGAGATAAGAAATATGATATTTTTCTAGCAACTTTTGAGCCATCAATGTTTTTCCAGTACCACTTACAGCACTTATTAAAATAACCATTTATTACTCCCATCTGATTTATTTGTTTATTACACTAAACTGCCGCGTTAGTTGAAGAAAGTCATACATTAATTTTCTGTTTCTTTTCCTTCTCTCTCTTTTACATATCTTTCGTACACCTCTTTCACTCTGTCATTGCTATTGGCTGGTACTACTTGTTTATGAATCTCATTAATTAAAATATATGACCTGAAAATGACTCCGACAATAATTGCACAAACCATATAGGTTCCAAAAAAACCGAGCATAGCCAAGATACCTAAAAGCCCAGCTAATAGAATGGATAACAATAACTTCATAAAACTCCCCCCCTTAATCTAATCTGCCTACCTGTAATCCACTAAATGTTCGGATTGTTGAACACAAGTTATTTAACTAACCAGCTGCGTTAATTCAAGAAAAAAGTGCCAACCCCAGACTTGAAGTAAAGCACCCATTTTATTCAAAAATTTACATATCTAACTTATTCAACATCACTCTTAATACTCCTTCTTATTCAACTAAACTACCCCGTTAGTTTAAGTGTACCGATTCACAATTCATTTCTGAGATCTACTTGATTTTTCGTATAAAAAAATAAACCATCGATAAATGATGGTCTTGTTTAACTAAAGCACCCGTGAGTTGAAGAACAGGGCTGTCTCCTGACAGTCCTGTTCTGTTAATGTACCCGTTAATGTAAAAACACATTGTGTTAATCTTGAATCATTTCTTTGGACAGTTTTTCAAATAGTTCTACTGGCATTGTGAATTTTGTTGTTTTCTCATTACGCACATATGTAACTATTTCTACTTGATTCCCTTTTCTTTCAACTTGCGCCACTCGTTTACTAAAGCACCCGTTAGTTGAATAAACTTATTTCATCATTTTTTTGCAAGTGTGTAATGATAATGTAGTTGATCATCAATTTCAACATTCCCTCTAAGGTGAAAACCACATTTTGCTATTACTTTATTTGAAGCTACATTTCGTGGAAGAACCACAGCATTCAACTGTTCAACATC